>NZ_CP143545.1:2201799-2891449 GCF_046237625.1 Paraperibacillus esterisolvens | reverse complement strand
ATGGTTCGAGAAGTTTTACCAGGAGCTTTCATCCCTGAACTTCATTCCTGCAGGGCGGGTATTATACGGGGCAGGTGCCGATACGGATGTCACCTACTTCAACTGCTATGTAATGCCGTTTGTCCAGGATTCAAGGGAAGGAATATCAGAGCACCGTAAACAAGTAATGGAGATCATGAGCCGCGGCGGCGGGGTAGGCACGAATGGTTCGACTCTTCGTCCCAGGAATGCACTGGCCAGGGGCGTAAACGGCAAGTCATCAGGATCTGTATCCTGGCTCGATGACATTGCAAAGCTTACGCATCTGGTTGAGCAGGGCGGTTCAAGGCGCGGAGCTCAGATGATCATGCTGATTGATTCCCACCCTGATATCGTGGAGTTCATCATCTCCAAGATGCAGAATCCAAGGATTCTCCGCTATCTCATTGAAAATACAACCGATGAAACCATCAAGCAGTATGCCAATGAAAAATTGAAATTCACCCCTTTCACAGAATCGGAAGCAGCGATGTATCAGGGGATTGTCAATTATAAAACCATGCCGGGCCTTGGCGGCTTCAGCGAAAAAATCATCAAGGACGCCGAGAATAAGCTGCGTACGGGCGGAACCTACAGCGTACATAATTCCGAGTTTCTGACCGGAGCAAACATCTCGGTCTGCCTGACAAAGGAATTCATGGAAGCTGTCGAAAAAGACGAAATGTACGAGCTCCGCTTCCCGGATGTCGAGAGCTATGACGAGGAAGAAATGGACGTTTACAACAAGGAATGGCACAAGATAGGCGACGTCAGGGAATGGGAAAAACTCGGCCATAAGGTACGCGTCTACCGTTCAATCAAAGCTAAAGAACTTTGGAACCTGATCAATGTCTGTGCCACCTATTCAGCCGAGCCTGGGATCTTCTTCATAGATAATGCGAACGATATGACCAATGCCAAGGCATACGGCCAGCAGGTAGTGGCTACAAATCCTTGCGGAGAGCAGCCGCTGGCTCCATACTCAGTCTGCAACCTGGCAGCTGTCAATCTGGCTGAAATGGCAGATAAAGTAACCAAAACCGTTGATTTTGATAAACTAAAAAAGACCGTTGAAGTCGGCGTACGCATGCAGGATAACGTAATAGATGCCACTCCGTACTTCCTCGAAGACAACAAAAAACAGGCACTGGGAGAGCGTCGTGTCGGCCTTGGTGTTATGGGGCTCCATGATCTGCTCATATACTGTGAAACCGAATATGGTTCCGCGGAAGGCAACAAACTGGTTGATTCAGTATTCGAAACGATTGCAGTGACGGCTTACCGCACGTCCATAGAGCTTGGCAGGGAAAAGGGAAGCTTCCCGTTCCTTGAAGGAGAATCTGCAGAGGAGACGAACCGCCTTCGCCAGGCATTCACAGAAACCGGCTTCATGCAAAAAATGCCACAGGACTTGAGGGATTCCATCCTTGAATCCGGCATCAGGAACTCTCACCTTCTGACGGTTGCGCCAACCGGCTCTACCGGCACAATGGTAGGGGTGTCCACAGGTCTTGAGCCTTACTTCTCCTTCACTTATTACAGAAGCGGACGCCTGGGTAAATTTATTGAAGTGAAAGCAGACATTGTCCAGGAATATCTTGCGAAAAATCCAGAGACAGATCCGAACTCTCTCCCCGAGTGGTTCATTTCGGCAATGGAGCTTTCGCCGGAAGCCCATGCCGATGTTCAGTGCATCATCCAGCGCTGGATCGACAGCTCCATCAGCAAGACGGTCAATGCACCGAGGGGCTATACTGTCGAGCAGGTTGAAGCAGTATACGAACGCCTTTACAAGGGGGGTGCCAAGGGCGGCACGGTTTATGTTGATGGAAGCCGTGACTCCCAGGTACTCACATTGAAAGCAGAAGAAAATACATTTGATGAAGAAGAAACAACAGTCAAAGAAGAAAAGAAAGTCGTGCTGGTGGACACCATTTCACCGCTCCGTTCGACCGATGTTACCATTGGTTCAGAAGTCGGGAATACATGCCCGGTCTGCCGTAAGGGCCAGGTCAAGGATATCGGCGGCTGCAATACCTGTACGAACTGCGGATCGCAGCTGAAGTGCGGATTATAAGGAGAAGAGGCCGAAGGACGGCCTCTTTTCTTTTTTTGGAAGGACCTGCTTCCTGCAGAATCCATCCTGATTCACAAACCTGAAACTTTTTTTCGTATAAATGAAACCATTTTGGGTAAATAACGTAATATACATATAAAGATTACTGGGCTCGGCCAGACTATACCAACAAAAGAGGAGTAACTATATTGGGTAATGTGATTTTTCAGATTGGGCAGTATGCCTTTGACCTTTACTATTGGTTGATTTTCATATCGATCTTTGGTTCCTGGTTCCCAGGATTCCAGGCTTCCAAAATTGGAGGCTGGATTATGAAAGTGGTAGAGCCGTTTCTATCCATATTCCGGAGGTTCATTCCGCCGCTTGGAGGAATCGACTTTTCGCCAATCATTGCCCTTTTTGCCTATCGATTCCTGAGCAGATTTGCTTTGGAGGGGCTTCGACAGACCATCAATGTTCTGGGCATCTAAACTGCCGGTCTACATATAAGGGATAGGAAGACTTTCTTTCCATCCGTCACCAGCCGCCTTTTTTTAGGGGGCTTGTTTTTTTTAAAGGCTCTTTTCTAAAAGATTGTTGTTTTTGAATGAGTCTGTAAGGAGATTAAATTAATTAGCAAGTGGACTTACGCTCCAGGTGCGAGACTTCTGCAGGAGATGAGGGACAGCTGAGACCCCAAAGGCGAAGCCCGAGGAGGCTCAGCGCCCGCACCGCGGAAAGCGAGTGACTGCAGCGAAAACATTTTTAAATTTACCAGCCGCAATGTATGCGAAAACTGCTTTTTAAAATATGTTCCCAAAACAAGGAATTCATGCTTCAAGTTCACGGGGCCCATACTAATTCTGTAAAAAACAAATTGAAGTGTGGTGAGAAAGCTGGTTAAGCCATTTATGCCTCAGCTGGTCTATATCGAGCCGAAGGCACTAGAATATCCGCTTGGAAGAGAATTGAAAAAGAAGTTTGAGGACCTGAATGTGGAAATCCGCGAGACCACCTCTCATAATCAAATCAGGAACCTTCCGGGGGAAACTGATTTTCAAAAATACCGGGTCGCCAAATCGACTTTGGTCGTCGGGGTGAGAAGGACATTGAAGTTTGATACGTCAAAGCCTTCCGCCGAATACGCCATACCTCTCGCCACAGGCTGCATGGGGCACTGCCATTATTGCTACCTCCAGACCACCCTTGGCAGTAAGCCCTACATTCGTGTATATGTGAATACAGATGAAATTTTTGAGCAGGCTGTCAAATACATGGAAGAGCGGAAGCCGGAAATCACGAGATTTGAAGCAGCCTGTACCTCCGATATTGTTGGGGTCGATCATATTACGCATTCTCTCAAGAAGGCTATCGAATTTTTTGGGCAGCAGGAGTATGGAGCGCTCCGGTTTGTTACTAAATTTGAACATGTGGATCATCTCTTGGATGCGAAACACAATGGAAAGACACGTTTTAGATTCAGTGTGAATTCACGCTATGTAATCAAAAATTTTGAGCCCGGAACATCTTCCTTTGAAGGCCGGCTTGAGGCAGCCAGGAAAGTGCTTCATGCAGGATATCCACTCGGATTCATTGTGGCACCGATCTATAGACATGAAAACTGGAAGGAAGGCTATCAAGAGCTTTTCGAACGTCTGTACAGTTCGCTGGAAGGACTGGACTTATCCGATCTGACCTTTGAATTGATTCAGCACCGATTCACCTCGCCGGCCAAGAAGGTTATACTTAAGAATTATCCAAAATCAAAGCTTGAGCTCGATGAAAGTAAACGTAAATACAAATGGGGCCGCTATGGAATCGGTAAATATGTTTATCAAAATGAAGAGGCGAAAGAACTTGAAGATACAATCAGGGGATACATCGCCGAATACTTTCCGCAATCAACGGTGCAATACTTTACGTAATGTAATATAATATACCAGGCTCACATACAGCAAATAAACAGTATTTGATTTCACAAATGGAATGCCTGGACCTTACATTAACGGGTTCGGTATTGAAATGCCAGAAGAAGTTTCACACAGTAATTCACAGCTGGGTAAGCATAAACTTTAGTTAAAATCAGGACGGGAAAACTCGGAGCCATTATGGTCCGAGTCTTTTTTATAGGATCGCTTTGCTGGAGTAACACTTACCATTCACTGGGCTGTCAAGTACATGGGATAGACTACACAACTGTACATTTTTTTATCGATTATTTATTTGCTTTACACATTCCGCAATGGTTTCAATCACTAGATTTGGGTCTGTTAATTGCGGGAAATGCCCGCTTTTTTCTGCCAGAATAAGTGTGCTGTTAGGTGATAACGAAAGTAATTCTAATTGATTTTCTAATCGCTTTTTTCTGACTTCCTCTGGCATCATCCGATTTTCTTTTCCACCTGTAATTACATACACCGGTATATCAGGGAAATTATCAAATTGATGGATTTGATTCACAGTTTCATTAACAAAATTAACTTCATTGAATTGTTTATCAGAAGATAAGAAATCAAAGATTGCTAATATCTTATTAATTGCCTTTACTGTTTTCCCTTGGTATTGATTAAGGATTAAATCTTTTGGATGACTAGCTTCTATAAAAATAATACCTGCTGTTTCGTCTGGGTATACTCGGGCATACAAATTTGCATATAAACCACCTAGCGAATGACCAACCAGTACGAATGGGGGTTCAAATCCCACTATTGTTAGAGCTTCACGCAGAGTTTTGACAATTGATAACCCATCTTGTGCTTCTTTTGGTTTATCGCTCCCGGCCACACCAAACCGATTATATGAAAATACTGATGATGATTCAGAAATATCTGGTATTATTTTCATCCAGCCTTCTATTGGTCCCGAACCACCGTTAATTAAAACTATATTAGGCTTTCCGTTTCCACTGATATTATATTGTAACTTTCCTTTCGATGTTTCCATTTTATATTTGTTAATTTTCAACGGCAACACCTCATTTTGTAGTATTTCTTTGCCTTATGTACGATGGCCGCCAGCATTAGTTTCATAAATTTGTAAATTAAATCATCAGAAGCCTACACAGTACGTCGCATACAATCAGTATGATGAAAATAACTTCTGTCACACCTTTAAGATATACACCCTCATAGGCACATAAATTACATCGCCTATCATTGTAATCTTATCATCTCCATAATGATTCCATATTCATTATTGCAGCTGGACGGTTGTCCCTGTTGTTTCAGCATAATATACGACCTTCCTTTTGAAATCTCATCCCAGCGGCCCGTACAGCCTGGAACATTCATAAAACTACAGGA
Organism: Paraperibacillus esterisolvens; assembly: GCF_046237625.1. GTDB lineage: Bacteria > Bacillota > Bacilli > Bacillales > DSM-1321 > Paraperibacillus > Paraperibacillus esterisolvens. Next base: position 2,886,073 of record NZ_CP143545.1, on the reverse strand, counting down.
GTTTTTCTGCTCGCAGCCCATTGGAAAGGAACCTGGACAAGAGCAGGAACTAACACAGTGGGGCGGTGGAACGGGGTAAGGCGCAGGCAGGGAATGCCACCAAGATATATGATGTTATAAAAATCCAGCTGCAGGAATCCCTATGATACATGCTGCTCCGCCCCTTTCTACCGAAAAAAACAGCCAGTCAGCCCTGTCATGTTTATCCTCTATTGGAATATGGATAGGCCCTCCTGATTAAAGATGTATCAATATGGACTTCAGGGGGATGGCTGGATGCTATTGGATGGGGTTTTTTCAGGAGGCGGGATGAGGGGGCTAGCTTTTGTCGGTGCGTATGAGGCGCTTGAAGAGAAGGGCTTCCGCTTTGTCCGTCTTGGTGGTACAAGCGCAGGAGCCATTATTGCAGCTTTTATTATGGCCGGCTACACAAGCGGTGAAATAAAGGGAATCATAGAAAAAACTGATTTTCACAAGTTGCTCGATGAAAGGAAGCTGTGGATTCCTATGCCTTTTGCCAAATGGCTTCTCCTTTATAAAAGGATGGGGCTGTATAAGGGCGACGCGCTTGAGGAGTGGATTGCCATGATTCTTGCAGAGAAAGGAATCCATACATTCTCGGATATTCCGCCGCAGACCTTCCGGGTCATCGCGTCTGATCTGACGAATGCCCGTCTGATGGTACTGCCTGATGACCTGCTTGAATACGGGATTGACCCGGCCCGGTTCCCTGTGGCACGGGCGGTGAGGATGAGCTGCAGCATTCCCTATTTTTTCGAGCCTGTCACACTTAGAGTAAAAAAGAAAAAGAATATTATTGTAGATGGCGGGGTTCTCAGCAATTTTCCCATGTGGCTGTTTGATTCAGAGCACGTAAAAAAGCTTCGGCCGGTGCTTGGGCTGAAGCTTGCATCTGAAGACCATCTGGGGAAGCCCAAAAAGATTGGGAATGCCATTGAGTTATTTGCCGGATTGTTTGAGACGATGAAGGATGCTCATGACTCCAGGTATGTATCGAGGAAATTGACACCCAATATCTTGTTCATCCCTATTAAAGGGGCGGGGGCAACAGAGTTCCATCTGGCAGGGGATAAAAAAACGGAGCTGATGCAGTATGGCAAGGTGTATACCGAACTGTTTTTAAAAAGATGGTGCTATTAAAAAAATCGAGCTCTTAAAAAAGTGCTCGATTTTTCTTTTTGCCCTTCTTTCCTTCGATCACGGTCAGGTGAATATCGCTGCGATCTTTGTTTCTCGCCTTTTTGCGTTTTTTAGCAAGGGAAAAGCTTTGGACATTATTGGTTTTAGCTTTTGAAGCCTCTCTGGATTTTAACCTTTTTTTGGAATCGCGTGCCGCTTTCATAAAGGCGCGCTCATTTCCTTGGCTGGGCTTGCTTCTTGTTAATCGTTTCACCACAAATATGATAATCCCTATAGTCAGAGCCAGGACAATGACGTTTTTCATAAAGCCGGCCGGATTTGAGAACATGCTGCTTGCTAAGCCTATTGCTCCCAGGAAGATTATTAGATACACCAAAAATGATACTGGACGATTCAACAAAGCCACCTCCTTAAGAGCATCATGTGCATTTTTGCCAAACTTTAAACTTCTATATATCGTAAAATTCCCGTTTCTAAAAATTGTATTCTTGTTTGTTTTTTACACAATCTCCTCTGTCTTTAAACCTTCGTTTGCTTCCTTTTCCAATTTAAGCAGCTCATTGAAGGAGCAGATCGCCGTTTCAACCTGGTCGTCAGAAGGCTCTTTTGTAGTCAGGAGCTGAAGCCACAGGCCCGGGTAGCCAAGGTATTTCAAAACCGGGATATCCCGCAGTTTGTTTGTGAGCTGAAGCACTTCAAACGATATGCCGAGCACGACCGGGATCAAGGCAATCCGGTCAAGCACCCTGAGCCACAGCGGGGTTGTAGGCACAAGCATATAGACGAACACGCCGATGATGACTGTGAACAGGATGAAGCTGCTGCCGCAGCGGTAATGGAGCCGGGATGCCGCCTGGACATTTGCCACAGTCAGTTCCTTATCGGCCTCGTAGGCATTGATGACTTTATGCTCGGCACCATGATATTGGAAGACCCGTCGTATCAGCGGTGTGAGTGAGACAATATAGATGTACCCGAGCAGCAGGAGCAGTTTGAAAAATCCTTCAAGCAGCACCTGGCTGAAATCGCTGGAAAAGACCGGTGTGAATAACACAGCAAGAAAGACCGGGACAAGTGTGAAGACGAACTTCCCGAATAGAAATGAAATCACGCCGACAGCTGCTATTCCGAGCGTCATCGCAAGCTTGGAGGGTTCTTCCTTCACAAGTTCCTCATCATCTTCCGGATCCTGGTCATAGCGGTCGGAAGAGAAATTCAAATGCTTTGACCCGATGGCACTTGCCTCAATGATGGCGGCTATTCCTCTGAGAAAAGGTATCTTTTTTAATGCGGCCAGAAATGGATGGATCTTTTTAGGGACTCTGAAGTAATCTATTGCGCCATTCTTCCGGCGGATGGCAGTGACTGTGGAATGTTTGCCGCCAAACATGACGCCTTCGATGACAGCCTGCCCCCCGTAGATGGGTTTCTGTTGATTTGACAATGTATACACCAGCCTGTGTTGTTGGGATTTTAGCTTACTAGGCGGCGAGTCTGCCTGCGGCCATATTAAACTAATGGGTAGGATGTTCTGTATTTCCATTTTACCGAAAATTTGCAGTTAGCACTACTATATTATAACCCGATACGCCCCACTTTATGGTATGAAAATTCTAAATTATGTTAGAATGTTGGTATCGGCTTTTACCAAACATACTTATCGGCACAGGGAGAATCAGAATGGCAAAATTACTGCTTATCAATGGCCCTAATTTAAACAGGCTGGGAAAAAGGGAGCCTCACAAGTACGGAAGCACAACATTGCCTGAATTGGAAAGAGATCTTGCCCGGACAGCACAGGAATCCAGCTTCGAGCTTCAGTGTTTTCAATCCAATTTTGAAGGAGCGATCATCGATGCACTTCATGAAGCCGAGGATGAAGGGGTAAGGGGAATCATCCTGAATCCCGGGGCATATACCCATTACAGTTATGCAATCCGGGATGCAATTGCAGGCATATCTGTACCTGTAATAGAAGTACATATAACCAATGTGCATGCACGCGAAGAATTCCGGCATGTATCTGTGACAGCGCCTGTAACGAGGGGACAGATAGTGGGCCTTGGCATGCATGGGTATCACCTTGCCCTGGAGGCGCTGATCAGGCTGATTGAGGGGGAAGGATAATGGAAAAATTGAATCGTCTGCGCGAGGCACTTGTGAAAAAAGGAGTCGACGGCCTGCTGATTGCAAGCCCTTATAACAGAAGATATATGACCGGTTTTACCGGGTCGGCCGGCGCTGCGCTTATTTCTATGGATGGGGCGAAATTCATTACGGATTTCCGGTATGTGAATCAGGCGGGAGAGCAGGCAGAAGGATATGAGGTGGTCCAGCATAAAGGGACTTTCCCTGAAGAAGTTGGAGTCCAGGCGGAACTGATGGGCATCCGGAAGCTTGGCTTTGAACAGGATTACCTGTCGTACGCAGTCTGCAAGGCGTATGAAGAGGCATTTCGCGGTGAGCTGGTTCCTGTATCGGGGGCCGTGGAAAATTTACGCTTGATTAAGGCTCCTTCTGAGATTAAGATATTAAAGGATGCTGCCAAGATAGCAGACCTGGCCTTTAAGCATATTATTGAATATATCCGTCCTGGCCAGACAGAGCTCGAAGTGGCGAATGAATTGGAATTCTTCATGAGGAAGCAGGGTGCAAAGTCTTCCTCCTTTGATATCATTGTAGCCTCTGGACACCGTTCGGCCCTGCCGCATGGCGTGGCATCTGATAAAGTTATCCAAAAAGGCGATTTTGTCACACTGGATTATGGGGCATACTTTAATGGGTATGTATCTGATATAACCAGGACCTTAAGTGTCGGGGAGCCGGCTGAAGAGCTCAAGAAGATATATAATGTTGTCCTTGAGGCGCAGATGCGCGCCATGGCGGGTATCAAACCGGGAATGACAGGCAGGGAAGCAGATGCACTTGCCCGAAACCTCATCGAAGAAAAAGGATTTGGTGAATATTTCGGCCACTCCACCGGCCATGGAATCGGCCTTGAAGTGCACGAAGGCCCAGCGCTTTCTGTAAAATCAAGCCTGGTCCTTGAACCGGGTATGGCAGTGACCGTGGAACCGGGAATTTATATCAGCGGCCTCGGAGGCGTCCGGATCGAGGACGATACTATAATTACGGCTGAAGGCAATGAATCACTCACACATTCCACCAAGGAACTAGTAATTTTGTAACCCAATAGGAGGTACATACATGATTTCAGTTAATGATTTTCGTACAGGCTTAACCATCGAAGTGGACGGAGGAATTTGGACAGTCATTGAATTCCAGCACGTCAAACCAGGAAAAGGTGCTGCGTTTGTCCGTTCCAAGCTGCGCAATCTCCGCACAGGCGCCATCCAGGAAAAGACCTTCCGTGCAGGTGAAAAGGTAGCGAAGGCTCATATTGAAAACCGCAAAATGCAATATCTGTACGCATCTGGCGATGACCATGTTTTCATGGACAATGAGACTTATGAGCAGATTGAGCTTCCTGCATCCCAAATCGAGCGCGAGCTTAAATTCCTAAAAGAAAATATGGAAGTATACATCATGACTTTCCAGACAGAAACATTGGGCGTCGAGCTTCCTAACACAGTTACCCTGGAAGTGACTGAAACAGAACCGGGCATCAAAGGCGATACTGCATCCGGCGGTTCCAAGCCGGCAACAGTTGAAACAGGCCTTGTGGTCCAAGTTCCTTTCTTTGTGAACGTGGGCGATAAGCTGGTTGTCAACACCACTGACGGCAGCTATGTATCTCGAGGATAAAAGGAATGCATCTGGCTGGACCGGCGGAAGATTTCTGCCGGCCAGTTCCGCGTGAATGAAACTTACATTAGTACTATTTATGAAAAAAGCCCGGGGCCGCCTCCGGGCTTTTTTCCTTCAGGATATCGAAGCGAAAAAAATAAATGCCGGCCGTCACTTTGACGGCCGGCATTTTTGATGCTGCACCTTTTTACACGGGACAAGTCATATTGTGTACAAGCCGGCATACATTTTAATTATGAGAAATGGAAGCTGGAGGTATAAATATGAAAACAATTCTAGCATTCCTGCCCGAGAGCATTTCAGGTCTAATAGGCTCCCTCCCCCGGGAAATACTTGATTCCCTGGAAGAAATCAGAATTCGCATCAGCAGGCCGATAGAGATCATGACTGGGGGGAAAGCGCATTTCCTGCCCTATAGGGCCACACAGGAGGACTCTGTCAGGTTTCTTAATGCCCTCAGCCAATTTTCCTTATATACCTTGGATGAAGAATTGAGGAGGGGCTATGTGACGATAGAGGGAGGCCATAGGGTAGGTCTTGCTGGCAAGGTGATACTTGAACATGGATCAGTGAAAGCTGTCCGGGATATATCCTCTTATAATATCCGGATTGCCAGACAAAAAATCGGAGCAGGTGAACCTCTCATTCCCTGCCTGCACCAGAATGGACAATGGCTCCATACATTGATCATCGGACCTCCCCAGACTGGAAAAACGACTATCCTCCGCGATCTGGCAAGAATCATATCCAGCGGTTTCGGCTCTTTTGGAATTGAACCGAGTAAAGTAGGAATCGTGGATGAACGCTCTGAGATTGCAGGCTCTCTAAAGGGAGTCCCGCAGCTGGACCTCGGGGACCGCGTGGATGTACTGGATGGATGCCCAAAAGCAGAAGGGATGATGATGCTGATCAGATCCATGTCGCCGGAGGTGCTGGTTGTGGATGAAATCGGCAGACGGGAAGATACAGACGCTGTGCTTGAAGCAGCAAATGCGGGCATCAGGCTGTTCATTACCACCCATGGGGAAACTCTTCAGGAAATCAGGAAGCGCCCGATCATTCATGAAATATTGAGGCATGGAATTTTTGAGCGGTTTATCGAACTGGGGCGTGCCGGTGTACCGGGGGTCATTGCCGGCATCCTTGACAAGGATGGAAATCGGGTGGACCGAAGTATGGCAGGCCGTCATGATTAAGCTGATTGGTGCAGGACTGATTCTGTCTGCCGCCTCATGGGGCGGTTATGATATGGCGCGGCGATATACTGAGCGGACAAGGCATATCAGGCAGCTCAGATCTTCCCTGCAGGCGCTTGAGGCGGAAATTATGTACAGCCATACCCCTTTGAAGGACGCATCCTTAAAGCTATCCCGCCAGCTGCCAAAACCTGTATCAAATCTGTTCGATTCCTTCGCGGTAAGACTTGGGGATTTAGGCACGACGGCCCGTGATGCCTGGGAAGGAAGCCTGAAGGAAGTTTGGCCGGAGCTTTCCCTGAAGCGCGAAGAGTTCGAAATACTTGCCCAATTCGGAGAAACACTTGGCATGCATGACAGGGCGAGCCAGCAAAAACAGATACACCTGACCCTCACCCATTTGGAGCGGGAAGAAAAAGAGGCGGCGGACCGCCAGCTGAAATATGAAAAAATGCTCAAAAGTCTTGGGTTCCTGTCCGGATTGCTGCTTGTCATTTTACTTTTGTAACCTAAGGAGAGAAGGATATGGGAATAGATGTAGATCTTATATTTAAAATAGCCGGAGTCGGCATAATTGTGGCTTTTCTTCATACGGTACTTGATCAGGTTGGGAAAAAGGAATATGCACAATGGGTCACCCTGGTCGGCTTCATTTTTATTTTATTCATGGTGGCCTCTGTGATGGACGATCTCTTTCAGAAGATTAAATCGGTTTTTTTATTCGAGGGGTGACAGAGATTGCTGCCTGAGATCCTGAAGATAGCCGGTATCTCGCTGATTGCTACCTTCCTTGCCCTGGTTGTGAAAGAACAGAAGCCATCGTTTGCATTCCTTTTAATCGTTTTTACCGGATGTTCTATCTTTTTGATTCTGCTCGACCAAATTTCACAAATTATTTCCATGGTAGAGAAGATTGCTGTTAAAGCAAATGTGAACATGATCTATCTTGAAACCATCCTTAAAATTATCGGCATTGCCTATATCGCAGAATTCGCATCCCAAATCACGAAGGATGCGGGACAGGGAACCATTGCGTCAAAGATCGAACTGGCCGGAAAAATCATTATCCTGTCGATGGCCATCCCGATTCTCACAGTCATCATCGAAACCATAATCAAACTTATACCAAGCTAGGAGCAGACCGATTCCGATTGGGAGGTGAATGGACCATCAAACAAATCCGTATCTTCATATTATTTGCAGCCTTTTTTTTAGCACTGAATCATTCTGAAGCCTTCGCTGAAGAGGACGGGAAACCGCCTGCTACTGAACAAATGATGAATTCCCAGCTTGAGAAACTTGGGGTCGACTCCTTAAGAGAATATTGGGAAAAAGTTTCAACTGAATATGGAGGCTTTCTTCCAGAAAGCCAAAAGGGCAGTTTCATGGATTTTATCCGCGGAGAAAAGAAGTTTTCCATCAGTGAATGGGCCAAAGGCCTGGGTAAATTTGTTTTTCATGAGCTGTTGGTCAACGGCAGGCTTCTCGGCACCCTGGTGATTCTGACTGTGCTGAGCATGTTTCTGCAGTCCCTGCAGTCAGCCTTCGAAAAAAGCTCAGTCAGCAAGGTGGCATATGCCATCGTTTTCATGGTCCTGATCATTCTGGCACTGAACAGCTTCCATGTGGCCATCCAATATACAAAGGATACAATTGAATTGATGATCTCCTTCCTCATGGCATTGATCCCGCTGCTGCTGGCCCTGATTGCGGCTTCTGGCGGAGCTGTCTCGGCTGCGTTCTTTCATCCGGTCCTTGTATTCCTCATGAACACGAGCGGCCTATTGATGCAGCACGTTGTTCTGCCGCTGCTGATGCTTTCAGCAATCCTCAGCATCGTAAGCACACTTTCTGAACAATACAAAGTCACTCAGCTGGCCAATCTCCTGAGAAATGGAAGCATTTGGCTGATTGGTACGTTTATGACCATATTTCTCGGCGTCATTTCCGTCCAGGGGGCCTCCACGGCTGTTGCAGACGGCTTGACGCTTAGGACCGCAAAGTTCATTGCAGGCAACTTCATACCGGTGGTGGGCAGAATGTTTTCAGATGCCACAGATACCGTCATGAGTGCATCGGTTTTATTGAAAAACACGGTGGGGCTGGCAGGGGTTGTTATCCTGCTTCTGATCTGCGTCTTCCCTGCACTTAAAATACTTGTAGTCGCTTTTGTGTACAAGCTTTCTGCCGCCATCCTCCAGCCGCTTGGCGGCGGTCCGGTCATCAGCTGCCTCAGTGTTATCAGCAAGAGCATGATCTACATATTCGCAGCCCTTGCCATTGTCTCGATCATGTTTTTTTTGAGCATAACGGTCATAATAGCAGCCGGCAATGTAACACTCATGGTGAGGTGAAATCATGCAATATATCACGTCCTGGGTAACCAACATCATTCTATTTATCCTGCTTGCAACTGTCATAGACATGCTGCTGCCAAACTCCTCCATGCAGAAGTACGCAAAAATGGTCATCGGCCTGCTGCTGATAGCAATCATTCTTTCTCCCATACTTAAATTATTTTCCACAGACTTTGAACACATTGTTGCCACGGCGCTTCACTCGGGGGAAAAACAACAAAACATAGAAAATGCAATCGAAGTGAAGAAAAAAGAAATACAAGCCTCACAGCATGCATATATTTTAGAACAGATGGCTGTTCAGCTGAAAGCCGATGTCAAAGAGGAGTTGATGAATAAGTATCAGATGAAGGTAGATTCAATTATTGTCCAAGCCGAAAAGGATCAGCCCCAGTCCCCAAAAGACATTAACAGCATTAAAGTGATTCTGGCGCCGGCAGGGGACGGGGCTGAAGAAACCATCGCTCCGGTCCGCATTGACACCTCTAAACCATTGCAGGAGCACAATGCAGATGTAGAATCCATCAAACAATTACTCGCAGCTAAATGGTCAATCAAAGAAGAAATTCTGGCGATTGAGCTTGAAGGAGGGTGATGAACATGAAAGGTGATAATAATCCTTTTTCACTGCTGGCCAAGCTCCTGAAAAAGGATAACGGACCCGGAAAACCTTCCAAGCATGCATACGTTCTAGCGGTCCTTGTTATAGGCATTGGGCTGATGATCTCTAGCAGCTTTCTTTCTAAGAATCATAGTACAGGCACCGAGGGCGTCTCTGCTGTCCCGGCTGCCGGGGATGTGAAAGAAGATGTGACAGCATTCGGAATGAAGAAGGACAGCGGAAAAAAACTATTCACCGACTATGAAAAACAATATGAGGTACTGCTGAAGGATGCACTTGAAGACGTAGCGGGCATTGAGGATGTAACCGTAATGGTGAATGTCGAATCATCCGAAAAAAAGATTTTTGAAAAAAATAAAGTCATCCGCAGACAAATCACAAACGAAGAAGACCGTGACGGCGGAAAGCGCCAGGTTGAGGACTCTTCCACCGATGAACAGCTGGTTTTGACAAGAGACGGAGAAAAAGAAGTCCCGCTTGTCGTCCAGACAGAAAAACCATCGATACGGGGGGTACTGGTCGTGGCGAAAGGCGCCGATAACATAGAAGTTAAAAAATGGATACGAGAAGCCGTAACAAGGGTGCTTGATGTTTCCAGCCACCGTGTCTCAGTACTGGCCAAAAAATGACCGATAATTAAGGAGGATTATTCATGTTATTAAAGAAACAGACAGTTTGGTTACTTACAATGCTAAGTCTAGTTGTGGTTCTATCAGTTTATTACATCACGACCCCGCAGAAGCCGGCTGGCGACATGGCCGTTTCCGAAGGGAAAAAGAAGGAAGAAACCCCTAAGAAGCCGGCAGCTGCCGATGAAACGGCAGCCAAGGAAAAGGATACAAAGAGTAAATCGGTCATCACTCCTGCCAATGATGAAGTGTTTGAAGCCATGAGAATGACCATAGAGGATGAGCGCAACAAGGAAAAAGAGGATCTGGCGGTAGGGATGACCGGCGATGTGACGTCGAAGGAGAAGGCCGAGGCATATGATAAAATTAAAAGCCTTGATGATCTGACAATGAAAGAAGGATTGCTTGAATCCTTGATCGTTTCCATGAATTACGAAGGAGCCCTTGTTAAAATAGAAGGAAATGACGTCCATGTGACCGTAAAATCCAAAAAACAATCCAGTTCTGCAGCCAATGACATTATGAACGTCGTGAATGAAGAGCTTGGAAATGCTGCTAACGTGGTTGTACAATTTCAGCCGGAAAAATGAAGCAGTTTGAAAAGGGAAGGCCGGGGGGCCTTCTTTTTTCCTTCCCTGAAAGAAAGAAATATGGTAAACCAAGTTCATCTGGAAATATTGTACATATTGTGGATGGAACTGTAAATATAGCTCCCTAAGACAGGCAAACAGTAGAATTATAACGGTATTCGATGGTGGATATTGAATTTTGATGAGGTATTATCGTATGATGTTAGTAGCTAGTCATAATGCTGGCAGGAGGTACATAAAGATCTGCTGTTTTTTATCGCGCATGTGTTTTAGCAATGGATATGATACTATTAGCAAAAAGGACAAGGGGTGCTTAGGTTTTGAAGGTACAGGAAATTCGTGAGCTAATTAAATTGGTTGATCAATCCAGTCTGGATGAATTTGAATATGAATTGAACGGCGTAAAGCTGAAAATGAAAAAGAACAGCCCGGCTGCGGAAGGTGCGGTCATACAGCAGATTTTACCGGCGGAGACAGTGAGACAGACCCCGGTCCAGCAGGCGGCACCTGCGGCACCTGCTGAAGCAGCACCGGCAGCCGGGAACAAGCCTGAAGAGCCGGCAGAAAATTTACATAAAATCACCTCGCCGATGGTTGGAACATTCTATGCATCTCCATCCCCTGACCAGGATATCTATGTCAAACAGGGCTCTAAAGTGTCAAAAAGCAGTGTAGTCTGCATTGTCGAAGCCATGAAGCTCTTCAACGAAATTGAAGCTGAAGTGGATGGGGAAATTGTGGAGGTGCTGGTCAAGGACGGCCAGCTGGTTGAATACGGCCAGCCATTATTCTTAGTCAAGGCTGAATAAGGAGCGTTTCTATATGATAAAAAAGTTATTAGTTGCCAACAGGGGAGAAATTGCCGTCAGGGTCATCCGTGCCTGCAAGGAGCTCGGAATCGAGACGGTTGCAGTCTATTCCGAGGCAGACAGGGAGGCACTGCATGTCCAGCTTGCAGATGAAGCATACTGCATCGGGCCGACAGCGTCCAAGGACAGTTATTTGAATTTCACGAATATCATTTCTACTGCTACGCTTACGGGAGCGGATGCCATTCACCCCGGGTATGGATTCCTGGCCGAAAACTCTGCTTTTGCAGAGCTTTGCCGCGAATGCAGCATCATCTTTGTCGGCCCGTCTCCGGAAGCCATTTCCAAGATGGGTACAAAGGATATTGCCAGGGAAACCATGAAGGAAGCAGGAGTACCGATTGTTCCTGGTTCACAGGGGATCGTCAAGGATGCCGATGACGCCCTTCAAATATCCGAGAAAATCGGTTTTCCGGTCATCATCAAAGCAACAGCCGGCGGGGGCGGCAAGGGCATTCGGATCGCGCGTACGAAGGAAGAGCTTGTTAAAGGGATTCAGATCACCCAGCAGGAAGCCATGACAGCCTTCGGCAATCCTGGTGTCTATATTGAAAAATTCATTGAAGATTTCCGCCATGTAGAAATACAGGTGATGGCCGACACCCATGGGAATGTCATCCATCTCGGTGAACGCGACTGTTCCATTCAGCGCCGCCTGCAAAAGCTGCTGGAGGAGACTCCTTCTCCCGCACTTGACAGCGATGTGCGCGAACAAATGGGCCAGGCAGCTGTGAAGGCTGCACAGGCAGTGGACTACACCGGTGCCGGCACCATTGAATTCATATATGATTACCATGAACGCAAATTTTATTTCATGGAAATGAACACGCGTATCCAGGTTGAACACCCCGTAACCGAGATGGTCACAGGAGTTGATTTAATCAAGGAACAGATCAAAGTCGCATCCGGAGAGAAGCTGTCCCTCACTCAGGAGGAAGTGACCTTTAAGGGCTGGGCGATTGAGTGCCGTATCAACGCAGAAAATCCAGAGAAGAACTTTATGCCTTCAGCCGGAAAAATAGAAATGTACCTACCTCCCGGCGGATTCGGTGTAAGGATTGATTCAGCCGCCTATCCAGGGTATAATATCCCTCCATATTACGACAGCATGATCGCAAAGGTGATTACCTATGGCGAAACGAGGGAAGAGGCTATTGAACGGATGAAGAGGGCATTATCTGAGTTTGTAGTGGAAGGCATTCATTCCACAATACCGTTCCACTTAAAGCTTCTTCAGCATGAGAAATTTGTCGAGGGTAACTTCAATACAAAGTTTCTTGAATTATATGATGTGATGAACTCATAATGAACTCATAATGAAGATACAGGAGGTGCTCACATGAGCGAAAATCAAACAACCCTTGAAATGAGCAACAGCGGTAAAGGCTTCGGAAAGGTGGAAATCGCACCAGAGGTTATAGAAGTCATCGCAGGTATAGCGGCTCACGAAGTAGAGGGAGTCGCGAATATGCGGGGCAATTTTGCATCCGGGGTCGTGGAGAAGCTTGGCAAGAAAAATCACGGCAAGGGTGTAAGGGTCGACCTGAGCGAAGAAGGCATCAAAATCGATATATACTGCACGATGAAGTTTGGCGTATCCATACCGAGCGTTGCCCAGGAAGTACAAGATAATATCAGGCAGGCACTGATCAACATGACTGCGCTTGAACCGGAAGAAGTGAATGTCCACATTGTAGGAATACAATTTGAGAATCAAAAGCCTGAAGCGGAGTACGATCAGGAAATTTAACCAAAGGCATTTTGTCTTTGGTTTTTTTCTTTTTGCTGTTTTCGATAGAAACATCCTTTCTTCCTGGACTTTAAATGTGCCATTGGGACTTTTCATGATTTGATTCCCGGCGTATGGCATAATCTAAGAGAAGGAAAGTGAGAACGGCATAACGAAATTTCTTAATGTTTTATTCGGCACTACCGTTTAATGTTCGTTTATGCTATTATCTTAATACATTAATTGAAAAAGCAAAGGAGCTACATAATGAAAAGAAGAACGGCTAGAGAAAAGGCTTTGCAGGCTCTTTTTCAAATAGAATTAGGCAAGGCCGAGATCCAGGAGAGCCTTGAAAATGTTTTGGATGGAATGGAAAAGGACGAATATTTAGAATTTCTTGTTAATGGAACAACTGAGAATATCGAGAGCATTGACGAAAAGATAAAAGCCCATCTTGAAAACTGGAAGATTGAACGGCTGGCGGCAATTGACCGCAATCTTTTGAGGCTTGCGGTCTTTGAGATGACCTCATCAGAAGAAGTCCCGGTTAATGTAGTTCTGGATGAAGCCATTGAGATTGCCAAGACATTCGGGGATGATCAGTCCAGCAAGTTTGTCAATGCAGTTCTTTCTAAGGTAAAGGACGATCTGGGGAAATAAGAGTCAAATATAGAATTGAGAGGGGAAGGTAACATGACTGCTGCTATTATAAATGGAAGAGAAATCGCTGCCGATATAAGAAAGAACCTCCAGGCTGAAGTGGAAGATCTGAAAAGCCGTCATGTAACACCGGGGCTGGCTGTAATTCTGGTCGGAAACAACCAGGCATCCCGGACCTACGTTTCAATGAAGGAAAAGGCATGCAGGGAGATGGGGATTTATTCTGTTATGACCCAGCTGCCTGAAGATGTGAGCCAGGAAGAACTCACACAGAATATTGCAGCACTGAACGAAGACAGCCGGATTCATGGAATCCTGGTCCAGCTCCCCCTTCCAGAACATATTGATGAAACAGCCATCATTGAAACCATCTCCCCTGATAAGGATGTGGACGGCTTCCATCCGGTCAATATCGGGAAGCTTATGACAAATCAAGAAACCTTTTATCCATGTACTCCTTTTGGCATCATGAAAATGGTGGAATATATCGGCATTAAGCCTGAAGGCAGGCACGTGGTCGTTGTTGGGCGCAGCAATATCGTCGGAAAGCCGGCAGCCCAATTATTCCTTAATGCCAACGCAACGGTCACCCTCTGTCACTCCAGGACCCAAGACCTCGAATCTTACACGCGGCAGGCTGATATCCTGATTGCCGCTGTCGGAAAGCCCGGCCTGATTGAGGCCCGCCACATTAAAGAAGGCGCCGTCGTTATAGATGTTGCCATGAATCGCAATGAAGAGGGAAAGCTGTGCGGCGATGTGGACTTTGACAGTGTGAAGGATAAAGCTGCCTACATCACCCCAGTCCCGGGCGGGGTCGGGCCGATGACGATCACCATGCTTTTATTCAATACAGTGAAATCCGCAAAAATGGCGAACGGGATTCCTCTATGACTTTTTAAGGCTTAAATGTTCAAAGAAGCTGTCTGCTTGTTTATAATAACAAATAGACAGCTTTTCTATTGAGGGCATACGCCTTGATCAAAGGGAGTTATAAAATGAAACAGCCTATTTATCTAACCATCGGGGCTTTGACTAAATATATCAAAAGAAAATTTGATGCAGACCCTCATCTGCAGAATCTGTACATAAAAGGTGAAATCTCAAACCTTAAGCAGCATTCCAGCGGCCATATGTACTTTACGCTGAAGGACGATAAGTCGAGGATCCTTGCCGTCATGTTCCAGACCTATTCTTCCGGAATGAAGTTCGTGCCTGAAAATGGGATGCATGTCCTAATCAAAGGGGATATCTCGGTATATGCCCCGAGCGGCCAGTATCAGGTTTATGTAAAGGAGATGGCACCTGACGGAGTCGGGGAGCTTTATCTGGCATATGAACAGCTGAAGGCAAAGCTTGAGCAGGAAGGCCTATTCCTCCCGAAACATAAAAAAGCGATTCCAGCCTATCCGGGGACGGTAGGCGTGATAACGTCCCCTACTGGTGCAGCCGTAAGGGATATCCTGATTACGCTGAAGAGGCGGTATCCCATCGCCAATATCATTATTTACCCGGCCCTCGTCCAGGGCACACAGGCTGCTGAATCCATCAAGCGGGCGATTGAAACTGCGAACAAGCGCAGCGAAGCGGATGTACTGATAGCGGGCAGGGGCGGCGGCTCGATTGAAGAACTTTGGGCATTCAATGAAGAAAAAGTAGTGAGGGCGGTCTTTTCTTCAACGATTCCCATCATATCAGCTGTCGGTCATGAAACCGACTTTACGATATCCGACTTTGCTGCAGATTTGAGGGCACCGACACCGACCGGGGCAGCGGAGCTTGCAGTGCCTCATCTGAATGAGATTCTGGAAAGGCTGATGGTTCAAAAAAACAAACTGGCCCGCGAAATGCGGCAGCTCCTCACCGATGGGCGGGTGCGCCTTGCGCGGCTCGAGAGGTCCTATGCCTTTCGCTACCCAAAGCGGCTTTACGAGCAAAAAACCGAACAGCTGGATAGAACAACGGAAAGATTCACACGGAGTTTTGAAAAATACTTTGCCTCAAAAAAAGATGAAGTCGGCAGGCTTGCAGGAGCGCTGGAAAAGAGGAATCCGGAACAGCTGCTGGCTGCAGCGTCAGCGCGTCTTGAAGTACAGTCCAAAATGCTGCAGCGGCTGATGGGCGGCATATATAAATCAAAGCTGCAGTCCTTTGGCCATCTTGCCGCAACGCTTGACGCGCGAAGTCCCCTGAAAATCATGGAAAAGGGCTACAGCCTTGTTTATACTGAAGCAGACAGGCTGATCAAAACCTCCGCAGATGTCAGTCCTGGGGATAAAATACAGGTGAGAATGAAAGATGGAGAACTAACCTGCCTTGTAGAAGATAAAAAGGAGAGACCAATAGATGAGTGATAAAGAACTGAGCTTTGAAGAAGCCATGGAAAATCTTGAAAAAATCGTCGAGCAGCTTGAAGACGGTGAAGTGCCGCTTGAAAAAGCAATTGCAATCTACAAGGAAGGCATGGATCTTTCCCGTATCTGCCATAAAAAATTAAGTTCCGTTGAAGAACAGCTGACGCAGATTCTGAAGGAAGATGGTGAACTCAGCAACTTCACTGCCGCTGAGGAGGAATAGCACTTGGAAAATCCGAATCTCGAAGAATTCAGTTCAACATATAAGCGGCTGGTGGAAAAAGAAGCAGTCTCCCTTGTAGAGAGACTTACTGCCCCGGCCGCTCTCAAGGAAGCGATGAAATACTCATTGAATGCGGGAGGGAAGAGGATCCGGCCCCTATTGGTGTTTGCTGTGCTCCATGCTTTCGGACAGAATCCGGACAAGGGCTTGAAGCCGGCTGCCGCCATTGAAATGATACACACGTATTCATTAATCCATGATGACCTGCCGAGCATGGATAATGATGACCTGAGAAGGGGAAAGCCGACAAGTCATAAGGTATTCGGGGAAGCCAATGCCATACTTGCCGGAGATGCCCTGCTGACGCTGGCCTTTCAGGTACTCACAGACCTTCCTGCTGATGAAGTATCCCCTCAGGCTGTCATTGCTCTGATCAGGGAGATATCCCGTGCGGCAGGTGCTGAAGGGATGGTTGGCGGGCAGACCGAGGATATCCTTGCTGAAGGTATGGAGCTCGACCTTCCGGGACTTCAGCATATACATGAAAATAAGACAGGAAAACTCCTATCGGCCAGTGTCCAGGCGGGTGCCATCCTTGCCGGGGGGAGTGAGGCCGAGAAGGAGCATCTGCATACCTTTTCGCATCATATCGGCTTAGCCTTCCAGATCCAGGACGATATCCTCGACATAGAGGGAACTGAAGAGAAAATAGGGAAGCCGGTAGGCAGTGATCTGCATAATCATAAAAATACGTATCCCGGCCTCCTGACTCTGGAGGGTGCTAAACAAAAGCTTGCGGAGCATGCGGTTCTGGCAAAACAGGCCCTAAGCGCCACAGGGCTTGAGATCTCGCTGCTGCTTGAGCTGGCTGACCTCATAGCTTTAAGGGATCATTGAACACCTATTTGTAGTAAAATGTAGAAATATGCTATAATGATTGATAACCAATCAAACGATATAAGGATAGATACAGAATCGCTGCCGTTACCACTTACGTGTTAGCGGCTTTTTTTCCAGGCAAATGTATATAATCAGATGAGCACATCAAAACGAAACCGAAATGAAAGTGAGTGATCCAATTTGGATCTTCTGTCAATAAAGGACCCTTCATTCCTTAAGGATATGGATATCAGCGGGCTGGAGGACTTAAGCCAGGAAATACGGGATTTTTTAATTGAAAAGCTCTCTGTGACAGGCGGGCATATCGGCCCTAACCTAGGGGTGGTCGAATTGACGATTGCCCTGCACCGTGAGTTCAACAGCCCTGATGATAAAATCATCTGGGATGTGGGGCACCAGTCCTATGTCCATAAGATTCTCACAGGGCGTGCCTGCGAATTTGATACACTGCGCAAGCATAAAGGCCTCTGCGGCTTCCCGAAGAGGTCAGAGAGCAGCCACGATGTCTGGGAGACAGGCCATAGCTCCACCTCTCTCTCTGCGGCGATGGGAATGGCGATTGCGCGCGACCTGAAAAAGGAAAAAAGCTATATCCTCCCAGTGATTGGCGATGGTGCCCTCACAGGCGGCATGGCGCTTGAAGCACTCAATCACATTGGCTCGGAGAAGAAGGACATGATTGTCATCCTGAACGACAATGAAATGTCCATTGCACCCAATGTAGGAGCCCTCCATAATGTCCTGGGCCGGCTTCGTACAGCAGGCAAGTATAACTGGGCCAAGGATGAACTCGAAATGCTGCTGAAAAAAATCCCGGCAGTTGGCGGGAAGCTTGCTGCCACAGCGGAGCGCATCAAGGATACTGTGAAATACCTGCTTGTTTCCGGAATGTTCTTTGAAGAGCTGGGCTTTACATACCTGGGACCTGTTGATGGACATGATTATGAATGCCTGATCGATCAGCTGCGGTATGCCAAGAAAACAAGCGGTCCGGTGCTCCTGCATGTTATCACGAAAAAAGGGAAGGGCTATCACCCGGCCGAAAGCGACCGGATCGGCACCTGGCATGGGACAGGACCATATAAGATGGACACCGGGGCATTCGTCAAGCCTTCTTCTGCTGCTCCTTCCTGGAGCTCGCTTGTCAGTGAAACAGTGAGGCGTATGGCACGCGGTGATGAAAGGATTGTCGCCATCACCCCGGCGATGCCGGTTGGATCAAAGCTTGAAGGCTTTGCCGGCGAATTCCCGGACCGCATGTTTGATGTGGGCATCGCCGAGCAGCATGCCGCAACTGTCGCGGCAGGGCTTGCCTCGCAGAACATGAAACCGTTCCTGGCAATCTATTCTACCTTCCTTCAGAGGGCGTACGATCAGATGCTTCACGATATTTGCAGGCAGAACCTGAACGTTTTTATCGGCATCGACAGGGCAGGGCTTGTTGGCGCTGATGGCGAAACCCACCAGGGAGTTTTCGATATAGCGTTCCTGCGCCATATGCCAAATATGGTCCTCATGATGCCGAAGGATGAAAATGAAGGCCAGCACATGGTATTTACTGCACTTACTTATGATGACGGCCCGATTGCGATGAGGTATGCAAGGGGTAATGGGCTTGGCGTGCCAATGGATCAAGAATTAATGCCAATCCCTATCGGAACCTGGGAGGTCCTGAAGGATGGAACAGATGCCTGCATCCTGACGTTCGGAACCACGATTGGAATGGCTCTGAAAGCAGCCGGCACTCTAGAGGGGCAGGGCTACTCAGTGAGAGTGGTGAATGCCCGATTCATTAAACCTCTGGACGAGGATATGCTCATTCAGCTATTCAGGGACGAAATGCCGATTTTAACTATAGAAGAGGCTGTTCTCCAGGGAGGTTTCGGCAGCGCGGTGCTCGAACTCGCACAGGAACGGGGCTATCACTCGGCAGTGATTGACCGTATGGGAATTCCTGATCAATTCATCGAGCATGGCGATGTAGACAGCCTTCTTGAGGAAATTCATTTTACAGCGGAAGAAGCAGTTAAAAGGATAAAATCCATTTCACTAAAAAAACAAAAAAGGGCTTAATGCATGAAAATAAGAAAAGAACGACTGGATGTTCTGCTGGTGGAAAGAGGGCTGGCGGAAACCAGGGAAAAAGCAAAAAGGTCCATCATGGCAGGACTTGTATATTCAAATGAACAAAGGCTGGATAAGCCCGGCGAAAAGATTCCGGCTGATGCCCCTCTCACGCTGAAGGGAAAAGTGATGCCCTATGTATCGCGCGGAGGGCTGAAGCTTGAAAAGGCTCTGCAGGTATTTGGCCTGGATATAAAGGACAAAGTGCTCCTTGATATCGGCTCCTCAACCGGTGGATTTACTGATTGTGCACTGCAGAACGGAGCCAGGCTGTCCTACGCTCTCGATGTAGGATACAACCAGCTGGCCTGGAAGCTTCGGCAGGATCCAAGGGTCATTGTTATGGAGCGCACCAATTTCAGGTACGTCACTCCTGGGGACCTTACAGGGGATGCGCCCAATTTTGCATCGATTGACGTATCCTTTATATCTCTTACCTTGATACTTCCGGTACTGAAAACCCTGCTGCTGCCGGGAAGCGATATAGCAGCCCTTGTGAAGCCTCAATTTGAAGCCGGCAGGGACCAGGTGGGAAAAAAGGGGATTGTCAGGGACAGCAAAGTCCATAAAGAGGTGCTGCAGAAGATTTCCGGTTTTGCCCTGGCACAGGGTTATGATGTCAAAGGGGCATCCTTCTCGCCGATCACCGGCGGAGACGGGAATATAGAATTTTTGCTTCATTTGTACTGGGATGGACCTAAGGAGCAGGGGGAAATGAAAACAGGCCTTTCTCTTGATGAGGTCGTCCTCAGCGCACATAACACCTTCAAGGAACAAAAAGAAAACAAGGATTTATGATAAAGCTGGCTTTAAGCGGGAATACTGCTGTTTCGCCCGGGCACTGTATATTGGCTCTGAAGTTTAAGTGAGGCAAAATGCGGGCGTCCTGTCGGTATGGGGAGTTCCCGCTAATGTGCCGGCTTTTTAATTGGGAAAAGTTCGGCTGTTTATAAATATACATAGAAAGTTGTGCTTTTTGGGTAAAAACGCTAACATAACAGGTATATAAGTATTATTTGAGGGGTGCTCATACTGCATGAACAAAGGGCAGCGGCATATTAAAATAAGAGAAATCATAGCAAATAATGATATTGAGACCCAGGATGACCTTGTCGATGAACTGAAAGCAGGCGGCTATAATGTAACACAGGCGACCGTTTCACGCGATATTAAGGAGCTCCACCTGGTTAAGGTACCGCTCATGGATGGGCGCTATAAATACAGCCTTCCAGCCGACCAGCGATTCAATCCGCTGCAGAAGCTGAAACGGAATCTGATGGATGCTTTTGTACGCATCGATTCGGCAAGCCATCTGCTTGTCATGAAGACACTGCCCGGAAATGCCCAGGCTATTGGTGCCTTGATGGATAACCTGGATTGGGAGGAAATCATGGGCACAATCTGCGGCGATGATACCTGCCTGATTATCTGCAGGACACCTGAAGATACAGAAATCATCAAAAATCGATTTTTGGACATGCTCTAACAAAGTGAGGTGCAGAAATTGCTAGCGGAATTGTCGATTAAAAACTTTGCAATAATTGAAGCCCTTTCTGTTTCTTTCGAAAAGGGCTTGACTGTTTTGACCGGGGAGACTGGTGCCGGTAAGTCCATCATCATAGATGCCATCAGTCTCCTTGTAGGAGGGAGAGGCTCTTCTGAATTTGTCAGGCACGGTGAAACGAAGGCTGAGCTTGAGGGGCTGTTTCAGATTGATGACGAAAATCATCCGATTCATGCTAAAGCAGCCCAATTCGGGGTTGATATCAGCGATGGCATGGTTGTTCTTCGCAGGGATATATCAAGTTCAGGAAAAAGTGTCTGCCGGGTAAATGGCAAACTTGTGACCATTGCTATTTTAAGGGAAATAGGCAGCACGCTCATCGACATACACAGCCAGCACGAAAGCCAGGAGCTTATGGACCCGGATCACCACCTGCCTCTCCTTGACTTTTTTGGAGGAGCTGAGATCAGGGCTGCACTCCTGGAATATCAGGAATTGTATAAAAGATACGAAGCCAGTGCCAGACAGCTTAAAAGCCTGAATCAAGACGAACAGCAAATGGCCCACAGGCTGGATCTGATTCAATTTCAGTTCGATGAGATCAATAAGGCAGGGCTCAAGATTAAAGAGGATGAGGAGCTTACAGAGGAAAAGCAGAAAATATCCAACTTTGAGAGGATCCACGAAGCCCTTCAGTCTGCCTATCATTCACTAGGCGGGGAGCAGAGGGGCCTTGACTGGATCGGACAGGCAGTCAGCCAGCTTGAAGAAGCTGCGTCATTGGATGAGGATTATACTGGGATTCAGGAAAATGCAGCAAACAGCTTCTATATATTGGAGGACATTGTTTCTTCGATCCGCAATCAGCTGGATTCACTGGAATACGATCCGGAACGCCTGGACTTCATTGAGGGCAGGCTGAATGAAATCAACGGCCTGAAACGAAAGTATGGCAGGACGGTCGAAGACATCCTTGAATATGCCGCAGCGATAGAGGAAGAAATTGAAACGATTCAAAATCGTGAGACACATATCGCAAAAATTGAGAAAGAGCTGTCTTCCATCCGCAAGGACCTCCTGGTTGAAGCCAGTAACCTCTCCCAGCTGCGCCAGAAATATGCCAAAAAGCTGACTGATCAGATTCATAAGGAACTGAAGGACTTATATATGGAGAAAACAGTCTTTGAAGTCCATTTCCATCAGAAAGCGGCGGAGCAGGATGGAGCTGATAAGATTCAGAGAAGCGGGCTGGATATTGTGGAATTCTACATATCCACAAATCCCGGCGAGCCGTTGAAGCCGCTCGCCAAAATAGCATCAGGCGGAGAGCTGTCCAGGATCATCCTGGCACTTAAGAACATATTCTCAGAGCATCAGGGCATTACATCCATCATCTTTGACGAAGTTGATACAGGCGTCAGCGGCCGGGTTGCACAGTCGATGGCTGAGAAAATCTATCGGGTTTCCGTCGGCTCTCAAGTGCTGTGCATTTCCCACCTGCCCCAGGTAGCCGCAATGGCTGATACCCATCTGTTCATCTCGAAGCAGACGAAGAGCGGCCGCACCAAGACAAAAGTGGCTCCTCTTACTCAGGAAGAAAAAATTAGAGAAATCGGCCGGATGATCTCTGGCGTTGAAATAACAGAGCTGACCAAAGAACATGCAAAAGAACTGCTGCACCTGGCAAACCAGATTAAAAGCGCCTGACACTAAATTCTTTTTAATGCAACTGCGGTTTAGCAAGTGAAAAAGCCTTTAAAGCATTGATAAACATTGCTTTTCAAGGCTTTTTTTTTTCGGCGTATGTTCAATGAAGCGGATCAAAACAAAATCCACCCGGATTACCGGGTGGATTCATAGTTTAGTCCATTATCTGCCGTAAGGCTGGCTGCCGTATGGTGCAGCTCCCTGACTTCCTGTAAAGCCCTGATTTCCTGTATGCGGGTACTGCTGGCGTCCTGTTTCCTGGTTGCCGCCATACAGCACGCTTTGCGAAGAGTTCACATTAAAATCTTGATTGCTTCCAGTGGGGCCATATGCTCCTTGTCCTTTAGACTGTCCAGAAAATGCATGGTTTTGACCCTGGCGCCCAAAATAGGTACTTTCCAATTCTTTTCCAGTAGGCACATAGCTGTGAAGGAAAGTTTTAGCTGTCTCGCTATTCATCTCTGGCACCTGGTACATCCCATTCTGATTCATGAATAAAAAGACTTCATAAGCCTGGTTTGCACAGGTTGCTGCACAATTTAAGAGCAGCTTTCTCAGGTTGGGATCTGCTGTTTCCAGAGTGGCCCACATAGAATTTTTTGCAGCATTTTTATGGCACAGCAGCATGCCAATTGCCACTTCCTTGTCACCCAGCTGATTTATTGAAGATTCTGGCTGCAGCGGCGGAGGGTTTTGAACACCATAATTTATCTGCTGGGGTTCAATTCCTCTTATATTTGTATTAGGGGAGATCGGGTTGAACCTATTATAATCATGGGTATATGCAAGCACCTCATTGTATGAACGGATTTCTTCCTGCTGATGCCGTATAATCATATCTACTAATTGAGGATTTTTTGCTTGCTTCAAGTAAAAATTAAATTGATTAAGCATATTTACTTTTTCCATTAAACATTCATGTACTTCCATTGTTTCATGTGCTCCGAATGGCATAGAATCACTCCTTCAATTTACTTACAAGGAATATTATTTCCTTTGCCTAGGCCTATCATGTAAGGAAAAACAGCCGAAGCTTTGTTAACGATTTCCCATTATTGGGCATCCTTTCTGTTCCAGCAAGGCAGAGTCAGCCTTTTTTTACGATTCTAATGATGTCCATCCGTTGCAGGTTGTGTTGATATTGCAGTGACTATCCATGGGTTCATTCATACCCTTTATTCTATTTTTACTTATTCGTCCCTCTAACAAGGAATGTCCCTTTTCATATAAACCATAACATCATACAAATGAATTGAGCCGCTTGGTCATATTTCAAATACTATCCATAAACGGATAGCTTTTATTTTTGCTCCCGGTTATAAATGGCCGCTGGAAGGGCTAATCTAACATTGTAGCGATAAAAGTGAGTGTGGACTAGAAGCGAGGAGAGTGAATGGATTGAAATCAGCTTGGATAAAAAGAATTATTGGCGGCCTTCTCCTTGTATCACTTTTACTACTTGGTTTTAACCAAACATTGAAAAATTATTTAGCAATTCCTGAAAAAATTGTTTTATTTCAGGGACAGGACTATAAAATACCAAAAGCTCTTTCGGTTTCTGCCTCTATTTCAAATAGCAATGTGAATATACAGGACAGCAAAAATTCTTTGACTCTCGGCGCTGATAAGCCGGGAACAAATGAACTTCTCCTGGATTTTGCCGGCCTTCCGGTCAAGAAAGTCGATATAGAGGTTCTAAAGGATTTCAAGGTGATACCCGGCGGCCAGTCAATCGGAGTGAAGCTTAATACCCTTGGCGTTTTGGTAGTCGGCCATCATTTAGTTTCAACTTCCTCGGGAAAAAAGTCACCGGGAGAAAAAGCAGGTGTGCGTGTAGGGGATATTATCACCGCGATTAATGGGAAAAACATCCGTAAAATGGAGGACGTTGCCCCATTTGTAAAAGAAGCCGGCGAACAGCATAAACCTCTAAAGCTAAGCATATTCCGTGAAAATGAAAACAAGAGGTTCAAAACAGAATTAATGCCGCTGAAGGATCAGTCGGAAGAAGTATATAAACTCGGTCTTTATATCAGGGATTCTGCAGCGGGCATCGGCACAATGACCTTTTATGATCCCAATTCAAAAAAGTACGGAGCCCTAGGCCATGTAATTTCGGATATGGATACCAAGAGGCCGATTGTCGTTAAGGATGGGCAGATTGTAAGATCCACGGTCACCTCCATTGAAAAAGGAAGCCATGGTGATCCCGGGGAAAAGCTGGCCAGATTTTCCTCCGATCATAAAATCATCGGGGACATCAATAAGAACAGCTCTTTTGGGATTTTTGGCAAACTTTACTCCCAGGTGAATAATAACATCATCGACCGGGCACTTCCGATTACGTTATCTCATGAAGTAAAGGAAGGTCCAGCACAGATACTGACGGTTGTGGATGGCGATAAAGTCGAGAAATATAATATAGAAATCGTCAGCAGTATTCCGCAAAAATTTCCTGCAACAAAGGGGATGGTCCTGAAGGTGACTGATCCGGAACTGCTGGATAAAACCGGAGGAATTGTGCAGGGGATGAGCGGAAGTCCCATTATCCAGAATGGAAAGCTGATTGGCGCAGTGACTCATGTATTTGTGAATGATCCGACCAGCGGATATGGAGTCCATATTGAATGGATGCTGCATGAAGCGGGCATCAATATTTATAATAAGAAACACTCGGCCTCCAAGGCGAGTTAACACAGAAAGCAGGCTGCATTGCAGGCCTGCTTCTTTTAATTAAAGAAAAATCGACAAAAGCCCGTAATTTAATCGAAATTGGTCGAAATCATGAGAAATCAGGAGCAATATAGAGATAAATCGTTATTTTTTCTCTTTTTTTAAAATTAAAAAGGATTTTGAGTTGCATTGTCGAAAACTTAATTTAGAATAGAAAATAGACAATAAGAGGTCTAGAGGAGGAAATCCAGGTTGAAAAAAATTAAAGTGTGTATTGTGGATGATAACAGGGAATTGGTTGGTCTCCTTGAAGAATATATTTCGTCTCAGGAAGATATGGAAGTAATAGGTGTAGCGCATAATGGCCAGGACTGCCTCCAGATGCTGAGCCAGGTAGAGCCGGATGTGCTTGTTCTAGATATCATTATGCCCCATCTCGATGGCCTGGGCGTGCTTGAGAAAATCAGGGAGATCAAAATGGATTCCCATCCGAATGTAATCATGCTGACAGCTTTTGGGCAGGAAGATGTGACCAAAAAAGCGGTGGACCTTGGAGCTTCCTACTTCATACTCAAGCCTTTTGATATGGAAAACCTGTCAAATAATATCAGGCAGATCAGCGGAAAAAGCAATAGCCTGCTGAAAAAGCCTTCATCTTTTTCGTATAAATCCCATCACGAATCAAAGCCAAGGAATCTGGACGCCAGCATTACAAGCATCATCCATGAAATTGGAGTCCCTGCGCACATTAAAGGATATCTGTATCTCCGTGAAGCGATTTCCATGGTCTATAATGATATAGAACTTCTCGGGTCTATCACGAAGGTCCTTTATCCTGATATCGCCAAAAAGTACAATACTACCGCAAGCCGCGTAGAACGGGCTATCAGGCATGCAATCGAAGTGGCGTGGAGCAGGGGGAACATTGATTCCATCTCTTCGCTTTTTGGATATACGGTGAGCATGACAAAAGCTAAGCCGACAAATTCGGAATTCATCGCTATGGTAGCCGATAAGCTCCGCCTCGAGCATAAGGCTTCCTGAAAGGGTTAGGATCTTGATAGGTAAGCACCCATGCATGGGTGCTTTTTGTATGGGTAAAAACGGGCAGCTTCAGCGGACATAAAATGAGGTATTTACGGTATATTGGGTAATAGGAAACAATTGAAGGAGGAGGGGAAGCATGACACAGATTTTTGCACATAGGGGATCTGCAGGCACTCATCCGGAGAACACGATGATTTCATTCACAGAAGCTTTGGGCAGCGGGGCAGAAGGAATTGAACTTGATGTACAGCTGACGAAGGACGGGCATCCGGTGATTATCCATGATGAAAAGGTAGACCGCACGACAGATGGCAGAGGCTATGTCAGGAATATGACCCTGTCTGAAATTAAGAAACTGAACGCAAGCCACAGCTTTCAATCGGCATATGGGAAAACAGATGTCCCGTCTCTTGCCGAATTTTTCGATTGGTTCAGGGTTACAAACCTGATTTGCAATATAGAGCTGAAAAATGGAGTTTTCCTGTATCCGGGCATGGAAGAAAAAGTCATTGAAATGATCAGGCGGTATGGACTTGAAGAACGCATCATCCTTTCATCCTTCAATCATTACAGCATTGTCCACTCTCATATGCTGGCCCCTGAGATAGAGGTCGCACCGCTTTACAGCAATGGATTGTATATGCCCTGGGTGTATGCGAAGGCAATCGGGGGCAGGGGAATTCACCCAAGCATTAAAACAGTCAATGCTTCCATAATCCGTGACTCCATGGCAGCCGGTATTGCCGTCCGCCCCTATACAGTTAACAAAGAAGCCCAGATGGAAGAGCTGTTCCGCTTGCACTGCAGTGCCATCATCACGGACTTTCCGAAAGCAGCTGCCGTACTAAGAGAAAAAATAAGAGGCAGAACCCGATAAAAAATCCCCGGCCGCTTTAGCGAGTATGCCGGGGATTTTTTATATCAGCTGCCTTTGTGCCCGCTTCCCATCTTAAACCGGTCCTGCACTTTATTGCGTTTTCTGTCACGGTGAAGGACAAAGCCGGCTACAAAGGCGATTCCGCCTGCGCAAAAGATAAGGCCTGCCACAAATTGGAGCCAGAGTGCTGGGAAAGGAGGCTGCTGGATGGCAAAAAGCATGTCGCGCATCAACTTTATTCCATAAACGGCCAGAGCGCCGGGGATGAACAGGATTAATACTGCGATAAGTCTCTTCATGAGGGCTTCCCTTCCTAATTGTTGTCATACCTCAAATCATAAGTTATATATAAAATTTGTCAAGGTGCTGCGGATTCGTTTACAATTTATACTGTGAAAGAACTTGCGTAAATATCATGAAAAAAATTGCAAGCTATTCAGGAGTGAAGCAACAGATGCAAAAGGTACTGATTGTAGGTGCTGGAAATGGCGGGACAGCCATCCTGAAAATCCTGCTGGATATTGATTCCTTAATCGTCGCCGGGGTGGCTGACATCAATCCGGGGGCACAGGGAATCAGTCTTGCCAAAAGGCATGGAGTTCCGGTGAGCAGCGATTGGCGGGATTTTTTTTCGGAATCTTTGGACATTGTATTTGAAGTGACCGGGGACGAAGAAGTATTGGAGGGCATCCGGCAGTATAAATCCCGGGAAACCGTGCTGGTCCCTGGGACAGTAGCACAAATCATGACGAAGGTGTTCCTTGAAAAAGAAAGCCTGATCACAAAGCTTCAGGAGCAGGCCCATAAATATAATATGATTTTTGATTCCACCGATGATGGGATGCTTGTGATAGATAAATGGAGCCGCATCATTCTTTTCAATAGGAGTGCGGAAAGAATGACCGGAGTATCGCCGAATGACGCGCTAGGGAAAAATGTTTTGGAAGTCATTCCGACAAGCCGCCTGCCAAAGGTACTGGATTCGCGCAGGATAGAAGCGAATAAAGAGCAGCTGCTGCAGAATGGCACCAAGATCATAACCACACGGATGCCCCTGATCAATGAAAATGGGGAAAGCATCGGTGCCTTTGCTGTGTTCAAGGATATAACAGAGGTAGTCGGGCTCGCTGAAGAAATAACAAACCTCAAATCTATCCAGGTGATGCTCCAGGCTATCATCCACTCGAGCGATGAGGCCATTTCAGTTGTGGATGAGGAAGGCCGTGGAATTATGATCAACCCGGCTTATACCCGCATTACCGGCCTTAAGGAAGAGGAAGTCATCGGTCTCCCGGCCGAAGCCGATATCCATGAAGGAGAAAGCATGCATATGAAAGTGCTCCAGACCAGAAGGTCGGTGAGAGGGGCAAAAATGCGGGTAGGCCCCAATAAAAAGGAAGTGGTCGTAAATGTGGCTCCCATCATAGTAGATGGGAGGCTTAAGGGCAGTGTAGGAGTTATTCATGACATGTCTGAAATCCAGAATCTGACCAGGGAGCTCGACCGGGCAAGGCAGATCATCCGCACCCTGGAGGCTAAGTATTCATTTGAAGATATCATCGGAAAATCAGAAGAGATGGAAATTGCTATTGGGCAGGCACGCCTCGCTGCCAGCACACCCGCGACAATCCTTCTGCGCGGGGAATCCGGTACTGGGAAGGAATTGTTTGCCCATGCCATACATAACGCAAGCGACAGGAAATACAACAAATTTGTCAGGGTTAATTGTGCGGCTCTTTCTGAAACTCTTCTTGAAAGTGAATTGTTCGGATACGAAGAAGGGGCTTTTTCAGGGGCTAAAAGGGGCGGGAAAAGGGGCTTGTTTGAGGAAGCGAATAACGGCAGCATCTTCCTGGATGAAATCGGAGAAATTTCGGCAAGTACTCAGGCCAAGCTGCTGCGGGTCCTTCAAGAAAGGGAAATCATGAAAGTAGGCGGAACAAAGGCGATACCAATCAATGTCCGCATCATTGCTGCGACCAATGTGAATCTCGAAAAAGCCATAACCACCGGGGAGTTCCGTGAGGACTTGTATTTTCGTCTGAACCGGATGCCTATCCATATCTCACCACTGCGGGACAGGAAGGAAGATATCGAACCGCTGAGCAGATATTTGATCCAGAAGCTGAACCAGGAGTACGGCCGGAATATTGAAGGCATTTCCAGCCATGCCCTGTCAGTGCTTCGGAAATACAGCTGGCCGGGCAACGTCCGCGAGCTTGAGAACATCCTTGGAAGATCCATCATCTTTATGGGGCTGCAGGAGACGGTGCTGGAAAATGTCTTTATCCCTGGTCTTGACGGACAGCTTCAGCGTGCCGAAACTCCTGCCTCCCGCGCACCAGGCCGGAAGCTGTCTGAACAGCTGGATATATATGAAGGGGAGATCATTAAGGAAGCCCTTAAAAATCACTCGGGCAATAAAACAGCTGCGGCAAAGTCACTCGGATTGTCTATTAGAAGTTTATATTATAAGCTGGAGAAATTCGGGATTGAAACAAACAGCATGCAATAATTTGCATGATGTGCAATTTATTGCATGATTTTCCTAAAGTAACCCCTTACATTTCGTGTTTTTTTATCTTGGCACGGAACTTGCATAATAAGACAGTGAGGCAAGATTTCACCAAAAGGAGTTGCAGGGATGGATTTAGACGCATTGCTCACCAGGGCAGGGAGCACAGATGTTTCGACGGTTGCGGTCGCAGTGCCGGAAGATGAAGATGTCATTGAGGCAGTTGCAGCCGCTGCAGAAAAAAATATAGCTGTCTTCAAGTTGTTTGGAAATGGAGAAAAAACCAGATTCCTGCTTGAACGCACTAAAAAAGGGCTCGCTGACGATCCGAAAATCTCAATCATACATGCTGATTCGGCTGAAATGGCAGCAGAGCTTGCCGTAAAGTCGGTCCGGAAAAAGGAAGCTTCAGTCCTGATGAAGGGCGGCATCTCCACGGCGGTTATCCTGAAGGCTGTCCTTAATAAAGAGTGGGGCCTCCGGACAGGCAGAATCCTTTCGCATACAGCGGCCTTCCAGATACCTGGACAGAAAAAACTTCTGCTGATTACGGATGCCGCTATGAATATTCTCCCCGATTTATCAACGAAAGCTGAAATAATCAATAATGCCGCTGCACTTGCCCGTTCAATCGGGATCGATAACCCTAAGGTGGCGGCACTGGCTGCGGTCGAACTGGTCAACCAGCAGATGCCGGCTACACTGGATGCCGCCCTTCTCACCCAAATGAACAGGCGGGGACAGATCAAGGGATGCCTGGTCGACGGGCCGCTGGCCCTGGATAATGCTGTCTCAATAGAGGCTGCAGAACATAAGGGGATTCACAGCGAAGCGGCAGGGAAGGCGGATATCCTGCTTGTACCGAACATAGAAACAGGCAACAGCCTGTATAAATCACTGATCTACTTTGCCCATGCCAAGGTAGGGGCGGTAGTCAGCGGGGCAAGTGCGCCCATCGTGCTGACATCTCGGTCCGATTCTGCAGAAAGCAAGCTTTACTCGCTTGCCCTCGCCATCTGTTCCGCTTCACACAACCAACTATAATAATTAGCACTCGAGAGGAGTTTTTTTACATGGAAATCTTCAACTATCTGGAAACTTATGACTACGAGCAGGTTGTATTCTGTCAGGATAAACGTTCAGGCCTAAAAGCCATCATTGCGATACACGACACTACACTTGGCCCGGCTCTTGGGGGAACACGCATGTGGACATACGCTTCAGAAGCTGCTGCAATCGAGGATGCTCTCCGCCTATCGCGCGGGATGACTTATAAAAATGCGGCAGCCGGCCTCAACCTTGGGGGAGGAAAGACCGTTATTATCGGTGATCCTAAGAAAGATAAGAATGAGGCAATGTTCCGTGCGTTCGGAAGATATATCCAGGGCCTTAACGGCCGCTATATCACAGCGGAGGATGTTGGCACGACAGTTGCGGATATGGATCTGATTCATGAAGAAACTGAATATGTAACAGGTATTTCCCCTGCATTTGGATCTTCCGGCAATCCTTCTCCGGTAACAGCCTATGGTGTTTATCGCGGAATGAAGGCAGCAGCCAAGGAGGCATTTGGAAATGACTCGCTTGAAGGCAAAGTGATTGCCGTTCAGGGAGTAGGAAATGTCGCTTATAATCTATGCCGCCACCTTCATGAAGAAGGAGCTCAGCTGATTGTGACGGATATCAATAAAGAAGCGGTTGCCATGGCAGTCGAGGAATTCGGGGCAAAGGCAGTTGATCCTGAGGACATTTACAGCGTGGATTGTGATATATATGCTCCTTGTGCGCTTGGGGCCGTAATCAATGATGAAACGATTCCTATGCTGAAAGCTAAGGTAATCGCCGGAGCCGCCAATAATCAGCTGAAGGAAACAAAGCATGGAGACATGATTCATGAACTGGGAATCGTATACGCACCGGATTATGTCATCAATGCCGGGGGAGTCATCAATGTGGCGGATGAGCTCTATGGCTATAACCGCGAACGGGCCATGAAAAAAGTCGAGCTCATCTACAATAACATTGAAAAAGTCATTGAAATTGCAAAACGAGACTCCATCCCGACTTACAGAGCTGCGGATTTAATGGCGGAAGAGAGAATCGAAAGCGTCAGGACATCGACAAACACCTTCCTTCAAAATGGAAGGAACATTTTGAACCGCCGCCGCTAACCAGCAGTTCATTAAATAATAGAACAGGATGGCAGCCGTAAGGGCCGCTTTCCTTTTCTTTATTATTGGAGGTATATAAAGTGCACGAGAATTACAAACGAATACTTGTCATCAATCCGGGTTCTACCTCCACTAAAATAGGTGTGTTTGACAATGATGTACCTGTAATCGAAAGTACGATCCGCCACAATCCGGAAGAAACGAATGCCTATGAAAATATCATCGATCAATACGGCTACAGAAAAAAGATCATTCTTGAAACCCTTGATCAGGAAGGCATCAATATCTCAAAGCTCAGCGCTGTCTGCGGCAGGGGAGGGCTCCTCAGGCCAATCGAGGGCGGTACATATGAAGTGAATGAACAGATGCTGAATGATCTTCGGGTTGGCTACAGCGGTCAGCATGCTTCCAATCTTGGTGGAATCATCGCGCATGAAATCGCTAAGGGTTTAAATATCCCCGCCTTCATTGTCGATCCCGTAGTGGTGGATGAAATGGAGCCGATTGCAAAGATATCCGGCTTCAGCCTAATTGAAAGAAAGAGTATCTTTCATGCACTCAACCAGAAGGCTGTGGCAAGAAGGGTTGCAAGGGAATTAGGCAGGAAATATGAGGAACTGAACTTGATTGTCGTCCATATGGGCGGCGGGATCACGGTCGGTGCCCACAGCATGGGACGAGTGATTGATGTAAACAATGGCCTCCACGGTGATGGTCCTTTCAGCCCTGAAAGAGCGGGCACTGTTCCGGCAGGAGATTTGGTCAGGCTCTGTTATTCAGGGGACTTTTATCGTGAAGAAATCATGAAAAAGCTGGTAGGACAGGGCGGCATGGCCGGATATCTTGGCACAAGCGATGCCATCAGGGCGGAAAAAATGATCGCTTCCGGCAATAAAGAAGCCGAGCTGGTCTACTCAGCCATGGCCTATCAGGTGGCAAAGGAAATCGGTTCACAAAGCGCAGTTCTCCGGGGGAAAGTGGATGCCATCATCCTCACGGGCGGCCTTGCCTACGGCAAAGAATTTGTCCAGGATATTTCTTCACGGATAAACTGGATTGCAGACGTCATTGTGAAGCCGGGCGAAAATGAACTGCAGGCACTTGCCGAAGGAGCTCTCCGGGTTTTACTCGGGGAGGAGCCGGCCAAGGTTTACCCAAATCCACAATCAATAGGAAGCCATACTACAAAAATGGAGTGAATGCACATGGCAAAAGAATATGATTTAGTCATCCTTGGCGGAGGCACCGGGGGATATGTTGCAGCGATCCGCGCTGCCCAGCTCGGCCTGAGTATCGCCATAGTCGAAAAGGGAAAACTCGGAGGCACATGCCTGCATAAAGGGTGCATTCCTTCCAAGGCACTGCTCCGCAGTGCAGAGGTGTTCAAGACAGCCAGGCAGAGTGAAGAATTCGGTGTAATCACTGGTGAAGTGAGTCTTAATTTCCATAAAGTCCAGGAGCGCAAAGGCAAAATCATTGAACAGCTGCATAACGGCGTGAAGTACCTGATGAAGAAGGGGAAAATTGATGTAGTGGAAGGTATGGGCCGGATATTGGGCCCCTCTATCTTTTCGCCGATGCCGGGCACAGTCTCTGTTGAGATGAATAATGGTGAGGAAAATGAAATGCTGATTCCGAAGAACGTTATCATAGCGACGGGTTCAAGGCCGAGGACACTTCCTGGATTGGACTTTGACGGTCAGCTTGTATTGTCATCAGATGAAGCACTTGAACTTGAAGAGCTTCCTAAATCCATCATCATAGTGGGCGGCGGGGTCATCGGCATAGAATGGGCATCCATGATGTCTGACTTTGGTGTTGAGGTCACCGTGATTGAATATGCCGACAGAATTATTCCTACAGAGGATAAGGATGTTTCCAAAGAGATGCAGCGCCTTATGAAGAAAAAGGGAGTCAAAATCATCACTGGCGCAAAGGTGGTCCCTGAAACACTTGTGAAGTCTGAACGTGTCAAGATTTCGGCCGAGGTCAAGGATGGGCTTCAGGAGTTTGAAGCGGATAAGATCCTGGTTTCGGTAGGGAGGATGGCCAATACAGAAGGCATCGGCCTCCAGAATACTGAGATTCAGCTTGATAAGGGATACATATTAACCAATGAATATTACCAGACAAAGGAATCTCATATATATGCTGTCGGCGATTGTATAGGAGGACTTCAGCTCGCCCATGTGGCGTCCCATGAAGGAATCAAGGCTGTGGAGCATATCGCAGGCAAAAATCCTGCTCCGATAGATTATTCGACCATTTCAAAATGCATTTACTCCAGTCCGGAAGCGGCAAGCGTGGGCCTGACAGAGGAAGAAGCAAAAGCGAAGGGATTCAAGATCAAAATCGGCAAATTCCCATTCAAGGTCATTGGAAAAGCTCTCGTTTACGGAGAGTCAGATGGCTTTGTGAAAATTATTGCCAATGAAGAAAATGACGATCTGCTTGGAGTGCATATGATTGGTCCGCATGTGACAGACATGATATCTGAGGCCGGCCTTGCCAAGGTCCTTGACGCGACTCCTTGGGAAATCGGCCATACGATCCATCCGCACCCTACACTTTCTGAGGCTATCGGAGAAGCTGCCCAGGCAGTAGATGGGCTTGCTATCCATTCATAAGCTAATTTAAATTATTAGGAGGTTTAAACATGGTTGAAAATCGCCACGAGGCATTGGGTCTCTCAAATGAAACCGTATTGGACATGTACGAAATGATGCTCCTCAGCAGGCGCATCGATGAGCGCATGTGGCTCTTGAACCGTGCCGGCAAAATCCCGTTCGTTATCTCCTGCCAGGGACAGGAGGCAGCACAGGTTGGGGCGGCATTCGCACTGGATCGTCAAAAGGATTATGTTCTTCCTTACTATCGTGATGTGGGTGTGGTCGTGACATTCGGGATGACGGCCAAAGACCTGATGCTTTCCGCGTTTGCTAAAGCAGAGGATCCGAATTCCGGAGGGAGGCAGATGCCTGGCCACTTCGGGCAGAGAGTCAACCGCATCGTAACAGGTTCATCCCCTGTAACCACACAGGTGCCGCATGCTGTGGGCATTGCGCTGGCCGGGAAGATGCAGGGCGAGGATCTTGTGACTTTCGTTACATTCGGTGAGGGTTCTTCGAACCAGGGAGACTTCCACGAAGGTGCCAACTTTGCAGGTGTACATAAACTGCCGGTTATTTTTATGTGTGAAAATAACAAATACGCTATTTCAGTTCCAATTGAAAAGCAGCTGGCCTGTGAAAATGTATCAGACCGGGCCGTCGGCTATGGAATGCCGGGAATTACAGTAGACGGAAATGATCCGCTTGAAGTATATAAAGCCGTGAAGGAAGCGGCTGACAGGGGACGCCGGGGTGAAGGCCCAAGCCTGGTCGAAACAGTTTCCTACCGCCTTACAGCACACTCAAGCGATGATGATGACCGTCTCTACCGCTCGCCGTCTGAAGTGGCTGAAGCGAAGACCAAGGATCCGATCATCACTTTCGGAGCTTATTTGAAGGAAACGGGCGCAATGGACGATGAGCTGGAGGAGACGATCAACAAAAGAGTGATGCAGGTCGTCAATGAAGCTACTGATTATGCCGAAAACGCTCCATATTCAGAGCCCGAGCAGGCGCTGAAATATGTATATGCCGAGGAACAGGGGGAATTGTAATGCCAGTTATTTCATATATCGATGCAGTCACGATGGCGCTTCGGGAAGAGATGGAAAGAGATTCGCGCGTCTTTGTCCTTGGTGAGGATGTAGGAAAAAAAGGCGGGGTATTCAAGGCGACTTACGGACTGTATGACCAGTTTGGCGAAGACCGTGTACTCGATACACCGCTTGCTGAATCCGCCATCGCAGGAGTGGGAATCGGGGCTGCCATGTATGGGATGCGCCCGGTTGCCGAGATGCAATTCGCCGATTTCATCATGCCGGCTGTGAACCAGATTGTTTCGGAAGCCGCTAAAATCCGTTATCGTTCCAACAATGACTGGAGCTGTCCAATGGTCATCCGTGCCCCATACGGAGGCGGAGTCCATGGTGCGCTTTATCATTCCCAGTCTGTAGAGGCTCTCTTTGCCGGGACCCCGGGGCTTAAGATCGTTATGCCGTCCACTCCTTACGATGTGAAGGGCCTTTTGAAAGCGGCCATTCGTGATGAAGACCCAGTCCTGTTTTTTGAACATAAGCGGGCTTACCGCCTGATTAAGGGAGAAGTACCGGCTGATGACTATGTACTGCCAATCGGGAAGGCAGATGTGAAGCGCGAGGGTGAAGATATTACAATCATCACCTACGGCCTTTGCGTGCATTTTGCCCTTCAGGCGGCTGAGCGTCTTGCCAGTGACGGCATTTCAGCACATATACTGGATCTTCGCACAGTCTATCCATTGGATAAAGAAGCAATCATTGAAGCAGCATCCAGGACAGGGAAGGTGCTTCTCTTGACGGAGGACAATAAAGAGGGAAGCATCATGAGCGAGGTGGCTGCGATCATTGCAGAGAACTGTCTGTTCGACCTTGATGCACCAATCAAGCGCCTTGCCGGACCTGATGTGCCTGCTATGCCATATTCACCGACGATGGAAAAGTATTTTATGGTCAACCCGGACAAAGTTGAAAAAGCTATGCGTGAGCTGGCTGAATTTTAATAGAGAAGCTGAAAGGAGGGTACATGATGACCGTCGAGAAATTGAAAATGCCGCAGCTGGGGGAAAGTGTAACGGAAGGGACAATCAGCAAATGGCTGGTTGCCCCTGGAGATAAGGTAAATAAATATGATCCGATCGCTGAAGTGATGACTGACAAAGTAAATGCAGAAATTCCTTCATCCTTTACAGGTATCATCAAGGAATTAATCGCTGAAGAAGGTCAGACTCTGTCTATCGGGGAATTCATCTGCTCGGTTGAAACCGAAGCGGGTGCCCAGGAAGAGACAGCTGGCAGTGAGGAGCCGGCGGGCGCCAGAGAAGAAGCGAAAGTGGCAGAACCCGTGAAGGATACCTCGAGCAAAGCGCGCTACTCCCCTGCTGTGCTTAAAATTGCTCAAGAAAATGGAATAGACCTTGCGCAGGTGACAGGCTCGGGTGCCGGGGGACGAATCACAAGGAAGGATCTGCTTGCCGTAATCGAGGCAGGCGGTATTCCTCAGCCTGAACAGCCGGCAGCGCCGGTTCCAAAGCCTGCAGGGCTTCAGCAGGAACCGCAGGCCGCCCGCCCTGGAAGAAAAACAGAGAGCCCTCCGGCAGCATCAGCTCCTGGGGATATCGAAATACCAGTGACAGGCGTACGTAAGGCGATTGCTGCCAATATGCTAAGAAGCAAACATGAAGCCCCTCACGCCTGGACCATGGTTGAAGTGGATGTGACGAAGCTTGTGTCCTATAGAGACTCCTTGAAGTCAGGATTCAAGCAGCAGGAGGGTTTTAATTTGACGTACTTCGCCTTCTTCGTGAAAGCAGTGGCACAGGCGCTGAAGGAATTCCCGCAGATCAATTCAATGTGGGCTGGAGATAAAATCATCCAGAAAAAAGATATAAACATCTCCATCGCCGTTGCTACAGAGGATGCTCTGTATGTTCCGGTCATCAAAAATGCCGATGAAAAAACAATAAAAGGCATTGCCCGTGAAATTACGGAGCTTGCAGGCAAAGTGAGAGCCGGAAAGCTTAGATCTGATGAAATGCAGGGCGGGACCTTCACGGTCAATAACACAGGCTCATTCGGATCCGTGCAGTCAATGGGAATCATCAATTATCCGCAGGCAGCCATCCTTCAGGTAGAATCGATTGTAAAGCGTCCGGTCATCATCGACGGAATGATTGCCGTTCGTGACATGGTGAATCTCTGTATGTCGCTTGATCACCGGGTGCTCGATGGATTAGTATGCGGACGTTTCCTTGCAAGAGTAAAAGAAATACTGGAAAGCTCATCTCCGGAGACTACACCGATCTATTAGGACGGTTCTAAAAGGGCGGCTGCGGGAGAATGCCGGCAGTGGAAATGAACCTTCTTATTGCATCTTTACGAAACCGTTTATTAAAAAGATAAACAGTTAAAAAAGAAAGCACCTCCCAATTGATAGGCTATAATCAATTGGGAGGTGCTTTTCTATCGGGCAGTCTCTTACTCAGCAGCAGAATCCCCTGTCTCAAGGATGAATTGCGATTTAATCTGGAGAAACCTTTCGATTTCATTTATGAATACCAGGAGCGCTGCCCTGGTTTCAAATTCCTCGCGTGTTTTGGGAAGTTCCATTTTCTCGAAGGTCTGCCGCAAAGCCCGCAGGGAAACCAGCAGTGCGGTAGCAGGGTTTTCCTTATGGATGCTATGGCCGATTTCCTCCATAAGCTCGGCTGCCATAACATTCTGCTCAAAGGCAGTCGGGAGATGAAGGATGATCGGGATGACTCTCTGAATGATGTCAAATTGCTGTCCGCGCATATTGAAATAATCGCGATAGTAATTTTCCTTTCGAAAAAAGGAGTTTTCGACACTCCTGCGGGCAAGGTCCTTCCCTTCCCGGATAGCATTTTCACTTTTCAAGACAGATTCATCATTCCATACTCTTTCTTTTTTTCTGATGAAGCGGGCGAGCTGCAGGAAAATCAGTTTGAAATTCTCCTCTGTCTCCGAAGATTTCCGGCGAAGGTCTTTTTCGACGCTGGGCATATAAAGATTGAAAAGCAGTGCAACCAGGATCCCGATAGTAATGATGAACACTTCATTTAAAACAAAAGCGTATGTAATGTTTTTTGTTAAATATAATTGCATCACGATGACAAAACCGGGGATGATTCCTTCGTGAAGTCCCAATTTCGCCATCAGGGGGATGTATATCAACAGGAGGACACCCACAGAAATGGGTGTGAACGATCCCCATTGAAACAGGATGACCGCTAAGGCCATGCCGAGAATTCCGGCAGCAAATCGCCTGAGGGCTATAACGGCTGACTGCCTTTTGGTGCTCTGCACACTAAGCAGGGTAATGATAGCGGCGGTAGCCGCATTTTCGAGCGAAAACATACCGGCAATCATCAATGAGACCATAGCTCCTATAGCTGTTTTTATTGTCCGGCTGCCAATTATAAACACAGTTGTACCTTCTCTCCATAATTTCTTTCTTAGGCTTTGCAATAAAGGCTGAAAATATCTTGCGAGCATGACTTTCATAGCTTAAATATCTATTATATTTGCGGGCACTCAAATATAAAAATAATAAGCATTAGAATAGTAAAGCCCTGTTATTCTGGTGTGCAGGCATCTTTATATGCGGGCCTGCAATTGCACAAATATACTGACTGTTCTAAAATATGAGTATCAGCAATGCTATCTTTTACTTGCAGGGAGGGAAATGCTTCCAAGTCGAACGTATAAATCCATTTGGAAGCGATTACATGAAAACGAGCGAAATAAAGAAGCTTGAATTTCCGGCTGCGGATTTTACCAGCTGGGAAGAGGCTGCTGCGAAAAGTCTGAAGGGGATGAGTGTCAGCAGTCTTTCTAGAAATACATATGAAGGTATACAAATCGAACCACTATATTATAAAAATGAAACTATAACAGAACTTCCGGGACAGAGACCGTATACCCGGGGAATCGAACCTGCAGGAAGCCGGGGAGGTACATGGGGGATTGCCCAATGCCTGAGGGCGGAAGATCGTGAGGAATTATTCGCTCTCATAGAGGAAGCTGTTAAGAAAGGGCAGAATACAATCTCTTTTGATACGGAACTGTTTGATTCATTGGATGCCGGCGGGATGCAGGATCTGATGCGGAAACTCCATGCAGTCAATCTGCCATTCTTCCTGGATCTGAAGGGAAGGCAGGAAACCTTATTCAGGAGCATCTGCGATGACCCGGAACTTCAAGCCGGCCTTCGGGGAGCTGCTGTCGAGGACCTGATATCGGACGGGGCGGCAGCCGGGCGTCTGCCTGCGGATAAAGACAAGTTTTCAATGGAATTCGCCGGCCGTATTAAGGCAATGAATATTTCTTTCCCGGGTCTCCGGAGCCTCCTTGTCAAAGGTTCTATTTACCATAATGCGGGTGCAAGTCCAGTGCAGGAATTGGCTTTTGCCCTGGCCCTTGGTGTGGAATATCTGGAAATGGGAAGGAAAGAAGGAATCGACGCCTGCGTACTCGCTGAGAAAATGGTTTTTTCCTTTGCCATTGGTTCCAGCTTCTTTATGGAAATCGCAAAGCTGAGGGCAGCCCGCAGGCTCTGGTCGAGGATTGGAGAAGCTTACAAGGATGAGGTGAAGCCGTTCAAGATGGAAATTCATGCTGAAACCTCTGCGTTTACACAGACTGTCTATGATCCGCATGTGAATATTTTAAGAACAGCAGGCCAGGCCTTTGCCGCGGCAGTGGGAAATGTTCAATATCTTCAGGTTCA
The DNA here is from genome assembly GCF_046237625.1 of Paraperibacillus esterisolvens. Taxonomy (GTDB): domain Bacteria; phylum Bacillota; class Bacilli; order Bacillales; family DSM-1321; genus Paraperibacillus; species Paraperibacillus esterisolvens. Next base: position 2,846,004 of record NZ_CP143545.1, on the reverse strand, counting down.
TCCCTTTGATTCGCCCGCGGTGCCAGCGAGTCCGCTCGCCGGCAGGATTGCCCGCAATATCCACCACATCCTGGCAGAGGAAGCGCACCTTAAGCATACAGCAGATCCTGCAGGGGGATCATGGTATGTTGAAAAGCTTACGGATCAGCTTGCCGAATCAGCGTGGGAGTTATTCCTTGAGATTGAAGACATGGGGGGAGCATGGGCTGCCCTTGAAAGCGGATGGATACAGGAGCAGGCCGTCAAAACATTTGATGATAAGGCACACCAGGTGATGGTAAGAAAAGAGAGGCTGGTCGGGACCAATGTTTATGCAGATATCAGCCAGTCTGCAAAACCGGGAAAAGGAACAACGAATGGCACCGCTGCAGCACCTGACAATCATGGCTTAAGGGGCATTGATGCCCTGAAGCCGAGAAGACTTTCGGAAGAGGTGGAGGCAATCCGCCATAAAGCAGCGGGACTGGCCGAAAGGCGGGGAACGATACCAAGGGTTGGTATAATTGGGCTGGGTGCTTTAAAGGACTTCAAACCGAGAGCCGACTTCATCCGCAGTTTTTTCGCGGCTGGGGGAATCCATGCTGAGATCAGCCCCCCTATTTATGACACAGACCAGGCCCTTTCATTTATCAGCAGGAATGAGGAAGCCGGCCACTTCCTGATATGCGGCAGCGATGAAACGTATGAAAAAGAAGCTGTTCATTATATCTCAGCTGTAAGGGCAGCGTTTCCCCATAAAAGGATATATATTGCAGGCAGGATGACGAAGGAGCTGGCCGGATCGGCTGAAAAAGCGGGCCTTAATGGCAGCATACACCAGAACACAAGCCTTGACCTGCTTAATACGTTCTTGGTGGAGATGGAGGGTAAAACACGATGACAAGACCAGACTTTCGAGCAATCAGCCAGGACTCAATGAACAGCACGGGAAAAGCAGATAACTTAAGCGGAGTCCCTATAACAGCACACCAGACCAGTGAAGGAATCGAAGTGAAGGCCGTTTATACGGAAGAGGATATTAAACAGGCAGAACATCACATGAATTTTCCGGGGCTTGCCCCTTTCACGCGCGGGCCATATCCCGCGATGTATGTGAACAGGCCATGGACAGTCAGGCAGTATGCGGGCTTTTCCACAGCGGAAGAATCCAATGCTTTTTATAAAAAGAATCTCGCCATGGGACAGAAGGGGCTTTCAGTCGCTTTCGACCTGGCGACACACCGGGGTTACGATTCTGATCATCCCCGGGTTTTCAGCGATGTGGGGAAGGCAGGGGTCGCAATCGACACTGTTGAGGATATGAAGATTCTTTTCCGGGATATCCCGCTTGATCAAATGTCGGTTTCCATGACGATGAATGGTGCCGTTCTGCCTATCCTTGCTTACTTCATCGTGACTGCAAAAGAGCAGGGAGTGGAGCCGGCACAGCTTTCCGGCACGATCCAAAATGACATTCTGAAAGAATATATGGTTCGGAACACCTATATCTATCCGCCGGAAATGTCGATGAAAATTATAGCCGATATTTTTGATTATACATCCAGCCATATGCCGAAGTTCAACAGTATATCCATATCGGGATATCATATGCAGGAAGCGGGGGCACCGGCTGACATTGAACTTGCCTATACGCTTGCCAACGGGCTCGAATATGTGCGAACGGGGCTTGCAGCCGGGATAGGCATTGATACGTTTGCCCCGAGGCTGTCGTTCTTTTGGGCGATCGGCATGAATTATTTTATGGAAGTGGCCAAGCTTAGGGCTGCAAGGTTCATCTGGGCTAAGCTCATGAAGCAGTTCAACCCGAAGAATCCGAAGTCCCTGGCCCTTCGAACTCACTCCCAGACTTCAGGCTGGAGCCTTGCCGAGCAGGATCCCTTCAACAATGTCACCCGGACACTGATTGAGGCACACGCAGCAGCCATGGGCCATACCCAGTCCCTTCACACGAATGCCCTTGATGAGGCCATTGCCCTGCCCACTGATTTTTCGGCAAGGATAGCAAGGAACACACAGCTATACCTACAGGAAGAAACCCATATTACAGATGTGATCGATCCATGGGGCGGTTCTTATTATGTAGAATCACTTACAGACGCCCTCATCACAAGAGCCTGGGCACATCTGGAGGAAATTGAAGAACTCGGCGGGATGTCCAAAGCCAATGAAACTGGACTCCCAAAGATGAAGATTGAAGAAGCTGCAGCCAGAAGGCAGGCCCAGATCGATTCCGGCGAAGAAATCCTGGTGGGTGTGAATGCCTACAAGCCGGACATGGAAGACGAAATAGAAATCCTGGAAGTGGATAATACGGCAGTAAGGCTCAGCCAGATTGAAAGGCTGAAACTTGTGAAGGAAGGCAGAAGTGAAGAGAAGGTGACAGCGGCACTCGCACGTCTTACGGCAGCTGCCCGGTCAGGGGAAGGCAACCTGCTTGACCTTGCAGTCGCGGCGGCGGCCGAAAGGGCGACAGTAGGTGAAATATCGGATGCCATTGAAGACGTTTGCGGGCGGCATAAGGCGGTAATACGGTCGATAAGCGGCATTTACAGCAGTTCTTACTCCAATGAGGAAGAAATTAAGGAAGTGCAGGAGCTGACGGCAGAATTCCTTGAAAATGAAGGAAGGCGGCCGAGGATCCTTGTGGCCAAGATGGGGCAGGATGGCCATGACCGGGGTGCAAAGGTCGTGGCTACCGCTTTTGCCGATCTAGGGTTTGATGTAGATATTGGTCCGCTCTTCCAAACTCCGGAAGAAACGGCCATGCAGGCTGTAGAAAACGATGTGCATGTAATCGGTATGAGTTCACTTGCTGGCGGCCACAAAACTCTGCTTCCTAAGCTCCGGGAAGAGCTTAAGAAACTGGGGAGGGAAGATATATTGGTCATCGCCGGCGGAGTCATCCCCGCTCAGGATTATCAATTCCTTATGGATCAGGGTGCCGCCTTGATATTCGGGCCGGGCACCATTATCCCCCGGGCAGCAGCACTGCTGATTAAAGCAGTCTATAAAAGCCTTGGGTATGAGGAAGTGTCTCAGTAATGCCGGGGGACAAAGAAAAGAGATTCAGAAAGAAGTCATCCGGGATACAAATTGATGAGCTGTATAATGGAGTGTCAGGCGGGAGCCGGACCATGCTCGCCAGGGCTATAACCCTTATTGAAAGCAATGCGCCGCATCACCTTGAAAGTGCCCAGCATTTGCTGAAGAAACTGGGTAACAATGAGCAGGAATCCATCAGGATTGGGATCTCAGGAGTGCCCGGGGCGGGAAAGAGCACCTTCATTGAGGCGTTTGGGACTTTCCTCTGCAATAGAGGCCATAAAGTGGCGGTCCTGGCGGTAGACCCCAGCTCAAGCATCGGGGGCGGAAGCATACTCGGTGATAAAACAAGGATGGAGAATCTGTCGCGAAATCCCAGTGCCTTCATCAGGCCTTCCCCGGCCGGTGGAACTCTTGGCGGAGTCCACCGTAAAACGAGGGAAACCATAAAGCTTTGTGAAGCGGCAGGTTTTGATATCATTCTGGTCGAGACAGTGGGAGTGGGACAGAGTGAGGCAAAGGTCAGGGAAATGGTTGATTTTTTTCTGCTCCTAGCCTTGACGGGAGCAGGAGATGAACTGCAGGGGATGAAAAAGGGCATCATGGAGCTGGCCGACGCTATCTTAGTCAATAAAGCAGACGGAAGCAATTTGCCTTCAGCTCTGAAAACGAAGCGGGAATATAATTCTATTCTCCATTTTATCCAACCTGCGACCAGGGGGTGGATTACCAGGGCATATACCTGTTCCTCTTTAACTGGAGATGGGATAAGTGATTTTTGGGAAGTGGTCGAACGCTTCCGGGCAGAAACAGGAGAGTCGGGAGTTTTTGAGGAAAGGCGGAAGTCACAGCTCGGCAACTGGATGAACTCCTTGATCACCGAACAGCTTGAAGCACTTTTTTTTCAGAACGGAGAAATTAAACGGCTGCTTCCGGAGGCCAGGCTTGAAGTCATGGCAGGGCAGCGGCCGGCAGTACAGGCTGTCCATGATCTTTTTTCAGCATTTTATACATCCATCATAGAGGAAAAAACATAATCTGCCGGCAAAGGGCAGATTATGTTTTTTTGTTTAGGCACTTTCCATTAGGATTATTGCCATCGGGCCGGACAGACTGTAAAGCAAAGAAAAGTCATGCCTCCGGAAAAGGCTCCATATGCTGAGATAGATTGATATGTTAAAAGGGGGATCAGCTGTATGCGGCGGATTAGATCAATGGCGAAGCAATTTTTGAAAGAACCTCTGTGGTTTCGGATTATAATTATTACATCATTTATTGCAGCAATTGTTTTCAGTAGTTCTTTTTTTAAAGAAAAAAGCTTTTATGACGGCTTTTCCAAGTCAGCGGCCGCCATCATATTTGCCTCTTATTTCGTTAAATTTAAAAGGAATACCTATACTGCAGCCATCCTGGCGGCGTGTGCCATTCTTTCTATCTATTTATCTCTACGTGCCTTCGTACTATAAAAGGTTCTTGAATCAAAAGAAAATGGATAGCACCGGGTGCTATCCAATCTAGGGAGTTTAGGGGTATGGTTCTAGATGTAGTTATATATTTCCCAATATGGTAAATATTAAACTTTCAGGCCTTATTATTTTCAAATCATTTTTAAGCTTGCTTCATTGTGGAAAATGTTCTGGTGCTGATATAATATGGATGAAGTACCTATGAAGGAGGAAGCAGATATGAGCATGGATTTTAACTTATTCATGAATGATATAGTCCGCCAGGCCCGCCAGGAAATCACGGCAGCCGGCTATACGGAATTAAAGACACCTGAAGAAGTGGACCAGGCATTGAACCAAAAAGGAACGACCCTGGTAATGGTCAATTCCGTATGCGGCTGTGCCGGAGGGATTGCCCGGCCTGCGGCTGCGCATTCCATACATTTTGACAAACGCCCCGACCAGCTGGTGACTGTTTTTGCCGGCCAGGATAAAGAGGCTACAGAAAAGGCGCGGAGCTACTTTACTGGTTTTCCGCCATCATCTCCATCCTTCGCATTGCTTAAGGATGGCGAGTTGATTACCATGGTCGAACGCCATGAAATTGAAGGTCACGAGCCAATGAGCGTGGTCAACAAGCTTCAGACTTACTTTGATCAATATTGCGAAGAAATCTAATCAATGGAAGGCTGGTTTTTCAGGCCGCCGGCAGGTTTATACCCTGCGGCACCTGGAGAGCCGGTTTTTTTTGTTTCAGGCTAAACATTATGCTGTGAAAACGTTTTACAGGACTGTATGCAGATGCATAAATATAATATACTTATTTTAAAATAATAATTTTGCAGGCTAAAAACAAGTAAAAATAATAGTTTTCAATCTTATGAGGTTGTGTTAAAATACATGATATTGCATATATATTATTCCGTGATTTCGCTTGTAAATTATGGTGATATAGTTCATAATTAATGAAAACTGACTTATGTTAATTTTCAGATTACTATTTTAGGGGGAATATTTTGTGAAAAAGTGGTTGTCAGTTTCTTTTGCTATTTTATTATTAACAGGAATCCTAGCAGCCTGCGGCACGTCTGAAGATACAAACGGCAGCAGCGGGGAAGGAAAAGAAAAAACGTTAAAGATGGGCACATCAGCTGATTATCGCCCATTCGAGTACATTGATACGGCGAAGAGTGACGAAATCATTGGCTTTGATGTAGATATCGCAAAAGCCATCACTAAAAAGCTCGGTTATAAAATGGAAATCCAGGATATGGAGTTCAACGGCCTTGTCACGGCACTGCAGAACAAGCAGGTAGACTTTGTCCTTGCGGGCATGACTCCAACCAAGGAACGTAAGGAAAGTGTGGATTTCAGTGATGTCTATTATTCTGCGAAACATTTGATTGTCACAAAAAAAGACAGCGGAATTAAAACGAAGGAAGATTTGAAAGGCAAGAATGTTGGAGTCCAGCTTGGATCTATCCAGGAAGGAATCGCCAATGATATCAAGAAAAAAGATAAGATAGACATGAAGGTTGAAAGCCGCAACCGGATTCCCGAGCTTATCCAGGAGATATCTGCCGGGCGCTATGATGCTGCCATTATTGAAGACACAGTTGCCAAAGGCTACATGAAAAACGATAAAGATTTAGTAAGCTATGAACTTTCAGTCGAAGGCGAAGCTGGTTCTGCGATCGCATTTCCGAAAGACAGCAAGCTGACTAAAGAATTCAACGCTGAATTAAAGAAAATGAAAGAAAATGGAGAGCTTGATAAGCTGATTTTGAAATGGTTCGATAACGCCAAGTAAGCCCAGGCTTTCATCATTCAAAAAGGAATGGCTCTTAAAAAGTCATTCCTTTTTTACCGGCTTGGCAAAACCATCAGGAAGGATTGAATATATTGAATCTTGATTTTAGCCGTGTCATTGAGTCCCTTCCCTACATATTGCAGGGTATTACGGTCACTTTGAAGGTAGTTGTTTTGGCAGCTATCCTTGGATTTGTACTCGGGATTATTTTATCCCTGCTGAAGATCAGCTCCGTTAAGCCGCTGAACTGGATTGCGGACTTTTACACCTCCATTTTCCGGGGCACCCCGCTCATCCTGCAGCTGATGCTTATTTATTTTGGGTCTCCGCAGGTATTCGGAGGGCAGATTTCCCCGTTCACCGCAGCGTTCCTCTCCTTTGGCCTGAATTCCGCTGCCTATATATCCGAAATCATCCGCGCGGGCATACTGGCAATCGATAAAGGGCAGAAGGAGGCGGCGATGGCCCTTGGTGTCCCATACCGGAAAATGATGCTCGATATCATCCTGCCGCAGGCAATGAAGAATATCCTTCCCGCATTGATGAACGAGATGATCACTCTTACAAAGGAATCAGCGGTTGTCACCCTCATTGGTTTAAATGATATTATGAGAAGGGCTTATATTGTGGGTGGACAAACTTACCGGTTCTTTGAACCAATCCTGCTTGCGGGTCTGATCTATTATATAATGGTCATGATCCTGACCATTGCAGGCAAGCTTGTGGAAAGGAGAATGAGACGCAGTGATTAATATAGAAAATCTCCATAAAAGCTTCGGGAAACTCGAGGTTTTAAAAGGAATAGATACCAAAATCAGTGATGGAGAAGTTGTTGCAATCATCGGTCCATCCGGATCGGGGAAATCGACCCTCCTCCGCTGCATCAATCTGCTGGAGCAGCCGACACAGGGAAGCATCTGGATCAAGGACGTGGATGTCACCAATAAAAAGACAAACATCCTGAAGGTCCGGTCCAATGTCGGAATGGTATTTCAGCATTTCCACCTGTTCCCGCACAAAACAGTACTTGAGAACCTGACATATGCACCAATGAAGGTCAAGAAATTTTCAAAAAAGCAGGCTGAACAAAAAGGGATGGAGCTCCTTGAAAGAGTGGGGCTCGCTGAAAAGGCGGCTGTCTATCCAAGTAAACTTTCGGGAGGCCAGAAGCAGAGGGTAGCAATTGCCCGTGCTTTAGCGATGGATCCTGAAGTTATGCTTTTTGATGAACCGACCTCTGCACTGGACCCCGAAATGGTCAAGGAAGTACTGGATGTCATGAAGTCTCTAGCCCATACCGGCATGACGATGGCGATCGTGACACATGAAATGGGCTTTGCCCGTGAAGTGGCCGACCGGGTGCTGTTCCTTGATGAAGGAGTACTTGTAGAAGACGCGAACCCCGCTGAATTCTTTTCTAGCCCAAAAACAGAAAGGGCAAAGAACTTCCTGGAGAAAGTTCTTTAGTCAACCCATGCTTCCATACAATGAACTGGCTGCAAAGATGTATCTTTGCGGCTTTTTTGTTGAAAAAATTAGAGGTTTTCCATCCTGAATGTAGAATTTCAAAGTAATAGTGATTATGGGAGGGAGCCGTTTTTATGGAACTATTCAAGATTCAGTATGACTGGATACAGCGGACAAGGGAAACTCTATTCAGGTATTGTGAAGAGATGTCCCGGGAGCACTATATCACCGAGCTCGAATCCTTCGGTGGTGATTCTATCCGCAGTCTGCATGCCCATACCGCCAATTGCTACCGGATTTGGCTCGGTGAACGTGCCCTCGGCAGAAGGATGCAAGCGATAGAGCCGCTTCAGATTGACAGTGTCGCTGCGATGCGTGAGGTTTTCCGGGAGACGGACAATCTTGTACAAAATTTTCTCGATGCATTTAAAGGATCCTGGGAGCGGGCCGTTTCTGTACGCTTAAGAAATGGGGACAGCATGGAGCCGACCGCCTTATGGCTATTTACACATACTGCCACGCATGAATTCCACCATAAAGGGCAGATTGTAAAAATCGGAAGGCAGCTTGGATATATCCCCCCTGATACCGACTTGATTGAACCGATAGACAAAGTAATGAGTCATCATTCAGAGTAACTTGCAGGCCTTCAATCTCCTATAATATTCTGCAAGTTTTCAGGATTCATGAGGAATTGCTCCGCAGCAGTCCTTATTTTAAAAAACATATATTTTTCCAGCAAAGACGGTATGGAAACCGCTGCTTTTGGAGAAGAAGAGATACGGCTCGGGATTTCTTGAATTGGCTGTACTAAAACGGCCAGCCCGGCTCTTGGAGTAATGAACAAATAAAATGCGGCCGGCTTATGAGAATGCCGGCCGCATTTTTTTAATCTTGCCTTATGGTGATTGCGCTCTATAATTTATACGGGCGGGACAGCCCGTGATATAATAATCCTTGGAGTTTGAACGAAATAAACAGGATTGAAGGTAGAAAGCTTGAACATTTTATGGGATTTTGACGGGACTTTATTTGATACCTATCCAGCATATACAAACGTGATCAAGCAGGTTTTGGGAGAGACGGCGGATGAAAAACACATCCTGGCACAATTGAAAATTTCCTTTTCACATGCAATCCAATCTCTTCAGCTGTCCAAAGAGGATATCATCGAGATGAAACGGTTGAACAAGTTGATTTCTCCTCATGATATGAAACCCTTTGAAGGTGTGGAAAACATATTAAAGCTGGCAGATAAGAATGTCATTATGACCCACAAAAGCAGGGCTGGGGTGACAGCCATCCTTCAACACTATGGCTGGGAGAGATACTTTGCCGACATGGTAACGATTGATGATGGATATCCAAGAAAGCCGGATTCCGCATCATATGCTTATCTTCACAGGAAACACCACATTGATCTGGTGATCGGAGACAGACTTTTGGATATACTGCCAGCAAAAGAATTAGGAATCAAGGCATGCCTGTTTCAAAACGAAGAAGGTGCAGCCGATTATTATCTGACGCACTATGATCAATTTTCCGAAGTATTCAGGATAAAGATTGATTCATGATGAACATCCCGGCTTAGTGAAGCAGCGAGAAGCGGGTTATGGAGGCTGGAGCACGTTTTCACTGCCTCCCTCACTTTTTAGAATCTTTGGCGCAGACGTAAAGAAGCCTGGCTATTATGTTCACAATGCTGTCAGTATCACTTTCGGAATTACGGTGGAGTGGCACACGAGTATGTTCTCTTTAACCAGCTGAATAGGGTTACAACTCAGAAGAAATTACATTCGAAAAAAGAATCTGGACAAAGGTGTGAGAAAGAGAATGGAGATAAATGATATACTTTCAAAGAAAATCCTGACAGAGGCAAAGGGCTATCTCGATGTGGGCTTTACCCATTCTTTGAATCCCTATAGCGGCTGTGCCTTCTCCTGCAGCTATTGCTATGTACGGGAAATGCCGATCCAGAAGTTCAAGGAAATACCCTGGGGTGACTGGGTGGATATTAAAAGAAATGCTGCTGAAAATTACCGGAAGGAAATCTTGTCGCTTCGCAAAAAGCATAAGCCTGTAAATATCTTCATGTCTACCGCAACCGATCCCTATCAGCCGCTGGAACGGGATGCACAGATTACCCGCGCCGTCTTGACGGAAATGAATGATAATCCGCCGGATTTCCTCCAGATTCAGACAAGGAGCCCTCTTGTGGCAAGGGATATTGATTTGCTGGTTCAGCTTGCTGAGAAATGCAGAGTACTGGTATCAATGACCATTGAAACCGACCGGGAAGATATCAAGAGGATCTTTGCCCCAAAAGCACCAGGAATCAGGCTGCGGCTCAAGGCACTAAAGGAAATTCATGATGCCGGCCTCTCCACACAGGCAGCCATCTCGCCTGTCCTGCCATTTACACCCGATTTTCCGGAGCTGCTAGCCGGAACGGTCGATCATATCTGGATTGATACATTGAATATAGGAGATGGAGCGATGGGAAAACGCTCTATGAGACTCGGTATGGGACAATTATTCTCAAAACATGAGCTTTCTAAATGGTATCGTGATGATATCCATTGGGCAGTAGAGAAATATTTCAAAAAATACTTCAAAGAAGACATCATACGTGTGTCCAAACAGGAAGCATTTCCAATAAAAGAGCGGGAACTATAGCCCGTCCATCATTCTCCTTTCAAGAACATTTAATCCAGCTTAATATCTCCTCAACAAATTCATGGTACATTAAAGCTGTTGGGATTATTAGCAGGATAGTCAAAAAAACAGGATGGTGCAGCTATGATGTTTAAGAGGATAGTTGTTAATTTTGTTCTGATCATGTCTCATTTCTACCTTGCCTGAGTATAATAGCCGGTAAAGCTGCAGTTGTCCGCTGGCGGCTTTTTTTATTGCAAATTTTTAAGTTTTTAAAAGCCAATTTTTCTCGGTTGATTGTGTAAATTTAACAAATAACTCATAATAAAAAATATGTTAGCGGAAGTCCTGCTGACAGAAAGCTGTCTTTAGGGAAAAAGGGAGAGGATTCAGCGTTTATACAAAATCAAGCTGCCTGGATTCAACCCACCCTCCCATCATTTCGTTTATTAAGAGATAGATATGCAGTCAAGGCGTCTTACGATAACTTCACTGAGTAACTAATAAGGAGGTGCCGTCTATGAAAGCAAAACCAATTTATGTAGAAATTCCAATGAAGGCTGAGCTTAAGGAGGTATGGGAAAGGAGCCAGGACCCAAAACTCCATGAACAATGGGACCTGCGCTTTTCTTCCATAACCTATCTGCCAAAAGAAAGTGAAGATGATCCACAGTCATTCTTATATGAAACGAAAATAGGATTTGGCCTCAAGGTTTCCGGCTGGGGAAAAAGCACAGGTACATATGACAAAAAGGATGGTTCAAGAAGCTCTTCCCTTCATTTTGGCACCGGTCAAAAGATATCCCCTATTCGGGAAGGCAGGGGGTATTGGAGGTACGTTCCGGCAGAAGAAGGCAGTACTTTCCTTACCCAATATGACTATGATGTGCGTTATGGAATGATAGGGCGGCTGCTGGATTTACTATTCCGCCCGCTGATGGGCTGGGCGACGGCTCTAAGCTTTGATGTGCTGAAACGATGGATGGAAAAAGGGGAGGCTCCCCGCTCACAATATCTGCGTTTTCTTATCAGCGCCTTAATTTCAGCGCTCTTCTTCTTTGTCTGGTTTTACCAGGGTCTGGTTCCAAAGATCATTGAAAAGCATGGGGCAGAGGTTTCTATGTTAAGCGGTTTATCTTCCCTTCGCGGAGAGTCCGCCACCCAGGCTGTGATGATCATTGGTTTTCTTGAAATGCTTTTTGCTCTGCTTTGGTTGTTTTATCGCAAAAAGAAACATCTTATGGCATTTCAGATGGTTATCTTTCCGGCATTGACATTTGCATCAATCGCTGCTCAGCCATCCATTGCTTTTCACCCGTTCAATCCCGTTTCCTTCAATATGAGTTTATGGATACTTTCCATCATCGGCTTTTTTGTATCCACAGATTTACCTTCCGCATCCAGTTGTAAACGCCGTAGAAAGGAAGATTAATAGTGTCGATTTATCGCTGTATCTTAGGAAAAGATTTTGGGAGGCTTCATCCCCGGCTTCAAGCCCGCTACGCCATCTCAATCGATGAGCCCTTTTATGCGGAGGGAACCATGTCAGTCATCAGAACCGGCCCTAAATGGCTGAAGCCCTTTTTAACTCTGGCTGCCCGGTGGAAATTCCTTTTTCCAGAACAAGGGGAGGATGTACCGTTTTCTATCAGAAATACCTGCCGGCCATTGCCGCAGGGCGCCCAAGAGATCTATTGGGAGCGTTCTTTCTTTTTCCCCCATGTTACCCGCCATTTTAATGCTTTCATGACCCTGGATCACAAGCGGGGTATTGTGAAGGATTACCTGGGTGAACCCAGCTTCTTTTATTCCGATTTGCTCTTTGCGGTAACGGAGGACGGGCGCCTTCAAATTTGTTCTGGATCTCAGCGGTTTGTGGCAGGCAGATGGGAGGTCCCGATTCCACGGCTGCTGATGGGCGCTGTAACGGTGGAGGAAGGCTATGACGACGAGAGGCAGGTATATACAATTAAAGTCGACATTCAAAACCCTATAGCAGGGAGGTTGATGGCCTATGAAGGTGAGTTTAAGGCGAAATCTATTTAACTCTACGATATTAGCCGGTATCCTCCTTTTCCTCGCAGCAAGCCTTGCAGCCGATTCCACCTATCTGCTCATACTGACTGCTGCACAGATCGTTTTCGTACCGCTGATGCTCAGGGAGATCATTGTAGTGGGAAGGAAATATACCCTGTTGATTTGGATCGGAATGATTTCCATTGCCTTATGGCATATCTTATCATCTGATCCTTGGAAGACAGTGTGTGCTGCCATCTATCTGTTATTTACCTTAACGGTAGCAATGTCCGGGCTGCGCCGCTTTTTTAACCGGGGGTTTGTGAATCTTGCCGAATTTTCGATTGATATGGGAATGATGTATTTATTTATAGGCGGTCTTTGGTTCTTTGCATTTGCCGCTCATGTTGAAACAGGCTTCAGTCCGCTGATTAACTGGCTGACTGCCATTCATTTTCATTACTCGGCGTTTTTGCTTCCCGTCTCGCTGGGGCTTTTTGGCCGTTTGCATGATTCGAAACTTTACCGTGGAATTGTTCCCCTTATCCTGGCAGGGCCAATGCTTGTTGCCATTGGCATTACGTTTTGGCCGATACTGGAATTGCTTTCAGTCCTGGTATACATATTTGCTCTATACAGCTTAATAATCCTCGCATATCGGACAAGATTTCCTGCCCGCCTGCAGGGGGTGCTGATCCGCCTGTCCTACAGTGCGCTCGGCGTTACAATTCTATTTTCCATGCTGTATGCTGCCGGAGGCAGTCTTGGCGGATACAGAGTCAGCGTTGATTTTATGCTTGCATTTCACGGGTTTGTAAATTGTGTCTGTTTTGGCCTGTTCGGGGTTTTAGGCTGGTGCATCGCAGTTCCCCCGGCAAGGCTTGTAAACTGGTCTTTTCCAGTAAGCAAGATTAGGGGAAAGCTGACACAGACAGGAAGCCCTGTCCAGGGATTGGTGGATGACATGGCTCTATTTGTGGATACCAGCGTATTGCCCCGGACCATAACCCATTTTTATGAACACACCGATCAATACCGCTTATTTGCCAGCGTAAAATGGTCGCCATGGTTTAAACCATTTGCTGTCATTTATAAGCTCATCAGCAGACAGACTCAGCAATTGAACCTGCCTTTATCAGGAAAAAGGACTGAAATGACAGGAGAAATCACAGCTGTTGATTCATTAGCAGATGGCAGGCACCGCCCGAGAGCCTGGGTAAGGAAGGTTAGGAATCAGACCGTGTTTACAGCGATTTATTCGCAGCACGAAACGGCAGGGAAAGCTTATATGAACATTGCCCTTCCGCTGCCTTTTTCAACCATGATCGGCATCCTGGAGCTTAAAGAAAAGGACAAATCTCTTATTCTCTCAAGCAGGGGTGAAGGTGATCCTGGCATATATTTTGCGGTGGGCGGCAGCCTGTTCCGGCTGCCATTGTCCGAACATTTTCAAATTGAGGAGAAACAAGCAGGCATGCTTGGGGCTCACCATAAGATGAAGATCTTTGGTGTTTCCTTTTTAGAAATTCACTATCACATTGAACATAAATGAAAAATATCTTAGCAATTAATTTTGTGTGACGTTAGGTGCGATGCCGCATACCAGGAATATAAATTATACTTCATCAGGAGGGAGAACCATGACAGAAATCGCATTTTTAGCTTCTTCCAAGCCTTTTTTAATCCCTGCGGAAATTGAAGAGTATAACAATCGACGAATATTTGAACGGGAGGAAGATGCTGTCTTTTTCACTGTGTGGGAGCTTGATGAGTACTGGAAGCGAAAAATAGAGGGACTGTTTACCATGCCATATGTTTATGAAGTTCATGGACTCGGAAACCGATTATTTCTGACATATGTTGAAAAGTATTTGGAAATGGGAGACGTTATAGAAATTTACGCTGTGCCCAATCAGCATGCATTCGATGAGTATAGACAACATACGCTGAGTCATCCGGAGCCGGTTGAAATAAATATAGGAAGCCGTACGTATAAAGATATGTACGGTTCCTATAAACTCAACCCTAAAAGGCTGCGTGGGGATCTTGGCAGCCGCAATTATATTTCTCATTTTGGAATTGCGACTTTTTTAAATTACTGATGTATTTTATAAAGATTGAAGAGCAGTCCAAGGTAACAGGGGGAGGATTGTACACATGCTTGAGAAGAAAGTGACATGGCTGGAGCTTTTTTATGATTTGTTATTTGTTGCTGCAGTGGCGGCAGCTACCCATGTGCTGCTTCATGTGGAAGAAGGTCATATCCATTTCGAATATTTGTTAAAATTTGTGTTGATATTTGTTCCCATCTGGTGGGCATGGGTCGGACAGACCATGTTTGTAAACCGCTTCGGGAAAGATCTGCTCCATCAGAGGCTTTTTTTATTCTTGCAGATGTTCTTCGCGCTGATTATGACATCCAGTCTTTCAGCAGATTTTGATCCTTACTATCTTTCCTTTTTAATTGGATACATAGGCTTAAGAGCGGTGACCGCCACCCGATATCTTGTAGTTGAGAGATTTGAAACAGGTCCCAGGAAGAAAGCTGCACAATTTTTAGGAAAATACTTTTGGATTGGCATCATGATTTCATTGCTTTCACTGATGTTTGATACCTGGATCCGGTATGTTGTTTTATATTTGGGTATTTTCGTAGATATCTTAGTTCCCATTTTTGGAAGAAAATATCTGGTTCCTACCAATACGGCGCATTTACTGGAGCGGTTTGGTCTGTTTACCATCATACTCCTCGGTGAGGCCCTTGTAAGCACTCTTGCGGTCATTCAGCCTGCAAAAGGTGATTGGTATGCCATCGGTTTTGCTGTTATATCGTTTATCCTGATCATAGCTATGTGGTGGCAGTATTTTGATAATATTGAAAAGAAGGTAGACAAGACTATGCAGACAACAGGGCAGTCCATTATTTATGGCCATCTGTTCATTTTGATGTCGTTATGCATGGTAGCTGCCTCCATCAGGCTGTTATTTCTTCAGAAATTTGACTACACGTTTATCATCACGTTCAGCTTCATTTCGATCCTGCTGTATTTTCTTTCCACCACTTTTGTTTTCCATCAATTTAGACATCCAGCTCACAGATTGAAAGTTCATCATTTCTTTGGTTTTGCTGGTATACTAATATTCTTTTATATTTTGAACCTTATGGTTACCATGCCGGTTACTGTTGTGCTGGGTGAATGGGCTTTGTTCTTTACCTATTATGCTAAGATCACAACCGCATAACTGCCACCTAAAGATGATGAATTTATAAAATTGTAAAGAGGAGCTCAGATGATTAAAAAGTATCTCATCATTATAGCTGTATTTTTATTGCTGGCGGCCTGCTCGGATCCCGTGGTGCCGCTTAAGGTTTCTCTTATCAATTATGAGGCTGAACCACCTGCGCATATGCACCATAAGACGGTGCAGAACAAAGAGGAACTGGCAGTCATCCATCAGATCATGGACCAGGCAGATTGGAAAAAAGGTGTAACAGAAAAAAAACCTCAATATTCTTTCTTCTTTGATAATCCTAATGCAAAGTCGGTTCCATATAAGCTTGCTGTTAAATCCAAAAAGAAGGCCGTGATCATAGAGGCCGATTATTCTCAAGCTGAATTGAATGCCGCGGATTCTTTCAGGTTTTTTGAGATTTTGGATATCCGATAATAGTTACCAGGGATTGCAATTGAAATCTTTACAGAGATCTTTTATGTTGCGTTAGTGAAATTATTGGGGAAGTTCTGATAATACTGAGTTTGCTGCTGCGCCTATTTCCTCTGCCTCTCCTTCGAATTATGTTCACGAACCAGGATTGGACAGGCGGACTGCCCAAGGGGGCTCCGGACGGAATGATGAGAAGCTGAACGCAGGCCTGGATGATGGATATCATCGGCATGCGCTGTTCCTAATGCTCCAGTCCAGAGCTCAGGACCATGCTCACTCCGCACTATCTTAAAAATCAGCAAGGAGAGGGATGCGCCCGGTTCTAAAGGCCTTAACTGGATTCTGACAAAGATCATTATTAAAGATCCGGCCATTCCCGGTATGCCTGCACCCGGCATATCGTATAAAAAAACTGCGCGATTTACTGTAATTTCACCTCCTATAACTGGTATGATGGGTTAAATACAAATATGGGAGATTGAAAAGCTTGAGAATAGGATACAGAACCTTGAAAACAGCAGTCGGAACAGGCTTGGCCATCTTTATTGCGCAGCTGGCCGGTTTGAATAATTTTGCTTCGGCAGGGATATTGACCATTCTATGTATACAGGTTACAAGAAAGAGGTCCCTCCGTACATCATGGGACCGGATGCTTGCCTGTCTTCTGGCGATGGCTTTTTCCTCGTTATTCTTTGAATTATTTGGCTACAATCCCCTTGTGATCGGTGTTATGCTTTTAGTCTTTATCCCGGTGACTGTTGCGCTTGGCGTGCAGGGAGGGATTGTAACGAGCAGTGTAATCATTCTTCACTTTTATTCCTCACAGCACGCTTCCTGGAGCCTGGCCGTTAACGAAGTGCTCCTGATTTCCATTGGTATTGGCGTAGCCTTGATCATGAATCTCTATATGCCGAGTGTGGATAACCAATTGATGAAATTTCAGGAGGAAGTGGAGAAGAACTTTGAGGTGATCTTCAAGGAGATTGTCGTCTATCTAAGGACCAATGAAACTCTATGGACAGGGGGAGAGATTACAGAAACGTCCCGCCTTTTATCAGAGGCTAAATCGCTTGCTCTTAAAGAGGTGGAAAACAGGGTGCTGAGGAATGAAGACATTTTTTATTCATATTTTAACATGCGCGACAAACAGTTCGATATCATAGTAAGGATGCTGCCGCTCGTTTCTTCTATCCCGTCAGCCATTGATCAGGGACATAAGGTGGCGGATTTTATTGAAGAGCTGAGTGATCATATTCATCCTTATAATACTGCCTATGTTTATATTGATAAGCTTGAGGAGCTGCGGAGGGATTTCAGGGAAATGGATCTTCCTAAGACAAGGGAGGAATTCGAGATCCGGGCGGCGCTGCTGCAGCTTGTGAAGGAACTTGAAGGGTATCTGGCCATCAAGGATGCATCACGGGGGTTTCCGACACATAAAACGAGAATTAAACCAAAACTTCAGGAGAAGACTAAGGAAAAAGCTTAGGTGGCGATTTTCGTGAAGTTATCAAAGTATATTCTAGTTGCTGTTTTGGCCCTCGGTTTTTTAGCCCCATCTGTGCATGCACAAACTAAGCCATTTATTATTGTAAACAAAAATTCGCATCAGCTCGCATACGTGAAAGACAGAAAAATACAGCAGGTATACAAGGTGGCGACCGGCAAGACGAAGGAATTGACGCCGGAAGGGTTATTTACGATCATAGTAAAAGCTGAAAACCCTTATTACAGGAAGAAAGATATACCCGGCGGAGACCCGCGCAATCCGCTTGGAACCAGATGGATCGGCTTTAATGCAAGAGGGACAGATGGGAGAGAATATGGAGTACATGGCACAAACCAGCCCTGGCTTGTGGGGACAAGCGTTTCCTCAGGCTGTATCCGGATGAGGAACCAGGATATCGAAAAGCTGTATCCCCTTATTCCGATAGGTTCAAAGATACTGGTAGTAAACTCCCCAAAAAGTTTTCAAGAACTGATTAAGCAATATCAAGGCCTGCAGCAGTAATAAAAAAGGGGATGATTCACGAAGTCATCCTCCTTTTTTAGATTGTATGGTAAAAATTCTCATTTTATGTGGTATGCTGTATAAAAGGAGTGGGTGCCATGATATGGATCGGCCTCTTTGGAGCGATGGCTCTAATATCCGGAATTGCTTCCTATATTCATAAACAAAGGAATTCTTCACTGCCCGACATTGAACATGGAATCAAGAATGCATCTGATTCACAGCAGATCTATACAGAAAGCGCTTTGCAGAACGCTAAGCACAATGATTTTAACAATTTCGGCAGCGGATCTTAAGGAACTGATTTGGTCCTTTTTTCTCGTATTGCAAAGCAAAACCCGCCGGAAAGGCGGGTTTTGATATTATTCTTTTTAAAATACCAGGCTGACACCGGCAAGCAGGGTCGTTACCAGCATTGTGATCAGCATGATGTAAACTATAATTTTTTGTCCTTTTTTTCTTCCCAATTAACATCTCTCCCCTGAAGAAAAATTCTCCTACTATTTTACCTGTATTCTCCCTTTCTGACAAGCGGCTTAAAGAAAACCCCATTGATGCAGGAATTGCCTAAATAAGATAGAATATTTATTAAAGTTCGACAAAATAAGCGCTTACATAATTGTGCTTGCCATAATGGCGGAGGTATATGATGGGAATAACCCAGGATATTAATCATATTGGTATTGCGGTTAAATCGATAGAAGCTTCTCTTCCTTTTTACAGGGATACACTCGGCCTCAAGCTTGAGGGCATGGAGGAAGTGAAGTCGCAGAAGGTGCGGGTTGCCTTTTTGCTCGCGGGCAATTCAAGGATTGAGCTGCTTGAAGGACTTTCAGAAGATAGTGCCGTCTACCGCTTCATCGAAAAAAAAGGCGAGGGCATTCACCATATAGCACTCGGAGTTAAAGACATAACGGCAAGAATTGAAGAGCTGCAGGAAAAGGGAATCAAAATGATTGATAAGGAGCCAAGAAAAGGGGCGCACAATTCAGATATTGCATTTCTGCATCCTAAAGCTGCAGGAGGCGTCCTATTTGAATTATGTGAACCGAGTCTAGGGGAGGAACAAGACTGATGGACATCTATGAAAAGATTAATGAGCTTTATGACAAGAGAAGAGAAATTGAGCTCGGAGGAGGAGACGAAAGAGTCGCGAGGCAGCATGAAAAAGGGAAGCTGACAGCCAGGGAACGAATCGATCTCCTGCTCGATCCTGGTTCTTTTGTAGAACTGAATCCTTTCATCAAACACCGCTCTACGGATTTTGGAATGGATCAAGCTAAGGGTCCTGGTGACGGGGTGGTAACGGGTTATGGAAAAGTGGACGGAAGGCCGGTATATTTGTTTTCACAGGATTTCACCGTCTTTGGCGGAGCCCTGGGAGAAATGCATGCCCAGAAAATTGCAAATGTAATGGACATGGCTGCCAAGAATGGCGCTCCCTTCATCGGCTTGAATGATTCGGGCGGCGCGAGGATACAAGAAGGCGTGGTCTCACTGGACGGCTACGGACATATCTTTTACCGCAATGCTGTCTATTCGGGTGTCATTCCCCAGATTTCTGTCATCATGGGCCCTTGTGCAGGCGGGGCTGTCTATTCACCGGCCATTACCGATTTCGTATTCATGGTTGAGAAGACCAGCCAGATGTTCATCACCGGGCCGAAGGTAATTGAAACGGTAACAGGGGAGAAAATCAGCTCTGAAGATCTTGGCGGGGCAAGGGTGCATAATACCATTTCCGGCAATGCCCACTTTGGCGGGGAAACAGAGGAAGAAGTGCTTATGATGGTGCGGAGGCTGCTAAGCTACCTTCCTGCCAATAATAATGAAAAATCACCGATTGTCCCTTCAGCGGATGAAGATGATTACCGGCCTGATCTTACGGATAAGATCCCATTTGATGCCATCAGGCCCTATGATGTCAGGGTAGTGATAGATGAAGTGGTGGACAGCGGCTCTTTCATGGAAGTTCAAAAAGATTTTGCCCGCAATATTGTCATCGGGCTTGCCAGGATCAAAGGAGAGACGGTAGGACTCATTTGCAATCAGCCGAAGTTTTTAGCAGGAGGCCTTGATATCGATTCATCAGATAAAGCAGCCCGGTTCATCCGGTTCTGTGACAGCTTCAACATTCCGCTGATCACTTTTGAGGATGTTACCGGTTTCTTCCCGGGAGTCAAACAGGAGCACGGGGGAATTATCCGTCATGGTGCAAAGATCCTGTATGCCTACTCAGAAGCAACCGTACCCAAGATGACCGTTATTCTCCGGAAGGCATATGGAGGCGCATATGTCGCATTGAACAGCAAGTCGATCGGCGCCGACCTGGTCTATGCATGGCCCAATGCCGAGATTGCCGTGATGGGGCCTCAGGGCGCTGCGAATATCATTTTCGCAAGGGAGATCCAAAACAGCGGGAATCCTGAAGAAGCAAGGGTGAAAAAGATAGAAGAATATCGTGAGAAATTTGCAAATCCATACATCGCGGCTGGACAGGGGATGGTCGATGATGTGATTGATCCGCGGGATACGAGGATTGTCCTTATAAAGGCACTTGAAATGATGCGGAACAAACAAGAGGAGCGGCCGAAGAAGAAGCATGGAAACATCCCGCTATAGGAACATCGGCAGTCAGGAAAATTTGCCCCTAAAATCAGTTTATAGGTATACTAGGATTGAACTTACATATTGGAGGTAATCCTAATGGTCAATCAGGAACGTTTGTTAAATGAGTTTCTAGAACTGGTGCAGGTTGATTCCGAAACAAAATTCGAATCAGAAATTGCCAAGATCCTTAAAGAAAAATTCTCATCTCTGGGGCTCGAAGTGACAGAAGATGATACCACCTCGGTAACGGGACATGGAGCGGGGAATCTCGTCTGCACCCTAAAAGGGACAAAAGAAGGGGCAGACAGTATTTATTTTACCTCTCATATGGATACAGTGGTTCCAGGTAAAGGAATCAAGCCTTCTGTTAAGGACGGCTATGTAGTATCAGACGGAACAACGATCCTTGGTGCAGATGACAAGGCTGGGCTTGCTGCCATGCTTGAAGCGATTCAGGTATTGAAAGAGCAGAACATCAAACACGGCACCATTCAATTCATCATTACAGTCGGGGAGGAATCCGGACTTGTCGGTGCGAAGGCACTCGATCCTTCCCTTGTGACAGCGGAATATGGCTTCGCACTCGACAGTGACGGCAGGGTAGGCAATATTGTGGTTGCCGCCCCGACTCAGGCAAGAGTGACCGTTACCGTCCATGGCAGGACAGCGCATGCCGGCGTTGCTCCTGAAAAAGGTGTTTCCGCCATCACGATTGCATCCCGCGCGATTTCCAGGATGCCGCTTGGCCGGATTGACGAAGAAACGACTGCGAACATTGGAAGCTTTGCCGGCGGCACACAGACTAATATAGTGGCTGACCGTGTAGACATCCTAGCGGAAGCGCGATCCCTTGTTCCTGAAAAAATGGAAGCACAGACCGCCCGGATGAAGGAAGCCTTTGAAACAGCCGCAGCCGAAATGGGCGGAAGGGCTGATGTAAATATCGAGGTCATGTACCCAGGGTTCAAATACGGAGAAGGCGACCATGTGGTAGAGGTGGCGAGAAAAGCTGCCGCAAGAATCGGGCGTCCTTCTGAATTACAGAAGAGCGGCGGCGGCAGTGACGCCAACGTCATTGCCGGATTTGGAATCCCAACCGTCAACCTTTCTGTTGGTTATGAGGAAATCCATACAACGAATGAAAGAATTCCAGTGGAAGAACTGTACAAGCTTGCGGAAATGACCGTGGCGGTTATACAGGAATCCGCAGGGGAGTAACAGTGAAAGAAGGGATAGCTCCATCCCTTCTTTTTTTGTATAATGGAAGGAAAGAAAATAAGAGAGATAAGAGGGAATCAAATGGAATCTATTAAAGCGGTTGTATTTCTTGCCGGCTCTGAAGAATATGCCATACCCATTGAAAATGTCATTTCCATTGATAAGCCGGGACCGGTAACACCTGTGCCGCATATGCCGGACCATTTTCTTGGAATGACCACTGTCCGGGAGGAAGTGATTCCACTTGTGGATGCACAGAAAGCCCTGTATCCGGTCTTTGATGGAACGGGAGAGACTAAGTGGATTGTCATCCAAATAGATGGGTTTAAAGCGGGCCTCGCGGTCAAGGACGCCAGGGAAATCATTGAAGTCCAGGCAGACCAGTTGAAGCAGTCTGGCTTGGCCGCTTATCCCGGAACCCATTTTATCCGCGGGATTGTGTACATCGAGAAGGGCAGGCTGATACCGGTCATCGACCCTCAGGAATTCATCGGCTCCCTGGAAGGGATAAAGGCACTGAAGGAGTACATAGAGCAGAACACTTGATGGGCAGCCGCATGGTTTGCTCTTTCTTTTATGCCGGGATGTTTTTATGCAGATATCAAAGGGGAAGGAGGGAGAAACAATGAGGGAAATGTACCCGAAAAAGGGGAGAGTCATTCTCCATGTGGATATGAACAGCTTCTATGCGTCTGTTGAGATGGCATATGATGCGGGTTTGAAAGGAAAGCCGCTAGCCATTGCAGGGAATGTCGAGGAACGCAGAGGAATAATTGTAACCTGCAGCTATGAGGCTAGGAAGTTTGGCGTCAAGACGACGATGCCGCTGTGGGAAGCAAAAAAACTCTGCCCCCAGCTTATTGTGAAGAGCCCTGATTTTGATAAGTATCGTACAGCCTCCATCGCTATATTCGATTTGCTGAGGCAGTATACTGAACTGGTTGAGCCGGTCTCTATAGATGAAGGTTATTTGGATATCACGGAATGCAGTGAGCTGGGTTCGCCGCTTGAAATCGCGCATAATATCCAGCAGCGGATCCTCGAAACGCTGGATTTGCCCTGCAGCATTGGTATAGCCCCGAATAAGTTCCTAGCCAAGACTGCCTCGGATATGAAGAAGCCAATGGGAATCACTGTCCTCCGAAAAAGGGACGTTCCACAAATCCTCTGGCCTCTTAAGGCCGGCGAAATGCATGGAATCGGCGAGAAGACTGCCCAGAAACTTGGGAATATAAGTGTCCATACAATCGGAGATCTCGCTGCAGCCAATGATGTTCAGCTGAGGCATATCCTTGGAATTAACGGCCTGAAGCTTAAGAGTAAGGCTAATGGAGAGGACAACCGTCCGGTTGACCCTGAATCCATCTATGAGCATAAGAGTGTCGGTAACTCGACAACACTCCCCTATGATGAAACAAATGAAAAAGAATTGGTCGCCGTATTGAATCAGCTTTCAGAGAAAGTGGCCGCCAGATTAAAAAGAAAGAACCTCGCCGGTCAGAAAATCGGGATTACCATCCGCTATAAGAATCGAAAAACGATAACACGCAGCAAAAAACTTTCCAATCCAGTCACCCAAAAGGAAGAAATAGCCGAAAGGGCAAAAGCACTATTCAAGCAGCATTGGAATGGGGATGCTGTGCGGCTTTTAGGAGTCAGCGCCTTCGATGTGGTAGAAAAGGAAGAAGCATACAAGCAGCTCGATTTGTTCTCCTACCATCAGGATGCAAAAAAAGAACCTTTGATATCTGCACTTGAAAAAATTCGGCAGAAGTGGGGGAAAGAGGCGGTTCAAAGGGGATCGGACCGCAGTGCCCCTGCCAGGGGAGCTTCATCTGAAACGAGTTTTGGCAAGGATATTTTCGACTGATATCTATAATGGCACCCGTCATGTTTGAGGAGGACAGATATGTGTAAAATAAGAGTGAGTGTTAAAGAAAGGTACCGCATAATTGGTTTCTTGCCCTGCACCTAAACACTTGAAGATATGATGAATTTTTATAAAAAGGAGTGTTGTAACATGTCAAAGCAGCAAATCGGTGTGATCGGGATGGCCGTAATGGGGAAAAACCTTGCTTTCAACATCGAAAGCCGGGGATACAGCGTCTCTATTTTCAATCGTTCCAGAGAAAAAACGGATGATGTGATGAAGGAAGCGGAAGGTAAAAACCTGGTTCCGTCTTATACCATTGAAGAATTCGTACAGTCTCTCGAGTCTCCACGTAAAATCTTGTTAATGGTCAAGGCAGGGGCTGCTACGGATGCAACGATTGAACAGTTAAAGCCACTCCTGGATAAGGGCGATATATTGATCGATGGGGGAAATACGTTCTTTGTCGACACGCAGCGGAGAAATCAGGAATTAAGCGGACTTGGAATTAATTTTATCGGGACCGGGGTTTCAGGCGGAGAAGAGGGAGCTTTAAAAGGGCCGTCCATCATGCCCGGCGGCCAGAAGGAAGCCTATGATTTAGTCGAGCCGATCCTGAAGGAAATATCCGCCAAGGTAGATGGGGAGCCTTGCTGTACATATATCGGGCCAAACGGAGCAGGTCATTACGTCAAGATGGTGCATAACGGCATTGAATATGGAGATATGCAGCTGATTGCAGAATCCTATTTCCTCTTGAAAAATATTCTGGGCTTATCCGCCGATGAGCTGCATAAAGTATTTGCCGAGTGGAATAAGGGGGAGCTTGACAGCTACCTGATTGAAATAACGGCTGATGTCTTTAAAAAATATGATGATGAAACAGGAAAGCCGCTTGTTGATGTTATTCTTGACAAGGCCGGACAGAAGGGTACCGGGAAATGGACAAGCCAGAGTGCGCTGGATCTTGGCGTACCGCTTCCAATCATTACTGAATCGGTATTTGCCCGCTTCATTTCAGCGCTCAAGGACGAGCGGATACAAGCGAGCAAGGTACTCAAGGGTCCAGCTGACACTGAATTCAGCGGAGACAGGGAGGGCTTCATCGAGTCTATCCGAAAGGCGCTGTATATGAGTAAAATCTGTTCTTATGCACAGGGGTTCGCACAGATGAAATCTGCTTCCACTGAATATGGCTGGGATCTCCGCTACGGGGACATCGCCATGATTTTCAGGGGCGGCTGCATCATCCGGGCACAATTCCTGCAGAAGATCAAGGAAGCATATGACCGTGAGCCGGCCTTGAATAACTTATTGCTGGATTCCTATTTCAAGGAAATCGCCGAGTCCTATCAGTCAGCACTCCGCGAGGTCATCGGTACAGCGGTCGCCAAAGGAATACCGGTGCCATGTTTCTCCGCTGCTCTGGCTTACTTTGACAGCTACCGCACCGAAACACTTCCAGCGAACCTGATCCAGGCTCAGCGAGACTATTTCGGTGCACATACCTATGAAAGAATAGATAAAGAAGGAACCTTCCATACCGAGTGGATGGAATGATCGGTTAAAAGGGATTGAGATAGTCGAGCAATCAAGGTCAGAAAGAGCTGATTCCATAAAGTGGGGGCAGTTCTTTCTTTTTTTATGCTGCTTTCAATTGTTTGTTCCTTTAGGAGTTCTGTTATAAATTCTGAGGGGTATATTATGAGGTATATAAGCCCTCTAAATACTGTTATTGGATTGTTCGCCAATCATTTTCAGAAAATACTTTTATTTAATGAATTCTTTAATTCTCTACTATAATAAAACTTAACACTCTCAGTAGATGCAGGAGGTAGAAATGTCACGAATCTTACAAATTATTTTAGGATCATTTATAATCGGGTTTGCCTATAATTTTTTCCTCATCCCTCATGAGATTCTAAGCAGCGGAATCGCCGGGATCGCCATAATGCTTGGTATCCTTACACCGCTTGGTACCGGAATCATGAACTTTCTCCTCAATCTTCCACTGCTGATACTGGGCATCATGAAGCTTGGCAGACAATTTATCAGCTACACCATTCTGTCCGTTGTCGCCCTTACGGTAAGTTTATATATTATTCCTGTGTATGAGGTTTCATCCGAACCTATTCTTTCGTCTGTGTTCGGCGGGCTGCTGACAGGAATCGGCATCGGAATTATCTTCCGTGCCTCAGGATCTTCAGGAGGCTTTGATATAATTGCGATGCTCCTCACTAAAAAAAGGGACTTTCCATTAGGAGCTCTTATTTCGGCCATGAATGGAATTGTAGTCATTGCCTCAGGTTTTATCTTTAATTGGGACGCTGCTTTGAATACTCTGGTCGGCATCTATGTAACCGGCAAAGTCATTGACGCCATCCATACGAACCATATCAAACTGACACTGACCATCGTGACCTCTAAAGGAACCGAATTAAAGGAACAGCTGCTCAAAAATTTATACCGCGGTGTAACTTTGATGGACGGAGAAGGTGCCTATTCCGGATTGGAGAAAAAAATACTCATGACGGTCATCACAAGATATCAGCTGACAGAGGTCAAGCAGCTGATCAGCGAAATAGATCCGCAGGCATTTGTCAATGTAACGGAAACAAAAGAAGTACTGGGGTCCTTTCATAGAGGATAGATGCTTTGCAGCCTCCGCCATTTCAGGCGGAGGTTTTTTATTTTTCGCTGCCTGTCGGCCTTTCTTAAAAACCGTGCATCAGTTTATGCCCCCCCTGGAAAAATGCAGGATGATATTAATCTGGTTCATAAGGTGGCTTGAGAAGCACCTGCTGAATAGGTTATGCATATAAGCACAATCACTCCGGGGCGGTGCCTGATGAATGAGGCAGCCCTGATCATGAGAGGAGGGGGATGTATGCCGGCAATCAATGGTTCAGCATATCTAAAAAGAATAAAGGACCTTAAGGCCGAAATTTGGCTTGAAGGGAAGAAAATTACAGGATGTATCACAGAGCATCAGGCTTTCAAAGGAATACTCAACAGTAAAGCGAGATTATATGACCTGCAGCTGGAAGACTCGAAGAAAGACTTCATGACTTTTACATCTCCCCTGACAGGGGAAAGAGTGGGTACCTCCTATTTGATTCCAAGATCCAAAGAGGATTTGGAAAAAAGAAGGCTGACTACCCAGGAATGGGCAAAAACCTCCGGCGGAATGATGGGAAGGTCTCCGGATTATATGAACACGGGCTTAATGGCCCTGGCAGCTGCATGGGAAGAATTTGAGGACGACAACCATTTCGGGCGGCGCTTAAAAGGGATATACGAACATGCGAGAGAAAACGACCTTACATTTGCCCACACCTTCTTGAGTCCCCAGATGAACCGGTCTGTTGGATATTGTGAGCAGTCGGAGGAACCGATATCAGCCCGTGTGGTCAAAACTACTAATGAGGGCCTTATCATCAAGGGAGCAAGGGTAATGGCAACACAGGGGGGATTAACAGACGAGATTCTGCTGCTGCCAGTAGGCGGAAGCTTCATAGAAGAGCCATTCATTTATGCTTTCTCCATTCCGAGCAGCACACCAGGTCTGAAGTTCCTGTGCCGGGAATCATTTGCATACCGGCCATCCAAATGGGACCACCCCCTTGGAGCGAGATTTGAGGAAATGGATGCAACCGTGGTCTTTAATAATGTCCTGGTTCCCTGGGAGAGAGTCTTCTTACACAAAAATTATAGCGTGCTGATTTCTATGTATGAGGCTTCAAAATTTTATCCATTCCTCCTGCATCAGATTGTGTCAAGGCAGGTCATTAAAACGCAATTTCTCCTTGGGGCCGCCCAGCTGATGGTCAATGCCATCGATATAGGTGATTATCACCATGTCAAAGACAAAGTCTGTGAAATGATAACGGGTTTTGAAGTCATGCGGGCCTTGCTGTTTACGTCTGAACTTGAGGCGAGAAAAGATGAAAGGGGCGTCATGATTCCAAGCGGCAATTCGTTATATGCAGCCATTACCATGTTTCCAAAGCTGTATCCGAGACTGATTGAGATCATTCAGCTCCTCGGTGCAGGAGGGATCATTTCCATTCCTACAGAATCAGACTTTCAATCACCTATCCAGGAAGACTTATTGCTTTATGCTCAAGGATCCTCCTGTGATGCCGAGACGAAAAACCAGATCTTCAGGCTTGCATGGGATATAAGTACAAGTGCCTATGGAGGAAGGCAGACATTATACGAACGCTTCTTTTTTGGGGATCCGGAAAGAATCAAAACGGGGATATATAACAGCTATCCAAGAGATGATGCCATGCAGATGGTGAAAGAAATGCTTGACAGCTGAAACAATAATAGTCCACCTCAGGGGTGGACTATCATACTCTTTATAGGTTGTTCCGTAGTCTTAAATAATAAGGGCCTGGTCATATATCTGTAGTTCAGGCCTGATCCAGAGGCTGGCAAAATTGCGGCATACAGGTACGTCAGCGGCAGATGCCTGTCCAAATGAAAATCCGGGTCAGAGGGCCTGCGAGGCTCACTGATACAACCACGGAGGGCTCAGCGATACAACCTGCGGCAAAGATTTGATCCGTATATATGAAGAGTGAATCGTTGGACTCGATTCGTCTTGTTCTTTGATTACATATTAACATGAGGAACATCCGTTCGCAACCATTAAGCCTGAAATTATTTCGACAATTCTTGCAATATAAAGAAGGGTCCTTTTCTGATATGCCGCAGCCTGAGTGATGATGCATGCTCTTCCTGTAATGCATAAGAAGGGCTGGTGCTGAAAAAATAGTTATGAAAAGTGTTTTTAAGGTCGAAATATAGTGGTATGTAAAGCATATA
This sequence comes from Paraperibacillus esterisolvens, assembly GCF_046237625.1. GTDB lineage: Bacteria > Bacillota > Bacilli > Bacillales > DSM-1321 > Paraperibacillus > Paraperibacillus esterisolvens. Next base: position 2,817,361 of record NZ_CP143545.1, on the reverse strand, counting down.
TAGTTATAGAAGGAGGAGATAACATGGCAGCTTTTTTTACGGCAGCCGTCGTGCTGATAGTGTTAATCTTCGCAATCGAAACCGGCGTAGGACGCTGGCTTAATAAGGACGACCAAATTCTGAATCAGATAACTCCCGACGAAAAGAATTATGCAGAAAACTTTGAAGAGGACGGACATCATAATTCCAGGGCGCTATAGTATCCAATTCTTAAAGCAGCCATACTGAGATCCGGATTAATGGCCGGATCTTTTTGATATGCCGGGCCGGACATTCTTGTTGCATGTAAATAAGCCAGGCATCTGCCTGGCTCTTAAAATCAGTTGCAATCGTTGATATCCAAGTTTTCTACCGGCCACCAGTAGAAGCCGTCTTTCTCAAGCATGTCATCGGCTGCCTGAGGACCTTCTGTGCCAGCTGCGTAGTTAGGGAAAGAACCTTCCTCGGTGTTTTCCCAGACTGCAGAGATAGCATCGACGAACTTCCAGGAAAGGGCTACTTCATCCCAATGAGTGAAATTGGTGGCATCGCCTCTCATGCTGTCATACAGAAGTTTTTCGTATGCCTCCGGCGTGTTCATTTTATCTTCAATCTTGCTGGCTGAATTGAGCTTGACCGGGGTCGTTTTCATGCCGGCGCCCACTTTTTTGGCATTGAGGTGAAGCGTGATTCCTTCTTCCGGCTGAATATGAATGACCAGAAGGTTAGGCAGGAGTGCTTCATCTGTGTTGTAATAAAGATTCATCGGGATGTCCTTAAATTGGACAACGATTTTAGTGGATTTCTTGCTGAGCCTTTTCCCAGTGCGGATGTAAAAAGGTACACCTGCCCAGCGGAAGTTATCAAACATCAGCTTCCCGGCCACATAGGTTTCAGTATTGGATGCAGGGTCGACCATCGGCTCCTCGCGGTATCCAGGCACCTGGCTTCCATTCATTGCACCCTCGCCATATTGTCCGCGGACAAAATTTTGGCCAACTTCTTCGTTGTTCATAGGACGGAGGGACCGAAGGGCACGCACCTTTTCGCTCCGGATTTCCTCTGTATTTAATTTGATCGGCGGCTCCATGGCAAGAAGTGCTACCATCTGGAGCATATGGTTCTGGACCATGTCCCTTAAAGCTCCGCTGTTTTCGTAGTAACGGCCTCTTTCTTCCACGCCCAGCGTTTCGCTTGAGGTAACCTGGATATTGGAAATATAGCGGTTATTCCAAAGCGGTTCAAATAACGCGTTGGCAAAGCGGATGACTTGGATATTTTGTACCATCGCTTTTCCGAGATAGTGGTCGATACGGTAGATCTCTTCCTCGGAAAATGCTCTCCTTAAACGGTTGTTCAGCTCTTCAGCAGATTTGTAATCATGGCCGAACGGCTTTTCAATCACGAGCCTCTTATATCCAGCTGTATCAGTAAGGCCGTCTGACTTCAGATGATCGGCAATGGTGCCGAAGAATTCCGGTGCCATTGCCAGGTAGAACAGGCGGTTTCCTTCCAGGCTGTAATGCGCATCCAGATTATTGGCCAGATCTTTCAGCTGTATGTAAGAGCTGGAATCAGTTACATCATGAGAATGGTAATAGAAGTGGGAGGCAAATTCATCCAGTCCGTCATGCTCGCCTATGGAAGCAGAGATGGACGTTTTGACTGAATCCTGGAAGTCCCCAAGCGTCAGCGAACGGCGTGCAACCCCCAGGACTGCAAACTTCTCGGTAAGCCTCCCTTTTTTATATAAACGGTATAAGGACGGATAGAGCTTGCGGTGTGCCAAGTCTCCAGTAGCACCGAATATCATGATTAATGCGGTTGGTGTATTTTTTTCTGTCACAATAGGACCCTCACTTTTTGTTAGCCTTGTTTAAATCTCCATTACAATTTTAATTATTGTGGTTCCTTTAATCAAATATAACAGCTTTCTTTTTTAGATACTTTTCATTCAAACGCTTTCTTTGCTTTATTCAGGAGTTTTCCTTGATGCCTTATATAAAGTAAAATAAAGAAAGAATATCAAACGAAAAGGGGTACCGGTCATGGATTTTGTTTTCTTAGGCACAGGAGCCGGCGTTCCTGCAAAAAATAGAAATGTGACGAGCATTGCCTTTCAGCTGCTTGAAGAACGGGGTGCAGTCTGGCTGTTTGACTGCGGGGAAGCGACTCAGCATCAAATTCTGCGAACACCAGTAAAACCTCGGAAAATTGAAAAAATCTTTATAACCCATCTCCACGGAGATCATATATTCGGGCTTCCCGGCCTCCTGGGAAGCAGGTCGTTCCAGGGAGGGATCAGTCAACTCACTGTCTATGGCCCAAAAGGCATTTCGGAATATATACATACAAGTCTTAGAATTAGCGAAACACACCTGAAATATCCTCTAAAGGTTATTGAAATTGAGGAAGGAATCATTTTTGAGGATGAACAGTTTACCGTGGAGGCAAAACTGCTGGCACATGCACTGCCTGCTTACGGATTCCGCATCGTCGAGAGGGACCGACCCGGGGTGCTTCAGGCGGACAGGCTTGAAGCAGACGGCATACTGCCAGGTCCGGTCTACAGCCTTTTAAAGCAGGGGAAAACTGTGGAACTTGAAGACGGGCGGGTCGTACATGGAACGCATTATTTAGGCAGCCCCCAAAAGGGAAGGGTGGTCACGATACTGGGCGACACCCGTGTGTGTGATAATTCAGTGGTTCTTGCGGAAGGTGCGGATTATTTAGTTCATGAAGCGACTTTTGCCGGGGATGAGGGAAAGATGGCCTTTGATTACTGGCACAGCACAACCGTACAGGCAGCGGAAACTGCGAAAGAGGCCGGTGCTGCCCATTTGATCCTGACTCATATCAGCTCGCGCTATACAGATGGCGATATGAAAGATCTATTGGCAGAAGCACGGGAGGTATTTGAGCAGACCGTGATAGCTGAAGATTTAATGATGATTAAAATTCCATTGCATGATGAGAAAGGAGATACCGAATGAGCAAAAAAATATACCTAATCCGCCATGCCAAGGCAGAGGGACAGCCGTTCGCGGCGCCTCTTACCAGCGAGGGCAGGAATCAGGCAGAGAAGCTTATCCCGTTTTTTGAGGGCCGGGAACTGGAACGAATCATCTCCAGTCCTTTTATCAGGGCAGTAGAGACTATAAGGCCTCTTGCACTCCACAGGGGCCTGCCAATTGAGCAGGACAACCGCCTGGCAGAGCGGGTCCTAAGCTCCGCCAGGCATGATAATTGGAAGGAGCTGCTGAAGCACAGCTTTCAGGACATGAATTCAGTCCATGAAGGAGGCGAATCTAACAGCGCGGCGCTGCTCAGGGCAGAATCACTGCTCAATGAACTCATAATGGCCGGGGATAAACCGATCGCCCTTGTGAGCCACGGGAATTTAAGCACCCTGATGCTCCATTATTTTGACAGACGTTTTGGCTATGACGAGCTGATGAGAATGACCAATCCGGATGTCTTTGAAATCAATGTAACAAGCGAATCCGCCGCCATCGAAAGGATCTGGCAGGATATTCAGGAATGATCTTTCGAATCTCTGCCGTCTTTGGTTCTAATTGTTCATTTTAGGACCATTACTGCTGGGATTTTGGCCGATGTTGGCCTTAATTAGTCATTTAGGACATTTTGGATCTCAAATTCCGTCTGTTTTTGGTTATAACATCTATTTAGAACAATTTCATCTTGAAACTCATCCGTTTTTAGTTCTAATTGTTCGTTTAGAACATTTTCATCTCGAATCTCATCCGATTTTGGTTCTAGTTAGTCATTTAGGACATTTTCATCTCAAATTTCGGCCGGTTTTGGTTCTATTTCGTTTAGGACATTTTCGTCTCAAAGCTCGGCCCTTTCTGAATTAGAACCATATATTGCTAGTCAGCCCCGCCCGGATGTCTCTGAATTTCTTCACTCAGGTTCTTTCCAAGCTCGGTTGACTGCCTGGAAGCTTCCTTTATGCATTGAATGACGGCATCATGGACCCCAAGCTGATCGAGGACCCTGATTCCGGCTTCTGTTGTGCCTCCCGGGCTGGTTACTTCCTGGCGGAGGCATTCTGGTGTTTTGGATGAGTATTGAAGCATCTGGGCAGCCCCGACTAAAGTCTGGATGGTCAGTTCTTTGGCTGTGGCATCCTGAAGCCCGATTTCACGGGCCGATTTCATCATCGCCTCCGCCAGATAATAGATATAAGCCGGACCACTGCCGGAAAGCCCTGTGACGGCATCGAGCTGTGACTCTTCCACCTGTGAAACAATGCCGATCGTGCTGAAAACTTTGTGTGCTTCATCTGCCTGCCTGCTGTCCGCTCTTTCGTTAACGGCAAGGGCAGTGGCGGATTTTCCTATGGCTGCCGAAGTGTTTGGCATAGCCCGGATAATGGAGGCTTCACGTCCAAGGATCCTTTCAATGCTTTCCATTGAAACTCCCGCTGCAACCGATATGATCAGCTGGTCTTCCTGAATATAGGGCTTTGCGGCGCCCAGGGCGGCAATCACATCCTTTGGCTTGACGGCAAGCACTGCCGCATCCGCTCCCATCAGAAGCTCCTCCATCGTATATACTGCGTTGATCCCATACTTATCGTGCAGGAAAGAGAGCCGTTCCTGGTCGCTTTTATTCAACACGCTGATTTGCGGAGGATTTAATATGCCCTTCGCTGTTATTCCTGAAATAATGGCTTCTGCCATGGAGCCCCCGCCGATAAATGCAAGCTTCTTCATAATAAATCCTCCTTTTGTTCAGTAGTGTTTCGATTCCTAAAACAAAAAAACCCCTCATCCTAAAATAAAGGACGAAAGGTTTATCTTCCGTGGTACCACCTTTGTTCATCTGAATCCAATATCCAGATGCACTCGAAGATCCGGATAACGCTGGATCATGCGTCAGGTTTTCCTGATGCTCATAAGGTAGGTTTCAACGATCAGCAGGCAGTAAAGCCTCTCAGCGGTTCCCGGCTTTACTCTCTTTTGCCCTGAATCATTTACTGGCCTCATTCATCGCAAGTACGTATTGATATTAAATGTGATTATGCATGAGGGAGAGGCCCTCTGTCAACAGCCAAATTATTTAAATAGTGAAAAAGTTTATTTACGTTATAGGAATATAATGACATCGTATCTCTTTAAAGTTAAACTGATGTTGTTAACTTTTTTATTTCTGAGAAAAAATAAACTGTCGTTATTTAAATATAATTTTAAAAGGGGACCTTTTTTATGTCTCATGCCGTCAATACCATTGTTAAAATACCTCTTCCCACCCCATTCGCCGTCGGGGACGTCCATGCCTACCTGCTTAAAGGCGATGTCCTGACATTGGTGGATACCGGGACTAATACGAATGAATCTAAACATGCCCTGCAGCAGGGCCTCTTGTCAGAGGGCTTTCAGCTCAGTGATATTGAACAGGTGATTATCACCCATCATCATCCAGACCATGCCGGGGGAGCTGGATTCCTGCCTGCTCATGTGCCTTACCTCGGCCATGAGGCCAACCAGCGCTGGCTTCTGCTCCAGGATGACTTTATCCGGGAGCATGATGAATTTTTCCTGGGGCTTGCCAGAGAATTGGGTGTCCCGGTTGAATATATCGGGTTTATAAAATATCTGCGCGGCTCGCTCAAATTTGCTTCCAACAGGCCGCTTACAGGCTTCCTTAAGGATGGAAGCGAGCTTCCGGGCCACCCCGGCTGGACGGTGGTGGAAACCCTGGGACATGCACAAAGCCATATTTCACTCTATCATGAACAGAATGGATACATGATAGGAGGCGACCACCTGCTTGCCAGGATTTCTCCTAACCCGCTGATCGAACCTCCAAAAGAAAAAGGGGGAGAAAGGCCGAAGTCTCTTCTTCAATATAATCAATCCATTAAAGAATTAAGCGAAATGCCCATCTCCCATGTATATCCCGGGCATGGGGAAAATATCAGCGACACAGCTGCATTGATTAAACGAAATCTTGACCGCCAGCATGACCGGGCCATGACTGTGAAAAGCATGATAGCTTCGAAAGCTTCCACAGCTTTCGAAATCTGTACCCTGCTGTTCCCGAAGGTTTTCCTGAAGGAGCCGGGACTGACGCTGTCAGAGACAGTCGGACAGCTGGATTATCTGCTTGCTGCCGGTGAGATTCATGAAGAAGAAACGGACTCGGGCATTATCTATAAAACAGGGAGGGCGAGAGGATGACAGCTGAATTAAGAGGTAAAAATATAGTCATCACAGGTGCCTCGGGCGGAATCGGCAGAGAAATCGCCTTGAAGGCGGCTGAACGCGGTGCGAACGTTATCCTGGCGGCAAGGAGCCTTGATAAGCTTGAAGCGCTGAGCGGGGAGATAAAAGCCCGATATGGGGTGGGTACATATGTGTATCAACTGGATATAGCGGACATAGCCTCTGTTGAAAAAGTGTTTTCACAGATACTCGACAGTACGGGCCGGATTGATATACTGGTCAATAATGCAGGGTTCGGTGTCTTTAAGGATGCGCATGATGTGGACCTGGAAGAAGCAAGGGCCATGTTTGAAGTGAATGTCCTCGGCCTCGCAGCCTGTACGAAGATGGTGCTTCCACATATGAAGGCGAGGAAATCCGGTCATATCATCAATATAGCTTCACAGGCCGGGAAGATTGCTTCCCCAAAATCGAGCATCTATTCCGCCACCAAGCACGCAGTACTCGGTTATACAAACAGCCTGCGGATGGAGCTTGCCGACGATCACATCCATGTCACAAGCGTCAATCCAGGTCCCATTGCCACCAATTTTTTCAATATAGCAGATGAGTCTGGCACCTATGTGAAAAATGTCCAGCGCTTCATGCTGCAGCCTGAATTCGTAGCCGGTAAGGTAGTGGACGCCATGATGACAAACAAACGGGAAATCAATCTCCCGGGCTGGATGAATCTCGGCAGTGTCTTTTTTTCTCTTTTCCCGCGCACCTTTGAACGTGTGGGCAGGAAATTTATCTTTAAAAAATGATCCCCCTTGTGAAGGGGGATTTTTTTTGCGTGTTATTCAAACATGTTTCAAAGTAATGAATCCGCTTACTTTATTACTCCTTTTAACTGCCTGTACTATTAAGAAATATCTTCCAATTCAATTCCAGGTATCTTATAATGTGTGAAATACAAAAAGGGGGAAATGGCATGGGGGACTGTTTTATCTGCAATAAATACAGAGGGGAATATGAGATTCCCGGCGGAATTATCTATTAAGATGAGTTTGTGGCTGCGCCGCATATTGATATGGGCAGGTTATTACATACAGCGGCTATATCATGACTGGACCTTAAACGTCATGCTCCGTCTCTTGGTGATATGACGGAAGGAATCGGCTGCCTTCGGAATCGCGATGTCCAGGATCAGCCGTGCGTTGAAAGAGTGAAGGGGCTTGATGTATTTGCCCAGGTTTCGGGCAATGCAGTCGCCCATTTGCATATGCATATTGTTCCCTGTTATCCCGGCACTCTGAAAGAATTCTGGGGACCTCGTGATGTCCTGCGCTGGCCCGGTGCACCCATGTCAGATAAGGACGGGCTTAGAGGTAAGCAGCCGCTTAAAAAACTATTTGTCACAGCATTCTTTAACATAAGGAGGGTAAGCCGATGTCAGACACTCAAGCATTTTCCTTCAGCTGGTCGGGGAGCTCCCGGCATTTTTTGGACGAGCCTTCAGCTCAAGCGTATGAAGGAATGATAATAGGGAGATATGGAGGATGCTCAGATGCAGGCGGCAGGAAGAATGAAGACGGCGCCCTTGCCTGGAAGGATCCGGATCAGGATTGGGAGTTTGCTGCTATCCTCGACGGCCACAATTCTTCAAGGAGCGTGGAGCTAGTGCTGAGCGCCGTCACAAGCGGCAGGGAACGCATTCTTAAAGCTCTTTCACAGCCCCTCAAGACTTCCTTTTCAGCTCTGGAATCCGTAATCTTATCAATCTTTCAAGATCCGGGTTTCCTGGAAAGCTGTAAAGGAGTTCAGGGAGAGACGAGCTGCCTGCTCACAGCCAGGAAGGGCAAGTACATCTGGTGGCTGTCCATTGGTGATAATACCTTGTATCTTTTTCACGATGAGCTTGCCGCTTTCGGACAGTTTCAGCTCACGAGCCGAAGCTTTTATGAATGGGTGGGCTTCGTCAACACCTTTGAGCTTGAAGTACCCTGCTATTCGACAGGGAGGAAGGAGCTGCGCAAAGGGAAAAATCACATTCTGCTCACAACCGACGGGCTGCTTGAATGTCCGGGCAATCCTTTCCCTGATCCTCCGTCCATCCGTTCTGCGTTCACTCTCGGGGAAATTGAAAAAGGCGTGCAGGATCTGCTTCAGACGGTCCATCACCACCGGGGCACCGACAGCGCTACGGTCATTTCATGGGTAGTGGAGATTACCCAGGATGCCTCCTATGCCAGTGACCAGTTTAAAGAAAAGTCCGTATGATTATGCGGACTTTTTTATTTTTTTGTAATAAAAAATCATCCCTTATCTGCCTGTTTCCTCCAGATCGCCCTATATGTTGAAAACTGTAAGTAAATTTCCATTGAATGCGAACGTGTATTCGTTTAAGATTATGGGTATAATAACTCACGAACGTATATTCTGTTATTTTGGGGGGAAGGGCATGGTCGATTATAGTACGCTGCCCAGGCAATCAATATTATGCATAGATATAAAAAGCTTTTATGCGAGCTGCTCTGCTGTGATGATGGGACTTGATCCCCTCGACTGCCATCTTGCGGTGGTAGGCGATACAAACCGTACCGGCAGTGTAGTACTCGCGGCGTCTCCCCGGATGAAAAAGGACTTCGGCATTAAAACGGGATCAAGGATGTTTGAGATCCCCAATGATCCCTGCATTCATGTAGTGGAACCGAAAATGGCCTCCTACCTCAGGATTTCTACTGAAATCACGCGGCTGTTCCACAGATACGTCCCAAAAGAAGCCATTCATACCTACAGCGTGGATGAAAGCTTCCTCAAGGTGGATGGAGCCCTGCCCCTGTGGGGGGATGCATTTACAATCGCTAAAAAGATCAAGGATGAAATTGAAAGGGAGTTCCAGCTTCCCTGTGCAATCGGAATAGGGCCCAACCTGCTCCTGTCAAAGCTGTGCCTGGATCTGGAAGCAAAAAAGAAAGGAATTGCCGAATGGACATATGAGGATGTGTCACAAAAATTATGGCCGCTTTCCCCCTTGAGCGAAATGTGGGGAATCGGCAGGAGGATGCAGAAAAACCTGAACACGATGGGAATTTTCACGGTTGGGCAGCTTGCCCATTTCAGCCGCGAAAAGCTTGAGGGCAAGTTCGGAGTCATGGGCAGCCAGCTGTACTATCATGCCTGGGGTGTGGATTTATCCGATATCGGGGCACCGATCATGGAAGGACAGGTCAGCTTTGGGAAAAGTCAAATCCTCCTGCGGGACTATAAGGAAGAAAAGGAAATTAAGCATGTAATTCTTGAAATGTGCGAGGAAGTGGCAAGAAGGGCACGAACCCACCGGAAGGCGGGCAGGACCGTCAGCTTTGGAATCGGCTACAGCCAGGATGAATTCGGCGGGGGCTTTCACAGGTCGCGGACGGTGGAGGAGCCGACCAACATCACGATGGATCTGTATAAAGTCTGTTTGGATCTTTTTAAGGAAAATTACACCGGTAAAACAGTGAGACAGATTTCCATTGCCCTTTCCAATATTGTTGATGACAGCGAAATGCAGCTCACCCTGTTCGATCCGAACCGCTGGAAAAAAAGGGAGCTGGGCTATACAGTCGATTCGCTGCGAAGAAAATTCGGCTCCAGGGCGCTCCTGCGGGCAGTGTCCTATACAGACGCGGGAACCGCGGTTTATCGAAGCAGGCTGCTTGGCGGCCATAAAGCGTAAAAGGAGGAATGCAGAAATGATTAGAGACAGGGGAAGGATAAAGTGGACCTCCATGATGCTGCCAGAGCACGTAAAGCTGCTGCGGGACTGGGCGCACGAAGACACCTTTGAGCAGCAGATTGAGCCCGATGAGCAGCAGTTCGAATATATGAACAGCATCATTGGGGAAGCAATGGAAAGGGGAAAGGGCGTGGCCATCACATATTATGCGAACAAACGGCACAGTCTCGTGATGGGGACCATCCACTATTATAATGACTGGGAGAAGAAGCTTCATGTTGTAGACCGGTTCAATGACTTCCATTATTTGCGGCTTGCTGAAATAGTGGATGTACAGCTGGCGGAAGATTAAACGCCAGATTTGGATCAGCATTCTTCAGGATATGCTGCCCTATGGGGCAGGGTATTTCCCGCGAGGAAGCGCTGCAGAGAAATGGAATGCTCTTTTCGGCGGAACCTTGACTGAAAGAAACCATAGCCCTTATGGATGACAGGGGAGCTGGCCATGCTGCCTAAAACGGCCATGAATTCATTGGCATAGGCTTTATCAAGGACAGCAAAGACAGCAGGTCCGCATAAGCCTTCTGTAATGAAAAACTTTTTTACCTGTGATCGGGTGACGGTGTGAAAAACGACTCTCGGTGCAGGTTTCATGAACAAGTCTCCTCATGGTAAGGTTTTTCCTAACATATGCTGCATTCCGCCATTCATGAGAAAATAAAAAAGGAAGCTCACTCAAGGCTTCCTCCTCTGCGTGCTATTCCTTGTTTTCGACACGTACGCGGGACTCGAAATTTCCTTTGTGGGAAGCATCGCAATAAGGAAGATTATTGGACAGGCCGCAGCGGCATAGGGAGAAAGCCGGCTTTGATGGAAACGCATTGCCCTCCATGTCAATCAATTCTACATCACCTGTAACACGGAACCCTCCATTATCCATTACCTTGATCTGCACTTTTGACAAATATAATCCATCCCTTCAAGAATATTCATTATCAATGGTATCGCAAGTCAGGATATTTTTAAATGATTTTTAATTTTGTTACACTAAAGAAGCAATTAATTTGATGGCCGGATTGATTTCCTGCCGAAGGAGTTTTTTTCATGCTGGTTGTATGGACGGAAAAAGCGAAAAGCAAGATTGATGAAAAAATTGGAGATTCTGAGGGATCCCTTAAATTAAAATACGATATCGACGGATGCGGATGCGCAGTGAGCGGGGTCACGGCACTTTGGCTTGAGAACAGTGCGGCTTCCGATGAACAGAAGCTGGATACAAATGCAGGGCCGCTTTATATAGAAAGCTCCAAGGCTATATTCCTCGATGATGAAATGAAGATTGATTATAATGATGAAAGCAATAGCTTCAGGCTTTCAAGCCCTAACCAGATCATTAATCCGCGGATGCGGTTCATCAATTATACAAAGATATGAAAAGAATGCCGGCACCCTGATGGAGCCGGCATTTTTTTGCCTATAATGCCATATCGGTTGTCTGCCGCCGGTTATTATGTAATTTAACTGTGCCCATCCAAGATCTGGTGCACAGTTATGCAAGGGTGAACATCTCCTGATTGCTAGGAAGCTTGGACGGGTAAGCCCGGCAGCTAGGAAGCCTTCCCGGAAGAACCGGCATCCGCTGGTTTTTCCTTGAATAAGTTGGTGCCGATGACGCCGAGGATAATCAGTGCCGAGCCGATGATATGGTAGTAATATACCTTTTCGTTCAAGAAGGCTGCCCCGGCAATGATGGAAATGACCGTAGATAGATTAGAAAATACGCTCATTTGTGACGCCGGTATTTTTGAAAGCACAAAGTTGGACAGCAGGGAGGTAATGAAGGAAGCGAGAATGCCAAGAAACAGGATGGCAGATGCAAAGCCGGCATTTCCCCAAGGAGTGAACATGGCTTCCAAATCGCCGTTCCGCAGATGATTGCTGACAGCAATGGCGTTAAAAAATATGAATCCAGCACCCAGCATGAAATAAGTGACCTCGAGAGGCTTAAAGGACTTTAACAGGGTCCGTGCCATAACTGAATAAGCAGCGATGGATAAACATGAAATCAGAAGGAAACCGAGGCCGCTCCAGCTGGCAAGCGAGAGGGTACTTCCTTTCATGAAGAAAATGAAAATGACTCCGCTTACGGACAAGAGAATGGAAGCTTTCTGGAGAAGGGTGGTTCGTTCCTTTAAAAACAATGAAGCCAATACAGCGGTCAAAATTGGGATGACGGCAAAAAGAATACCTGCTTCTGATGAAGGGACTGTTTTTAATCCATAAGCCTGGAAAAAAAAGAAAAATGCCGGGTAAAACACAGTAAGCGGCCAAAGTTTGTAAAGCGATTTCAGATTCAGCCGGACTTTGACCACTTTCAGAGAAGCCAGCAGGGAAAAGCCCAGAAAGCCGACGGAAAAGCGGGACGCCAGAACATCCATAGGATTTGACGGGCCGAGGGCTTTGACGGTAAAGAGGAACGACAGCCCGACAATCAGGGCATTCAGAAGGGCGCAAACATAAGCCAGATAAATTCCATTCTTCATAAGCAGCACATACTTTCTGTGGGATTGTTAACCATATCTTAGTGAGTACGGACGCGTGCGGAAAGCTCCGGTTAAGTCCATAGGCCCTGTCAGTCAAGAAAATTAATAATTTCCCTCATGAATCTATCAGTCTCCTCTAAATCAGGGAAATGTGCACTCTTGTTAAAAATCACAAGACGGCTGTCAGGCAGGGAATCGTGAATGATCTTTGAAATGGGAATTCCTGTATTTCTGTCAAAGGCACCTGAAATGATCAAAGTCCGTTGTGAAATGCCGCGGAGGCGGTGCTCAAGAGGAAGAAACGGATCCCTTAAGAGTGCCCTTGCCATCAGCCCGGAATTTATCAACCCGCTTTCGTTCCATAAGGCCCGGTTTTTGTTGGCAATCTCCTGATTTTCAAATAACAGGGAGTCAACTGTATTGGCATCAGCGATTTCCCATACCTTATCATAGGCGTCAGAAATGGAATGAGGTTCATTCAAGATTCCCTGGATTCGCTCTACAAGCTGCCGGTCAGCCACAGATAGAAAGCCGGCCAATTGAACCAGCTTGTTTGCAGCGGATTTGATCAGGCTGGGAGCTGAAAGAATGATAGTATGTATGCGCTCTCCAATGGAAGCAGCAAATTCCAGCGCTAATTCGCCGCCGAATGAATAGCCGAGCAAATCGACTTTTTCTGCACCCAGCCAGGAAAACAATTCAAGGAAATCCTGAGTGAGCAGCGAGATTGAATAATCCTCTTCTGACGCAGGGGCCTCAGACCTCCCGCAGCCACGCTGTTCATAATAAACAATGGTCTTTGAGCGGGACAGCAGGCGGCCGGCTGTGCGCTCAGGATGTGTAATGATTTCCCCCGGGCCCGCCGTGCAATACCACAAGGGGAACAGTTCCATGCCTGCTTCCTTCAATTTACACCCAGTGAGCAAGTCCGTTTAATCTTGGGCGGTATTCGCCGTCTTCCGATTTCACTCTCTTGCCCCTCCAGCTTTACGGTCCTTAAATCCATATTCCTCCAGAAAGTCATCGACTGCAAGCTCATATTCCTCTTGATTCTCATTATAGGATTGGGCATGGGCGCCTTTTGCAGCGATGAATAGCTTCTTGGGTCCCTGTTTTGCCTGGTAGAGATTGGAGCTCATTTCAGGGAGGATAAAAGTATCCAGTTCACTGTGAATGAATAAAACCGGCTTCTTTATATGATTGATATACCTGGCAGGCGAGATTTCTTTGATGGAGAAGCCGCCGCGGAGTTTCAGAAATAAACTGCCAAATGGAAGCACCAGCCAGGAGGGGATGGGCACTTCCGATTTGAGATTATGCTTTAGCTGTTGGGTAAAATCAGAAAACGGGCAGTCTGCAATATAAAAATCGGCCTGATCGCCAAGCATACCGGCATACAGGAGCATGGTCACGGCTCCCATGGATTCTCCGTGGATGCCAATGGTGATGTCAGTGCCTTCCCGTTCCCTGAGTTCCGTTATGACCGTTTCAAGGTCATATTTTTCATAATGGCCATAGCTGCTCGATATTCCCCCGGATTCTCCATGTCTCCGGTGGTCATAGATAACGGCGTTGAAGCCTCTTTTTATGAACAGATTCATATATTTAATGGAATTTATTTTGTTTTCAGTTATGCCGTGGCAAAACACCATCCACTTGTTTGAATGTTCATGGGGCTTCACAAACACACAGTGCAGCGGGTAGCCGAATGATGAAGAGATTGACACTGCGCTCTTGGGGAGCAGCTGGTACTCATTGGCTATGTAGCGTTTTGCATTCGTTTCACGCTCGATGATGAAATCATCTTCTTTTTTTTTCATATACATCACGCGATTCGAGAAATAGAGGCCGATTCCAAGTGCGTATCCAAGGAATCCAGCCGGAATGAGCCACCATTTTTTCATGAAGATTGCCTCCTGGATAATGAAATTGGATGAACAAAATAATTTTACCACAAAATGGCGGATGAAAAGGCGGCTGCGGGGCTTCTGATAATATCGGAAGCGAAAAGCATGGTACAATGGGGAAGTAAGGGAGGCATAATCATGAAGAAGAGAAAAACACAAAACCAGGCCCATGCCAGGAGTCACCGAAAGGAAACGGACACAGGCCAGCTCACACTGGGTGATATGATTAAAGGCGATATGCTGTCAAAGCTAAAAGAAACACATAGTGAGCTTGAAAAGGAGAAGCAGGCAGCCCTATTAAAGGAAGAAGAACGCAAGCGGGAAGAAAGGAAGCAGCGTGAGAAAAACAAGAGCTTTGAAGAGCTGCTGAATGAAAGCAGTACGGATTGGCGGAAGTTTAAATAATAGGAAGAACCGGCACCAGCTTTGTTGGTGCATTTTTTGTGCCTGGAAAATGTGTGTGCAGGCTGTTCAGCATAAGAGCTGTCCAAGCTGCAAAGAAAAAAGAAGCTGTTCCGGAATTTTGGTACAGCTTCTTCTTAAACCTCTTGTTCCGAGCAGCAAAGTGAAAAAATGACATTAGTGATAGCGCAGAATTGCTCAAGGAGTTAAAAGTATATATCTTTATATAATTTCTTTTATTTTTTGCTCGTTTTTGATGTTTTTTCGCTTTTAAATCCTTTTTTTAAAAATAAGCAACTGATTTTTACAGCAGAGAAGCATCCGCACAACGTTGGGCGCTCCTTACTCGCCGAAATGAAACCTTTACTATCCGAAAAATTAATTTACTCGCCATATTGGCTGGTTTACTAGCCGGAAATGGCTATTACTCGCTGATATTGAATTTTACTAGCCAAACCGGAGCATTTACTCGCCGTTCAGATATTGGAGCTTCCCTCCGCCAGGTGCAAGGTCAAAAGACACGGCACAGCCCGGGAAATCGGCCATTTTCCCGGGCTGTGTATTTGGATCTATAAGCCTAATATTATTCAGCGGTGTTCGCGATAGATTTCAGCCTTGCTGATGGCTTTGATTCCGCGCAATTCAGCTTCATTCAATGGTCTGCTGTTAGCGGCGCTTATGTTCTGCTCCAGCTGTTGTGCAGAGCTTG
The DNA here is from genome assembly GCF_046237625.1 of Paraperibacillus esterisolvens. Classification (GTDB taxonomy): domain Bacteria; phylum Bacillota; class Bacilli; order Bacillales; family DSM-1321; genus Paraperibacillus; species Paraperibacillus esterisolvens. Next base: position 2,801,927 of record NZ_CP143545.1, on the reverse strand, counting down.
CACCAGGTATGCAGGCAGCGACGGCTGGGTGGGCCAGGACATATTGCAGGGCAACTTCATTCATGGAACGCCCTTCAAAGAGACCGTTCAATTCACGGAGCGCCGTTTCCAATTCCTCGAAGCTGTAATAGAGGTACCCATCTTTCTTAATCTTGCCGGATGCTTTATCAAGCATTTTATCAGTCAGCAGCCCTTTGGCAACAGGGCCGCGGGCAATGATGCTGACTCCCTGCTTTTCAAAGTCCGGCATTAGTTCCTCAGGGCGCCGGTCGAGGATGCTGTATTGCATCATGTTGGAAGTTAGGCCTTTGGCGTTCTTTAAAAATTTCTCAATAACATTGGGCCTGATGGAGGAGATTCCATAATAGCGGATATAGCCCTCCCGAGCGAGTTCCTCAAAGGCCTCGATCGTTTCCTCAGCCGGGTCTTCAATCGTCCCGCCATGCAGCTGGTATAAATCAATGTAATCGGTCTGGAGACGGCGGAGGCTGTCTTTAACAGCTGACTTGATGTAAGCCTTGGACGGGTCCCAGCCCCAGCCGTCCCTGCTTTCGTTCCAGCGGTTGCCGACCTTGGTAGCTATGATTACTTTATCCCGGACGGACTTCAGTGCCTTTCCTACAAATTCCTCGTTTTGGCCGCCATCATAAAGGTCGGCTGTGTCGAAATAGTTGATGCCCGCATCAAGTGCAGTGCCAATGATCTTTTCAGCATTTTCATATTGATTTCCAAGCGACATGCAGCCAAGACCGATCTTGCTGACATATAGCTCTGAGTTTCCTAACCTGCGTGTTTCCATAGATATCCGCCCCTTTTAATAGCAGTCATACATATGTATTTACCCAATATTTTATGCTTCAGTATGAAAATGCACAAATAATTGGGCGGATGCACGAAGTGAGTTTACTTGATCAGCCTGAGCCCGGGCTTCGGGCGGGCACTGCCCTGAACGGAAGAAATCCAGTCTGCCAAAGTGGCATGCTGAGCGGCGTATTCGGCAAGCTTCCGGCGGATTTCCCACGACTTGCCAGCCAGTGTGATACTTTTGTTTGTAACATAAACCTTCATTGGACAACCTCCTAAACCAGTTATGGTAAAATGTATGAACAAGGCAAATGCGATTAGAACTGGGAGTGTACTGATGAAGAACTTAGAAGAAAAAACCTTAGGGACCAAAGAAATATTTTCCGGCAGGGTTATTTCGCTTCAAGTAGATGAAGTAGAACTGCCAAACGGCAGGACGAGCACCAGGGAAATTGTTAAACATCCCGGCGCAGTAGCTATTATTGCCATAACTGCAGAAAATAAAATTGTCCTGGTGGAACAGTACCGCAAAGCGATGGACCGGATCCTTGTCGAGATTCCAGCCGGGAAGCTGGAGCCGGGTGAAGATCCGCTTGCAACGGCTGTCCGCGAACTTGAGGAGGAGACTGGCTATGAGTGTGAACATATGGATTATTTAACAGCCTTCTACACTTCACCTGGATTTGCGGATGAAATTGTCCATGTCTATTTAGCCGCCGGACTGCAGAAGAAAGAAAATGCAGCGGCGCTGGATGAGGATGAATTCGTAGAGGTACTGGAGCTGACACTTGAAGAGATGATTCTGTACATGAAGGAACAGAGGATATACGATGCCAAGACAGTATATGCAGTGCAATATTTACAGCTTAAGGAGGCAGCGCTGAAGCAATGAATAAGTATTTTGCAGACCTGCACATTCATATAGGAAGAACAAGGGCAGGCAGGGCTGTCAAAATCACGGGGGCCAGGACCCTGACTTTACCGAATATACTGGAAACAGCTGCCTGTACGAAGGGGCTGGATATTATCGGAATCATCGATGCACATTCACCGGGTGTACTGGAAGAATTGGAGGAAATGACAGCAGCGGGCAGTCTTGAATCCATTTCCGGCGGCGGCCTGAAGTACCGGGACCTGTTGCTGATACCGGGAACGGAGATTGAAATATATGACGAGAACTGCAGGGGGCCGATACATATATTGGCTTACTTCCCGGATCTTAGATCAATCAGAGAATTTTCAGGATGGATGGAAAAGCATCAGAAAAATATTCATTTAAGCTCACAGCGCATCTATGTGAATGCTGTCATTCTGCAGCAGAAGGTGAAAGAGCTGGGAGGGCTGTTCATCCCGGCCCATATCTTCACCCCCTTCAAGAGCCTGTTCGGCCGGGGAGTCCGAGTGAGTCTTCAGGAGGTATTTGACCCAGATCTAATAGATGGGGTAGAACTTGGACTGAGCTCGGATACAGCCATGGCCCAGGGAATAAAGGAATTGGAGCCCTATACATTTTTAACGAATTCCGATGCCCATTCACTTGGGAAAATAGCAAGGGAATACCAGGCACTAAGGTTATTGCGGGGGAGCTTTGAGGAGCTGTCCCTGGCACTGAAGGAGCAGGACGGCCGGGGAGTAGCGGTGAACTACGGACTGAATCCGCTGCTTGGAAAATATCATGACACAGTCTGTGCCAAATGCCATGCCAAAAAGACTGGTAATGAAGCTGTCTGCACCGAATGCCAAAGTTCTTCTTTCATTAAAGGAGTCTCGCAGAGGATTGAAGAAATAAAGAGCTTTTTCCCCAGCCCATCCCCCAGGAAGAGGCCGCCTTATATTCACCAGGTACCGCTGGAGTTCATTCCAGGGCTCGGTCCGAGGATGATGGAAAGGCTCCTTACGGCATTTGGTACCGAAATGGGAATCCTGCATGACGCCAGTCTTGCTGACCTGAAAGATACCGTACCTTACAGGATAGCAGAGTATATCGATCTGGCGAGGAAGGGCGGCCTCAACATAGAATCAGGCGGTGGAGGAACTTACGGTAAGGTCAAATAGAATGGTGAATTAGAAAGGACAGAAGCGGCGCTTCTGTCCTTTGCGTTATTTTACAGTCTTTGCGAACACGCAAGTATCCCTGGCATTGAGGCCGTCCGCGCTCAAGGAGTCATTCTTCAGGACGCCTTCGAGCTGAAAGCCGAGTTTTTCAGGAATTCTTCGGCTGGCAGCATTTTCAGGGTCACATCGTATTTCCACCCGTTTTGCACTGAAGTATTCAAAGGCAAAGAATGTCAAGCCTTTGACAGCCTCAGTCATATATCCCTTTTTAGCCCAGCGGGAATCAATCCAATAGCCAATCTCGAACTTGGGAATATCCCAGTTCATTCTATGTAAGCCGGTGCTGCCGATGAATCGGTCATCTTCTCTCCTGTATATGTGCAGGCGGATATCTTCCCTGGCAATAAACTTGGCGTAAGACCTCCGGACACTTTCTTCTGACTCTTCACGCGTCATGGGGTTCCGGGCAAAAGGAAGCCATGGGGCAAGCTCTCCCCTGGAAGCTTCCACCGCTTCAAAAACTGCAACTCCGTCCCCTGGCTGGCAGGGCCGCATATAGAGCCTTTCTGTTTCAATCCTTTCAGGGAAATCTAGTAAAACGGCGTTCATAGACAGTCACACTCCAATACGGTAAATTGCTAGAAATTATACCACAGCATACGCTCTTTTTATATATTTTTTCCCAGCGAGTAATAAGAGAGACTTCTCTTCCATACAATTTACTAAGAATATCGGGGGGAAGATATAATGAAGAAAAAATCTATGATAACATTCACTCTACTAAAACATGTTAAAGAGCATTCTTCACTCTATTTATTCATCACCATCTTGTTTCTTATGGGAGTCATATTCGGGGCCATCATCGTAAACAGCTTGAACTTGAATCAGAAGGATGACCTCTTCTATTATCTCTCGCAATTTTTCGGACAGGTTAAACAGGGAAGGATTGACCACTCGGAAGGGATGTACTGGCAGACGGTCAATCACAATGTCAAGTATATCGGGCTTATCTGGATATTGGGCATTTCAATCATCGGCCTGCCGATCATTCTGGTTCTATTGTTCCTAAAAGGGATGGTGGTCGGATTCACCGTCGGGTTTTTAGTGAATCAGATGGGCTTTAACGGGTTTTTACTGGCATTTGTTTCTATATTTCCACAAAACATATTCATAGTTCCGGTATTCATCCTGATAACAGCTATGGCACTCTCACTGTCCATAAAAATTATCAGGAGGCTGTTTATGAAACAGCTGAGGGATCCGCTGAAACCGGTCATTATTAAGTACTTTCTGTCCTTCACCTGTGCGGTGGCTGTCCTGCTTGCGGCGGGAGCGATTGAAACCTATCTGTCGCCGCAGCTCATGAAAAATGTGGTAAGCCTGGTGGGGAATGAAAAATAGATTTAAATTATAATAATTCTAAATAATTGAAGAGCTTATTTATAATAATTATATTTTGACACTCCCCTTTCATTTGATATAATAAAAAAGACAGCGGCGAGGGAGGGGAAAAGCTATGGAAAGCAGGATTGAACGAATAAAAAAACTGTTGCACTCGTCCAGTTATAAATTAACACCTCAAAGAGAAGCTACCGTCCGGGTTTTGCTTGAAAACGAAGAGGATCATTTAAGTGCAGAAGATGTATACCTCCTAGTGAAAGAAAAATCGCCAGAGATCGGATTAGCCACCGTATACCGTACACTGGAACTATTAACTGAGCTTAAAATTGTCGATAAAATAAATTTTGGTGATGGAGTTTCCCGCTATGATCTGAGGCAGGAAGGGGCTGCCCACTTCCATCATCATTTAGTATGCATAGAATGCGGTGCCGTTGATGAGATACAGGAAGACCTCCTCGAAGACGTTGAGGAAGTGGTAGAACGCAATTGGAATTTCAAAATCAAGGACCACAGGTTAACCTTCCACGGTATCTGCCATAGATGCCAGGCGAAGCATGAAAATAAAGATGACAGTACACCAGCCATAAACCTTACATAAGCCTTTTCCTGACATGGAAAAGGTTTTTCGCATCCGCATAAGCCAAAAGGTTCAGCCTCCATTTCATGTATAAAATTCAGCTCCCTGGGCATAGATTGAATTAGCTGAATAAATGGAGGGTTGTCCTATGAAATACTCAGTCGATTTACTTTTCAATACGGCAAAGGTATTTTTATTATTTGTCAGTTTCACTGTCCTTTTTTATTTTGGGATGGTGTGGCTGAATCAGGAATATGAGAATTATCATCGCTATGATGAACCTAAAGGGACGGCTGTCAAAGTGTCGGGCTCTGTCCATTATGAGGGAGGGGGATGGATGGACCGGCTGCTGCTGTTCTATAAGAATGGAGAGTAAAAAGCATGCAGGACCAGATAAAAGATTTTCTTCATTTCCTGACTGTAGAAAAAGGCCTGTCTAAGAATACGACAGTCTCCTATGAACGGGACCTCAAATCTTATATGAAGTACTTAGTAAATGTTGAACAGATTGGGGATTGGAATGACTGTCAGCGCGCCAATATTGTCCACTTTCTCTCATTCCTGAAAGGACAGGGAAAATCGTCGAAAACATTGGCCCGCCATGTAGCTTCCATTCGTTCCTTCCATCAGTTCCTGCTGCGTGAAAAAGTGTCGGGTCATGACCCTTCCGTCCATATAGAGAGCCCCCAGCTTGAAAGAAGCCTCCCCAAGGTCTTGAGCATGGAAGAGGTGGAGGCACTGCTTGGGGCACCGGAAACCAATTCCCCCCTGGGCCTCAGGGACAAGGCAATGCTTGAGGTCTTGTACGCGACAGGTATGCGTGTCAGTGAGCTTATATCGCTTGAACTGACAGATGTACACACAGATATGGGGTTTGTCCGCTGCGTCGGAAAGGGCAGCAAGGAAAGGATCATTCCAATTGGACAGGCTGCCCTGTCGGCTATTGAGGATTATCTGAATAAGGGCAGGGATGCCCTTATGAAAAAAAACCGGAATGATTTCCTGTTCCTTAATCATCACGGCAACAGGCTGACACGGCAGGGCTACTGGAAAATCCTCAAGAAACTGGCAGAGGAAGCCAGGATTGAAAAAGAACTGACTCCGCATACACTCAGGCATTCATTCGCCACCCATCTGCTCATGAACGGCGCAGATTTAAGGGCAGTCCAGGAAATGCTTGGACATGCGGATATTTCGACCACCCAGATATACACCCATGTTACAAATGTGAGATTAAAAGAGGTATATACCAAATTCCATCCGAGGGCATGACTTCCTCCGGATAAGCGGCCATTTGAAAATGGCTGCTTTTTTTCGTGGTCTGGCAGGTTTTTGAGAACAGTAATCGAACAAATAAAGAATATGGGAAAAGTTTTTAAATAGATTTTCATTGTGATAAACAGTCACCTTCGTATAAAATGAGGTTGTCAGACTTCTGACGAATACATAAATGAATCCGGTTAATTTATGAACATGCGGGTAACATAACAGTATTTACGCTTATCATCAATAGTTGGAGGAGAAATATATGGAGAAGAGTAAACGCTTTAATAGGGTCTTTCTGATCGTAATGGATTCTGTGGGAATCGGGGAAGCACCTGATGCAGCTGAATTTGGCGACGAAGGCGCCGATACGATCGGGCATATAGCGGAACGGATGGATGGTCTCCGCATGCCGGTAATGGGACGCATGGGACTGGCCAATATCCGGCCGATTAAAGGAATAGATGCAGCCCAAACACCGCTGGCTTACTATGGGAAAATGCAGGAAGCTTCTAACGGAAAAGATACAATGACTGGACACTGGGAGATCATGGGCCTCAATATACAAACTCCATTCCAGGTGTTTCCTGACGGCTTTCCCGACAGTCTGATTCAGGAGCTTGAGAAGAGGACAGGAAGAAAAATAATCGGGAATAAGCCTGCCAGCGGAACAGAGATCCTGGATGAGCTGGGCAGGGAGCATATGGAAACAGGGGCGCTGATTGTTTATACATCTGCGGATTCCGTACTTCAGATTGCTGCACATGAAGAAATTGTACCGCTAGAGGAGCTTTATAATATTTGTAAAATAGCCCGTGAAATGACGATGAATGATGAATTTATGATTGGAAGAATTATTGCAAGGCCGTTTATTGGTGAAGCAGGCAGCTTTAAAAGAACGCCGAACCGCCATGACTATGCCCTTAAGCCATTTGGCCGTACAGTGATGAATGAATTGAAGGATGCCGGCCTTGATGTCATCTCGATCGGGAAGATCTCGGATATTTATGACGGCGAGGGAATCACCGATTCCTTGCGGACCACTTCCAATATGGATGGAATGGACAAGCTGAACCAGACCCTCGATATGGATTTCACAGGGATAAGCTTTTTAAATCTGGTTGACTTTGATGCTGCTTTCGGCCATAGAAGGGATCCGATCGGCTATGGGGAAGCACTTCAGGAATTTGATGTAAGACTTGAGGAAGTGCTTGATAAGCTGAAGGAAGACGACTTATTGATCATTACTGCTGATCACGGGAACGACCCGGTCCATCACGGAACAGACCATACACGGGAGTTCGTGCCATTGATTGTATATTCCAGCCAGTTTGAGGCTGGAAGGGAACTGCCGCTTCGAACCACCTTCGCCGATATTGGTGCTTCGATTGCAGACAACTTCGGGGTAAGTATGCCGGAGCATGGAACTAGCTTCATGGAAGAATTAATGGGGAAGGTGGAATAATCATGTATGAGAAAATTAGTCAGGCAGCAGATTATTTAAAGGAGAGAATTTCAGGCACACCTGAAATCGGCTTGATACTTGGTTCCGGGCTTGGCGTCCTGGCAGATGAGATTGAAGATGCCGTGAAAATTCCTTATGGGGAAATTCCTAACTTCCCGGTTTCTACCGTGGAAGGGCATGCAGGTCAGCTGGTCTCTGGCACACTTTCCGGAAAAAAGGTCATCGCCATGCAGGGCAGGTTCCACTTTTATGAGGGCTATGACATGGGACAGGTGACGTTCCCTGTCAGAGTCATGAAGCTGCTTGGTGTAGACAAAATGATTGTGACAAATGCTGCCGGCGGGGTGAATCAAGACCTGAGTGCCGGAGATTTAATGATAATAACGGATCATATCAATTTCACCGGGACAAGTCCGCTGATTGGCACTAATGATGCCAGATTTGGGGCGAGATTCCCTGATATGTCTGAAGCCTATTCCAAGGAATATCAGGAAGTCGCTAAGAAGGCAGCTGAATCACTGAATATACCAATCAAAGAAGGGGTCTACCTTGGGTTGTCAGGACCAGCTTATGAAACTCCCGCCGAAGTACGGATGGTAAGGACGCTCGGCGGAGATGCTGTCGGTATGTCTACGGTCCCTGAAGTCATCATTGCACGCCATTCAGGCATATCGGTTCTGGGGATTTCCTGCATAACGAATATGGCTGCCGGCATCCTGAATCAGCCGCTTTCGCATGATGAAGTGATTGAAACGACAGAGAAAGTAAAAGCTGAATTTCTGAGCCTGATTAAAACAATAGTAAAAGAATTGTCATAATTGTTGTTCAAGAGAAAATAAATTGAAGCGGTGATAATCATGAGAATGGTAGACTTAATTGAGAAAAAGAGAAACGGTGAAGAGCTTTCAAATGAGGAAATAAAGTTCATCATAAAGGGATACACGGATGGATCAATTCCGGATTATCAAATGAGTGCTTTAGCCATGGCGATTTATTTCAAGGACATGACCGGGCAGGAGCGTGCCGACCTCACGATGGCCATGGTTGAATCAGGCGATCAAATAGACCTGGCGGAAATTAAGGGAGTCAAGGTGGATAAGCACAGCACAGGGGGTGTAGGAGATACAACCACCCTGGTGCTTGGCCCTCTTGTAGCCGCACTGGGCGTGCCAGTGGCCAAAATGTCCGGACGAGGCCTCGGACATACTGGCGGAACGATCGACAAGCTTGAAGCTGTAGCCGGTTTCCACGTAGAAATTGAAAATAAGGAATTCATTGAACTTGTCAATAAAAATTCAATCGCAGTTATCGGGCAGAGCGGCAATCTTACTCCTGCTGACAAAAAGTTATATGCACTCCGCGATGTAACCGCCACAGTTGACAGCATCCCGTTGATTGCCAGCTCCATCATGAGCAAGAAGATTGCGGCCGGAGCGGACGCCATCGTACTTGATGTTAAGACGGGTGCCGGAGCCTTCATGAAAACAATTGAAGATTCCAGGGCACTTGCCGGCGCCATGGTCGGAATCGGCAATAACGTCGGCCGCAAAACAATGGCGGTCATATCAGATATGAGCCAGCCGCTTGGCTTTGCCATCGGTAATGCGCTTGAAGTGAAAGAAGCGATTGATACCTTGAAAGGTGAAGGTCCTGAAGATTTAACAGAACTATGCCTTGCGCTGGGAAGCCACATGGTGCTTCTTGCCGGTAAGGCAGATACCCTTGAAGATGCACGGAATCAATTGAGCGCAGCCATGAAGGATGGTTCTGCACTTGAAACCTTCAAGACATTCCTTGCTTCACAGGGAGGAGACGCTTCTGTTGTAGATAATCCGGACAAACTTCCGCAGGCGGACTTCAAAATTGAAGTGGCTGCAGAGGAAGATGGATATGTTTCCGAGATGACCGCTGATGAAATCGGTACGGCAGCCATGCTGCTTGGTGCCGGGAGAGCGACTAAGGAATCAGAGATCGACCTGGCAGTGGGCCTTATGCTTAATAAAAAAATTGGTGACCAGGTGAAAAAGGGAGATTCACTTGTTACCATTTTCAGCAATACAGAAGATGTTGAGAAAGTAAAAGAAATTTTGATTGAAAACATCAAGCTTTCAGCGGATCCAGTACCTAAGCCAACCTTGATTTACGAAGAAATTACCCAATAACCTGTCAACACTGGCGTAAGTGCCAGAAAAGCCCGCTCTTCAAACGAAGAGCGGCTTTTTTATTTCCCGGGCATTCTGTATAAAACGGCGGGAAATGGACAAAATGATGGCTGTTAGTAAACTTTGGAAGAAGATCTAGGAGGGTTTCTCAATGAGACGGCTGTTGACAGTGACAATATTATTCTTTGTATCACTAGGGTTCGGCCTGCCGCAGGCATTAGCGGAAGGTTCCACAGAGGAGCTTGCGAAGAATGCGAAGTCTGCTATTTTGATTGAGCGTGATACCGGCAGGATTCTATATAACAAGGACGCACATGTAAAACTGCCACCTGCAAGCATGACAAAAATCATGACCATGCTGCTGATTATGGAATCCATAGATAAAGGAAAACTGGGACTGAAAGAGAAGGTCAGGACAAGTGATTATGCCGCTTCTATGGGTGGGTCCCAGATATTCCTGGAACCAGGAGAAGAAATGACGGCAGAACAGATGCTGAAGGGCATTGCCATCGGCTCTGGAAATGATGCAGCGGTCGCCATGGCAGAGAGAGTGGCCGGCTCAGAGGAAGCGTTTGTCAAGATGATGAATGCGAAGGCAAAGGAATTAGGGCTTAAGCATACTCAATTTCAGAATACAACGGGACTGCCTGAACAAGGGCACTACAGCACCGCCTATGATATGGCCATGATGGCAAAAGAGCTTCTTAAATATGATTCCAAAATAACTAGATTTACAGGCACATACGAGGATTACCTGCGTGAAGATACTGATAAAAAATTCTGGCTTGTTAATACAAACCGCCTGGTTAAGTTCTACCCGGGGGTAGACGGTTTAAAAACCGGTTTCACGCATGAAGCCAAATACTGCCTGACAGCCACGGCCAAGAAAAACAATATGCGTGTTATTGCCGTGATCTTTGGCGCTCCTACACCAAAAGAACGAAATGCACAGATCACCAATATGCTTGATTACGCTTTTGCCCATTACCAGACCCATCCTCTCTACAAGCGCGGCGATAAGCTTACAGAAGCACCAGTCAGCAAAGGGAGCAGGAATACTGTCGCCGGTGTTACAGGTGAGCCTATCTCTGTCTTAGCCAAAAAAGGCGAATCAAAAAAAGGGATAACCAAGAAAATCGTCATGGATGAAAATCTCAAAGCTCCGGTTAAAAAAGGGGACCGGATCGGCACCCTGCTTATCCAGAAGGACGGAAGGACCGTCTCCAGATCTTCTGTGGTCGCTGCTTCGACAATTGACAAGGCAGGCTGGTGGAAGAGCTTTAAGCGGTCATTCGGTATGTTTACGCGTACTGAATAGAGCTCCCTGTCTAAAAATAGAGTTTCAAGGCTAATTCAGATGAATGAACACTAGTTTTGTCGCCCTTGAAGGAATACAGGAGTGAAACCTAGAATTGACTCACTATAAGACAGAGAAGGAGGCTGTAATATAGTGAGTCTTTTTATGAACCTGGAAATAAAAGATGAAATCCTGTGCATCAGACTTAGCGGCGAGCTGGATCATCACTCGGCTGAAGAGCTTAGGGAAAAGGCATCTGCCGTGATAGTGGAAAAGAATATAAAGCACATTATTATGAACCTCGAAGAATTATCTTTCATGGATAGTTCGGGCCTTGGTGTGGTCATGGGGCGGTATAAGCAAATCAAGCAAAAACAAGGTGAAATGATCGTCTGTGCCATTTCCCCGCCTGTAAAGCGGCTTTTTGAAATGTCCGGGTTGTTTAAGATTATAAAACTGGAGCTATCAGAAGAAAATGCTTTACAAAGACTGGGGGTTGCTTAGATGAAAAATGAAATGAGCCTGCAATTTTCTGCGCTTAGCCAGAATGAATCCTTTGCACGTGTAGCGGTGGCTTCATTCATCGCCCAGCTCGATCCCACACTTGATGAGCTGACTGAAATTAAGACAGTTGTATCAGAGGCTGTGACCAATTCCATCATTCACGGATATGAAAATGATCCGTCGGGGTTGGTGTACATTTCAGTAACGATAGATGAAGACAGTGTGGAGCTGACCATAAGGGACGAAGGGCTCGGGATTGATGATGTGGAGGAGGCAAGGCAGCCCCTGTTCACAACAAAGCCGGATCTCGAACGCTCGGGCATGGGCTTTACCATCATGGAAAACTTTATGGATGAAATAAAAGTCATTTCTCATAGGGGCGAGGGAACCATAATCAGATTGAAAAAGCAATTATTGAAAAGTAATGCTTTTTGCAATTAAGGAGACTTGCTATGGATGTGGAGGTCAAAAAAGATAAAGGCAGGGTGCATTTAAAGGACGAGGATGTACGGGACTTGATCAAGCGCAGCCAGGATGGGGACCAGGGAGCAAGAGAGTTGATTGTCCAGAGTAATTTAAGGCTGGTATGGTCCGTCGTTCAGAGATTTCTGAATAGGGGCTATGAACCGGATGACCTGTATCAGATCGGCTGTATCGGCCTCCTTAAATCGGTGGATAAGTTTGATTTAACCTATGAAGTGAAGTTTTCGACGTATGCAGTCCCCATGATCATCGGGGAGATCCAAAGGTTTATCAGGGATGACGGCACGGTTAAAGTCAGCAGGTCACTAAAAGAAATGGCCAATAAAATACGCCGGGCAAAAGATGAGATTTCAAAGACAATCGGAAGGGTGCCTTCTGTCAATGAACTGGCTGAGCATCTCGGGCTCACCCCGGAGGAAGTGATCATGGCCCAGGAAGCAAGCAGGTCACCCTCGTCCATTCACGAAACCGTCTTCGAAAATGACGGAGATCCCATCACCCTGTTAGATCAAATTGCTGATTCAAATGAAAACAAATGGTTTGATAAGCTTGCCCTGAAGGAAGCGATACTTGAGCTTGATGAGCGGGAAAGGCTGATTGTGTACCTTAGATATTACAAGGATCAGACACAGTCAGAGGTCGCCCTGAGGCTGGGCATTTCGCAGGTGCAGGTCTCCAGGCTTGAGAAGAAAATCTTAAAAGAAATGAAGGTCCGCATGGATGAATAATCATCTCCATGCGGATTTTTCTATTCCAATTTATGGTCTTCTCAGCTCCATAGTATGTTCTTCCCAAAGGCATCCATACTATATGATACGTATTCAAAATTTTAGGATGTGGCAGAAATGGAAAACATCATCTATGTCCGGATGCGCCATCGGGTAGAAGTAAAAGGCTTAAATGAAATAAAAGCGAAAGACATCTGTATTTTGATAGGGTCCCAAGTATGGATCCAGAAGCTTGGGGAAACGGTGGTCCATACCATTACTAAGGCAGAGCATAATCTGATCATCATAGATTCTGCGCAGCTGATCGAAAGGCTGCTTGCCGAAAATCCTGGAATTGAGATTCAGACGATTGGCCCTTCGCAGACCATCATTGAAGTGATTTCCAAAGAAAAAAGCCATTCGGCTGGTCTGTTTGTCATAGTATGGATCATTCTATTCGTTGGTGCAGCCATGGCTATCATGAACTTCCATGAAGATGTCAGCATGCAGGCTGTCCACCAGAAATTATACCGGCTGATAAGCGGAAAAAGCATACGGAAGCCGTTAATCATGCAGATCCCCTATTCAATTGGCCTTGGAGCAGGAATGATTATATTTTTCAATCATTTTTTTAAGAAAAAATTCAATGAAGAGCCGAGCCCCCTTGAGGTAGAGATATTTAATTACCAGCAGGATTTAGATCGTTATGTAATTATGCATGAAAACAGAGAGAATATAAAACACCTTAAATGATGATCGAATTAGTGGCCGTACTCCTGGTCGGGCTTGCAGGGGGGCTGGCAGTCGGTTCAGGGTTTGTAGCTTTTTTGACAGTTCTGGGGATAGTTCCGCGCCTTACCCAGCTGACAAAAACCAAGCATAAAATAAGACAGTACGAATGGGCAGTCATATTGGGTGCCGTGGCAGGCGGATGGCTCAGCCTGCGGGAACCCATATTGCATGCAGCGCCTTTTATTTTGATGCCAATTGGACTTGCAAGCGGAATATTCAATGGTATGCTGGCTGCAGCCTTGACTGAAGTACTGAATGTACTTCCTATTCTTTCAAAGCGGATCGGCGTGCAGGAGAAGATTGTATACCTGATGATGGCGATTGTACTTGGGAAAGTTCTGGGTTCGCTTTTTCAGTGGATCTTTTATGTGGATTTATAAAAAGCGGAGGGATATCACCCTATGGGAGAAAAACGCAGGATTATCATCATAACGGATGGAGACGAATATGCTAAGCGGGCCGTCGAAAGGGTTGCCCGGGATATTGGCGGCAGATGCATATCACTCTCATACGGGAATCCAACCATGCTCACGGGTCCTGATTTGCTCCAGTTGATTAAGATGGCCCCATACGATCCCGTGCTTATCATGGTGGATGACAGCGGCCTGGTGGGTGAAGGCCTTGGTGAAGCCGCATTGAAATATATTGCGAAGCATCATGAAGTTGAAGTGCTTGGAGCGATAGCCGTCGCATCTAATACGAGGCAGAATGAGTGGACAAGGATTTCTTTCTCCATAGACAGGGAAGGGGCCCTGACTCCTTATGGAGTGGATAAGAATGGCATCCCGGATACAGAAATCGGCAGACTGCATGGTGATACGGTCTATTGCTTAGATTCTCTCAATATTCCGGTTGTCATTGGCATTGGTGATATAGGGAAAATGGATGGAAGGGATTCTAGTGAAAAAGGATCACCCATTACCAGGAAGGCGGTCGAGCTGATTCTTGAGAGAAGCGGTTTTAACTTGTCGCTGTATGATCATTCTATCATTGAGGACATGAGCGGTCCCAGCGACTCGTGACTCTTCAGAATTTTTCGTCTTGAAGGAAACCGCATAGTATGGTAATTTAGGTTTAGTCTTTTACTGGGCTAAAGCAGAAAAAAGTCCATTTATCGTGTGCGGAACCTTATATCTGGTACAAGGATATGATAAAGAAAAAAGGGGTGCTCCCTTTCATTTGGATTACGGGCCTCCAGCCCTTTTTAATATGGAAGATAAGCTGCCTCGTGGTGACTGGAAAGGATGAGAAGATGCATTTTTATGGTACCAGCAGAGTAAATGAACATCAATCATTAGAAATTGGCGGGGCAGATACATTGGAATTAGTGTCGAAATACGGTTCCCCCCTTTATGTATATGACGTAGCGCTGATCAGGGAAAGAGCTAGGGGCTTCAAAGAAACCTTTGAAAAGATGGGAGTTTCCTCCCAGGTTGCATATGCCAGCAAAGCCTTTTCTTCTATAGCCATGATTCAGCTTATTGAAGAAGAAGGACTGTCCCTTGACGTAGTATCAGCGGGAGAACTATACACAGCAATCGCTGCTGGTTTCCCCCGGGAACGGATTCATTTCCATGGAAATAATAAGAGCGTCGACGAGATAAAGATGGCACTCCGTGAGGACATCGGCTGTATTGTCGTTGATAATTTCTCAGAGTTATATATACTGGACGAGATTTGCAGAGAGCTAGATAAAAAAGCAAAAATTTTATTGCGGGTTACTCCGGGAATAGAAGCCCATACGCACGATTATATCCTTACGGGGCAGGAGGATTCAAAGTTTGGCTTTGACTTGATGAATGGACAGGCTGAGGAAGCCCTTGCCTTCAGCATCCAATCCGCATCGTACGATGTACTGGGCATCCATTGTCACATCGGTTCGCAAATCTTTGAAACAACCGGTTTTATCCTTGCTGCACGGAAGATCATTGAGCAGATGAAGAAATGGCATCAAGAGCTGGATTATCAGCCTAAGGTCCTGAACCTTGGCGGAGGCTTCGGCATCCGCTATACGGGTGAGGATGAACCACTTCCTGCCTCCGTCTATGTTGAAAAGATTGTGGCGGAAGTCAAAGAGCAGATCGCGGATTCCAGCCTTGATATGCCTGAGATCTGGATTGAGCCCGGACGTTCGCTTGTTGGGGATGCAGGCACCACACTTTATGAGCTTGGCTCCACCAAGGAAGTGCCGAATATCCGCAAATATCTTGCAATTGATGGAGGGATGAGCGATAACATCAGGCCTGCTCTGTATGATGCAAAGTACGAAGCGGTTATTGCCAACAGGCCGCTTGATAAGACTGAAGAAGTAGTATCGATTGCAGGTAAATGCTGTGAGAGCGGTGATATGCTCATCTGGGACCTTCCGCTGCCGAGGGCTGAGCGCGGGGAAATCCTGGCTGTGTTCTGTACAGGGGCATATGGCTATTCCATGGCAAACAACTATAACCGCATTCCAAGGCCGGCTGTGGTATTTGTGGAGGACGGCAGGGATCAGCTCGTCATAGAAAGAGAAAGCCTGGAGGATTTGATCAAACATGACAGGCCCTTACAGCAGAAGGCTGTCAAATAAAAACAGGCCCGGCCGGGATTTGGCCGGGCTGTTTTAAAATCCCGGCAATGGAAAAAGCAGCGGCATCCCGCTGCTTCTAATCAAGCAAATAGTGATTTTATGGCATCTATCAAACTGATAAAAAATGCTTTGAGTTTGTCCAGAAAGGACTGGCCTTCCTCTGATTTTAAATAGTTGGACACGGCATCCTTGGCCTTATCCAGTTCATTGCCGACCTTGTTCCAGTCGATATTCAGGTCGACCAGTTTTTTGAACAGATCAATCAGGCTTTGAAGCTGCTGTTCAGACAGGTTAATGCCGAGATCCGCAGCTGCCTTTTCAATGGCGGCTCTGATGTCAGCTTCTGACTGGGGCGGATTTTTTGCCATTTCTTCTTTGATTTTAGTCATCAAGTCGGCTGCTTTTTCTTTTCCGACCTGATCTCCAAGCTTTGCCGTTTTGACCATTTCTTCGTTGGCTGCCTGCTTTACATCCTCAGGTATCGTTTTATCGGCACTGATTTCATAAGCCTTGATCAGCCCGGTCAGGGCTGCGGTGCCGGATACTTCAAAGGGGGCAGTTACCTTGATATTGGCATCCTTGACGCCGGCTGTGATAAGAGCGTTTAGATACATATCCTTCGTGACCCAGGTAATATTCTTCGTTTCAACGTTGAGTCCGTCCCCTTTTTTTCCAAGCGTTATGGATGAGGAAGACAGGGCCTTTGTGCCGATTAACCTTGAAGAAATGTAATTTCCAAGATATTTGTGTTCCTCCTGGTTCGATACGGTAATGATGTCTGTGTCCTTCGGCGCATCCAGCTCAGCCAGGAGCATGTTCTTTTGCTCTTCTGTAAGGTCTTCACCGAGGGTAATGATCTTCTCGCCGGGCGCAGCGTCTGCCAGTGCTGTCACCGGTGACAGTGCCAGCAGAAAGAGCAGCACCGCCGCCCATTTAATATATTTAGTTTTCATTATTGACCTCCTCGTACAATTAGACGACAGCAATCAGGAAAAGATGCACATGTTAAAAAATCACTCTTCTAGTAGACTACCAATTCCTGAAAAAATCAACAAAAAAGTTACATTCCAAATCCCGGTAAGCATGCCAAATGGCCTCATATTCGAAAAAAAGTTGAATAAGAAATTTTATTTTTGTATGATTATTACGAGCTGGGAAGAAAGTAGATAATATACAAAAATACAGTCTTACCATTAACGAGGGATTATTACATGCTTATTAAGTATAAGAAAAACTTTGAAAAAATTGCCATGGGCCTGCTTTCATTCATGCCAAATGAAAAGGACATCAAAAAGCTTCAGGCTACAATGAAGAAGTACGAAACGGATGAAAATCATCAGCTCTTCTTATGGAAAGAAGAGGATATTCTCGGGCTGATCGGGGTTTCCCTGGAAAATGAGGGAGAATTTGAAATTCTGCATATCTCCGTGAACCCTTCCTACCGCCATCAGGGATTGGGAACAAAGATGGTACAGGCCATCAAACATCAATTCCCGGATCAAAGATTGAGATCGAATGAGATAACAGCTTCATTTCTGGAAAAGTGCGAATGTAAATAACATATAAACCTCTCTGAAGGGAGGCTGGCTAATCCATGTCAGCCTCCCTTCAGTGTGCTCCGGAATGGCCTATATTACGGCGTCTAAGCTCGAGCTGTCTTTGGCGTTCTGCAATCACAGCAGATCTGTCCCTTGTTTTATGCCTGTGTATTAGATCCGTATTATTCCCGTCACTAGGAATGTTCCAGACCAGCCCTGCTGAAGCCGCTCTTTCCCTGCAACGGGAAAGCAGGTTATTAATGAGGGGAATTTCGATACTTTTATATTCTTTTCCACCAAGCAGATGCTCCTCTATCTCATAGAGCACTGCCTTCAATCGCTCAAAATCAACTCCAAGGGCTAAAACCTCATCCCTCTCAGATCCCAAAATCCGGCTGGCCTGCCTGAGCGACCTGGCTGCTCCATTCCTGTTATCCCGACGGAAATGATAGAGCCCGACAGCGAGCTGGATAAATCCCTGCCAGACAGGACTGCGCTCACCGGCAGGGGCCTCTTTCCAATATTCTTCCAGAATTTCATGACACTCGAAATAATCCCGTGTGCAATGGAATTCAATCAAATAATCTAAAAATGGTTCAGGATATTCCATCTGACACCCTCCTTCCTGTTCCTCATTTTAGCATAGAGTTCCACGAAGCCGGCATTGCAAACCCCTCTGATGCCCTGGAATTAAAGATTAGTCTTGGACAATGGGGTGTTATCCTCTATACTATGGATAGTCTGTAAAGATGAAGGCAATATAAAGAAAATCTGGTGAAATAAATGATTTATAACGTTAAAACAGATGCATTTGAAGGGCCGCTCGATCTGCTGCTCCATTTGATTAACCGGCTTGAGATCGATATTTATGATATTCCAGTGGCTGCCATCACCGAGCAGTATCTCAGCTTCATCCATACAATGAAGGAGCTTGAGCTTGATCTGGCGAGTGAATATCTTGTAATGGCAGCAACGCTTCTGGCCATTAAGAGCAAAATGCTCCTTCCTAAATATGAGGAACCTTCCTATGAAGAAGATGAAAACTTTGACATGGAAAACGATCCGCGTGATGAGCTGGTCGAAAAATTAATTGAATACAGGACATATAAACAGGCTGCCGCTGAGTTTAAGCAGCTGGAGCAGGACAGGGGGATGGTCTTCACGAAGCCGCCAAGTGATTTATCTGAATATGCAGCCGGTGCTGAGCAGGATAAACAGGACCTCGATGTGACCCTTTATGATATGCTGGGTGCACTTCAAAAGCTGCTCAGGCGGAAAAAACTGCAGAAGCCGGTTTACGCAAAGATAGAAAAGCAGGAAATTTCTATGGAAAGCCGAATGAATGATATTATGAAACACTTAAAAAAAATCAGCGGCAGAGTTAAATTTCAGGAATTATTCCCGGTTGCTGAAAAGGCGCATATCGTGGTCACCTTTTTATCCATACTTGAATTGATGAAACAGAAAAGCATTCACGTCGAGCAGGAAAATAACTTCTCGGACATATTTGTAGCAGCTAAGGCAGGTGCAGAGTACATTGGAACTTAAAATGAAAGGAGCCCTCGAGGCTATGCTGTTTGCAGCAGGGGACGAGGGGCTTTCCCTCTTGCAGATTTCCAAGGTAATGGAAATTTCCGATACCGAGGCAGCCCAGCTGATTGAAGAGCTCCATCACGATTATGAATCTGAAGGGAGAGGCCTCCACCTCATACAGCTGGCAGGGGTCTACCAGCTTGCCACCAAAAAGTCCTGCTCAGATTATCTAAAAAAATTGGTGGAAACTCCAGGGGCACAAGGTTTGTCCCAGGCAGCTCTGGAAACTCTGGCGATCATTGCGTATAAGCAGCCAATCACAAGGGCTGAAATTGAGGACATCCGCGGCGTGAAAACGGAAAGGCCGCTGCAGACTCTTGTTTCAAAAGGCCTCATTAAGGATGTCGGGAGGGCTGAAGGTGCCGGTCGTGCCTACCTGTACGGAACATCGAAGGAGTTCCTGGACTATTTCGGATTGAATACCATCGAGGAGCTGCCAGAGCTTGAACAAAGCGAAGAAGGCTTTGAAGGTGAAGAGGCGGATCTATTTTTCAGCAATGTCAGTGAAAAGGGGTAATGACACAACTTTCTGAATTGTGTTAAAATTAAGGTGTGCCTGGCTCACTTGATGGGAGCCGTCCTACATAGCGATTGAAGAATCGGAAGGAGAAAAGGTAATGCTTATCCTGAGCTGTAAAGGGTATGAATTAGAAAAGGCTATGCCGACTACATCTGAAGATTTCTTTAACAAATCAGTTGCCTGCTATCGGGTGGAAGGCCTGCAAAAGAGCTTGCACATCGTCTATGTCCGATACTTTGAAGGACTCCTGTCCGATGAAGCTGTCCCATATTCCGGGACTCCCCTTTTTTCGGCTGGAAGCAGGGATATCTACCCTAAGGATGCCGCTGCGCTCGCTGCTTTAATCAAGCACCCGGAATACTGTGTCCGAAAGAGAGTCTACATCAGCGAGGCAAAAGAGTTTACTTCGCTATTTAAAGGACTTGATATGGACCGGTTAAAGAAAGTCTTCGAAGAGCTTGAAAATAAAGGGGAAGTTCTTGTTTCTCCTGCTGAATTCAAGTTGGGGAGCCGTTAACTATTTTCAGGAGGTATACAATGGCCAATACAATTATCCAGACACAGCTTGAAGATGTTAGAACATTCCTTCAAACTTCGGTAACGCAGCTTGAGGATTTCCTGAATGCTGCCACACTTGAGACCCTGCAGACAGAAAAGGCAGGAGAAGAGGCCTTTTATAAAACGCTTCTCTCCAACCTCAGGAAGCTGCTGGTTTATAGTGAAGAGAACCTCGAAGCCTGTAAAGTCATACTTTCTAATGAAGTTTTTCACAAGGCCGCTGCCGAACGCATTTTATACAGGGTATACCACCAGGTGATAGATGAATTCTTTTCTCCAAAGACGGATGTCTGGTACGAGGACAGCAGGTCTGCCTACACTGGCCGAAACTCAATAAAACTCCGCCAGGAAGCACCCGTACAGGTTAAAGAGCTGTTTGGGGCAATGGAAGCAGGCTTCCAGTCTGTACGTGAAGAGCTGGAGTTTTATGAAACGGATTACCGCACTAAACTCATGCAGTCCAATTAAGTCTGAATGCTCCGCCCGATTAGAGGGGGGAGCTATTTTTATGCCAATTCTGTGCAGCTGCTCTGGCATAACCGCCGGATGGTCTTTCATAGATTACTATGGGGGTGTGATAAAAGTGGCTGATTTAAGTCAATATGCAAGAGAAGTTTCAGATTGGATTCATGCTGTGCTGGAAAGTGAATCCGGGAGACTGGTGCAGTCTAATCCATCCATGTACAGTCTCGCATGCAATGTAACGACCATGGCAGCAGAGCTTGAGCATGCCAGGCCGGATGAAGCTTCTGTACTGGCACTCCAGAAAAATGTGGATTTGCTGGCATCGAGGCTGAAGGCTGCCCATGACATCCAGGCACAGCAAGGCCATAGGGAAGCTGCGGTAGGAGCAGGCCGGCATACGCTGCCGCCTCTTACATATCCATATAATTCGTTAGAGCCGGCGATTGCAGAGGAAATTATGAGGCTCCATCACGATAAGCATCATAAGGCATATGTAGACGGTCTGAACAAGGCCGAGGCCATGATGGAAAAAGCCCGTGGCACCGGTGACTTTTCCTTGATTAAGCATTGGGAAAAAGAAGCAGCTTTCCACGGATCCGGGCATTATCTTCATACTATCTTTTGGGAGGTTATGAATCCCAGGGGAGGCGGCAGGCCAAAAGGCAGCCTGCTCCGGCAGATTGAGAAGGACTTTGGAAGCTTTGAAACATTTCAGAAGCATTTCAGTGAAGCGGCAAAAGCCGTGGAAGGTGTAGGCTGGGCACTTCTTGTCTGGGCAGCACGGCCAAGGAGGCTTGAAATCCTGCAGTCGGAATTCCATATGAATCTCACACAATGGGATACCATCCCTATTTTGGTCCTGGATGTATGGGAGCATGCCTATTATCTGCAATATAAGAACAATCGGGCTTCTTATGTAGATAACTGGTGGAGCGTGGTATATTGGCCGAATGCCGAAAACCGCTTTGCTGCTGCGAAGCAGCTGCAGTGGAAGCCCTATTAAATGACAATCCTTTCGAAAACCCGAAGGTATAGTGACACCTGAGGGTTTTTTCTGTGGAAAAAGGGGCGGAGCTGAATGTAATATAATGCTTTCAGGTGCCAGGTTTGCATCTTTTATCCAGCTGGCATTCCTGCCTGCGCCTTGCTCCGCTCCACCGCCTTATTGTGTTTGTTCCTGCTCTTGTCCAGGTTCCTTTCCATAGGCTGCGGGTAGAAACCTCATATTTGTTTTATGGGTCTCAGATTTTATAAAAATCTGTCTGCGTTCAATGGCCCTGCAATTGTCATAACCCTTGTCCTGCTGCATAAACTTGTACAAAACATAAAAGGGAAAGGGTCGTTAGGATGAAACTTTTACATAAATCTGTCCTTATTCTGCTTATCTTTGTATTGGCAGCACCCCTGTTCCAGCTGAAGGCAGGGGCTGCAGGGATATCCACCAGTGCACAGAGCGCGGTTTTGATGGAACAGGCAAGCGGAAGGATCCTATATGCGAAGGATCCTCATGAACGCCGGAGGATAGCCAGCATTACGAAAATCATGACAGCTGTCATTGCCATTGAGTCAGGAAAAATGCACAAAAAAGTGACTGTGACCAGTACAGCGGCAGGTACAGAAGGCTCCTCTCTCTATTTAAAGCCCGGGCAGAAGATGAAGCTTGAAGACCTGGTTTACGGACTGATGCTGAGATCCGGGAATGATGCTGCAGCAGCCATTGCTGAATATGTCGGCGGGAGTTTGGAGGGTTTTGCCATGCTGATGAACCAAAAAGCTGAACAATTAGGCATGAAAGACTCCCATTTTACAAATCCGCACGGTCTGGATAATACAAAGGATCACTATTCTTCTGCCTTTGATATGGCCGTATTGACGCGGTATGCGATGACTCTTAAGGATTACAGGGAAATTGCCGGTACAAAAGTACATAAAGCTCCCAATCCTTACGAGAACTGGGATTACACCTGGAGAAATAAGAACAGGCTGCTTACCCAGCTGTATAAATACTGCACCGGCGGCAAGACAGGCTATACAAAACTAGCGCGGCGCACCCTGGTCACCACGGCTGAAAAAGACGGAATGAAATTAATCGCTGTGACATTGAATGACGGAAATGATTGGGACGACCATAAAGGGATGTTTGAATATGGATTTAATAATTATGAGGTAACAGACCTGATGGAAGCCGGGAAAATAAAACGGATTGCGAACAAGGTCTATAAGGACAAGATTTACGCCCGCAACAGCTTTTCATATCCGCTCACAGAGGATGAAGCAGCGGGGATCACATCCAGCCTGAAATTGCTGAAGCCGAAACAGGATTGGAAGAACGGCGGGGAAGTTCCCCAGATTGTCGGGAAAAAGGTTTTTTATCTGGATGGAAAGGAAATCGGCCACCGGAACATTTTTTATGGAAAGTATAAAGAGCCTGCTAAGCCGTCCTGGATTCAAAGTTTTAAAAAAATGTTCCTGACAGCGATCGGCATCCGCCATGGTTAATTATATTTGGGCAGGAATGACTTTGGCTGGAATCATATTTGCCATGTTTAACGGCACAATGGAACAGGTGAATGAAGCTGTTTTCAAGAGTGCTGGCGAGGCAGTCACTCTATGCATAGGGCTGGTGAGCATTTTGGTTTTCTGGCTTGGAATCATGAAGGTGGCTGAAGATTCCGGCCTCCTGGAGAGGATCTCCATGCTGTTTAAGCCGCTGGTCCGCCGGCTGTTTCCGGAAGTCCCGGCCGATCATCCGGCAATGGGATATATCATATCCAATATGATGGCCAATCTTTTTGGCCTCGGGAATGCCGCTACCCCGCTTGGCATAAAAGCCATGGAGCAGCTGAAGAAGCTGAATGGCGGGAAATCATCGGCCAGCCGGTCGATGATTACCTTTTTAGCCATCAATACTTCGAGCATTACGCTGATACCGACTACCGTGATTGCGATAAGGATGAATTATAAGGCAGCCTCCCCAACGGATATTGTCTTTCCTACACTGGTGGCCACCATTTTTTCGGCATTCGCCGGCATAGCCATCGACAGGTATTTTTATAACAGGAGAAAAAAGAAGGGGCGGGAGTAACATGCAATATCTGAATGTAATCTCTCTCTGGATCATCCCCGTTTTAATCGGCTCGATCCTGCTGTATGCCATGCTGAAGAAAACTCCGTCCTACGAAAGCTTTGTAGAGGGGGGGAAGGAAGGCATAGGCATGGCGTTTTCGATTATTCCCTTTCTTGTGGGCATGCTCGCTGCCATTTCTATCTTTCGTGCATCCGGAGCCATGGATGCCCTGGTCGGCCTGGTCAGGCCTATGTTCAATCTGATAGGTGTACCCTCCGAAATCGTCCCGCTTGCCATTATCAGGCCAATATCTGGAAATGCTGCTCTTGGAATGACAAGCGACCTTATTTCGGCTCATGGGCCTGATTCTTTTATTGGAAGGCTTGCATCGGTCATCCAGGGAAGTACGGATACGACCTTCTATGTCCTGACTGTCTATTTTGGGGCTGTCGGCATAAGGAAAATGGGAGATGCCCTTAAAGTAGGGCTTCTCGCCGATCTCGCAGGAATTACTGCCGCCATACTTACGGTCATTTACTTTTTTGGAAAATAAGGATATTCTGTAAGAGTCCGGGAGCCTGGTGTTTCCCGGGCTCTCTTTGTTTTTTTCTGCAAATATGTCATAATTGTGTATCACGTGTTTAAAGCATTTGTCGAAGTATGATGTAAAGGATGATTTATAAATGGAACGGTTACAGAAAGTGATAGCCCATTCGGGTGTTGCCTCAAGAAGGCACGCTGAACAATTAATTACAGAAGGCAAGGTCAAAGTGAACGGCAAGATTGTAAGGGAGCTGGGAACAAAGGTCGGCCCAAATGATAAGGTAGAGGTAAATGAAGTCCCCCTGCAAAAAGAAGTACCAGTCTATTACCTGCATTACAAAGAACGGGGAGTCATTTCAGCTGTCACTGATGATAAAGGCAGAAAGACAGTCATCGACTTCTTTCCAGAGGTAACCGAGAGGATTTATCCGATCGGAAGGCTTGATTACGATACGTCAGGGCTGCTCCTGCTTACGAATGACGGGGAATTTGCCAATCTGCTCATGCACCCAAGGAATGAAGTTGAAAAAGTGTATGTTGCCAAGATAAAAGGAATCATTTTCCGTGAAAATATTAAAAAGCTGGAAAGGGGCATTAAGCTTGAGGATGGCATGACTGCACCAGCCAGGATCAAGGTTTTGTCCGCTGACAAGAAAAAAGGAACGTCCATCCTCGAAATTGTCATTCATGAGGGGAAAAACCGCCAGGTGCGCAGGATGTTCGAAGCGGTTGGCCACCCAGTTATTAAGCTGAAGAGAGAAAGATATGCAAGCCTTGATTTAACGGGACTTTCGCCTGGAGATTCCCGCGAACTGACGCCTCATGAAGTAAAGCAGCTCAGAACGCTTGCACAGAGTCCTGGCAAAAAGTAAAAGGTTGTCACAAACAATTCAAATTAAAAAAACGTTTCCATTTGGCTGAAATGGTATAATTTCCTGTGAGTCTACTTTTTATTTAGGGGGGGAAGGTATGGCAAAGAAACAGCGGCTGGCCATGAGAGCGGTTATCCTTTTCATTCTTGCGGCGGCTTTGGTTTACGCATTGTATGCCAACCTGACTAGAGCGGATATTGATAAAGTGAAATTGAATTCAGAAGCACCAAACTTCGTCCTGGAAGATATGAACGGAAATAAGCATAAACTATCGGATTATAAAGGGCAGGGAGTTGTCCTTAATTTTTGGGGAACCTGGTGCAAGCCGTGTGAGAAGGAAATGCCCTATATGGACAGCCAGTATGCAAAGTTCAAGGACAAGGGTGTCCAGATACTGGCTGTGAATGTAGGGGAGTCCAGCTACGCCGTGGAGCATTTTGCAGATAAGTATGGTCTTGATTTTCCAATCATGATCGATAAAAAAAGTGAAGTGCAAAATGCTTACCGGGTGGACCCGCTGCCTGTAACCTTCCTGATCGATAAGGAGGGCAAGGTTATCGACCAGATGACTGGGAGCCTGACTGAGGCTGAAATCGAGCACTTCATGAATAGAATTAAACCTTAAGTTAGGGAGTTTTACAGATGAAAGAAGTTAAATGTGCATGCGGTCATATCAATCCTGTCGGTACAACCCTGTGCGAGGCATGCGGAAGGGTGGTCGGCGAGGAGGCTGGCAGTTCCAAGCTTCTTGATATGCGTTATGAAGCCAGTCCTAGACGGTCACAGTACTACAATAGAAACTTTATAGATAAAATATGGAGTTTTTTTTCTTCTGTCAAGGTCGGTGTCTGGCTGATAGTACTTACTCTCACAGCATCCGCCCTTGGCACCATTTTCCCCCAGGAAATGTACATACCTCCAACAATACCCGCTGTTCAATATTATGAAGAAGAATACGGGACGCTGGGGAAACTGTATTACCAGCTGGGCTTCCACAATCTTTACAGCTCATGGTGGTATATGATTTTAATAGCCTCCATCGGGATTTCGCTTGTCATATGCAGTCTTGACCGGGTGATTCCGCTTTATAAAGCACTGAAAAATCAAAGGATCTCACCAAGAGAGGGGTTCTTGAGAAGGCAGAGGCTGTTTGGCACCACGGAGATTCATGAGATTGACTTTGAATCTGCCAAAAAAGCGCTGTCAGCCAAGAGGTATACGATAAAAGAAGAAAACGGAAATATCCTGGCTGAGAAGAACCGTTTTTCCAGGTGGGGGCCGTATATAAACCATATTGGTCTGATTATCTTCCTGTTTGGAGCCCTGCTCCGTTTTGTCCCGGGCATGTATGTGGACAAGGTGGTCTGGGTGAGAGAAGGGGAAGTAAAGGAAGTTCCCGGCACAGGCGGCCAATATTATATAAAAAATGAAAAATTCACACGCCAGGTCTATGACAAGGAAAATGAGGACCAGGTCTATAATGAAGCCCTCAGCAAAAATCCGGCAGTCATCAAGAATTTCCAGACAGACGCTGTTCTGTATGAAAAGCAGGGAAACAGCCTGCCAGGTGAACAGCCAGAGCTTAAAAAGGTTGAGTCTCATAGTATCCAAGTTAATAAGCCTATGAAATATAATCATTTTGCTTTCTATCAATCTGAGTATAAGCTTGATGAATTATATAAAATGAAATTCAGGCTGATCGACCAAAAAACAGAGGAAAGCTTCGGGGATATAACGATAGACTTATATGATCCCAAAAAGAAGTATGAACTTGGAAATGGTTACAATGTCGAACTTCTGAATTATTTTCCTGATTACGATTTTGACGATAATGGGGAGCCTGTCACAAAATCAAAGATCCCAAACAATCCTGCGTTCGTCTTCAATATGGTTACACCCGATAAGCCAAAGGGAGAAGCCAGCTTTGTAGCCATTCAGCAGACGATAGAACCGGAAGGCAATAATAAATACAAAATGGCCTTCAATGGCGTCGAGACCCAGAATGTATCCGGTCTGACTATCAGGAAAGACATGACACTATGGTTCCTGGCAGTCGGAGGAGCGATTTTCATGATCGGAGTAATCCAGGGAGCCTATTGGAATCACAGGAGAATATGGCTGCAAAAGCATGGCGGCGAAGTATGGGTAGCCGCCCATACAAATAAAAACTGGTATGGTTTGAAGAGGGAAATAAGCTCAATCTTAAAGGACACTGAGCTGAATGAACCTGAGGACCAGCTTGACGAAAAGTCAGTAAGGGGGATGCAGCAAGGTGGCTCAGACAAGCAGTAATCTACTGTATATTGCATTTGTTTTATATTTAATCGCGACGTTCTTCTTTGCCGGATCTATAAAAATCAATAAGGATAAGACAGCAAAGAAAACTAGCAGGTGGGCTCAGCTCGGCATTTTAATTACAATAGCGGGATTTGCCGCACAGATTGGCTATTTTATCACAAGATGGATTGCTGCAAAGCATGCACCGGTAAGTAATCTATTTGAATTCACGACTTTCTTTGGGATGATGCTCGTCGGTGCGTTTATCATCATCTACTTCATGTACAGGACTTCAGTGCTCGGTGTCTTCACCTTGCCGGTTGCACTCCTTGTCATTGCCTATGCGAGTATGTTTCCGAAAGAAATTACGCCGCTCATCCCGGCCCTGCAGAGCGACTGGCTCCATATCCATGTGACCACCGCAGCAGCTGGGGAAGCAGTCCTTGCGATCAGTTTTGCTGCAGGACTCATATATCTTATAAAGTTTGTGGACCAGTCCAAGAGCAGCAAGAGGACGTTCTGGCTTGAAATGACGCTGTTTTCATTGATTGCGACTCTGGGGTTCGTTATATTATCAACATCCTTTTCCGCGGCCGATTATAAGGCTGAATTCAGCTGGGTTGATAAGCGCGGAAAAGAGGCTGAAGCCGTTTATAAAATGCCGCCGCTGGTCGGCCCACACAAGCACGAGGCAAAAACAGGAGGGGCAATGGAACCGCTGGTCGAAGTTCCTTCCCTGATCAATGCAGTGAAACTGAATACTTTTATATGGTCCATCATGGGCGGGATTGTATTGTATGCTTTGCTGAGGCTGATCTTCCGGCGCAGGATTGCAGCTCTCCTGCAGCCGCTTGTACGAAGGATAGACCTTGATCTAGTGGATGAAATAGGATATCGTTCCGTTTTGATCGGATTTCCGATCTTTACCCTCGGAGCCTTAATTTTTGCCATGATCTGGGCGCAGATGGCCTGGACCAGGTTCTGGGGCTGGGATCCAAAAGAGGTATGGGCCCTCGTCACTTTCCTGTTTTATGCAGCTTTCCTTCACCTCAGACTATCGAAAGGGTGGCATGGAGAGAGGTCAGCCTGGCTTGCCGTTATCGGTTTTGTCATCATCATGTTTAACCTGATTGCCGTTAACCTTATCATCGCAGGCCTGCACTCTTATGCATAAGAAACCGGAAAACCCGCCTTCTGGCGGGTTTTTTGATAGAAAGAACCTCGACTAAGGGAGGAATTTAGCATATTGCAATTATTTCAACTATAATGGAAGAGTCCATTTTAGTTTTTAATTTCACTTTTACATAGTATTAATAAACTTGCAGGGGGCGTTCGTACATGGAAAAAGATTATAAAATCCTCGTGGTGGATGATGAGGAAAGAATAAGGCGCTTGTTAAAAATGTACCTGGAAAGGGAAGGGTATGTGATTGAGGAAGCTGAGAACGGGAATCGGGCACTGGAAAAGGCACTTGAGAATGACTATGATCTGATTCTGCTCGATATCATGATGCCCGGCAAGGACGGAGTGGAAGTATGCCGTGAATTGCGCGAAAAGAAATCCACTCCCATCATCATGCTGACTGCCAAGGGTGAAGAAATGAACCGGGTACAGGGGTTTGAGGCTGGTACCGATGATTACATAGTCAAGCCGTTCAGTCCCAGAGAGGTGGTATTGCGGGTAAAGGCCCTCCTCAGGAGATCTTCGAGTACAAGCTTCATCCAAACAGAAACTTCTACAAAGGACATCATTGTATTTCCGCATCTGACCATCGATAATGATGCACACCGGGTGATGGCCGACAGTACTGAAGTGACACTTACACCTAAGGAGTATGAACTTCTGTATTTCCTGGCCAAATCCCCGGATAAGGTGTTTGACCGGGAGCAGCTCCTGAAGGAAGTCTGGCATTATGAATTTTTCGGGGACCTCCGGACAGTGGACACTCATGTGAAAAGGCTGCGCGAAAAGCTGAACAAAGTATCAGAGAATGCAGCTAAAATGATAGTGACCGTCTGGGGGGTAGGCTATAAGTTTGAGGTAGTTAATGAATGATACTCTGGAGAAGTGTAGTAGGGAAGCTATGGGCAACCATCCTGCTGCTGGTTTCATTTGTATTGGTCATTCTTACCGTCCTGCTGTTGGAGTTCTTCCAGAATTATCATAAGGATGAGATTGAAGGCCAGCTTTCCGCCACGGCCGGCCGTATCGTCACCATCCTCCATCAGCATAAGGATATCGATACGGCCCTTGAGATTTCCTCAGAGCTTGTTGGCAAAGCAACAAAGGTAATCGTCATTGAAGACAGGACGCATAATTTTGCATCAGAAAATGTCAGCGACCCAGTAGGAATGATTGAAAATATAAAAACCAATCCTGATCTTTCAGACGTGATTGAAAAGGAGAAACGGATCAGCCGCCAGATGGAATTTTTCCTGGGCTCGGAAAAGGAGTCCTCTACTGTCATTATCGTGGGTGTCCCGGTCAATATCAATGGTGAAAAAGGAGCTGTATTTTTGTATCAATCCTTAGAAGCCATGGAGGCAACCGTTCATTCGACCACTAAATTCATCTGGCTTGCTGCTGGAATAGCGGCTGTACTGACCACCATTTTCGCCTTCTTCCTTTCTACAAGGATCACGGCTCCCCTTCGTAAAATGAGAGAAGCTGCCTTTGAAGTGGCACGGGGCAAGTTCGATACCAAGGTGCCGATTTTATCCCACGATGAAATCGGCGAGCTGGCAACAGCCTTTAACCAGATGGGCAAACAACTTAAATTTAATCTGAACGCACTAAGCCAGGAAAAAGAAAGTCTCGCGAGCATACTAAGCAGCATGGCGGATGGCGTCATCACCTTTAACAGGGACGGCACCATCCTGATCACCAACCCGCCTGCCGAGCGCTTCCTGCAGTACTGGTATAATGAAAAGGGCTTCAATCAGGAAAATCATGAAGGAGTCCCTTCAGTGCTTATGAAGCTTTTTGAACAATCCGTGGAACTTGAAGCGGAACAGGTTGGCGAAATCTCGGTTCAGCGCCATAGCTGGGTGCTTGTGGTCAGTCCCTTGTATAATAACAAATCAATCAGGGGAGCGGTCGCTGTCTTGAGGGATATGACAGAAGAAAGAAGATTGGACAAGCTGCGCAAAGACTTTATCGCCAATGTTTCACACGAGCTGAGAACACCCATAGCCATGCTGCAGGGGTACAGCGAAGCCATCATCGATGACATTGGTTCTGAAGAAGACAAAAAAGAAATGGCACAGATTATTTACGAAGAATCCCTCAGGATGGGACGACTTGTCAATGATCTGCTGGACCTGGCAAGGATGGAATCCGGGCACATGTCCCTGCGGAAGGAAGACATAGAGATAGCTCCATATCTGAAGAGGGTAGTCTATAAATTCCAAGGACTTGCCAAGGAAAAAAACATATCCGTATCTATGGACATAAACGAACCGGATAACGAATATTACTTTGACCCGGATAAAATTGAACAAGTGCTGACCAACCTGATTGACAATGCCATCCGGCACACCCCTGAAGGCGGGAATGTCAACATACTCCAGGCAGAAGACGAACAGCTCGGCCTGATTATTAAAGTACAGGATTCAGGATCCGGCATCCCAAAAGAAGACCTGCCTTTCGTATTTGAGCGCTTCTATAAAGCCGACAAAGCCAGGACAAGAGGACGCTCAGGTACAGGACTGGGGCTTGCCATCGCCCAAAACATCATCACCGCACACGATGGCAGCATAACCGCCCAGAGCCAGCTCGACAAAGGAACAACATTCACCATCAACATCCCGCAAAAAATGAAAGAAAACCATTAAAAAACACGATTAATCTTGTTTCCTATGGAACAACCCCAAAAGCGGAGAACGGTGCTTTTCAAAAAAACAGATTAAAAGCAGAATGTAATGCTGTTTAATCAGAAGAAATAAACTGCGCAGAAAAGCAGACACCTGACAGGCATAAGAAGAGCGGCGGGAAAAGGCCGGTCTTGCCTTTACCCGGCGATCAGCTTATGACCAAAGGTGTCAGTTCGGAGCTGGATGACCCCAAAAGCGCAGACCGGTGCTTTTCAAAGAATGTTTTATAAAGAGTAGAATGTGATGCTGTTTAATCGAAGAAATAAACTGCGCAGAAAAGCAGACACCTGACAGGCATAAGAAGAGCGGCGGGAAAAGGCCGGTCTTGCCTTTACCCGGCGATCAGCTTATGACCAAAGGTGTCAGTTCGGAGCTGGATGACATCCAAAAGCGCAGAACGGTGCTTTTCAAAGAAGGGATTAAAAAGAGCATAATGTAATGCCATTTAATCCAGAGCTAAATACAACTTAGAAAAGCAGACACCTGACAAGCATATTAGACGGAAAGGCCATGGGAAGCGATATCCCATGGCCTTTCGTCTATACCGAAGGTATAACCTGCCCTAACCTATGTACCCCCAATTTACCCCTCCAGCTTGCCGCCCTGCATGACAGCCTGCTTTTCAGCCGGATCCGGTTTTTTCCCAATGGCAAGTAACAGCACAACTCCGATAATGCACAGAGTGCCAAGCCATTGATAGCTGCCAAAAGGCTCCTTCAGCCAGAAAACGGTAGTCGCGACTGCTGCGAGCGGTTCAACGCTGCCTAAAAGACTTGTTTCTTTCGGGAATAAAGTTTGTAAACTTTCAATATAAAACCAAAAGGCAATCATTGTGCCGAAAATCACGACAAATAAAAGATAAATATAATTTTCAGCCGTCAAGCTTTTGAAGTTCATCAGCCAGGGCGGATGTACAAAGCTTAGGGATATGCCGCCGATCATCATGGCCCATCCGACGATTACGAGGGAATCGTACTGTTTTAGCAATGCAGCGGCATATAAGGTGTAAAAAGCAAGGGCCAAACCTGATAATATGCCCCAGAAAACGGCAGGAGGAGGGACTGACAACTGAGTGAAAGAGCCGTTTGTCAGTAAGAAAAAGGAACCGGCAAGTCCAAGGCAGACACTGATACAGTCAGTCCAGGAAGGACTGGATTGCCTGCTCAGCAGAAGGTACCCGATGATGAAGAGTGGAGCCAGATACTGAAGGAGGGTTGCAACAGCTGCATTTCCGTGATTGATGGAGGCCATGTAAGTATACTGGACTCCCAGCATACCGATTATCCCAAATATGATCAGCTGGGCAGCATTCTTTTTAGATTTCCAGACTACCCAAATTTGTGAGCGGTCTTTGGTGAAAAATTGGACTGCCAGAAGCAGGAAACCGGCGATGAGCAGCCGTATAGCAACAAGCCAGTTTATAGTGACAGCAGAATCCATGAATAGCTTTTTTGTGAGTGTTCCTCCAATTCCCCAGAAGACGGCACCGAGTACTACAAGAATCAGGCCCTTTTGTCTCTTCGCACGCATTTTAATCCCACCTATATAAAAATATAATGATATTGTAATCATAAGGCAGGAATTTAACTATTTATATCTGAATTGAGTATAAAAGTATAACAATATTGAGGTGGGTACATGCAGATTAAAAATTTTGTAGTAGATCCCCAATTGAAGGAGCTTACCGAGCATCGTACAGTTGTGCTGCCCATAGCCTGTTATGAAACGAAGATAAGAGACAATGATCATGGATATATTCCGCTTCACTGGCATGAGGAGCTTCAATTCGTCCTGATTTTGAAAGGGGGGGGCCATCTTCCAGGTTAACGACCAAAGAATAGACCTCCAGACAGGGGAAGGTTTGTTTATCAACAGCGGCTGCCTTCACATGGCGGAGGAAAAAGCTCTTTCTGAATGTGTGTACATCTGTTTGAATGTATCACCTCAGTTTATTTTGCTGCCTGAGCTGTATACAGAGTATATGAGTCCCTATATCCATAATGCCAGTCTGCCCTTTCTATTATTGAATCCCGGAGATGCCTGGGCAAAGGAAATATTGAATTTAATCAGGGAGATTACTAAGACATTGAAGAGCAAGGCTCCGAACTATGAAATGGATATTTCCATACAATTAGCGCTGCTTTGGAGGACTATGGTTACCCATGGATTTCAAACAGTCGACGAGAAGGAAGGAATGCAGGGCAATGAACGTTTGAAAAAAATGATCCAGTGGATCCAAGTTCATTATCCAGAAAAAATCATGCTGGAAGACATTGCTAGAGCCGGGCAGCTCAGCCGGTCTGAATGCTGCCGTTATTTTAAACGGATATTAAAGAAAACGCCTTTAAATTATGTATCAGAATATCGGATTAGAAAAAGCCTGCTCTTCCTGCAGCAGCCAGGGACTACTGTGACAGAGGCTGCGTTTCAGGCTGGTTTCAACAGCACCAGTCATTTTATAGAAATATTTAAAGAAAACATGAAAATGACGCCGCTGGCCTACAAAAAAAGCAAGCGATCCAGTCAGCCTTCCTTGATGCAGGGCCAGAATCCGCCCATTAGCTAGAGGCTTGGCTTTTTCCGTTTTTAGAAACACAGCTTTTCTTTATTCGATAATTCTTCCAATTTACCCAGAATAATACTATATTTATATTGTAACTTTTTAAAAGTCAGTTCCGACTAATAATGTAACGGAGGTGGGGTAAAGTGGACTCCGTTTTCCAAAGGATCTATGATAATTACCATCAGGATTTATTTCAATTTTTATTTTATATGGTAAATAATCGGGAAACTGCTGAGGATCTTGTACAGGAAGTATACATCAGAGTATATAAATCATTTGAGAGTTTCCAGGGAAAAAGCAGTGAGCGGACCTGGCTTTACTCCATTGCGAGGAACACAGCCATTGATCATTTCAGAAAACACAAAAGCTGGAAGCAGAGACTGCTCGAGAATTTTGACTGGGGCAGGAATGAAATTCAGGATGAACAGCCGCTGCCCGAGGAATTTATACTGGAGCAGGAGGAGTTCAGACTGGTATATGAAAGTCTTGACAGATGTACGGTCGACCAAAAAACGGTCATTGTCTTGCGGTACATACAGGAATTAACTATATCTGAGACTGCAGCCGTCCTGGGCTGGACGGAGAGCAAAGTCAAAACTACCCAGCACAGGGCACTGAAGA
The DNA here is from genome assembly GCF_046237625.1 of Paraperibacillus esterisolvens. GTDB lineage: Bacteria > Bacillota > Bacilli > Bacillales > DSM-1321 > Paraperibacillus > Paraperibacillus esterisolvens. The sequence continues at coordinate 2,767,356 of NZ_CP143545.1, read as the reverse complement.
ATCTGAAGAAAATTATCAGCGAAGAACCTGAGAAAGGAGGGGTGAGAATTGAAAAGATATGATCTCAGCGAACAGCAGATTGAAGAGGCATTAAGGAAATTTCCGGCTGTAAAAGATGAAAGAAGCAAAGCGGAGATTCTCCAGAACATCGAACTGCGCTCAAATCGGAGAAGAAAACGGGAAAAGCGCTGGATTCCGGCTGCAGCCGGTGCTGCCGCTGTTCTTCTATTCTCAATACTTGCCTCTTCTTATCTCCATACAGAACAAAAATCTAAAGACAGCGCCGCTATTCATCAAGATCTGTCAAACAGTTCAAAAAGCACAGGGAGCCCTGACTCTCCGGCTGCCCCTGAGATAGCAGAAAAAAGCGCCGAGCCTGCAGAGCCTCCTGTTCCAGAACGTAAAGAGGATATCAGCGAAACCTCCGAAAAGAAAACAGAAGATGGGGCGGAAACAGTCCCTAAAACTGAAGAAGGGGAACCCATAGAGGAGGAGGATGAAAGCAGCCCGCCGCTGCACGCAGCCTCTGCGCTGACCGGTACCTTGTTAAGCACAGAAGCATCGGAGGAAAAGTCTTTCATTACCATTGGCGTACCTGACAATAACGTCAATTATGTAATCCCCCTGACCTTTGAAGCGGAAGATGGTGCGGACAGGCATCAGCTATTCCAGCTGCTCCTTGAGAAGATGAACAGCTTGGATGAAGCCAGCCTTGGTTTACAGGATTATTACCCATTAGATCTTAAAATGACCCCGGGATCCGAGGAAAGAACGGTGAATGTCGATTTTCCGGCTGATACAAATTTTAGCAATTTATATGAGCCGGCTTTATTAAGAGCGCTTGAAGAAACATTTAAATATCAGGGCTATTCAAAAATTTTATTTTCTACCGGAGGCAGTCCCGGGGTAGAACTGCCTGAAACAGGCTACAAGACTGAGGAGGACATATTGCCTCATTCCAAGAGGCCAACCTTTATTTATCAGGCGGATGAGAGTAAGCCGATGCTTCTGGTGCCGGGAAATACAGAGATTGATAACATTCAGGATGCGCTGAAGGAAATGAAGGCTGCCGAGCCACAGGGATCAGTTGCCCCTTCCATACCAGCCGGAATCAGCATCGAGTCGGCTGTTGAAAAGGGCGATAAGCTGGAGCTTACATTTACAAGTGAAACATCCTTAAAAGAAGATGAGGAAAACCTGCGCGCCATTGAAGCAATCCTTCTAACAGCAAAAGAATACGGTTTTTCGGGGGTTATCTTCAAGTCCCCGCGAATTTCTAAGGTTGGTCCGTATAATCTGGATGAAGAAGTGCCGGTGCCGGCGGCTCCAAATTTAATCCATTAAAAACATAACCTGACAGGGACTTCCCGGTCAGGTTTTTTCCTGTTTTGTGAATATTTCATGCCATGCCGGCTATCCTAAACAAATGTGTATGAAAATATTTCCATGATCTGGAGTAATGGATGATCATAGGACGTCATAGGAATTAGAGATATGCATTTTTAAGGAGGAAGTTATGCTCGACTATGGAAGAAGACTTTTGATTGCTCTGCTCATTGCCTTGTGCATTTCCTTATTATTTATAGGGGGCAATCGGATGCAGGCGGCCGAAAAGCTGCCGGAGGGTTTTATCTGGCCGGCTGAAGGGGTCATTACCGACCATTTTGGAACCAGAGGGGGAGCTCATAAAGGAATAGATATAGCAGCTCCGATAAATACAAAAGTTATAGCATCCAAAGCGGGAGAAGTAAGCAGGGCTTACTTCTCGCCTTCCTATGGAAATGTGGTATTCATCCGGCATGATGGGCAGTACGAAACCGTGTATGCCCATTTAAACACCATACTGGTGAAGCCTGGGGACTCCGTTAAAGGCGGACAGGCTGTCGGCCTGATGGGGACGACAGGCCATTCAACCGGTGTGCATCTCCATTTTGAAATACATGAGGCGAATTGGACGTTCAGCAAGGAAAATGCCATAGATCCATTAATCGCGCTAAACGATGCACAAACTCCCGTTCATGCGGCGGTGGCTGTCCAAAAGGAAGACAGCAATAACAGTCCGCAAAAGATATACAGGGTAAAAAAGGGAGATACTTTATGGTCCGTTGCCGTAATGGCCGGGACCAGTGTGGATGAACTAAAGGGGATAAATAATATGCGGGCTGATAAGATTCTGATTGGACAAGTTCTTACGCTGCCGCGGTGAGGGTAATTATTGTCGAAAAATTATAAATTTTTGAGCCGGAGTCCTGGTAATTTCCCTGTCCCCTTGTATAATTAAAGGAATATAGGGGGGCTAGTATGCTGACTGATTATCATAACCATTTAGAAACAGGGACCTTGACGCTGGAATATCTTAAGAAATTTACTGACAGCGCCCGGCAGAAACAAATTGATTTTTTCGGAATTTCTGAACATGCCTATCATTTTTATGAAACGGCAGACATTCTGCAAAATGAATGGGTAAATCCCAGGCGTTATTATAAAATGGAAGATTATGTTTCTTTATTCAAGCAAGCCTGGGAGGCAGATATTGATGTTAAAATGTCTATTGAAATGGATTACACACCAGGCAGGCATAAAGAAATGCAGGCTTTCATCCAATCCTTTGACTTTGATTACATAATTGGCTCTATCCATTGGATTGGTGATTTCGGAATCGATTTAAAGGAGTATATGCACGAATGGGACAAAAGAGACATATATGAGATATATCGTGCCTATTTTGATCAGGTTGTCACACTGGCGGAAAGCGATTTATTCGATATCATCGGCCATATGGACCTCGTCAAGATTTTTAATTACGTCCCCAAGGATGAAGAGTTTTTGCTGGAACAGTTTGACCGGGCAACTGATGCCTTGAAAAATTCGAAAACCTGTGTGGAAATCAGTACAGCCGGATTAAGAAAACCTGTTGGTGAGCTGTATCCGGACAAGCGTTTGCTTGATATGTGCTTTGAAAAAGGGATACCGATTGTATTTTCCTCAGATGCCCATTTTCCAGAACATGTAGGAGCGGACTTTGATCAGGCAGAAGCACTTGCCATCAGTTCCGGTTATCAAGATTTAATGACATTTTCTAAAGGGAAAAGGCAATTGGTGCCGCTTGGTAAAGGGAAGAGATAAGCGGAAAAGAATCCAGTAAAAGGAATGAAAAAGAAGGCTGCCGGATGTCCCGGCAGCCTTAACTGTTTTTATAGCACTATATTATGCAAAAATGAAATATCTTCACTTAATTGAAGTTCATTCAGGATATTGGTGTCAAGAGGCTTATCAAAAGTAAGTACCATGATGGCTTCTCCGCCGGCAGATTTCCTTCCGACCTGCATGGTGGCGATATTCACTTCATAGTCCCCGAGGATCTTTCCTACTCTCCCGATTACACCAGGTTTATCCGTATGCTGAATATAAAGAAGGTTGCCTGAGGGCAAAAAGTCGATATTAAAACCATTGAGGCTTAAAATCCGGCCCCCGTACTGCTGGATATAAGAACCCCTGATTTCAAAGTTCCGGTTTTCAGTCCTGACTTCCAGCGTAATTGAATTTGCATAGCCATATGTATTGTCAGATGTTTTTTCGCCTAATGTGACTCCACGTTCCTTGGAAACCAGAAGTGCGTTCACTTCATTGACTGTAACATCCACAATTCTCCTGAAAAAGCCGGCCGCCAGTGCTTTAGTCAGCATGCTTTGTTCGAAATCATCCGGCAGTCCTGCATAAGTGACGGACAGCTCCAGCACTGCACGTTTAGTAAGCTGTGACGCAAGTGCTCCCATCTGCCGGGCGAGAAGATAGTAAGGCTGGATTTTCATGAATACTTCCTTTGAGACCGCAGGAAGATTGATAGAGTTGGCGACCGGGCTGCCATTCAAATATTGCAGTACCTCTCCCGCCACCTGTGCTGCAACATTCAGCTGGGCTTCACGTGTGGAGGCTCCAAGGTGAGGAGTGGTAATGACTTTGTCAAGCTCAAGCAGCTTATTGCCGAAAGGTGGTTCCTCGACAAATACATCAAGGGCTGCCCCGGCAGCCTGTCCTGTTACGATTGCTTCATAAAGAGCATCCTCATCGATGATCCCGCCGCGGGCACAATTGAGGAGGTATACTCCTTTTTTACACAACGAGAGTGTATCTCTATTGATCAGACCCCGGGTTTCTTCTGTTAGCGGGGTATGTACAGTGATGAAGTCAGCATTCTGCATTAACTCTTCAAGGGAAACCGACTGGACGTTCAGCTGCCTCGCTCTTTCAACGGAAAAGAACGGATCATACACCAGGACATTCATGCCGAAAGCTTTAGCCCGCTTTGCGATCTCTCCGCCAATTCGTCCCATTCCGACAATACCAAGGTCCTTGCCATAAAGCTCCGTGCCTACATATTCCTTGCGTTTCCATTGGCCCGATTTTAGTGAGGAATGGGCCTGCGGGATATGCCTGGCAAGGGAGGCCATCATGGCAAAAGTATGTTCCGCCGTAGAAATCGTATTGCCATCCGGCGCATTGATGACAACAATCCCGCGTTTAGTAGCAGCAGAGACATCGATATTGTCTACACCCACCCCGGCACGGGCGATAATCTTGAGCTTGGGCATCGCTTCCATAAGTTCTTCTGTCACCTTGGTTTCGCTTCTTACGAGCAAAGCGTCGATGTCTTTGAGAAGGTCCGTTGATTTTGAGGCAGGCTGCTGATACAGCTCTATATTGGGTGCTTCAAGAAGAGGGGCAAGCCCTTCAGGCTTGATTGCATCCGAAACTAATACTTTGAACAAAGAGAACACCTGCCATTCTGTAATATATTGAATTTTTTGTTTATTCTAACGAAAGGGACTTTACCTGTCAATTTATCTGACAACTCATGTAAGCGCTTAACAGGGCGGATCGATTGGTAAATTGGCGGACAAAATTTTTTTTGAACCATGGTGTTGAAAAAGTCAGGCAAATATCTTCACATCGAGAAAATATTGCCTTATAATAAATGGGAATTAAAATTAAATAGTCTATCTTCGGGGCAGGGTGAAAATCCCGACCGGCGGTGATGAACCAAAGAGTTCTAAGCCCGCGAGCCTTTTTGATTGGGCAGGATTTGGTGCAATTCCAAAGCCGACAGTATAGTCTGGATGGGAGAAGATGGAGGTTCTGATACGTTCAAAATTCATCATGAATGGAACGTCTATTTGAATTTGCCGCTTTCTCCCTTCAGTGTAATAACTGAAGGGTTTTTTAATGGCATTTCAAGTAAGAACCTTTCCTCTTTTTTTCGCGGTAGACAAAAAGTGAGGAGAGATTTTATTGGGTAAGCAGCAAAGAGTCAAGACAATGGTGGGGATTGGAATGTTCAGCAGCATCGCTTATATCCTGATGCTTTTGAATTTTCCTTTCCCAGGTTTTCCGCCCTATCTTTTGGTGGATTTCAGCGACATACCTGCATTGATTGCAGCGATGATTTTTGGACCGCTTGCAGGAGTGCTTGTAGAATTGATTAAGAATACACTGGACTACCTGATGACTGGGGCAGCCACTGGTGTACCGGTAGGACAGGCTGCAAACTTTGCAGCAGGGATCCTGTTTGTCCTTCCGACTTATTATGTCTATAGAAGGCTGAGTTCTAGAAAAGGGCTGGCAGCAGGACTTATTGCAGGGACCATCACTATGAGCATCATGATGAGTGTTCTGAATTACTTCGTATTTCTTCCAGCTTATACTCTATTTTTAGGTGCTGAGTCAATGTCCAGCGAAGCCGCGAGGCAAACGATCGTTTCATCCATCCTTCCTTTCAATGTAGTGAAGGGGCTGCTGATTACTGTAGTGTTCATGCTTCTGTTTGCAAAGTTAAATACATGGCTTAATAAACAGGCTGTTTATAGAAATATATAAAAAACAATCCCGCTGGATAACAGCGGGATTGTTCTTATTCAAACTTCAAAGGATTTCCGTCAAATGGCTCGTCTGCCACTTTGATGGAATCAGTAGGACAGCCTTCAAAAGCGTCCATCATGTCGTCTTCTAGGACATCCGGAATTTCTACGATGCCTTCATTATCGTCAAGAGTAACATAGGCGATGCCTTCATCGTCATAATCATAAATGTCTGGAGCGGCCGCACCACAAGCTCCGCAAGCAATACATGTTTCTTTATCAACAATTGTATATTTTGCCATCAAATACCCTCCCATAACTAATCATTATGTACTGTGTTTCCCTTTACCGTATAAAAGAAAACATAACTACTAAGCTACATTGTAAAACTGTTTATTAAACTTTTCAAGGACAAATGCGAAGCGCACCGCTTGTGGCTGCCGGAAAAATGATGACTGAAAAATTTTTTATGGATAAAGGGGTGAATAAACTACCCTTGACAACTTGATGACTTTTTTGTAGAAATAAGTCCTGATTGTACTTAGTATTTGTTAATATTAGATATGAAATACTACTTTATGTGCCTGGAATGAGTGAGAAATAGATGGACCGTTTTTTAGATGCAATCATTTTATTCTGTCTGGTAAAGTTAAATGGCGAAAGATCTATATCCGCTGTTTATCATCTTTTTACTGGAAAAAAAACTTCACAAACCATACAGGACAGTCATCTTTTCGGCCTGGATCGTTTTTTTGGGACCTTCCCCTCACTAAGCCGGGAAGAACTGGCGGCTGTTGTTGATAAATATGAAAGAGCTGGTTACATAAAAAACCTCTCAAACCATAAGTATGCACTTACTGGAGAGGGAATGACGGTCTGTCATAATTATTTACAAGAATCTCCCATTCCGCATCATTTGAATGGATGGAAACATCAAAGCAAAGCGGAACTGGTGTGGAAAAGGCTTTCTCTTCTGATTCAGACCCTCTCCTATATCGTGAGGCATGAAAAGAGATTTTATCCTATTCAAAAGGATTATAAGGTCCAGGCATGGGTCAAGGGGTTTATTGCCTCCCACCAACTTAGCAGGGATGAGCTTGCAGAGGCGGTTTTACTGGAGATGACCTCACTTCTGGATCATTCAGACAGCCGGTCGAACGACATTTTCGTCATGCGGCTCAGCAGTCATGGAAAAACAGGCCTGACATTTAGACAGATCTCAGAACAGACAGGCCTTGAAGAGAGTCGTGCCTATTATTTATTTTTAGAAGTTCTCCATTTGCTGGCCGGATCCTTACAAGCAGGCAGGGAAGCGTATCCTGTACTTAACCGCTTAATTGACGGGCCAGCCGGCCGCAGTGCACAGATTACACAATCGACGCTTGCAACCTACCAATATCTCCTTCAGGGGATGGATAAAAAAAGTATCGGCCAGGTGCGGAGACTAAAGGAAAGTACCATAGAAGACCATATTGTCGAGCTGGCACTCATGATTCCTGATTTTGATTTATCCCCTTATATTCCCGAATCCCTAACCAATGAGATTATACAAACAGCCGCTAAAGGCAGCAGCCGTAAATTAAGAGAAATAAAAGAAAGCCTCACGGGCAGGGCCAGCTATTTTCAGATCAGGCTGGTGCTGGCAAGGTTTGGAGGAACCCTATGAATCTGGAAAAACATCTTGAGAAGCATTTTGGCTATACCTCTTTCAGGCAGGGACAGAAAGAAACAGTGTCTGAAATTCTTCGAGGAGGCAGCACGCTCAGCATGCTTCCGACCGGAACAGGCAAATCTTTGTGTTATCAGCTGCCCGCTTATATTATGGACAAGCCTGCCGTTGTTGTATCACCCTTGCTGTCCTTAATGCAGGATCAGGCGGAGCAGCTCAGATTCAGGGGAGAAAAGAGAGTGGTTTCTTTCAATTCTTTTTTGTCGTTTGAAGAAAAACAAAAGGCTCTACGCAATATCTCCAAATACAGGTTCATATTTGTGTCACCGGAAATGTTAAATAGCAGGAGGCTGATGGATGCCCTAAAAGAAATAGACATTGGTCTATTTGTCATCGATGAAGCTCATTGCATATCACAGTGGGGATATGATTTCCGGCCCGATTACTTGAACCTGGGAGCAGTCCGCGCGAGCCTGGGCGATCCTCTGACCCTCGCGCTTACCGCGACTGCAACCCCAGAGGTACGGGAGGATATCATCCAAAAACTCGGGGCAGGAGTATTTACACAAATCATATCATCGGTAGACAGAACGAATATATCCATGATTGTTGAAAAGTTTACTTCCTATAATCAAAAGCATGACAGGCTGATAGAGCTCGCAGGGAAACTCCAGGGTCCGGGAATTGTATATGTATCAAGCAAAAAGACTGCTGAGATGCTCGCAGAACTAATCCAGCGGGCTGGTCATTCCCGTACTGCCTTTTATCACGGCGGTATGGAGCAGGAGCAGCGGGTGCTCATCCAGCAGCAATTCCTGAATAATGAGCTGGATATTATCTGTGCAACAAGTGCTTTCGGTATGGGAATCAACAAAGACAATGTCAGATATGTCATCCATTTTCAAATGCCGATGCAAATGGAATCTTATCTTCAGGAAATAGGAAGGGCGGGAAGAGATGGGCTGGAAAGTGCTGCCATCCTGCTGTATATGGACGGAGATGAAGGACTTCAGCTTAACCTGATAGAAAATGAGCTTCCATCTGGCATGCAAATAAAAGGATTAATGAATTATCTTTTAGAAAAAAAACTGCAGCGTGAAGAGGCCCTTCAATTGTTAGGGTCCAGCATGTCTTTAAACCAATTTTCTTTAAGCGAGGTGCAGCTCCGGATCATACAGTCATTTATTAAATTGGATGGCGGTACGGACAGCTTAGAGGCTGTGGGGGAGTCCATTTTGTCCTTTGCAGAACACCGGAGGAACGTCAAATTGAAGAAACTGGGTGAGTTTCTCAAGTGGCTTGACGGACCTGGATGCCGCAGGGAGGGAATTGCAGCATATTTTAAGCAGGAAGCAGCGCCTAAGCCTGTCTATTGCTGTGATAAATGTGGAGTTTCCTTATCCGCATACCGCCGCAGGGAGGAAGCTGCAAAATTTCGCAAACAGGTTTTCAATTGGAAAAAAGAGCTTTCAGAAATGCTGGTCCCAAAGAAAGGGGCTTCCCAATGAGAAACAAACAGGCGGAAATCATAAATACCTTGACTGACAAGGAATTATTTTTCCATTTGTTCCTGACTCAATTGATACTGCTGATCCTTTCACTGATTCTGGGTTTTATCCTGTTTGATGACTGGGCTTCGTTTGCCTCCATTTTCGATTTTCGCGATATCCGGATTTTTATTGTAGGCGTACCGGCGGGGCTGGCTATAGTGGCTATGGATCTGGCTCTTATGAAACTTTTACCGCCGCATTATTATGAAGACGGAGGAATCAATGAGCGGATCTTCAAAAGCCTCCCGCTGCCGCTTCTCTTTTTAGTGCCGGCTGTGGTTGCATGGTGTGAGGAATTATTGTTCAGGGGAGTGATCCAGACTCATAGCGGGCTGATTCTTGCCAGTATTATTTTTGCACTTGTTCATTATCGCTATCTATTCAATTGGTTTTTACTAATCAATATGGTTTTTTTAAGTTTTGTCATTGGCTTTATTTATCATCAGACTGGTAATTTAGCTGTGACGATTACCATTCATTTCATCATTGACCTGCTGCTGGGCCTTGCTATAAAGTACAGGCCGTCAACATCAAAGATACACCCCGGAAAAGAGGCATGAACATGGAAAGCAGAACAGCAGCCAGAAGGAAAGAGCAAGATCAGCCGGCCGCTGGCAAGCTGCCTTCAAGAGCAGAACATCGAAAGAAAAAAACAAAGAAAAAGAAAGCAAAGGTAAAATTCCCACTGCTCAGGCTATTATCACTGGCATTCATCCTGCTGCCAATCGGCATCTATAGTGCCTATCAGTATTTTGACGCGGAACTGCCTGCAGATACAGGGCCAAGTGGTTTTGAAACAGTGGAATTATACGAGGATGAAAGAGCGGACGGGCAGGAAAAAGCTGAAGTTCAGCCGGAGGAAAACTCACTCCAAAAAAACACCTCTAAAATCGATCATCAGGAGCCCGGGACGAAGACAGGAAGAAATTCAAATAATGAACCACAGGTCCCGCCTGGAAATACAGCGGGCTCTGGGGAGAGTTCCGTCCAGTCAAACCCGGATATGTACAAAATAATAGAACATGTGGTAAAGCCGAAGGAAACTGTATTCAGCATCGCCATGGCTTATTATCAATCACAAGAAGGCATCAAGATTATCAAGAAATGGAACGGTCTTAAAACAAATGAAATACAGACAGGGCAGATCTTAAAGATTCCCATGAAGAAACAATGATTTTCTGTAATAGGCGGTTATACAAGCCCATAAAATACCTTTAAAGAATAAAAGTTTGGGAGGAAGGTATGGAACCGTCTATTATCACCCTAAATGAAACAGACCAGGCAGCTAAACAGATGCTTCAGGCTGTGGTAAAGAGGAAGGCGAAATTTAAAAAGATGAAGCATAACCACTTCTTGGCATTATGGGCCTGCATGGCTGTCAGTTCAATGTTCCTTCTTTATATTTATTACTTTGTGGCAAAGCCATACTCGTATTCATTCTTTGCCATGTTTTCTGCATTTATTAATGATCCGCTCCACTTTTTCTACCTTGCATCTTCAGTCGGTTTATATGGGTACATGCTCGTACTGAAGAAAAAAACTGATAAGGCGGAAAAGGAGTTTCACGCCCTTCGCTGTGAAATTATCGACAAGAGCAAGCATCTTTGGAAAGAGGAATCTGCCTGGAAGCAGAGACATCTGGTGTTCGAGATGATGAAAAAGGAATTTGACATAAACCTATATCACGAAAATAAATAAGCATAAATAGTTTCGTAAATTAAGAGGAAAAGCAGGGAATTTGTCGAATATTTAAACAATTGATTCTATTTTTCAGTAGAGGTGAGCGAGATGTTTGTAAAAAGTACAATGATTCCAAGACACAATTGTTACACAGTACAGGCTGATGATACACTTGAGAATGCGCTGGTAATCCTTGAGGATAAGAAGGTGGATGCCCTTCCGGTGCTCAGCGGTGACAATTATTCAGGAATCATAACAAGATATGATTTATATGAAGACTTCTTTAATTCTTCAAAACTGAAGGAGAAATATCTGAAAGAAACTCTTGTCTCGGAAGTAGCCGTCAGATACAGGGAACGGTATGTGCAGGGAGATGAAATTTTTGAAAAAACGCTGCTCGCCCTCAAAGACTTCCCCATTCTTCCTGTTGTGAGTGAGAGCAATAAATTCTTAGGGATTATAACAAGGTTTGATGTGCTGGAACAGTTCCAGAGTGCCTTTGGAATGAACAGGGAGGGAATCAGAATTGCTTTTACCTCTGTGGAGACAGAAGGAAGAATAGCAAAACTTACGGATATCGCCCACCAGTACCATGAACATATCATTTCATTAGTTACCTTCGATGACTCCGACAAGCTGGTAAGAAGGATCGTGATGAAGGTGGAAAAGAATCCGAACATCAAAAAATTCATGGATAAGCTGGAATCCTCTGGATTTAGGATCTTGCATGTCACTGAGGATTAATACAATCATTTTTTTCAGTCCCTTTCATAAATTTCTTTATGGGAGGGATTTTATTATGTACTGGAGAGCCATAAGGATGTTTATGGGATTTTGTTCAGGTTATTTATACATTACATGGTTTTCAATCCCGGAGCCATTTAACTTTGAAGAATTCCTTTCTGGGATTATACTCGAGCCCCTGCAATTTTTTGCGGCTGGCATAGCCTTCATTGCGGCTTTCTTAATGCATGCGGCCATGCTCCGGGATGCCGTCGCTTTAACAGTTGACACCAGGGAAAGCCAAAATAAGGATATTCCAGGTCTTCTATTCAGCTATTCTTCTCTGCTGTCGCTTGCTATTTTGCTGGTTATGGAAACGGCTGCCGCTGTTCCCCTTTTTGGTTTTTCTTTTATATATGGTATGATTTCAATAGATTTTTCGGAAATAAGGAAAAATAAACAGACTGGATGGTAAGGAGTTATGAATGAATATTTTTTAGTTATCGCTGCCCTGATCATCCTAGCGGCTGCAGGAATGTTAATATATATGAGGAAATTGGCTTTCCTCGATCAGGTACTGGAACAGACCATTGATTTGCAAGGCTTTCCTGAAAGCTTTGGAAAACTGAATATATTCTTTATATCAGATATTCACCGAAGAGAAATTTCGGATGGAATCATTAACCAGGTGAAGGGAAAGGCAGATTTAGTTGTGATTGGGGGCGACCTTGCAGAGGGTGGCGTGCCTTTTACAAGAATTGAAAAAAATATAAACAAACTCCGCATGCTTGGGCCAGTTTACTTCGTCTGGGGCAACAATGACTATGAAATGGACTACCATCTGCTTGACGCGACACTTCTAAAGTACGGCGTGAAGATTCTTGATAATACCGCGGCATTGTTAGAATCAGAAAACGGGGATAAGATCAGCCTGCTCGGAATCGACTTTGTGGACGGCGAGAGGGACAGGCTGGATCTTGCACTTCAGGATGCCGGTGAAAATTCATTTAAAATTTTGTTAAGCCACACCCCGGAAGTCCTCAGGCAGATAGAACCTGAGACGGACATCAGGCTGGTCCTCAGCGGGCATACGCATGGCGGCCAGATAAGATTACTGGGATTTGGGAGATACCGCAAAGGGCGGATCGGGAAAAAGGGAAGTACCATTTACCTGGTGAGTAATGGTTATGGAACCAGCCTTGTACCGCTTAGGCTCGGGGCAAAGCCGGAGACCCACCTTTTGACGCTGAGGTCAGAAAGGTAAATATTCGGCAGTTATTATGGTTTCTTGGAGGATATGAATGTGGAGAGGCAAGTGCCTAAATATAATATAAAAGCAGCATCCACTCTATTGGGCATTAAATCGGGCACTCTACGGGCCTGGGAAAGAAGATATCAATTCATCGCGCCCATCAGGAACGAATCCGGACACAGAATGTATACGGAAGAGCACATACAGATTCTAAAATGGCTGATTTCCAAGATCCATGAGGGATTCACGATCAGTCAGGCGGTTTCCCTTTTGGAAACTATACCAGAAAAACAATTCGCCATGATAACGGGAAGGGATATTGGAGAAGAAGACAGACAGCAAAATGTTCTGGCAGCAGAACTGACTGCCGCCCTCCTATCATTCAATGAAATGAAGTCCCACGAACTGCTAGACCGGATCTTCAGTCTGTATTCGCTGGAAAAGGCGGTCGGGGAGATACTCGCCGGGGTCATGCTTGAAATTGGGGACCTCTGGGAAAGAAAAGAAATAAATTCAGCGCATGAACACTTTGCCAGTGCCATCCTGAGGTCGAGGATTGGATACATCATTCATACCATCCCTCAGAACAGTCTGCTTCCGAAAGCCTGTGCGGTCTGCTGTCCTGGTGAGTGGCATGAAGTCGGCCTTCTGATTTTTACGCTTCATTTACGGTTAAAAGGATTTCAGGTTGTATATCTTGGTCCAAGCCTGGCGGAAGGAGATCTCCGGGATGTCCTGCCGGTCATCGAGCCCAGATTGCTTTTTTTCTCTTGTACGTTACAGGATCATTTGAAGAATGCACTGCAGCTTATCGACCAGCTCAAAAAAGAGTTTCCAGCTATTCACATTGGAATGGGCGGGAAGGCTTCCACCAGTCTTACCCCGAAACAGGCTGAACTATATGGCAGCCATATCATTGGTGAAAAAAAAGCGGAATGGGATCAATGGCTGAGAAAAAAGCTGGAAAGATTGTAATTCGGTTCGGATATGCACCTGAATTTTTCCCTCTTCATATGATGTAGAGAAGATGGTGGAATTTTCAGGAGGCAATTTTCATGAAGCTTGAGCGACTGTCCAGCAACAAGATAAAAATTTTCTTAACCTTTGATGACTTAATGGACCGCGGATTAACTACGGATGATATTAAGGGAAATTCGCTTAAGGTTCACAAACTATTCTATTCAATGATTGAAGAAGCCTGCTCCGAACTGGAATTTGATATGATCGGCTCTATTGAAGTTGAAATATTTTCTCTTAAAGCACAAGGGCTTATTGTCATTGTAACCAGGGAAGACGACGAAGACCTCATCGATGAATTTGATTCCATATTTGAATTGGATGTCAGGCATGCGGATGAATGCCATATCTTCTATGAATTTCAGGACCTGGAGGATGTAATACGGCTGAGCCGCCTTCTTAAAAACATAGGGCTTCTTTCAGGCACCATGTACCATTATTCGAACAAATATTTCTTACTTCTAGAAGATGTACCGGAGGCAATCCATGAAACCGTCATTTCAATCGCTTCCGAATATGGCTGCCCGACCACACAGACTCATCACCGAATCGGTGAGTACGGCAAACTAATCATTCAAGACACGGCCATTGAATCAATCACACACTACTTTAAAGGCTAAGACTGACAGCAGAGTGAAATACAAAAAAAGCAGTTTCCAAATGGAGGAAACTGCTTTTGTTTATTAGAAAAGCGGAGGACGGTGCTTTTCCAATCAAAGCTTATACTACAGCCAATGAAGCAGAAACTCCTTAATTAAACTCAATTACAGGAAAAGCAGAGACCTGACAGGCGTAAGAGGAGCGGCAGCAAAAGGCAGGTTTTGCCTTTTTGATGGCGATCAACTTACGACCGAAGGTCTCAGTCCGGAGCTGGATCAAAGAAAAGCGGAGGACGGTGCTTTTCCAATCAAAGCTTATACTACAGCCAATGAAGCAGAAACTCCTTAATTAAACTCAATTACAAGAAAAGCAGAGGACGGTGCTTTTCCAATCAAAGCGTATACTATAGCCAATGAAGCAGAAACTCGCCTAATATACTCTCAGGTTAACTACTATTGAAACTGAGAATAACATCCAACTATTTTACTAAAATGTCTAACATATTCTATTTTTAACCGATATAACTAGTAAGAAGGAACACTGGAGGCTTCGGGTAGAATCAATCTCTCACGGGGCAGTGCGGTTAATCAACCCTGCAAAAATAAAAGGCCCTGCAGAGGTAATGATAACGCTTCCATTCACTTCCCGAAAATTATATTTTTCTATCTTTTATCCTTTGCATAGCGCTTACTTAGGTGTATACTATGTCTGATAGAACGAGCCTGCCCGATTACTGAAATTTCTAGGAGGATTCAAATGGTAGCCGAAAAAAGCAATGAAACTGCAACTCAAGAAGATAAGCATGATGTGCTTAGATCAACTCAGACAGTAATTCATAAAGCACTTGAGAAGCTTGGTTATCCTGAAGAAGTATATGAACTATTAAAAGAACCTATTCGAATGATGACTGTCAAAATCCCTATCAGGATGGACGACGGATCTATAAAAATATTTACTGGTTATAGAGCGCAGCACAATGACGCAGTTGGTCCGACAAAAGGCGGTATCCGCTTCCACCCGAACGTTACAGAAAGAGAAGTTAAAGCACTGTCCATCTGGATGAGCTTGAAATGCGGAATTGTTGACCTCCCATATGGAGGAGGCAAGGGCGGCATCATCTGTGATCCGCGGAATATGTCCTTCCATGAGCTGGAAAGGCTTAGCCGCGGCTATGTAAGGGCCATCAGCCAGATTGTCGGTCCGACGAAGGATATACCTGCTCCGGATGTTTTCACCAATTCACAAATCATGGCATGGATGATGGATGAGTACAGCAGGATTGATGAATTTAACTCTCCAGGATTCATTACAGGGAAGCCGTTGGTGCTGGGAGGATCTCATGGACGTGAATCTGCGACTGCAAAGGGTGTAACCATCTGTATCAATGAAGCTGCCAAGAAAAAAGGCATTTCCATCGTCGGTGCACGTGTTGTGGTACAGGGCTTTGGAAACGCCGGAAGCTTCCTTGCCAAGTTCATGCATGATGCCGGCGCGAAAGTAATAGGTATTTCTGATGCATATGGAGCGCTGCATGATCCGAATGGACTGGACATCGACTATCTCCTTGATCGACGGGACAGCTTCGGAACAGTCACCAAATTGTTCAAGAACACCATTACAAATAAGGAACTGCTCGAACTTGATTGTGATATCCTGGTTCCGGCAGCGATTGAAAACCAGATTACAGAGGAAAATGCCCATAATATCAGGGCATCCATTGTGGTTGAAGCGGCTAATGGTCCAACCACTATAGAAGCTACGCAGATTCTTACAGACCGCGGCATCCTGCTCGTTCCGGATGTACTTGCTTCGTCTGGTGGAGTAACAGTTTCCTATTTTGAGTGGGTACAGAATAATCAGGGGTACTACTGGACAGAAGAAGAAGTGGAAGAAAGACTGGAAAAGATACTGGTGAAATCCTTCAATAATATTTATGAAACGGCACAAAGCAGACGTGTGGATATGAGGCTTGCTGCTTATATGGTCGGAGTAAGGAAAATGGCTGAAGCCAGCAGATTCAGGGGCTGGATCTAATATATAAAAGGGACCAGGCTATGCCTGGTCTTTTTTCTATTATGAATAACCGGCGCAGGAGATAAGGAAACCATCTTGTTTGAAACTAAATCCAAAAACTTCTATGATAGTATTAGAATTTTCAACGTTAAGTGTATAAGCTAATAGGAAATACTTATTATAGACCGAACAAGAGGAGTGCCATCATGCAGATTGAAGACGTCATAATTATCGGAGGCGGGCCATGCGGCCTTGCAGCAGCCATCGCCCTTAAAGAAATCGGGAAGAGTCCGCTGATTATCGAAAAAGGGAATATCGTAAATTCCATTTACAACTATCCGACCCATCAGACATTTTTCAGCACCAGCGAAAAATTAGAAATTGGCGGTGTCGCCTTCATCATTGAAGGCAGAAAGCCGGTGCGAAGCCAGGCTTTGTCTTACTATCGGGCGGTTGTAAAGCGGAAGGAGCTGAGGATCCATCCGTTTGAACGTGTTGAATCGGTGAAAAAGCAGGCTGACGGTACGTTTATAGTGACAACCTCAAAAGATCAATATCAGTCACAGAAGGTAGTAATTGCAACAGGTTATTATGACAACCCTAATTATATGGGTGTACCGGGTGAGGATCTTCCCAAGGTTTTCCACTATTTCAAAGAAGCGCATGAATTCTTTGATACAGATGCAGCGGTGATTGGGGGGAAGAATTCCAGTGTGGATGCAGCTCTTGAATTGGTGAATGCCGGTGCACGGGTAACAGTGCTCTACAGGGGCAGCGAGTATTCCAAAAGTGTAAAGCCCTGGATTTTGCCTGAATTCGATGCCCTTGTGCGAAACGGTACAATAAAACTTGTATTCAATGCTGAAGTAATGACAATCGGCGAGAACTTTATCGAATATAAAGCAGATGATACAATTAAAAAAATCAAAAATGATTATGTTTTTGCCATGACAGGTTATCATCCCGATCATGCCTTCCTTGCGGCAATGGGCATCGAAATCGATCCTTGTACAGGAAGGCCTATTCACAATCCGGAGACGATGGAGACGAATGTCAAAGGCATCTATATAGCCGGAGTAATTGCTGCCGGCAATAATGCAAATGAGATTTTCATCGAAAATGGACGTTTTCATGGAGGCCAGATAGCCCGGAGCATTAGCGGTGAAATATGATTTTTTAGGCGCACTTCATCGGAGTGCGCTGTTTTTTATTTATACATAAGCGAAGTTTTAGTATGATGGAAGATGGAAGATGAGGTGTATATGAAATGAAACATAAAATTTCAATTATAACAACCGGCGGGACAATCGCCAGTAAAGAAATGTCTAAAGGCCTGCTCGATTCCGGTGTTTTAAGCGGCAAGGAACTGGCAGACCTGTGCAGGCTGCCGGAGGAGTTCGAAATCAAGATTATTGATCTCTTTCAGGTGCCATCCATGCATATTGATTTTGATTCGATGATAAAAATTAAAGAGGCAATTGAAAAAGAGCTTGAGGCTGGGGATACGGCTGGGGTCGTGGTGACCCATGGTACGGATTCCCTTGAAGAAACGGCGTATTTTCTGGATCTGACGATCAACGATCCAAGACCCATTATCGTGACCGGCTCACAGCGGTCTCCCCATGAGGTGGGGACTGACGTATACTCCAATCTTCGAAATTCCATTTATGCGGCTGCCAATGAGAAATTGCAGAGTGTTGGAGTAGCGGTGGTATTCAATGAACGGATTTATTCAGCCAGATATGTAAAAAAGGTTCATGCATCCAACCTGCAAGGGTTTGAGTCCTTTGGTTATGGATATCTGGGCATCATCGACAATGATGTGGTGAATGTTTACCAGAAACCTATAATAACAGAATATTATGAGCTGATAGATAAACTGCCGAGGGTGGATATCATCAAATGCTACACTGGTGCAGATGGGGTGTTTATACAAGCCGCAGCCATGGCAGGGGCTAAGGGCATTGTCCTCGAGGGTGTGGGAAGAGGCCAGGTGACCCCGCAAATGGTCCAGTCCATTCAGGATTCCATCGACCGGTCCATTGCGGTAGTGATGACAACGAGTGCTGAAGAGGGAAAGGTATATCCAGCCTATGGCTATAAAGGAAGCGCTTATGACTTGATGCAGCGCGGTGTGATCCTGGGTGAAGACTATGACAGCAAGAAAGCAAGGATAAAGCTTGCAGTCCTGCTGGCCAGTTCAAGCGGGGCTGTGCAGGAGCTCTTTTAATGATTTGAATTCTTGAAGGCGATTCCTGCTAAGGACCCAGTTTTTATTTTCAATAAACGCAAAATCATGATACCATGATAGAAAATGCAGGAAAAGAGGTCGGCCATGCTGGTCATATTAACTGCTGGGATTGCGCCGGGTCTGGCTCTCCTAAGCTATTTTTACTTGAAAGATTATTATGGGACAGAACCCTTGTCTGTAGTTTCAAAGGCTTTCATCTTCGGAGCTGTTCTTGTACTGCCGATCATGTTCATTGAATATGTGCTGAAAGCGGAAAGCATTATCATGGATTCATTCAGCACAGCTTTTTTTTCAGCTGGATTAATAGAAGAATTTTTCAAATGGTTCATACTGCTGTATGTAATATACAATCATGTTGAATTTGACGAGCCCTATGACGGCATCGTGTATGGGGCGGCTGTTTCTCTTGGATTTGCAACTCTTGAAAATATTTTCTATCTGATTGGAAATGGAGTGGACCAGGCCATCGGCAGAGCGCTGCTTCCAGTTTCCAGCCATGCCCTTTTTGGAGTCATCATGGGTTTTTACTTTGGAAAAGGCAAATTCACATCCAAGAATAAGAAAATGTATATTTTTTTAGCGTTTGCCGTCCCTTATCTTCTTCATGGGACATATGATTACATCCTGCTGACACAGGTATATTGGGGGTATTGGATGCTTCCTTTCATGGCATTCCTCTGGTGGTATGGCCTCCGGAAAGCCAGGATGGCAAGGGTGCTTTCGGATATCCATGCTTCATCTCAACTATTGTAAAAAAAGACTGTCATAGTTTCGGGGCATAGTCCCGGACCCATGGCAGGCTTTTTTATGTGGAAAAGGGGCTGAGCTCATGTATCATCAGGCTTCCTGACGCTGGGGAACATCCTAAATCCTGCCGGTTTTCCTGCCTGCGCCTTATCCCGCTTCACACTGCTTGTGTTTGTTCCTGCTCTTATCCAGGTTCTTTACCATGCATGTCTGCGAGTAGAAAGCTCATGTTTGTTTTATGCCCAAAATCTATTAATACGTGAAGGAATATTTGAAAAGAATATGAAGAAAATAGATGTATTGAGTCAGAATGAAACGAAGGAGTGTTACTGGTGAAAGGGATGGCTTCAAAAATCAGCAAAGTTCTGGCTGCGATCCTTATATCTTGTTTAATCATGGGCCCTGGACACAGCCATGCTTTTACAAAACAGGTAATCCAGCGGGGCAGTTCTGGTGACGATGTGATTGAACTTCAGGCAAGGCTTCAGAATATCGGATATTATCATGGCAAGATTGATGGGGTTTTTGGCTGGAGCACGTATTGGGCACTCAGGAACTTCCAGGAGGCTTATGGACTCCCGATAGATGGGCTTGCCGGTTTTACAACAAAAAATAAATTGGCAAAGTCCTCAAACTTCAATCCTTCCTTTGTTCACGGCCAAATCAGCAAGGGAAATGACTTTACCTATTACGGCGGGACGCCAATTGAAAAACAAATAAAACCAAAAAGGAAAAATCGCGGCAAAGCCCCTGCAGCCAGAAGCAGAGGTAAAAAAACTGGTACAGCTGCTTCCAATACACCGGAAGGATTCTCACAAAATGATATACAGCTCCTTGCCAATGCTGTATACGGTGAAGCCAGAGGAGAACCGTACATAGGACAGGTAGCAGTTGCGGCAGTGATATTGAACAGGCTTGAGAGCCCAATTTTCCCGCATTCTGTTTCAGGAGTTATTTTCGAACCAGGTGCATTCACTGCTGTGGCAGACGGCCAGATTTGGCTTACTCCGAATGAAAGGGCCAAAGAGGCAGTGATAGATGCAATCAACGGCTGGGATCCAACTGGAAATGCACTCTATTACTTCAATCCCGATACTGCAACCAGCAAATGGATCTGGTCAAGGCCGCAGATTAAGAAAATCGGCAAGCATATTTTCTGTGAATAGAGGTGGCATCAGTGATTAGGAATATAGTAATAGCAGTTCTTGTCCTTGCGGCTGCAGGGACTGGTTTCTGGGGTTATCAGGAACATCAGGAAAAGAATGCGATATTGGTAAATGCGGAGAACAACTATCAAAGAGCCTTTCATGATCTTACTTACCAGGTGGATCTTTTGCATGACAAGATAGGCACCACTCTGGCCATGAACTCAAAGGAATCCCTGTCACCGGCTCTGGCTGATGTATGGAGGATTTCTTCAGAAGCGAATATGGATGTGGGGCAGCTTCCGCTTACCCTCATGCCGTTCAATAAGACCGAAGAATTCCTATCCAGCTTAGGCAGCTTCAGCTATAAAGCAGCAGTCAGGGATTTGGAGAAGCAGCCGCTGTCAGATAAGGAATATAAAAATTTGCAGGGGCTGTATAAGCAGTCCAATGTTATTCAGAATGAGCTCAGGAAAGTGCAGTATTTAGTCCTCAAGCATAATCTTCGCTGGATGGATGTTGAGCTTGCGATGGCATCGGGTAAAGAGAATGCGGACAATACGATTATAGACGGCTTTAAGACCGTTGAAAAGAAATCCACTGGTTATTCAGAAAAATCGAATTTTGACCCTTCCTTTGTTTCCATGAACAAAAGGGATCGCAACTTTCGTAATATAGAGGGGAAAAAAATCAGCAAAAATGAAGCAGCAGCAATCGCCAAAAGATATGCAGGCATAAATGGCAGGGTTCATGCCAAAGTGGAGGATAACGGCAGGGGAGCTGATTTCGGTTTTTACAGTGTTAGTATAAAGAAGGCTGGAAATGATGGTGAAGTGAATATGGATATCACCAAAAAGGGCGGCTATCCAGTCTGGCTGATTAATACCAGAGATATAAAAAAAGCCAGAATCGGCCTGAACGAAGCGTCGGGAAAAGCTGCCCGGTTCCTGAAGGACAATGACTTTGCTTCCCTCGAATTGTATGAAAGTGCCCAATATGATAACATCGGGCTTTTTAATTTTGTCACGAGCGTTAATGGAACGAGGATTTATCCTGAATCCATCCGAATTAAAATTGCCTTGGACAGCGGGCAGGTGATAGGCTTCTCGGCAGATGAATATCTGAAGGGTCATAAAAAGAGAAAGCTGGAAAGACCAGGTATGACAGTGGAAGAGGCTCGAAAGAAAATAAATCCGAAAGTGAAAATTATGGAAGAACGGGTGGCTGTCATCACCAATGATTTGAATGAAGAAGTTCTCTGTCATGAATTCCTCGGTGTGATTGGCGAAGATACCTACAGGATCTTTATCAATGCAAAAACCGGAGAGGAAGAAAAAGTAGACAAACTGCAAAATGCTGAACCGAATTATGAACGTTTGGTGTGAGATGAAATTCTTTTAAAAAACCCCGCCTGAGCGGGGTTTTTCTTATTGAGAGCAGCAGGGAACAGTGTCATAATAATAGTAAGATTTCCCTTTTAAAAACAAAAACTGAGTGCGGATGTGTATATAAAAATGTGGAAAATAGGAGAAACGCTCACCCTTGAACCAAAATATTCTGCTGATTCCGAAAAGTACGAAGCGATGATTGTGGAGCTTGCAGACGGTGGTGTTTATATCGATTATCCTGTGAACCTGACCACCCGAAAGACTGTATTTCTTTTGGATGGCAGCCAGCTGAAGGCAAGCTTTGTAGGGAAGGATAATAATGTCTATATGTTTGATACAGAAGTGCTGGGCAGAAGGATGGGCAATATTCCGATGATTAAACTGTTTTGTCCGGAAGAAGCTGAAATTCTTAAGATCCAAAGGAGGCAGTATGTAAGAATAGAGGCAGCAGCAGATGTAGCGATACATCCAGCCGGTGCCTCATCCCCGCCCTTTGCTACCGTTACGCTTGATATTAGTGCAGGCGGCATTTGTGCTGCTGTCCCGCACAATGTATCGATTGAAGGCGGAAACCACGCTTCATTGTGGCTTGTGCTTCCCATGAAAAATGGAGAAATTCATTATCTCAAAGCAGAAGGAAGGATTTCCCGGGTTAATGAAACAAAGACAGGGCTGAGGAATGCCTCCATCGAATTCATCGGCCTCGAACCGGCAGACAGGCAGTATGTCCTGCGCTACTGCTTTGAAAAGCAGCTGGAGATGAAACAAAAAGGCCTCACCTTTTAGGTATGAAATGGACTTCTCCCCCTCATACTGTTAAAGGAGAGGGGGAAAGGCATGGAACGATTTGAACGCATTCTCATGAAACTTGTTATCATTCAATTTCTCTTCCTGCTTTTTTTTCAGCTGATTTTCCACCGGGAAGGTTCTTTTCATGATTTAAAAAGAATGGCTCAATATGAAGGTGTCAATGAAAATAATCTTGGGAAAATAATCGAAACAATCAACAGGAGTAATCAGTAGGCAGGCCGCACACTCTTAGTGCTGGCCTGCCTATTGATTTATTCAGCAAGATACTGGACGCCAATATTAATACATAATAAAATATCACTTTATGGTAAAATAAAAATATGAGGAACATATTACTTACAGGCTCGGTTTTTAGGAGGAATTATGGAAAACAAGATATCGATTGCTATTGACGGCCCAGCGGCTGCGGGAAAGAGCACAGTTGCTAAAATAATAGCTGAAAAACTTTCTTACATTTATGTAGATACAGGGGCGATGTACAGAGCCCTGACATACAAAGCCATTAAGCATGACGTGGATGTGAATGATGAATCAGGACTTCTTGACCTGCTGATGGATACGGAAATCCAGCTGCTGCCGGGAGAAACCGGCCAGCTCGTATACCTTGATGGAGAAGATGTTTCAGAGGTCATCCGCACAAGCCAGGTGACCTCTTCTGTATCAGCTGCTTCCAAGCACAGGGGCGTGAGGGCTGAAATGGTAAGCAGACAGCAAAAGCTGGGAGAAATGGGTGGCGTTGTCATGGATGGAAGAGACATCGGCACCTTCGTGCTTCCCCGTGCGGAAGTTAAAGTATTCCTGATTGCAAGTGTGGATGAAAGGGCGGAAAGGCGCCATAATGAAAATGTTTTGAAGGGATTCCCTTCAGACTTAGAAAGCCTTAAAGAAGAGATAGCTCTGCGGGACAAGCTGGATTCAGAAAGGGAAGTAGCACCGCTTATGAAGGCCGATGATGCCGTGGAGATTGATACCACTTCCCTTTCAATCGCTCAGGTTGCCGATGAAATCATGAAGCTTATTAAAGAAAGGACCATTGAATAGTGAATCTCTATAACTTTGGTAAAGGGCTTGTGAATTTAATTCTGACACCGCTATTTCGTGTAGAAACTATCGGTGCCGAGGAGTTCCCAAAAGAAGGAGGGGTCCTGATCTGCTCCAATCATATTGATAATCTCGACCCGCCGGTAGTAGGTGCAACTGCGCCGCGCCCGGTTCATTTCATGGCGAAGGAGGAGCTGTTCCGCGCTCCCATCCTGAAAAGCATTCTGCCGAATGTAAATGCTTTCCCTGTTAAAAGGGGAATGAGCGACAGGGAAGCCCTCAGGAAGGGATTGTCTCTTCTGAAGGAAGAGAAAGTGGTTGGCTTGTTTCCGGAAGGGACAAGGAGCAGGACCGGCGAGATTGGCAAAGGGCTGGCAGGGGCCGGCTTCTTTGCCCTTCGTTCTTCCGCGCATATTGTCCCATGCGCCATTATCGGTCCGTATAAGCCGTTCAAGAAACTCAAAGTAGTGTACGGGAAACCGATCGACTTTACGGAACTCCGTGCCAGCCGGGTTTCTGCTGATGAGGCAACGGAAGTAATCATGGAACACATCCGTATGCTCCATGAACAGAATAAATAATAACAATTCGGTTTACTTGACAAATTGACTGATTTGTAAGAATTTAATAAAAAAGGCCAGTTCCAAAAAAAACTGAAGGCTGACTCCAAGGATAGTTTAAAATACCAAAATAGTTTTTATATTTTAGTTTGCTCTGGCGGACAATCGGGAATATTTCAATAGATTAATATTTCCGATTTTACGCTCTAATATAATTTGAGCTAATATTCTAAGGGGAAAAGCAGTCATGCGTTTAAGGAGGAGTACATATGTCAGAAGAGATGAACGATATTGAAGTAAACAACTTTGAACCCGGTGACAAAGTAACCGGAATGGTAACAAAGGTTGAAGAAAAACAAGTCATCATTGATGTGAAGAATAGCAAGACAGATGGAATCCTGCCAATCAGCGAGCTGTCAAGCCTTCATGTTGAAAAAGCATCTGATGTGGTTAAAGAAGGCGACGAGCTGGAACTTGAAGTGTTAAAAGTAGAGGATGAAGCTCTAATTCTATCAAAAAGAAAAGTAGATGCCCTAAAAGCCTGGGATGAATTGGAAAGGAAGTTCGAAACGCAGGAGGTTTTCCAATCTGAGGTCAAAGATGTAGTAAAAGGCGGCCTTGTTGTAGACCTGGGTGTCCGGGGGTTTGTCCCTGCTTCATTGGTCGAAGACTATTTTGTGGAAGACTTCTCCGACTATAAGGGAAGAACATTGTCCTTCAAAATTGTTGAACTTGATAAGGAAAAGAATCGCATCATCCTGTCGCACCGGGCGGTCGTGCAGGACGAAAAGGGCCAAAAGAAGCAGGAGCTGCTGGATTCCATCCATGCAGATCAGGTGCTTGAAGGAACCGTGCAGAGGCTGACCGACTTCGGCGCATTCGTTGATATCGGCGGAATAGATGGATTGGTCCATATTTCCCAGCTGTCACATGAACATGTAGAAAAGCCTTCTGATGTGGTAAAAGAGGGAGACCGGGTGAATGTAAAGGTCCTTTCTGTCGACAGGGATAATGAGAGGATTTCTTTATCCATTAAGGAAACCCTGCCTGGACCATGGGAACAGGTCTCTGAGAAGGCACAGACGGGATCTGTCCTCGACGGCACCGTTAAGCGCCTCGTTTCTTACGGAGCCTTTGTCGAAGTGCTTCCTGGAGTAGAGGGACTGGTTCATATATCACAGATTTCCCATAAACACATCGGCACACCGCATGAGGAACTGACTGAAGGACAGCAGGTACAGGTTAAAGTGCTGGATGTTAACGAAAGAGATCAGCGTCTATCTCTCAGCATCAAGGATCTGCAGGAACGTGAATCTGAAGACACTGGAGATTATGATCTTCCTGAAGAATCAAAAGGGTTCCAGCTGGGTGAGATGATAGGTGACAAGCTGAAGGATTTAAGAAAATAAACGGGCATCGGGACAGGCAGGAAACTGCCTGTCTTTTTTATTGGCTCTTATCTAAAAGAACTTTTTTTTCTAATGAGTCTGTGAGGAAATCAAACTTCTGTCACAGCAATCGCCCGCCAATCAGCAAGTCTTCTTTCGCAAACGCATAAGTGCGACTAAGCTTCTGTCTTCGCTTGCGCTCGCCAATCAGCAAGTCTTCTTTATCGGGTCTCTGCCTGCAAAGTAGTTTATTTTCTAATTAAAAGTGATGAACATTAAGTTCTTAATACGATTATATTTTGCAGGCACCGTTCTCCGCTTTTCCTGATCCAGCTGCGAACTGAGACCCTCGAGTCATAAGCCAATCCGACTATGGGGAGAAAACCACTCCCCTTAGTCGAATCGTCTTATGCTTGTCGGGTCTCTGCCTGCCAAAGTAATTTGTTGTCTCAATCTGAAAGTGCGAAAATGGCTTTTGAAACAATTATACTCAGCAGGCACCGTTCTCCGCTTTTCTTCGAGCAGCGGGACAGGTGTGACCCCGCAGGCAAAGCCGTGGAGGCTCAGCGCCCGCCCCTCGCAGGTGGAGTGCCTGCAGCGGAAATCCACTTTTTATTCAAAAGCCGCAAATGTATGCGGCAACAGCCTTTTTATTTGAACTGTTTAGAATTCTTAGCTTTCTCCCATAATGTTTTTTAGAGGAGGAAGCATGATGAACGATGGAATATTTTTTTTATGGATAGCATGGATGAGCGTTATAGTGGTCTTTTTTTTCATGGCGTCCAGTGACTCCAGAAGGACGGTACTCCTATTTACCCTCCTTGGAGGGATCACTTTAAGTCCATATACAATCCCAATTGGGGGTGTGCCAGCCGGTGCAGCCGGTCTTCTTTTTGCATTATCAGCGGGTCTGGGCGTGAAGCATTTAAAATTTCTTAATCTATTTTCCTTTATGATCCGCACCGCCACTGTCTCAGCTGCTTATGGCAGTATAAGCCTGCTTCTTTTCTTAGATCCTGTATGGCTGATCTGGGACAGGGGCTGGATGCTTGCCATCGTATCGGCCGCTATTAATATTATTCTTTATTCTGATATGAAAAAAAGAGCAGCTGCCCTGATATTAGGCTTGGTTTTTGGAGATATTATCCTTAATGTATTGTTTGGCAGTCTGGGTATGCCCCAGGAACTCTTGTCAAAATCATGGCTGGATATGACTGCTGGTTCTTTCATCTTAATAGCCTTATGGAGCTCGATGGAGAGGAGCAGCAGAATTCTTCAGGCCTTTTTACAGACTAAAAACATGCCAAAGGAGAAACAAGGATAATATGGAACACAATCATTTTATGTATCCAATCCTCCTGGGGGTCGCAGCGGGAACCCTGATGAGAATTTATATGCTGAAAACTGATTACAGGCAGTATCCAAGCTATCTCCATGGGAGGGTCATTCATTTATCCCTCGGATTTATTGCAGCTGGACTCGGGACCATCCTCGTGCCTGCCATTATAAAGGAGGAGTATACGGCTGTTACCTTTCTGACCCTTGCTGCCTCCCAGTTCCGTGAAGTAAGGAATATGGAAAGAACGACACTTCAGCAGCTCGATGAGTATGAGCTGGTCGGCCGTGGCAACACATATATTGAAGGCATCGCAGTAGCCTTTGAGGGACGCAACTATCTTGTGATCCTGACAGCCTTCCTAACAACAGCATTCGGTTTGTTGGTCAATGTGTGGGCAGGGATTGCAGCTGCCATCGTCTGTTTTTTTATTTGTAAAAGGCTGATGTCCGGCAATCATCTTAAAGATATTGTTGAAATTGAATATATGGAGCCGAGGTTTGAAGGGGCCGGGCTTTATGTGGATAATATTTATATAATGAATATCGGTCTGCCAGAGCGGCAGGAGGAAGTACTGAAATATGGGATGGGCTTCATCCTGACTCCTAAAAACTTTAATGCAAGGACCACCATTTCAAACCTTGGCCAGCGCCAGGCCATTCTCTACGATGTTTCAGTAGCACTCGGCATCTATCGTGATTCAGGTACACCCGCCCTTGTGCCTCTTGCTAAGCGGGATTTAAATGATGGGAGAGTGGGGATTTTTGTCCTTCCACAGGATAAGGATATAAGTAAAGCGATTGATGTGATTGCGAATGTGCCTACACTAGAGAATGCGATTCGTATTCCGTCCAAAACTTTGTCTAAAAAAAGGCAGGAGAAGTGATGAGTGTTTCAATAGAAAAGGCTATACTTGCCATAGTAACCACCAGCCCCAGGTCAGTCCCTGCAGGAACGAATGTTTTTCATTGTCAGAACAAGGAAGAGATGTATGAGATTACAAAAAATCTCGAGGCTATACTGGACGGCATCGCCCATGCCTTGAAGGAAGACCTTTTTATAATCGTAAAACATTAATGGATAAGATTGTTGAATTTGATATAATTTGATACTATAACATAGTTAAGGCGTTTTTTAAGTGAAACAGCTTCTGAATGAAGCTGCTTGATTGATTATTCCCTGTCAAATGGTGGGTTTGGCGGGGTCTATTTATTAAAAAGCTATATCCATATTTACATAAATCCTATATAGCCTATTAGCGGACGGTCTGATGGGTAATGGAGAAATAGTGGATTGAAACCTGAAAAATGGTCTGGCACATAATGCATGGAAAGGGATGATAAATATGCCAAAACCTGTAGTTGCAATCGTAGGTCGCCCAAATGTCGGCAAATCTACAATCTTTAACCGGATCGTCGGTGAACGCATTTCCA
This sequence comes from Paraperibacillus esterisolvens, assembly GCF_046237625.1. Lineage (GTDB taxonomy): Bacteria > Bacillota > Bacilli > Bacillales > DSM-1321 > Paraperibacillus > Paraperibacillus esterisolvens. The sequence goes on along the minus strand of NZ_CP143545.1, from coordinate 2,738,898 downwards.
TTGTGGAGGATGTTCCCGGAGTAACAAGAGACAGAATTTACAGTTCGGGCGAATGGCTTGCCCATGACTTTAATATTATCGATACTGGCGGAATTGATATAGGGGATGAGCCTTTTCTGGAACAGATAAGGGCCCAGGCTGAAATTGCCATCGACGAAGCGGATGTCATCATCTTCATGACCAATGGCCGTGAAGGTGTAACCGCTGCCGATGAAGAGGTTGCGAAAATTCTATATAAAACAAAAAAACCAGTCGTGCTGGCTGTCAATAAAGTGGACAATCCTGAGATGAGAACACAGATTTATGATTTTTATTCTCTTGGATTTGGAGAGCCATTCCCTATTTCAGGCTCTCATGGTCTTGGACTGGGTGATCTCCTTGACGAAGCGGCTAAGCATTTCCCTGCATCCGCTGAGGATGAATACGGTGAGGAAGTTATTAAATTCTCACTTATTGGAAGGCCCAATGTCGGGAAATCCTCCCTCGTGAATGCCCTCCTTGGTGAAGAACGGGTAATCGTCAGCGATATTGAAGGAACAACAAGGGATGCCATTGACTCCCCTTATGTATTCGACGGGCAGGAGTATGTCATTATCGACACTGCCGGAATGAGGAAAAAAGGCAAGGTATATGAGTCTACCGAGAAGTACAGTGTACTCCGTGCCCTCCGTGCCATCGAGAGATCCGATGTGGTGTTAGTCCTGCTGAACGGAGAAGAAGGTATTCGCGAGCAGGACAAAAAGATAGCAGGCTATGCCCATGATTCCGGGCGGGCTGTAATTATTGTTGTTAATAAATGGGACGCTGTGGAGAAAGATGAGAAAACGATGAAGGAATTTGAAGCAAATATCAGGGCTCACTTCCAGTTCCTTGATTATGCTCCTATAGTATTCCTTTCAGCGAAAACGAAGAAGCGTATTCACACGTTGATTCCTGTCATTAATAAAGCAAGTGAAAATCATTCAATGAGGGTGCAGACGAATGTGCTCAATGATGTGGTCATGGATGCAGTAGCAATGAATCCTACTCCGACCCATAACGGCAGCCGCCTTAAAATTTTCTATGTGACCCAGGTCGCTGTTAAGCCGCCTACCTTTGTGGTGTTTGTCAATGACCCTGAACTCATGCATTTCTCTTATGAACGGTTCCTGGAGAATCGTATCCGGGATGCTTTCGGTTTTGAAGGTACACCTATCAAAATCTTTGCAAGACAGAGAAAATAGGAGGGGACGGAGCTTGGAGAAACATAGCATTGCCGTAATCGGCGCAGGAAGCTGGGGAACTGCACTTGCCATGGTCCTGGCAGACAATGGGCATGATGTAAGGCTGTGGAGCCATAAGCAGGAGCAGGCGGATGAGATTAACTCAACACACACGAACCAAAAATATCTGCCGGACATTAAACTGCCCGGGAATATAGCAGGATACAGCTCCCTGCCGGAGGCGCTTGATCAGGTGGATACGGTCATCCTGGCCGTTCCGACTAAAGCGATCAGGGAGGTCCTTGGCAAAATGAAGGATGCGGCCCCGCAGCTGATCACCATCGTCCATGTGAGTAAGGGGATAGAACCTGACACCTTACTACGCATCTCAGAAATGATAAAGGAAGAATATCCTTCAGGACAGCTGCACGATGTCGTCGTCCTCTCCGGGCCAAGCCATGCTGAGGAAGTCAGCTTAAGGCACCCGACTACCGTCACGGTTTCCGCAGAAAACCTGGAAGCTGCAGAAAAGGTTCAGGATCTTTTCATTAACCAAAGCTTTCGTGTCTATACCAATCCCGATATCATTGGTGTAGAAATCGGCGGTGCCCTCAAAAACATTATCGCCCTTGCAGCCGGAATGACAGACGGCCTGGGCTATGGCGATAATGCAAAAGCAGCCCTGATAACCCGCGGTCTTGCGGAAATAGCCAGGCTTGGCACCAAAATGGGGGCAAACCCATTGACTTTTTCCGGCCTTGCCGGCATAGGCGATTTAATTGTTACCTGTACAAGTGTCCACTCACGAAACTGGCGTGCCGGAAATATGCTTGGCAAAGGCCAGAAGCTTGAAGAGGTGCTTCAGAACATGGGTATGGTGGTTGAAGGAGTCCGGACCACAAAGGCTGCTTATCAGCTGGCTGAAAAATATCAGGTTTCCATGCCTATCACAAAAGCTCTGTATCACGTGTTATTTGATGGGACAGAGGTAAGGGATGCTGTGGATCACCTCATGAACCGCATGAAAAAACATGAAATGGAAGACCTCGTCAATATTCTGGAAGAACGTAAGAACGATTGATTTATAAAGACCTTATCAAGAAGGTCTTTTCGTGCGAAAAAAGCCATTATAAAATTTTCCTGAATTAGGCGAATGGCGGTTCCTTAGTATATTGCAAAGCATAATATGCAACGAAACTAACTGGTATTAACCTTATCGTCTGGGTGATTTAGTCAAAAAGACAGAAGGCTTGAAGCGCCTTCTGTTTTTTTATCTGTCATTTTAACATTTTCCAGCCCTTATATCAGAAGTAACACTTAACAAAAGGTGGGATTTTAATATGGCAAGGTTACCGGCGGCATGGCATGCTGACTCCCCCGGTTTCTTCAGGATACCGTGAGCGGGGGGATGTAAGCGTCTTAATTTTATAATGAATTTGCTATTTTCCTATGTTATAATACTTCGGGATAACAAAGATAACCAGCCTCCTATAGGCCAGCATAAAAGGAGAATGACAATGACACCTGCCTTACAGAAGATGTGGATTTCTTTTGCAGCAATGGGATTTATGGTAATTTCCATACTTATTATTTATTTAAGCCGTTATAAATTAAAGGGATTCTTGAAAATTGTTACCGCTGTGATTGCATATGTATTAATGATTTCAGCCGGATTGATCATGCTTCTGGTGGTATTGAGCGGACCTACAAATGGATAAGCCCCGGACTCTGGTAAAAACTCAATCCATAATGAAACTGGTTCTTTTGGGACTGGCTTCCATCCTTTTACTGAGCGGTTGCATGTATCCAGAAGCGGAGCTTGCCAAGAATCAAGTTCCATACGAGGATCAGATCAAATCTGTCCAAAGCGCAGTGGATCAATTCCAGAAGGACAATGGCGGTATCCTTCCGATTAAGACTAAAGATGCGGAGACTCCCTATTATCAGAGATACCCGGTTGATTTTAAGAAAATAGCTCCCAAATATATGGCTGAACCCCCGGGTAATGCCTATGAAAGCGGCGGCGTGTTCCAATATGTCATCATAAATGAGGAAAAGGATCCTGAAGTGAAATTATTCGATATTCGGCTGGCGGAGAAGGTACAGGAAGTGGAAATTCGTGTGAACCTTTACCGGCAGTCAAATGGATATGCTCCTTTTAAAGAGATCATTGATAACAATGTATATACCCTGGATTACAAAAAACTGGGCTATAAGGATGATCCGACCGTCATGAGTCCGTTCACCCAGAAGGAATTGCATCTGGTTACAGGCGCTGACGGACGAATATATATTGATTATACACCTGATTTGGTCCAGGCTCTGTCTAACACAGAAGCAAAACTGCAAAAAGGGGAAGACATCAGGCCTATCCTCGTTAAAGGATCTTCCTTTGTCCCGGCTTTTTCCCTTCCATACACAATAAACCCATCAACAAAAAAGCCAATATTCCTGAAGAAGTAAGAATAACCCCTCCTCTGCAAAAATATACTGCAGAAGAGGGGTTATTCTCTTTTTGGATGCCAATCCATGAAATTTGTATCCGGAGGTAAGAAGTTGGAATATTGCAGGTGGACAACATCATAGATATATAGTGTCCAGTTTCAAAAAGAAATTAAATATCCATATAGATGTTAAAGGATCGGGAGGGGATCTTTTGGAAAAGGTCGATATTTTTAAAGACATCGCCGAACGTACAGGAGGAGATATTTATCTTGGTGTTGTCGGCGCGGTACGTACAGGGAAATCTACGTTTATAAAGAAATTCATGGAGCTGGTCGTGCTTCCGAATATTGGTAATGAGTCAGACAGGGCAAGGGCGCTGGATGAACTGCCGCAGAGCGCTGCTGGTAAAACCATCATGACCACTGAACCTAAATTTGTCCCCAATCAAGCTGCCAGCGTTTCGGTCGATGAGGGAATTGAAGTGAACATCAGGCTTGTGGACTGTGTTGGCTATACGGTTCCCGGCGCGAAGGGCTACGAGGATGAAAACGGGCCCCGGATGATCCATACGCCGTGGTATGAAGAACCAATTCCCTTCCATGAGGCTGCGGAGATCGGAACCAGGAAGGTTATTCAAGACCACTCAACACTTGGTGTCCTGATTACGACGGACGGAACCATTGGTGAGATTCCAAGGTCTGACTATATTGCGGCAGAAGAAAGAGTAGTGGGTGAACTGAAAGAAGTAGGAAAACCATTTATCATGGTCATCAATTCTGTCCAGCCACACCATCCGGAAACTGACCGGCTAAAGGGAGAGCTGCAGGAAAAATACGATATTCCGGTCATAGCCATGAGTGTAGAGAGCATGCGGGATACGGATGTGATGAATGTACTAAGGGAAGCCCTGTATGAATTCCCAGTCCTTGAGGTGAATGTGAATCTCCCAAGCTGGGTGATGGTGCTCAGGGATAACCACTGGCTGCGCGAGAGCTATCAGGAAGCTGTCAGGGACACAGTAAAGGATATCAAGCGTCTCAGGGACGTGGACCGTGTGGTGCATTATTTTAACGAATATGAGTTTATTGAAAGAGCATCCCTGGCTGGAATTGAGATGGGGCAGGGTGTAGCTGAAATAGATTTATATGCGCCTGATGAGCTTTATGACGAAATCTTGAAGGAAATTGTCGGCATTGAAATCAGAGGCAGAGATCATCTGCTGGAATTGATGCAGGATTTTGCCCATGCCAAGGCAGAATATGATCAAATATCTGATGCCCTGAAAATGGTGAAGCAGACCGGCTATGGAGTTGCGGCTCCTTCACTTGCCGATATGAGCCTCGATGAACCGGAAATCATCCGGCAGGGATCTAGATTCGGTGTCCGTCTGAAGGCTGTGGCACCATCAATCCACATGATAAAAGTGGATGTGGAGTCGGAATTTGCGCCTATCATTGGAACAGAAAAGCAGAGCGAAGAGCTGGTTCGGTATTTGATGCAGGACTTTGAGGATAATCCGCTGTCTATCTGGAATTCAGATATTTTTGGACGGAGCTTGAGTTCAATAGTAAGGGAAGGGATACAGGCAAAGCTTTCCCTGATGCCTGAAAATGCCCGCTATAAGCTTAAGGAAACGTTGGAAAGGATAATAAACGAAGGATCTGGTGGGTTAATAGCCATCATTCTATAATCATTGATCTGACTCTGCTGGACAGCAGGGTTTTTTTGCTTGCAGTCAAATGAAAAACTCTTTTTCCCTGCCCAGGAATGAATATTTCAGGGAATAAGTGATTAAAACCTTATAGTTTCGGGAATTGCTTGTAAAAGTGAGAGAATTCATAGATCAATTTATTAATATATGCGGTTCTGTAAGAAAACATTCCCATTATATGAGGAATTCACTTGCTAAGGGTAAATGATTGTGATAATCTACTTACAGAAAACGTTAAAAACGTTGCTATTTCAGCTTTTCTGGCCATTTTGCCACGTTTGTTTTACACGGGCAGGCCGGATCTTATTATTTGTTTAAACAAGTAATGAAACATTCGGGTTATCTGAGTGAAGGCTTTAATAATTTGGGAGGAGGTGAATGGCATGAACAAGACAGATTTGATTAATGCGGTTGCTGAAGCAAGCGAGCTTTCAAAAAAGGACGCTACAAAAGCAGTTGATGCTGTTTTTGATTCAATCTCAGACGCTTTGAAAAGCGGGGATAAAGTACAGTTAATCGGTTTTGGTAACTTTGAAGTTCGTGAGCGTGCTGCACGTAAAGGGCGCAACCCGCAAACTGGCGAAGAAATCGAAATCTCTGAAAGCAAGGTTCCTGCATTCAAACCAGGAAAAGCGCTTAAAGACGCTGTTAAGTAATACATAGTAACCCGTTTGAATATATGGGTGAAAGCGAGGATCACGGTTTCCGTGATCCTTTTTGCTATTAATTTTATTTATATGTTAAGATGAGATTATATTTTTTAAACACTTACATAGGCGGCGGGCTTTACAGGAGGAATCATAATGGCAGAAGTTAATCATGCTCAGATAGAGGAAGCAATTCGGATGATACTGGAAGCGATTGGCGAGGATCCAGCCAGAGAAGGACTGCAGGATACACCGAAACGGGTGGCAAGGATGTATGAAGAAATATTCACCGGCCTGCATCAGGATCCGGGGGAGTATTTTGAAACAATATTTGGCGAGGAGCATGAGGAACTCGTGCTTGTAAAGGATATTCCTTTTTATTCAGTATGTGAACACCATCTGGTCCCATTTTTTGGACAGGCCCATGTGGCTTACATACCAAGGAACGGCAGGGTTACAGGACTCAGCAAGCTTGCAAGGGCTGTCGAGGCGGTTGCAAAGAGGCCGCAGCTGCAGGAAAGGATTACATCTACGGTTGCGAATGCAATCATGGAAAAGCTTGAACCTTATGGTGTCATGGTGGTCGTTGAGGCAGAGCATATGTGCATGACCATGAGGGGAGTTAAGAAACCCGGTTCGAAGACCGTTACTTCTGCAGTGCGGGGAATCTTCAGGGAAGATGACCGATCCCGGGCGGAAGTTCTTTCACTAATAACCAAATAAAACAATCAGAAGCTAGGTGAGATAGATGAAAGATCAAATGAACCCGGATTTCGTAGTGATCAAGGCAATGGAGGACGGAGTGAATGTCATAGGGTTAACGAGAGGGACAGATACCAGATTTCATCACTCTGAGAAGCTGGATTCCGGAGAAGTCCTTCTTGCACAGTTCACTGAGCATACATCCGCCATTAAGATCAGGGGGAATGCCCAGATCCTGACTCCCTATGGTGAAGTCCGAAGTGAAGGCAGGAGAACATGAGACAGGCATCCTCCAATCGCTATACAGCATAAAGCATAAGCATATTTAAAGGGAGACCCGCTGATGAAGCTGTAAGTTACAATTCTGCCAGGTAAATATGTTATAATTAAGCTTGATTCAAAACTGGGAAATGGCCCAGGGGGTACGGAGCTGGAACCTGCTCAAATGAAAATAGCAATAAGGGTGATCAAATGCTAAACCTCGATAATTATACAACAGAAATTGCCGGCCTAATAGAAGAAGCTGTAAATCATCCTTATATGCTTGATTATATAGACCGTCCGGAGATAGATCATATAAAGCTTGAATTATTGCTAAGGCTGTTTGATAAGGCTGAAATGCCCTATGAAGAAGTGAGGGAAATTGCAGTTGCAGCCATGCTTGTTCAGATAGCATTGGATATACATGACAAGGTAACTCTCTCGGCAGAGGGGGAGGAAACCTCTGAATTCCAGAAGAGCAGACAGGTGACTGTCCTTGCCGGCGATTATTTCAGCGGTCTGTATTACCAGATACTTGCGGCAGTTAACAAGGTTTCCTATATCAGCTCGCTTTCGGCAGCCATACGGGAAATCAATGAACATAAAATCCATTTATATCAATCTTTCCATAAAGATTCATCAGATTTATTATCAAGCATCAGGATTATAGAGGCAGCCTTAATTTTAAGGGCCGCTGACGAAGCTGGGGAACCGGAATTAGGGGCCCTTTTCGCAGAAATCCTTTTGTTGAAGAGGCTGTATGAGGAAAGACAGCTTTTAAATGAGGGACTTCAGTCCCCGTTTATCATCCAGCTGGCACGGCTTTCCCAAACCGGGGAAGATATCTCCAAGTGTGCTGAAAATTTGGATTCGCTTATCGGGAGCGTCATTCATACCATTCAAGTTTCAAGTGCAGGCAGGGAATGGACAGCTGGGTTGATTACCAGGTTCGAAAAGCTGGGCAAAAAGTGTTAAAAGCGGAAGAAGGGTATGTCATGCAGGAATCCAAAGAACAAAAGGTACATAATGTGTTTGAAAAAATTTACAAAAATTATGACCAGATGAATTCAGTGATCAGCTTTCAGCAGCACAAGAAATGGCGCCGTGATACCATGAAGCTGATGAACGTACAGCCTGGTTCAAGAAGTCTGGACTTATGCTGCGGCACGGCTGACTGGACCATCGCCCTTGCAGAGGCCTCTGGTGCAGATTCAAAGGTAACGGGTCTTGATTTTAGTGAAAATATGCTTAAGGTCGGCAGGGATAAGGTAAATGCCCTTGGGCTGGATCAAATTGAGCTCATTCATGGGAACGCAATGGAACTCCCCTTTGAAGACAATTCCTTCGATTTTGTGACAATCGGGTTCGGGCTTAGGAATGTCCCGGATTACCTGCAGGTATTAAAAGAGATGAACCGGGTTTTGAAACCAGGAGGCATGGCTGTCTGCCTGGAAACCTCCCAGCCTGAAATGCCTGTTTTCAGGCAAATGTACTTCCTCTATTTTAGATACATCATGCCGGCCTTTGGCAGACTTTTTGCCAAAAGCTACAGCGAATATTCCTGGCTGCAGGAATCAGCCCGTGATTTCCCGGGGATGAAGGAGCTGGCAGAAATGTTCCGCAGCGCCGGATTCAAACAGGTAAGCTATAAACCGCATACCGGAGGAGTGGCAGCCACTCATATTGGATATAAAGATAATCGTTAATTCTAGGAATAAAAAAGCTGGGTGAATGTAATGAAACTTAAAATGATGTATTCATATCTGAATTCTGATATCCAACTGATTGAGAAAGAACTCGAGGCAGCCATCCAGGCAGATTCACAAGTATTAAGGGAAGCCTCGCTCCATCTCCTCAAGGCGGGAGGCAAAAGAATTCGCCCGGTATTCGTTTTGCTGGCTGCCAAGTTTGGGGATTATAATATTCATATCATCAAGCATGCCGCGGCAGCCCTCGAGCTGATTCACATGGCCTCCCTTGTACATGATGATGTAATTGATGATTCCGAGCTGAGGAGGGGAGTTCCCACCATTAAATCTAAATGGGATAACAAGGTCGCCATGTATACAGGCGACTACATTTTTGCCCGGTCACTGGAAATGATGGGAGAAATCAGAAATCCGCTTGCTCACCAGATCCTGGCCAGGACAATTGTAGAAGTCTGTATCGGAGAGATAGAACAATTCAAGGATAAGTACAGATTCGATCAAAACCTGAAGGATTACTTCAGAAGAATTAAAAGGAAAACCGCCCTTCTGATAGCAACAAGCTGTCAATTGGGAGCTGTTGCAGCAGGAGTCGAAGAAAGTGTACATAAAAAACTTTATAAATTTGGCTATTATGTAGGGATGTCCTATCAAATCATTGATGATATCCTGGACTTTACTTCGACGGAGGAAAAGCTGGGCAAGCCTGCGGGAGGCGACCTCAGACAGGGGAATATCACACTGCCTGTCCTGTTTTCACTGAGAGATCCAAAACTTGAAGCTGAAATAAGACGGGTAACCGAAAATATTCCACAGGATCAATTGAATTCTCTTATCAAAAAAATCAATGCATCAGGAGCCATCGAGGAGTCCATGGCAGTGAGCAGCCTATATCTTGCAAAGGCTCTCAGCGTTCTAGACGGACTGCCGCCGGGAAGGCACCGGAAGTCATTGACAGATCTTGCCCGTTTCATCGGTAAACGAAAATTTTAATATTTTAGGCAGTTGCGAAAATCAGAAAATAGTGTTAATATTTTCGTGGATTGCCTAAAATAGGCAAGTTTGATATGACAATGGGGGAAACTGACATGGAAAAGACATTCTTAATGGTAAAGCCTGATGGAGTACAGCGGAATCTAATCGGGGAAATCGTTTCACGCTTTGAAAGAAAGGGCTTTCATTTAGCCGGCGCTAAATTGATGGCGGTTACAACTGAACTGGCGGAAGAGCATTACGGGGAACACAAAGAGCGACCATTCTTTGGAGAATTGGTGGGCTTCATTACATCCAGCCCTGTCTTTGCAATGGTATGGGAAGGCGAAAATGTAATCGCTACCGCGCGTCAGATGATGGGTGCCACCAATCCAAAAGATGCCCTTCCAGGAACAATCCGCGGCGACTTCGGGGTAACAGTAGGCAAAAATGTGATCCACGGATCCGATTCACCAGTCAGCGCAGAACGTGAAATAGACTTATTCTTTAAAGAAGATGAGCTTGTTGGATATAGCAAGAACATCAAGGAATGGATTTACTAATATACTTTGGGGGACTGGCGTATGCCAGTCCCTTTTCATATGTCTAAAAGAAGCCCATTCTAGCCTTCTTATGCTTTAGGAATGTTCATTTCGCTGCAGTCACTTAGTTTACTAATTAATTCTGCGCAGATGGGAAAGACCCTTAGGAAAAGAAATCTTATGAAAACTTAAAAAATTCGATTATACTTGTCTTATCCTTCACAAGAAGGCGTTGCCTTTTTGGCGAGAAATTGATTCAAGGAGCATAAAGATGCAGCAGGACTATGAGATTTTTATAAGAAAAATTAAAGAGCTGACTGGCCTTGATTTGTCACTATACAAGGAAGCACAGATGAAAAGGCGGCTTGTTTCTTTATATGAAAAGAAAGGATATACATCTTTCGGTGCATTTTATGAGGCAATAAGCAGCGATGTTAAGCTGCAAAAAGAGTTTCTAGACCGTGTCACCATTAATGTCTCTGAATTCTACCGCAATACGAACCGCTGGGAAGTGCTGGAGTCTAAATTGCTGCCCCGGCTGATAGAGACTTCTTCTGTGCTTAAGATATGGAGTTCTGCCTGTTCTACGGGGGAAGAACCTTATACGGCAGCAATGATTCTGTTAAAGCATTTAAATCCCAGGCAGTTTAGCATAAAAGCTACCGATATTGACGAACTGGCATTGGAACGGGCCCAAATGGGGGTTTACCCTGAAAGGGCACTGCAGGAAATGCCGCCTGATATGAAAAAAAAGTTCTTCACAAAAGATGGAGACTATTATTTCATTACTGAAGAAATTAAAAAGCTCGTTTCCTTCCGTAAATTAAATCTACTGTCAGATCCATTCGAAGGCGGGCACGACCTGATCATTTGCCGGAATGTGCTTATTTACTTTACCGAAGAAGCTAAGAGGGGCCTCTACCAGAAGTTCAGTGACTCCCTTAAATCGGGCGGGATCCTGTTTGTCGGGAGTACAGAACAGATATTCAACCCGGGGGCATACGGCTTCGAGATCGAGGACACCTTCTTTTATCGAAAGATCTAGGGTAATGAGGAGAAAAAAATATCTTTTTTGCAGGTTATACTGTTAATGAAGGAACGGTCATGTTATACTTCTTTTAACGCTTTTAAGCACTAAAGGAAATTCAGTTTCCTAACTGGATAGATAGAAAATAGGAGGCGGGGTTATATGAGATATTTAACTGCGGGAGAATCACATGGACCGCAATTGACGACAATTATTGAAGGCCTGCCAGCAGGTATGCCTCTGCTGGATGAAGATATAAATGCAGATCTTGCCAGGAGGCAGAAAGGCCATGGACGCGGAAGGCGGATGCAGATTGAAAAGGATACTGCCTTCATAGCGAGCGGTATCCGCCATGGATATACCCTCGGGTCGCCTGTCGCTCTTATAGTTGAAAATAATGACTGGAAGCACTGGACTAAAATTATGGGAAGCGAACCACTCTCAGGCCTTGAGGCGGAAGAGGTCAAAAGGAAAATTACACGTCCGCGCCCCGGCCATGCTGACCTGAATGGAGGCATAAAATACGGCCACCGTGATTTAAGGAATGTGCTTGAAAGATCTTCCGCCCGGGAAACGACAGTAAGGGTCGCAGCCGGGGCAGCGGCAAAGAAGCTGCTGTCGCTGCTCGGGATAGAAGTAGCTTCTCACGTGGTAGAGATTGGCGGTATCCGCGCAGAAACCGGGAAGAACTTATCCGTTTCAGAGATTAAGACCATTTCTGAGTCGTCGCCGGTCCGCTGCCTGGATGAAGAAGCTGGTAAGAAGATGATGGAAGCGATCGACTCAGCTAAAGAAAAAGGGGATTCCATAGGCGGGATTGTGGAAGTAATCATTGAAGGTGTGCCAGCCGGTGTTGGAAGCTATGTTCACTATGACCGAAAGCTTGACTCGAAGATTGCCGCAGCGATCGTCAGCATCAATGCCTTCAAAGGGGTAGAGTTCGGCATCGGGTTCGAAGCAGCCCGCAGACCGGGAAGTGAAGTCCACGATGAAATCGCCTGGGAAGAGGGCAGGGGTTATTACCGTATGTCCAATAATCTGGGCGGGTTTGAAGGCGGAATGACTACCGGTATGCCAATCGTGGTCCGTGGGGTCATGAAGCCGATTCCTACATTATATAAACCATTGCAGAGTGTGGATATCGATACAAAAGAACCTTTCACAGCCAGTATTGAAAGATCAGACAGCTGTGCAGTGCCGGCTGCTGCAGTCGTGGCTGAAGCTGTGGTTTCGTGGGAAATTGCGGCAGCCATAACCGCCCAGTTTTCCTCGGACAGGATGGATTTGCTGCAGCAGGCAGTTGAAAGCCATAGAGCATCTGCTAAGGATTTTTAATATGGAGATCATTCAGATTGAGACGGAAGCAAAAAGCTATCCAGTATACTTGGGAGAAGGGGCGATCAGGGAGCTGCCGGCCATCCTCGCTGAACGAACACCTTCCTGCAGCAGCCTTTTAATCATTTCCAGCGAAACGGTGGCAGAATTTTATCTGGATGAGGTGTGCGCTGTATTATCCAAAACAGGCATCCCCATTCATGATATGATCGTCCCGGATGGGGAAAGCGCCAAGACCTTTGAGATATATTACGACTGCCTGACCCGCGCGCTTGAGCTGAACCTTGACCGCCATTCGGTGATCCTGGCGCTTGGCGGCGGGGCCGCGGGAGACCTTGCCGGTTTTGTCGCAGCTACTTATATGAGGGGAATTCCATTCATCCAATTACCGACCACCATCCTTGCCCATGACAGCTCTGTAGGGGGCAAGGTAGCCATAAACCATGAAGCGGGCAAAAACATGGTCGGAGCGTTCCATCAGCCTGAAGCTGTCGTATACGACCTTGCTTTTTTGAAGACATTGCCGGAAGCGGAAGTACGGTCCGGTTTTGCTGAAATTATAAAAGAGGCTTTGATAGCCGATCCAGAATTTTATGGATGGATCCGCGGCAGTGTACATACTCTATCGGATTTTGGAACAGCCAAGAAGGCATATGCAATTAAGAAAGGAATTCAGATCAAAGGCCAGATTGTGCAGCAGGATGAAAAAGAGACCGGAATCAGGGCCTTTCTTAACTTTGGCCACACACTCGGGCATGCAATCGAAAACAATATGGGATATGGAGCCATAACACATGGAGAGGGTGTCATGATTGGGATGGTATTTGCCCTCAAGCTGTCTGCTGCTTATCTCGGTCTCTCGTTTGACAGAAAAGAATTTGAACAATGGGCTGCGTCCCTTGGCTTTCAGACATCTATCCCTGCCGGCCTGGATCCTGATACACTGCTTCAGGCAATGAAAAAAGATAAAAAGACTGCGGGCGGGCAGATTCGCTTTGTATTGCTGAATGAAGTTGGGAAGCCTCAGCTGTTATCCCTGAGAGATGAGGAAATATTGGCGCATTTGCTCGATTATAATAAATGACTATTCTACATTAAAGGAGGCCATAACATGATTCGCGGGATTAGAGGCGCTATTACAGTCGACAGAAATGAAGAAGAACTGATTGTAGGTGCAACTGAACGGCTACTCGGGACCATCATAGCTGAAAACAGGATCGAGCCTGATCATGTGGCTTCTGTATTTATTTCTGTTACCGAGGATATTGATGCTGCCTTTCCGGCCAAAGGCCTTAGGGCGTTTGATGGCTGGACCTTCGTACCGGTAATGTGCATGAGGGAAATTAATGTGCCTGGAGGGCTTCCTTCCTGTATCCGGATTATGCTCCATGTAAATACAGAACAGGGACAGCAGGAAATCAGGCATATTTACTTAGAAGGTGCAGTGATTTTACGTCCCGACCTTAATGTAGGGGAATCGGCAGATATATGATTTTTAAAACAGGAGTGATTGAATTGAAATGGAAAGAAGCTGTTCTCGGTCTCAAGCCTTACCAGCCCGGCAGATCAATAGATGATGTAAAACAGCAATACGGACTGGATAAAATAGTGAAGCTTGCCTCTAACGAAAATCCCTTCGGCTGTTCTTCCCGTGCAGAAGCAGTTATGAAGGATTACAAGGGATCTATGGCCCTATATCCGGACGGAAATTCCAGTTTTCTGAGAAAGTCCGTCGCGGGGCATCTCGGAGTCAAGGAAAATCAGCTCCTGTTCGGCAATGGGTCCGACGAAGTAATTCAAGTAATTTCACGCAGCCTCCTATATCCGGGCGTTAATACCGTGATGGCTGCACCCACCTTTCCTCAGTATAAACACAACGCAGTAATTGAGGGGGCTGACGTAAGGGAAGTCCCGCTGGTGGATGGAAGGCATGACTTAGAAGGCATGCTCCAGGCCGTGGATCAGGATACTTCAATCATTTGGCTATGCTCCCCTAATAACCCGACCGGCTGTTATATAGATGAGGGAAGTCTTCAGGAATTCATTGGAAAAGTGCCTGAGGATATCCTCATCGTAATGGACGAAGCCTATTACGAATATGTGGACGCCAAAGATTACCCTGATACCGTCAGCCTGATCGGCCGGCATCCAAATATCATCGTTCTCCGTACCTTTTCTAAAATTTACGGATTGGCAAGCCTGCGGGTCGGTTATGGAGTAGGACATGAGGATTTAATACAAAAGCTTGATCCGGCCAGGGAGCCCTTCAATACAAATACAGTCGGTCAGCTTGCAGCCAGTGCAGCACTTTCAGATACAGAATTTTTATCAATGTGCCATGAAAGCAACAGGAGGGGCCTTCAGCAGTTTTATCAGTTTTGTGATAAAGAGGGACTGGACTACTTCCCTTCACAAGGGAATTTTATCCTGATTGATGTGAAAAGCCAGGGAGATGAAGCGTTTCAATATCTTCTTGAAAGAGGATACATTGTCAGGTCGGGCAATGCTCTAGGGTTTCCTACCTCCATTCGCGTGACGATAGGATCAAATGAACAGAACCTGGGCATTATCGAGCTTCTCGGCCAATTCCTTAAAAGCAAAAAAAGCGGTACTGCACAATAAGAAATTTGTTTTTGGAGGTTATATCATGAAGGGGAATGTATTTGTCATAGGGCTGGGTCTCATTGGCGGATCTGTTTCCCTGGCAATCCGGAATACACATCACGAATCTGTGGTCACAGGATATGATGTGGACGGAAAAAACCTCCGGCTGGCGAAGGCCCTGGGGTTGATAGACTGTGAAGCTTCAAGCCTTGAAGAAGGTGCCGCGGCCGCTGATCTGATTATTATAGGCACACCTGTGGAACAGGCAAAGGAGATCATTGATGAATTATCTCATTTGCAGCTGAAGGATACAGTCATCATTACGGATGTGGGAAGTACAAAAGAGACCATTATGAATAAGGCACAATGCCTGATGGATGGAGGTATTACATTCATCGGCGGACATCCCATGGCTGGTTCTCATAAGAGCGGTGCCATCGCAGCGAAGCCCCATCTGTTGGAAAATGCCTTTTATCTGCTTACCCCCGACAGTGAAACACCTTCCGAAAGGGTAGAGGAGTTAAAGAGCTGGCTTTCCGGCACTCGGGCTCATTTCCTGACAATGGCTCCAAAGCTTCATGACCAGCTGACAGGTGTCATCAGCCATTTTCCGCATATCATTGCATCCGGACTGGTTCACCAGGCGCGGAGATGGAATGCGGAAGAAGATTTAATCACCAGGCTTGCAGCGGGAGGATTCCGGGATATTACCCGCATTGCTTCCGGCAGCCCGGAAATGTGGCGGGATATCCTGCTGAATAATAAGAAGGTGTTATTGAGCTTATTAAAGGACTGGTCTGAAGAAATGGACCGGATTCAGCAGGCGCTGGCAGACGGCGATTCTGAGGCCATATTTGATTACTTTACGGGAGCAAAACAGTTCAGGGATGACCTTCCGGTGCGGTCGCAGGGAGCGATTCCTGCCTTTTATGACCTGCATATTGATGTTCCCGACTATCCTGGGGTCATTTCTGAAATCACCGGCTATCTTGCACAGGAGCATATAAGTATAACCAATATAAGAATTTTAGAAACCCGTGAAGAAATATACGGAGTGCTCCATGTCAGCTTCCAGACTGAAAAGGACAGAAAGCTTGCCATGGACTGTCTTGGACGGCATACGAACTATGAGATGTTTTTAACCTAGAACAGATGGGTGGATGTGATAAGTATGGAGAAAAAGAAGCTTCAGTTAACCGGCGCCTCCCTGAGTGGGGAAATACATATTCCTGGTGATAAATCAATTTCACACCGGGCTGTCATGTTTGGATCCATCGCCAAGGGGAAAACGGTCATCAGCAATTTTCTCCCTGGGGCGGACTGCCTGAGCACCATATCCTGCTTTCAAAAGCTCGGGGTGCAGATAGAAAGGGATGGAGACAATGTTACAGTAGAGGGTAACGGTTTCGGAGGTCTGAGAGAGCCGGAAGAGTGGCTGGATACCGGGAACTCAGGGACCACTACCAGATTGATGATGGGCATACTTGCTTCACTGCCTTTTCATACCGTTATCGCTGGTGATGAATCGATTGCAAAGCGGCCGATGAGCAGGGTTGTAGATCCGCTCAGAGAAATGGGTGCGGCCATCGATGGGAGGAACAAGGGGCAATATACACCTCTCGCGGTCAGGGGAGGCAAGCTGAAAGGGATCAGCTACCACCTTCCTGTGGCGAGTGCGCAGGTCAAATCGTCCATTCTTCTTGCAGGGCTTCAGGCTGAAGGGGAGACCACAGTCACCGAGCCAGCAGGGACAAGGGACCATACGGAACGTATGATCCGCCAGTTTGGAGGTTCTGTAGATGCGGATGGCCTCTCCGTAACCATCAGCGGACCGCAGGAACTCTCCGGTACAGAAGTCAGGGTCCCTGGAGATATTTCTTCAGCTGCATTCTTCCTGGCGGCCGGCGCTCTTGCTCCCGGCAGCCGAATCACTCTTAAGAATGTAGGGCTTAATCCATCAAGGACAGGCATCATTGATGTCCTCTCGCAGATGGGTGCTGACATAGAGATCCACTTGAATGATGACAGCAGTTTTGAGCCGGCAGGGGATATTGAGATCAGTACTTCTAATCTTAAGGGAATCGAAATCAGCGGGAGCCTGATTCCCCGCCTGATCGACGAGATCCCGATAATTGCCCTGCTTGCCACCCAGGCTGAAGGAAGAACAGTCATTAGGGATGCAGCTGAGCTGAAGGTGAAAGAGACCGACCGCATTTCCACTGTAGCAAAGGAACTTAATCAGCTCGGTGCACGCATACAGCCAACCGAAGACGGCATGATTATTGAAGGCGGAACAAAGCTCAGGGCAGCCGAAGCAGACAGCCATGGAGATCATCGGATAGGGATGATGCTGTCTGTTGCGTCTCTCATTTCCGAAGGGGAAATGAGCATCAGGGATTCAGGCTGTATCAGGGTCAGCTATCCAGATTTCTATCGGCATATGGATTCTATAGTAAAAGATTGTGAGACGATCCGGCCCGAATGATCAGGCCGGATATTTTTGTCTTTCCTGTCATTAAAGCTTCGAAAACAGCATAGCCTGTCTTATGACTGTTTGTGAGGTGGATCCCATGCGCTATATTATTGAACGTGCAACTCTGTATCAGGGCGGGAAATGGATGGATACAGCGTTGTCAATCAGGAACAATAAAATTTTCACGATCCATACTTCTATAGATAGAATGAGCGGAATCAGAATGGACTTATCAAGATTCATCATGACGCCCCCCGATACCTTCCTTGAATTTCAACCCGAGCTTTTAACAGATCAAAAGTATGTAAAGGAACACTTGATATTAAGAGGAGCCGCCTGCGTCCTGGCCGTCCCGCGGATACAATATGCTTCCAGACTGCCTCAGGCAATCCGCTCCCTGCAAAATATACTGAAACAATTCCCGCTTGATATGGTAAAGGGAATACGGCTCCCCGTATCGGCTTTCACTCCTGATTTTATCCTGAAATGTAAAAAAAACAAGATTGCTGCCATATTCATTGAGCTGTCTGAAAATGATCGGCTGGAGACTGTTCCCTGGGAGTGGATCAGGCAGAATGCATTCCCCTATAATCCGGTGCTTGTGCCTGTAACAGACAGTGAACGCATTCTCAGTGAATGGGAGAGCCGCCTGTCCAAGCATGGGATAAAGCATCTCATCCATTGTCCGGCAGAGGACAGGCCGCTGAGTGAGTCAGATTTGAAAGCATTTGGCATCTATCCTTTTAAAGGATTTTTGCACAGCGGCGGAGAAATAAGCTATAACCTTTTTGAGAAATTGGATGGAGAAGAATTGCTGCCTGGTATTTTTTCAGGGGGATATGATAGACTAGTGGTTACAGTTTTAGATGGGAAACTTATCAGGGCTGGCCAATGGATTGATACGGAAGGGATCAGGGGCAGAGAATTGGTTATCAGAGTACCCGGATTTTTTACCGCATCATAGAAAGGCCGGCTAAAGAAAAGAACTGCGGGGGATAACATTGGTTACAGTTGAGAGTATTTTGGAAAACCTGAAACAAGGCGAATTGGATTCAGTATCCAGACATATAAATGAAATAAAAACCAGCGGCAGTGATGAAGAGATCCTGGAGCTGGCGGAAGGCTGCATGAATTATGGCTTTATTGAAGAAGCGAAGCATCTCTATGAGCATCTGCTTGTAAAATATCCGGATGAAGGAGAGCTTCTTGTTTCCATTGCTGAAATACTCACCGATATGGACAGAGAGGATGAGGCCATCCTGCTCCTTGAAAAAGTGAGTGAGGATGACCCGGCATTCCCAAGTGCACTCCTGCTCGAGGCAGACTTATATCAAATGCAGGGAATGGATGAGGTAAGTGAAAGAAAGCTTCTCAGGGCCAAGTCGATTCTGCCCGATGAAGTAATTGTGGATTTTGCTCTTGGAGAGCTTTTTTACCAGCAGGCAAAATATGTTGAAGCACTAGAGAGCTATCAAAAGGCTGTCAAGTCGGAGGCAGAAATATCAGGCATCAGCTTAAACCAAAGGATTGCGGACACACTGAGCTCTCTCGGACAATTTGAAGAAGCGCTCCCCTATTTTGAGAAGGCTCTTGCCGAAAAGCTTGAAATTAACTCCCTCTTTGAATACGGCTTTACTGCTTATCAGGCTGGAGCCTACAACACGGCAGTCGAAAAGCTGACTGAGTTGAAAAACCTGGATCCGGAATATCATTCCCTCTATCTATATCTGGCTAAAGCGTATGAACAGCTGGAGGATATCGATGGAGCTTTGGAAGCAGCTAAGGATGGAATCAAGCAGGGTGAATTCAATAAAGAACTGAATCATTTCGCAGGGAAGGCCGCTTTGAAAAAAGGCCTTGAGGACGAAGCGGAATATTATTTCAAAGAAGCACTCGCCCTCGATCCCGGGTTCATGGAGACAGCCCTCAATCTCCTGAAGCTGTATATGCATCAGGAAAGATATGAAGACGTCATAGAAGTTATCGATTCTGTCAAGCATTACGGGGAATATGATCCCCAATTTGACTGGCTGCTGGCAGTCAGCCACCAGAATCTTGAAAATTTCAGCGAGGCCGCAGAATATTTTGCCGAAGCTGGAAAAGAGTATGCTGAGAATGAGGACTTCTTAGAAGAATACGGTTTTTTTCTAATTGAAGAAGGAAAAAACAAAGAGGCCGCAGAATTATTTAATAAGCTTATTAAGCTTCAGCCTGCCAACGATGAATACATCGAGATTCTCGAGCGGCTGAATGAAAGCCGCATATAATGAAAAAACTCTAAAAAAATCACGGCTCCATTCTAATCAGATTGTTGTATTTAAGCGGTGTGTATTAAGAGATTATATTCTTAATCAAAGCCGGGGAGGCTCACCCCCCGCCCCGCGGAAAGCGAGTGACCCTCGCTGCAATCAGCCTTCTTGATCAATAGCCGCAAAGTTCGTGAAAAAAAGTCAATAATAAACAAGCATGCAGGATTAACAATGCTGCAAATAAAAACTTAGGTACAGAGGAGGGACACCCATGCATACCCCTGTTTCTGTTAACGAAAAGAAGGAATTCATCCGCTGGTTTTTGAACCACTATCAATTAAAGCGGAGAGAGTGCGTCTGGATCCTCAATTACCTGATCAGCCATGATCAGTTGATGAAAAAAGTCCATTTTGTTGAACAGGCCAATCTTTGCCCAAGAGGCCTGATCATGTCTACCCATTGTGTGGAAGAAGCTCCTTTCAGATTCTATAAATCCAACATCATGACCACAGATGCAGAAAAATCCTTCCATGATATCAGGCTGAACCGCGATGAAGAGATATATATCCAGTTGAATTTCCGGTCAGCTTATTCCTCCTATCAATATGCAGCAGTGCTGGAGGAAAATCCGTTCATGCCGAAAAATTCCTTTTCCAATGACAAAGATAAAGTACTGGCAGAACAGTTTCTGGAAAATTCACTGGCTTCCTTTCAAAGGGAAAAGCTTATGCAGATGATAGATGAAGCCCTGGATCAGCAAAATGCCGAGGCCTTCCATTCACTGACAGCACAGCTTAAAAAGCTTAAAAAAGTATAGACAAACATACCTGCCCATCCTGGCAGGTTTTTTGCTTTTTGCGCCGCTTTTTGCTGATGTATTAAAAAATGAAAAATGATAAGATATATAAGAATAATAAAATAAACAGGAGTGTTGATTATGAAGCTTATTCCGCAGGACATTGAACTCCTTGAGCAGGCAAGGGAGCATATTGATACCGTCCTCATACCCCTTGCCCCAGTTGATCTTGGTCAGGATGCCATGAATCTGGCCAAGATGAATGAATTTTTATCCATACTGTCTTCAGAGATAGAACGCCAATTCAAAGGGCGTATCATCCTTGTTCCGCCGCTGTCATATCTTGCCGGTGCGCAGGGACAGGAAAAAAGTCATATAGCCGGGAGATGGGAGAAAGCCTTCCTCCAGCAGGGTTTCAGGCATATCTTCTTCTTAACGTGCGATCCAGTTTGGAAAGCGGTTGAGGCAGATTTAACTTCAGAGCTTGTATGGGTGCCGTCACTACAACTTGGAGGGCTTGACGACCAGGTGAAAAGACAGCTGATGGACGAACAGGTCCGCCAGGTATCTTCCATATTCTCTCAGAAGTGGATCTGAAAGAAATAGAATATTTTGTGAACTTTCCCCTTATTGTGAGCTGTAAATCCTGTAAATCCATTTACCATTTTATTGACCTATTGGAAATATTGATATATCATTGTAATGTCCTAGTTTTATAGCAATTTTAATCTGTTTTGGTCATCAAAGACCGAGTTCTTAATAGAGGGGGGAAAAAGTATGAGCAAGCATCGAGTTTCACGACGTCAATTCCTTAATTATACGCTTACCGGTGTAGGCGGTTTCATGGCTGCCGGAATGCTGATGCCAATGCTTCGTTTTGCAGTAGATCCTGTATTGGAAGCGGCAGGAGGCGAAAATTATGTAGCCACTAAACAAAAGGTTGATGATTTGACTGAAAAGCCAGTGCGCCTGGATTTTTCGTACAAGCAGAAAGACGCATGGTACGAATCCGAAGTCACAGACACTGCCTGGGTTTATAAGAATGATCAAGGGAAAATTGTTGCCCTGTCCCCTGTATGTAAGCATCTAGGCTGTACAGTTGACTGGAATACAAGCAAGGACCATCCAAATCAATTCTTTTGTCCTTGCCATTTCGGCCGATATACAAAGGACGGCATGAACGTAAAGGGAACTCCGCCTCTTAAGCCTCTAGACATGTACGATTATAAGGTTAAGGACGGAATTCTTTATTTAGGGTCAGCAGTTCCGCACAAGGAGGCGTAATAATTGTTAAACAAGATATATGATTGGGTTGACGAACGGTTAGATATTACGCCGCTGTGGCGCGATATTGCAGATCATGAAGTGCCTGAGCATGTTAACCCTGCCCATCACTTTTCTGCTTTTGTATACTGCTTTGGGGGACTGACATTCTTCGTAACGGTCATTCAGATTTTATCCGGGATGTTTCTGACCATGTACTATGTGCCGGATATCAAGAATGCCTGGCAGTCCGTGTATTATCTCCAGAATGAAGTTGCCTTCGGCCAGATAGTCCGCGGAATGCATCACTGGGGAGCGAGTCTCGTCATTGTCATTCTGTTTTTACATACTCTTCGCGTGTTTTTCCAGGGAGCATACAAGAAACCGCGTGAATTGAACTGGATTGTTGGAGTATTGATTTTCTTTGTTATGCTGGGTCTGGGCTTCACAGGCTACCTGCTTCCATGGGATATGAAAGCGCTGTTTGCCACTAAGGTTGGCCTGCAGATTGCAGATTCGATCCCATTGATCGGACCATATGCCAAGACATTGCTTTCTGGTCATCCAACAATAGTCGGAGCACAAACGCTGACTCGTTTCTTTGCGATTCACGTATTCTTCCTTCCAGGTGCCTTGCTTGGATTGATGGCTGCCCACTTCCTAATGATTCGTAAGCAGGGTATTTCCGGTCCATTGTAATTGAAAAGGCCAATGAGGCTTACTTTTATGTAAAACAACCATTTAACGGGGGAGGGGGACTCATATGCATCGCGGAAAAGGTATGAAATTCGTCGGGGACTCTCGTGTCTCTGCTGAACGCAAACCAAATATCCCGAAGGATTATTCTGAATATCCGGGTAAAACAGAAGCTTTCTGGCCAAATTTCCTTTTAAAGGAATGGATGGTCGGCGCCGTTTTTCTTGTAGGGTATCTATGTTTGACAGTAGCTCATCCGTCTCCTCTCGAGAGGATTGCGGATCCTACTGATACAGGCTATATTCCACTGCCTGACTGGTACTTCTTATTTTTATACCAATTACTGAAGTATTCCTATGCTTCTGGTCCTTATAACACGATTGGTGCCCTGATCATGCCCGGACTGGCTTTTGGAGCCCTGCTCCTTGCGCCGTTCCTTGACAGGAGCCCGCACAGACGTCCGGCGAAGCGGCCGCTGGCTACCGGCTTCATGCTTCTGGGACTTGCTTCCATTATATATCTTACTTGGTTTTCTGTGGCAACACATGACTGGGATAAAGCGAAGGAGCAAGGGAAAATCGTGGCGAAGGCTGAGATCGATAAAAGCGATCCAGGCTATCAGGTTTTCTCCAAGCAAAGCTGTATCGGCTGCCACGGAGCTGAACTGACCGGTGGAGCCGGTCCATCTCTTGTGGGTACAGGATTAAAGCCTGAAGAAATCGCCAAAATTGCCAAAGAAGGTAAAGGCGCAATGCCGGCCAATGCATATAAAGGCAATGATGAAGATTTAAAGAAGCTTTCAGAATTCATTTCAAAGCTTAAGGCTGATTGATCAGTGAAGAGCCGGCATGTTATTCATGCCGGTTCTTTTATTATGGATAGATAGACTGGTTACATCGAAACAGAAAGTAGGTCTAAAATGGCGATGCTCCGTTTTCTCCTGACACATAGAAGCTTTTTATGGATGCTTTTGGCCATCAATATTTTCGGTACATTGTATGGTTACTATTGGTATGGCTACCAGCTTGAACAGACGCCTGCAGTTTTTCTGGCATTTGTGCCTGACAGTCCGACTGCCACACTGTTTTTTGCCATTGCCCTTACCGGCCTGCTGCTGAGGAGAAATTGGGGGCTTTTTGAAGCTCTGGCAGTGATGACTCTGTTCAAATATGGAATCTGGGCTGTGGTCATGAATCTTCTCACCTTAAAGGTGACCGGATCCCTGGATTGGCCGGGCTATATGCTGATGGCATCACATGCTGCCATGGCTCTGCAGGGAATACTATATGCGCCCAGCTTTCGGATTAAAAAGTGGCACTTTGCTGTGGCAGCGGTATGGACAGTCCATAATGAAATGATTGATTATGTTTATTATCAAATGCCGATTTATGGAGATTTGATGAAGTATATTCAGGGAATAGGCTATTTCACTTTTTGGCTCAGTGTTGTTTCAATAGCCGTTACCTATTTCCTGGCATTTACAAAGGATAAAAGAACCTTATATATGAAACAGTTCTAACCTTGTCCCCCCGCTCATACATTTGTATAAGTATGAGAGGGGGGACATTTATGTTAAAGAACCTATGTCTGCTGTTTGCCCTGATATGGATCCTGCCTTTGTCTGTACACGCACAAAGTTCCCTTGAAAGGCTGGACAAAATTGCCGATGAAGCATTGCAGCTAGTAAGAGGAGATAGATTGCCTGAAACCGTGCGGATGCTGGATTACTTCTCGAACCAGTTCATGGCACTCAATGAAAAGGAAGAAGCTTTCAATATGGACGAGCTCCGCATCATGTCTTCAGCCTATGATGAAGCTGTAAAAGCTGTAGAGTCGAAAACTGCGACTCTCACCGAAAGAATATCCCAGGTTACTAAGCTAAGGCTGGTGGTCGATGCAATTGGAACCAATCATCAGCCCATGTGGACGGAAATGGAAGATCAGATGATGGCTACATTCACAGCGGCTAAACAGGCAATAAAAACGCAGGATATGGAGAAGCTTGATCAGGGGCTAAACCTGATTTTGTCACAATATAGCCTCATTTACCCCAGTCTCGCCGTGGATATTTCACCCGAGAAGATTCAAAAACTTGATGCCAGGGTACAGTATATAGGACAAAGTTCCCCGGGCATGCTGCTGAAAAAAAACAACAGCGATGAGCTCAATGCACTTCAAACTGATCTTCAATCCATATTTGAGGACATGAAAGAGGACGAAGCCGATCCGTCACTCTGGTGGGTTATCATATCGACGGGCAGCATCATCATCATGACACTGTCCTATGTGGGGTGGAGAAA
Organism: Paraperibacillus esterisolvens; assembly: GCF_046237625.1. Classification (GTDB taxonomy): domain Bacteria; phylum Bacillota; class Bacilli; order Bacillales; family DSM-1321; genus Paraperibacillus; species Paraperibacillus esterisolvens. Next base: position 2,713,967 of record NZ_CP143545.1, on the reverse strand, counting down.
GTATAGGGGCGGAAAAACAAGTGTAAGCAAAGGAAAAGAGCAGAATGATTGACTGTGTTTTGTGAAAAAATTATAATAATATAAACACCTATGTCAGGGAGGTCAGCATGTTAATATACTTTATACTACTGATTCTAGTACCCTTGTATGCACAATTTAAGGTGAAGAGCACCTATAAAAAATATTCCCGCGTTGCCTCTTCCTCAGGCAGGACAGGTGCCCAGGTTGCAAGGGAAATCCTTGACAGCCACGGACTATATCAGGTTTCTGTTGAAGAGACGAGAGGGGTACTGAGTGACCATTATGATCCCAGGGCGAAGGCTGTCCGCTTATCGAGCGACAATTATTTCGGGCATTCTCTGGCCAGTGCGGCCATTGCAGCCCATGAAGTCGGCCATGCTGTACAGGATCAAGAAAGATATACATTCCTTCGTTTAAGGCACACGCTCGTACCGGTCGCCAATATCGGATCGAATTTTTCATGGATGCTGATCCTCGCTGGGATCCTTGCCAATGCTTCAGGTCTGCTCCTGCTTGGGATCGCCTTTATGGCATTTGCTGTGATATTCCAGATTGTCACCCTGCCCGTAGAATTCAATGCATCAAACCGGGCAATGAATGAGGTAGTCTCACTTGGAATCATTCGTAATGATGAAGAAAGAGAAACAAGAAAGGTCCTCAATGCCGCCGCACTCACTTATGTAGCTGCTGCAGCTGTGGCTGTGCTTGAACTTGTCCGCTTGATCTTTATCTATACCGGCATGACAAGGGATGAATAATTAGATGAAAAGCTGCCGTCCGGCAGTTTTTTTTGTGTGAGGGGATATCGCAGACTTGAATTAACCCTGGTGGTCCAGACTGATGAAATGGTGAAAGTTTCTCGCAGATAGTGTTTGATTACCCTTTACATAGAATATTTGTTGCTGGGGGATTTACTTGTGAGACTGCAGCCTTTACTTGCGGTACACAATTTTACTTGTCAAATCAAACATGGTGCCAGATCGGGGAGTTCACCGACTGTTCCACTCCTGGAGTAAAACAGGAAGGAGACTCAGAATTCCCGCTCTCCTGCCTGTGTTAGAACTCTGCACAGACAAAAAGCCTGGCTGGATTTCTTATAACAGTTCTTAGTCGTTCATGCATCAAGCGAGCCGGAAGGTCAGTATAACCGGCACGAAAAAGCCCGGAAAAATCCGTTTTCCCGGGCTTTTTACCTCTATTCAGCGCTCGATAGGGTTCTTGTTCTCATCAAGCGTAAATCCTTCCCCGAGCACATCATGGACAATTGTAACTGAGACAAATGCATGGGGATCGACGGCTGTAATGGCGTTTTTCAGCCGGACCAGTTCTGTCCGTGCGACCACACAGTACAAGACTTCCCTGTCTGTCTTGGTGAACGACCCATAGCCCTTCAGCATTGTCACTCCTCTGTCCAGGTCCTTCATGATTTTGTCGGCAATCTCGGCGTTTTTATCGCTGATCACCATTGCACCCCTGGCTGAGTAGGCGCCTTCCTGGATGAAATCGATCACCCTTGCGCCGATGAACACAGCCACCAATGTGTACATGGCTTCACGATAGTCCAGGTAAACTGCCAGTGAAATCGTAATCACCAGTGCATCAAAGATGAACATTGTTCTGCCGATGCTCCAGCCAAGATAGCGTTCCACGATCCGGGCAATGATATCTACACCGCCGGTTGTACCTCCTGCCCTGAAGATAATGCCAAGCCCCACTCCGATAAACCCTCCTGCAAATAAGGCGGCGAGCATCAGATCGTGGTGAAGCGGAAATTTTAAAGAGTAAACTTCAAATAACTTGAGCCAGGCTGAAAGCCCGACTGTCCCTATGATCGTATATAAAAAGGTGGTTCTTCCAAGGAATCGCCACCCTGCAAAAAACACCGGGATATTCAGCAGAAGGTTCGAATAGGAAAGATTGATTCCGAAAACCTGGTATAAGAGCAGGGTGATGCCGGTAAATCCACCTTCTGCCAGATTGTTTTGCATATTAAAGTGAACAAGCCCAAACGCAAAGATTCCTGATCCAAACAAAATTGATATAATATTTTTGGTCTTTAACCCGTAACGCATATTTCCAGTAAACCCCCAAGACCCAGCCGGCCGTATTTTCACAATGATCATTATATAGGAATAACAGAAGGCGGGCAACATCGGCTGAAACCCCAAACAGTTGTCATCACGTTTAGTTTTAGCTAACATGTAAGAAGAAAGTATGAAGGGTGATTAACTTGAAAAAAGATAAAACGATGCAGCAGCTTCAGGATGAAGTTGATCAATATATCGGGCAGTTTAAAGAGGGGTATTTCAGCCCGCTTGCAATGCTTGCCCGGATGGCAGAAGAATTAGGGGAGCTTGCTCGGGAAGTGAACCACCATTATGGTGAAAAACCGAAGAAATCGAGTGAAAACGAAAAGGCAATCGAGGAAGAAGCGGGAGACATGCTTTTTGTACTGATCTGTTTTGCCAATTCTCTTGGAATCAGCCTGGAGGAAGCTCATGACAGGGTCATGGAAAAATTCCGCACCCGCGATAAAGACAGATGGACACGAATTGGAGATGGGGAAAATGAAGGAAATTAGAGTAATCGTAGCCGGTCCTAGAGGGAGAATGGGCCTTGAAGCAGTCAAACTGGTAAATGCCACTGAGAATTTTACTCTTTCTGCGGTCCTTGACCGCAGGAATGGCGGCCGCAATATAGGTTCACTGCCTGGGTTTGAAGGGATGGACGCCCCTGTCTATACAGATATAGACCAGTGTTTCAGTGAAGTACGGGCTGATGTTTTAATAGATTTGACTACTCCTGAGGTTGGCATGCTTCATGCTGAAAAGGCTCTGCTGCATGGGATCCGGCCGGTAGTCGGCACGACCGGTTTTACAAAGGAAGACCTTGCCAGGCTTGAATCCCTGACAGCCGAAAAGGGGCTGGGCTGTATCATAGCACCTAACTTTGCAATTGGTGCAATTTTAATGATGAAGTTTTCCCAAATGGCAGCCAAATACTTTGAGGATATTGAAATATTGGAATTGCATCATGACAAGAAATTAGACGCTCCATCAGGCACAGCAGTAAAAACGGCTGAAATGATAGCGGAAGCAAGAGACTCAAAGAGACAGGGCCACCCGGATGAAAAAGAGGTGCTTCAGGGAGCCAGGGGCGCCGAGTTTGACGGTATGAGGATACATAGTGTCAGGCTTCCTGGGCTTGTTGCCCACCAGCAGGTTATGCTTGGGATGGAAGGTCAGCTTTTGACCATCAGACATGACTCCTTTAACAGGGCTTCCTTCATGTCAGGCGTTAAATTGGCAGTAGAAGAAATCATGAAGCTGGACCTGCTGGTTTACGGACTTGAAAACATAATAGAATAGGGTGGGAAATATGAGGGTAGCACTGATTGCTCATGATAAAAAGAAAGAGGACATCATCCGCTTCGCTACAGCATATAAGGAAATACTGGTACAGCACGAGCTGTTTGCTACGGGCACCACCGGCTTAAAAATCCAGGAAGCTACAGGTCTTACTATTCATCGCTTCCAGTCAGGGCCTCTCGGCGGAGATCAGGAGATAGGGGCCAGGATAGCCAGGAATGAAATGGATCTTGTCTTCTTTTTCAGGGATCCCCTTACTGCCCAGCCGCATGAACCGGATGTTTCAGCACTTATCAGACTGTGTGATGTGTATGCGATCCCGCTTGCTACCAATATGGGTACAGGAGAAATACTGATTAACGGCTTAAAAAGGGGAGACATTGCCTGGAGAAAGCTAGAAAGTGACCAGAGGTGAACGTATTGGAAATTGACATTGATGTGCTTGCCTTTGGTGCCCACGCCGATGATGTAGAAATCGGTATGGGCGGCACGGCAGCGAGGCTTGTTCTGGACGGAAGGAAAGTGTCAATCTGTGATTTAACGGAAGCGGAGCTGTCATCAAACGGGAATGTAGAGCTCAGGAAACGGGAAGCTGAAAAGGCCGCTGAAATCCTGGGGGTCACCAGCCGCCTGACACTCGGACTGCCCGACAGAGGTCTTTATTTGACACGTGAAAATATGGATAAAATCGTTTCGGTTATCAGGAAGCTGCGACCGAAGACAGTATTTGTTCCATATTACGAAGATCGGCATCCTGATCATGGAAATTGTGCCAGACTTGTGGAGGAGGCGTGTTTTTCAGCCGGTGTCCGAAAATACCGCGATGCGGAAAGATTGGAATCCCACAGGGTTAAGGCAGTTTACTATTATATGATCAATGGCTGGCATAAGCCGAGTTTTACAGTGGATGTATCAACAGTCTATCCTTTGAAGATCGCAAGTCTCAATGCTTATGAAAGCCAGTTCACTAAAAGCGGTGAAACAATAGATACTCCCCTCGTAAATGGATACATAGAAACTGTGGAGGCAAGGGAAAGGCTGTTTGGACAAGAGTCTGGGGCGGAATATGCAGAAGGCTTCATTTCAAAAAAGCCTCTCGTCGTTCCTTCTGCTTTGTTAGGAGAATAAAATATGACATTGAAAATAGGCATAACCTGTTATCCTTCTGTTGGAGGATCAGGGGCAGTGGCTGCTGAGCTTGGAAAGCTGCTTGCAGAAAAAGGGCATGAAATCCACTTTATTTCTTCAAGCATGCCCTTCAGGCTCAAAAAGCGTTATCCCAATATTTTTTATCACCAGGTGGAAGTCAACCAATATTCCGTATTCCAGTACCCGCCATACGATCTGGCCCTGGCCAGTAAGATGTCTGAAGTGGCAAAGAGAGAAGACCTGGATATCCTCCATGTACATTACGCGATTCCGCATGCGGTCTGTGCCATCCTGGCCAAGCAGATGGCCGGGACCGACGTCAAGATTGTCACCACCCTGCATGGCACTGACATTACCGTGCTCGGCTATGATCCTTCTCTTACAGAGAGCATAAAGTTCGGCATTGAAAAATCTGATGCTGTGACTGCTGTTTCAAAGGCGCTTGTTGAACAGACAAATGAACTTATCCAGCCTGATAAAGAAATACAAACGGTATATAACTTCATAGATGAGAGGATATACCGCAGGAAAGACAGTGATTCCTTAAAAAGTGATTACGGCATTGCTGAATCAGAAAAGGTAATTATCCATGTTTCAAACTTCAGGGGCGTCAAACGTGTGAACGATGTTGTGCGTGCATTCCACGAAATTCAAAAAGAGGTGCCTTCAAAGCTTATGCTTGTCGGTGACGGACCAGAAATGACGATGGTCTGCAAACTGGCAAGTGAACTTGGGATCAAGGATAAAATCCTGACCCTTGGCAAGCAGGACAATCTGGAAGACTTATATTCAATAAGCGATTTGATGCTGCTCCTTTCACAAAAGGAAAGCTTCGGCCTGGTCCTGATAGAGGCCATGGCTTGCGGCGTTCCCTGCATAGGCACGGCCATCGGCGGTATTCCGGAAGTCATAGACCATGGGGAAACAGGTTATCTTTGCAGCCTTGGCGACTATCAGAAAGCTGCAGACCTCGCACTGGATCTGCTGACAGACAGCAGAAAGCATGAGTTATTTTCAAATGCAGCCATAGAGGCTGTCCATTCACGCTTCAGGGCGTCTCAAATCGTACTGGAATATGAAGATATCTATTATCGCCTGCTTAATGGAGAAAATCTCGTGAAAGAAGGATCCGGGAGATGATCAAACTGTTTCAGCGGGCATCGGGGCTGCTTGATAAAATAGAGCAGGCTGGCTATGAAGCCTATTTTGTCGGCGGTGCGGTCAGGGATATGCTCCTTAAAAAGCCCATAAGTGATGTGGACATCGCTACAAGTGCCACACCGCTCGAAGTAAAGGCGATTTTCCCCAATACCGTTGATGTTGGGATTGAACACGGGACGGTAATCGTCATTCACGAAGGTGAGCCCTATGAAGTAACTACATTCCGCCGGGAGGGCGGCTATGAGGACTTTCGCCGTCCTTCAGAGGTGAAGTTCATCAGGTCTCTGAGGGAAGACTTGCAGCGAAGGGATTTTACGATGAATGCCATTGCGATGGATAAAGGCTACAATCTGATCGATCCCTTTTCCGGGGCATCTGCAATCCGGCGGAAGCTGATTTGTACGGTGGGTGATCCTGATGAACGGTTTTCAGAAGACGCTCTCCGGATGATGCGGGCAGTCCGATTTGTCAGCCAGCTCTCTTTTTCGATGGATCCTGAAGTATTTGAAGGGATCAAAAAGAATGGACCGATTCTCTCCAACATGGCTGTTGAGCGGCTGCTTGCTGAATTTAACAAACTTATGGAAGGCCGGAGCAGGACCAGGGCCCTCGAGATCTTGCTGGACAGCGGGTTATACCAGTATGTCCCGGGCCTCCCGCACCAGCAGGAAGCACTCCGGAAATTCATCGGACTAAATCCATCCGGGTTGAAGGACGGCTTTGACAGCTGGGTGCTGCTCACAAGCCTCATGAATCAGGAAGGAGCGGATGCGTTCCTGAACAGCTGGAGGATGCCGATGAAACAGTTTAAATCAATTAAAAGCCATCTGGTGTATCTGAACACGCGCAGGCAGGGGCCTTTGGGTAAAAAGTCTCTGTTTGAGGCGGGAAGAGAAACAGCCATAAGGGTCGAAAGGGTGTTTGCAGCCCGTATGGGTGTTCCGCCTCACAGCCAGGTCGAAACCGCTTATGACAGCCTGCCTGTCCATCATATGAATGAGCTCGGTGTAAATGGCAATGATTTATTGGACTGGACCGGAAAAAAGGGAGGGCCCTGGGTTAAGGAGCTTCTTTCATTTATCCTGACTGGGGTGCTGGAAGAGCGAGTAAAAAACGATAAAAAGGCAATAAGGGAGTGGCTGGTCCAGTGCAATCGGATTTAAGAAAGAAGTTATTGGAGGCCTTTTATGAGGCAGAGGGAGAATACCTATCTGGACAGGGACTGGCAGACATCATGGGCTGTTCCAGAACCGCAGTCTGGAAGCATATGGAGGAACTCCGCAAAGATGGTTATGAGATTGAGGCTGTAAGAAAGAAGGGGTACAGACTGTTGACAAGCCCCGATAAGCTGTCCCAAAACTCCATCATGCTCGGTCTTCAGACAAAGTCAATTGGGAAGCATATTGTGTATCACGACTCTCTCGACTCTACCCAAAAGGCTGCCCACGCTCTGGCAGACAAAGGGGCAGAAGAAGGCACCCTTGTCATTGCGAATGAACAAACTGCCGGAAAGGGGAGGCTTTTGCGGAGCTGGCACTCGGCTAGGGGAACCGGCATCTGGATGAGCCTTATCTTAAGGCCCAATATCCCCATGCAGGATGCCCCGCAGCTTACCTTGCTTGCGGCTGCTGCCATCGTTCAGGCATTTGAGGAGGCAGCAAATTTAAGTCCATCCATCAAATGGCCGAACGATATTCTGATCAATGGCAAAAAGGTGACAGGCATCCTGACAGAAATGCAGGCTGAAGCAGACAGGATCCATTCTGTCATAATTGGGATTGGCATCAATGTGAACCAGGAGCTTCAGGATTTTCCTGAAGAAATCAGAGGAACTGCAACCTCCCTGGCCATTCAGGCAGGAGAACCCATTTCCCGTACTGAGGTGATCCAGACATTCCTGCGGAAATTTGAAAATTTATATGAACTATATATAAAAGAAGGCTTCAAGCCCATCAAACTGCTATGGGAAAGCTATGCTATCAGTCTGGGATGTGAAATCAAGGCGACTACTCTTTCCGGTGTGCTTTTTGGAAAAGCTGTCGGCATTACGGATGAAGGCGTTTTGCTTCTCCAGGAGGAAAACGGGCAGATTCACCGGATATATTCCGCAGACATTGAACTAAACTGAACAAGACCGTGAAAAAACTTTAGGAAAATATGAAATATTTATGTATAATGTAGCTGGGCGGTATCAAGATAGAACTGCACCTTTTTATATCGTTTTTTATTTATATAAGCATATCTGCCTTGATCCAATTAGATGGACTGGGACGGAGGGATCACCAACTTGACTTTCAAAATCCTTCTGTTTGCAGAAGGGTTTTTTTGGGTTTTTAACCCTATGCCCTCCTGATTCATCTTCCAAAAAAGAAGGAGGAATAATAAATGAAATTTTCTGCTCAGTTCAGCGCAATGAAAAAGCAGGGTGAAAAAATAACGATGCTGACCGCTTATGATTATCCTTCAGCAAAGCTCTCTGAAGAAGCCGGGGTCGATATGATCCTGGTAGGTGATTCACTTGGAATGGTGGTACTCGGCTATGACTCCACCCTGCCCGTGACGATAGATGATATGGTACACCATACCAAGGCTGTAAAGCGGGGGGCGGAAGATACGTTCATCGTTACCGATATGCCGTTTATGAGCTATCATCTATCACTGGATGAGACCCTCAAAAATGCTGCGAAAATCATGCAGGATGGAGGTGCCCATGCCGTTAAAGTAGAGGGAGCGGGAGAAGTGCTGGAGAAGATCTCCGCACTTACAAATGCCGGAATACCCGTAGTGGCCCATCTTGGTCTGACTCCCCAGTCAGTCGGCGTGCTTGGCGGCTATAAAGTACAGGGTAAGGATCGTGAGGCAGCCAGCCGCCTGCTTGCGGATGCAGCAGCATGTGAGGCAGCGGGGGCAATTGCGCTTGTACTTGAATGTGTGCCTTATCAGCTTGCCGGATTGGTCACTGAGACGCTGGGGATACCAACCATTGGAATTGGTGCCGGCATGCATACGGACGGCCAGGTGCTTGTGTATCACGATGTCCTCTCATATGGAGTGGCCCGGCTTCCCAAATTTGTTAAGCCTTATGCCTCCATCGGTGAGGCAGTCAAAAATGGCCTGGCTGAATATGTCAGAGAGGTAAAGAATTCCGCTTTCCCCGAAAGGGAGCACTCCTATACCATGGCTGAAGAAGATGTGGAAGCACTGTATGGAGGAAGAAAATGAAAATATTCCGGGAGATAAAGGCACTGAGAGAGGAACTGAAGAGTAAACGGCAAGGCAGCACCATTGGATTTGTGCCGACCATGGGGTTTTTACATGAAGGGCACCTAGAACTTTTGAAAAAGGCCAGGAAGGAAAATGATATTCTTGTATTGAGCATATTTGTAAATCCCCTGCAGTTTGGGCCGAATGAGGACTTTGACACGTATCCCCGGGATATGGAGCGGGATGAGAAAGTTGCGGGCGATGCTGGTGCAGATTATATTTTTTATCCTTCAGTGGAGGAAATGTATCCAGCCTCACCGACCATATCGGTAACGGTGGCGAAGAGGACAAGCATCCTTTGCGGAGCGAGCCGTCCTGGCCACTTCGACGGAGTGGCGGTCGTCCTGACTAAGCTGTTTAATATCGTCCAGCCTGACCGCGCTTATTTTGGCATGAAAGATGCCCAGCAGGTAGCGGTTATTGATGGCCTGGTACAGGATTTCAATATCCCGGTGGATATCGTACCGGTGGAAACAGTTAGGGAGCACGATGGTCTGGCTAAGAGCTCTCGCAATGTCTATTTGTCTGAATCGGAGAGAACTGAGGCGCCGGCCATCTACAGAAGCCTTCTTGATGCTAAAGCGATGGCGCTTGGCGGTGAAACAAAGCCGGATGCGATCACAGAGATGGTCTCTGGTAAAATAAGCAGAGAGACGAGCGGAATACTGGACTATATAGAAGTTTTATCCTATCCTGACCTTGAGAGAATTGACAGCCTGAAAGGGAGAGTAATCATTGCCGCCGCTGTTAAATTCAGCAGGGCACGCTTGATTGACAATATTATCTTCACCATATAAAGCAAGGAAAAATGAGGAGGAACGGCTATGTTTCGCACAATGATGAATGCCAAAATCCACCGTGCCAGGGTGACTGAGGCAAATTTAAATTATGTTGGAAGCATTACAATCGATGAGGATATCCTGGATGCAGTCGGAATGGCAGCAAATGAGAAAGTGGCGATTGTCAATAATAATAATGGTGCAAGGCTTGAAACCTATATTATTCCCGGCCCGCGCGGAAGCGGAGTGGTATGCTTGAACGGAGCAGCTGCACGCCTGGTTCAGCCGGATGATATTGTCATCATCATTTCCTATGCAATCATACCGGAGGAAAAGGTTCAGAGCCACACACCGAAGGTAGCGATTATGGATGAGAACAATCGAATTAAAGAGCTGATTGGCCACGAACCAGCAGCCACTATAATGTAGCATATAACCGGCCGGCCGCTCTCCTGGCCGGTTTTTCTACTTTCTTTTTGAACCAGCCGGTCTGTGCAGTCTTTAGAAAAACTTAGCACAGGCCCTTCCCCTCAGCTTGTATTTCGGTTGAAAAGGGTGGTATGTTATAAGGAATTGAGTGTCCAGCCTCTTAGGGCTGACAGCAGAAGTTATTGAGGTGTACTATACATGAAACAAAAATACATTGTAGTGGACTTGGAGACTACAGGCAATTCACCCAAAAAAGGCGATTCAATCATCCAGTTTGCCTGTGTGGTCATCGAGGCAGGCAAGATTTGTGATGAGTACTCTACATATATAAAGCCGGGCCGCAGTATCCCGCCTTTCATCGAGGAGCTGACCGGCATCAGCAACGATATGGTGGCGGATGCCCCGGAATTCAGCGAGGTGGCCGCAAAAATAAATTCCCTCCTGACTGATGCGGTATTTGTCGCTCATAATGTTCTTTTTGATTTGTCCTTCCTTCAGGAAGAGCTGGAGGCTGCAGGGTATGATGGGTTTTATGGCTCAACGATCGATACAGTTGAGCTTTCTAAGATTCTGCTTCCAACGGCAGACAGCTACAAGCTTTCTAAGCTTGCCCAATTAGAGAACCTGAATCACGAGAGGCCTCATCGTGCGGACAGCGATGCAAAGGTGACGGCCATGCTGCTGCTGAAGCTGATGGAGAGGATGGAGACCCTTCCAAAGTCCACCTTAAAACAGCTGTACCGGCTTTCCTTTTCTTTGAAAAGCGAGATTTCTGAGTTGATCGGAGAATGTATCTCGGTTAAGGAAACGAAGGTGCTGGAGCCCCTGGGACAGCTGGAAATATATAAGGGTCTGTCCCTTCGTATCATAAGCGGGGAAAAAGAGGCTGAAGAAATGCCTGAATTATCTTATTCATACAGTGATGAGGAAAAGATACAGGCGATGCAGGCGGCCTTCCCTTATATGAAAAAGAGGGAAGGCCAGCTGAACATGATGAATAGTGTGCATGATGCGTTAATCCATGGGAGCAGCAGGATCATTGAAGCGGGCACCGGCATCGGCAAATCGCTGGCATACCTCCTGCCTGCGGTACATTTTTCCCTTCATACAAAAAAACAAGTAATCATCAGCACATATTCCCTCCATCTTCAGGAACAGCTGATGAATAAGGAAATACCGGCTCTTGAAAAAATACTGCCGCTTCCTTTTTCAGCCAGCACTATTAAAGGCAAAAACAATTATATCAGCCTTGCTAAGTTTGAACGGGTTCTCCGCCAGAAAGACGACAATTACGATTCTTCATTGACCAAAATGCAGATACTGGTCTGGCTGACTTATACGGAAACAGGAGACAGGGATGAGTTGAATCTTACTTCAGGGGGAGCAAGCTTTTGGGACCGGCTCCACTCCGGCGGGCCTATGCCGGCCAGACTTCAGGCTCCCTGGGATACCCGTGATTTTTATTTGAGGGCCGTGGAGGCCGCGCGCAAGGCGGATCTATTGATCACTAATCATGCCTATCTTTTCAATGAACTGCGCATGAGGAATTCAATCTTTCAGCCAAATGCTGCACTCATCATAGATGAAGCACATCATTTTGAAAAAGCCTACAAATCCCAAGCGGGCCTGAATGTCAGCTATCAGGGCATCAGGACCTTGATGAACAGGCTGGGTACATATAATCAGAAAATGATATTGTACAAGCTGGAAAGGCTTTTAAAGGAAAAAAATCTTGTTTCAGGTATTTCAGGCCAAGCGGTCGAAGGATATGTACAGGATTTTCTATATGAAACCGAATCATTGTTTTTACAGCTGGCCGGATTTATGGAGGCTAACAGCAAAAACACAGCAGGGCCCGTATCGACTCTGCCCTTTCAGCCTGACAGGACATCAGACCGGAGACTGTCCAATCTTTTAATGGCAGCAGAACGGGTAATCGACTATCAGAAGCGGATCAGGCTGGCGGTCGAAGAGAGAATCAGCCTTCTCAAGGAAGCGGAGGATTCACTTGGCAGAACCCATTTATTCTATTTGACGGAGGCTGAATCCCTGCACCACGATTTTGAAAAGCTTGAAAAAGCGCTGAGGGAATTTTTCCTGAGGCAGAAAGCAGATATGGTGTATTGGACTGACTTGGCCAGAAGCGGAAAGAACATGACGATTACCCTTTATTCACAGCCTGTCGAAGGGGCAGGGCGTTTCTGGGAGGAAGATCACTCCAGATTCAGCTCCATCATCCTGACTTCAGCGACCCTGTCGGTTAATGGATCCTTTGCGTATTTTAAAGAGCAGCTGGGCATTGATGATAAGGTTCAAACGGAATCATATCCCTCTCCCTTTAATTATAAAGAAGCAGTAAAGATCATCGTGCCAGAGACCATGCCGGATATCAGCATGACTGTACAGGCTGAATTCGCAAAGGCGGCTGCCGGACATATTGCGGCTGCTGCTCTGGGCTCAGACGGGAGAATGATGGTGTTATTCACATCCAGAGAGCTTTTACGTCTTACCTATGAGCATTTAAAAAGTACCGCTTCACTTGATGAATACACAATTTTGGCCCAGGGTATATCCGGGGGAAGCAAGTGGAGGCTGCTGAAAAATTTTCAGGGTTTCACAAAAGGCATTCTCCTTGGCAATGTCAGTTTCTGGGACGGAGTGGATATACAGGGTGAAAAGCTGTCATGCCTTGTTATCGTTAGGCTTCCCTTTTCTCCTCCCGATGAACCAGCAGCTGCGGCAAAAGCGAGGGTTCTTGTGGCAAAAGGATTGAATCCTTTTACAAGCCTCTCACTCCCTGAAGCGGTCATACGGTTCAGGCAGGGTTTCGGAAGGCTCATCAGGGGGGAACAGGATAAAGGAGTCATGATCGTCCTTGATAAGCGGCTGATTTCCTCTTCTTATGGAAAAACGTTTCTTGATGCTATACCGGATGTACAAGTCGAAAGAACACAGGCCGGCATGATTACTGAATCAGTGGCAGAATGGCTTAAATGAAAACTCTTCTCTAACTGTCCAGCAGTTAAAATATTTGTAAAACAGCGCGAATAAAAAACAGCAGCATACAGCTGCTGTAAAAGTGCGGCGGGACTAGAAGGTATTTATAAAGATTTTGTACCCGGGGCTCGCCAGTATTCGCATGAAATTATGCCCCAAGCTAACTCATTACTGATATAATGAACTGTGTAAATCTTTACTGTATGTTTAGTATGGCCATCATGATGGTCAATATGAATTAACATTTGCTGGAGGAATCGAAAATGGAGAGCAAGATAGAAGTAATTTCAACAGTCAAAGTCCTTAACTCACCTGACTTATATAAAATTGTGGATTCACTCAACCGTACCCTTAAGGAAAAGGACCTGATGTTCGGCCTTGCCCTTGATGAAACTGATAAAGAAAAAGCAGTATTCACGATTTATCGTACATAATGGAAGGGCTGTAATATGAAAAAATGGATGATCTTTGGAGTGATCGCGGTGCTCATCGTTGTCACGTTTACCTATATTACCTATCATAAGGCGGTAAAACCCAAGAAGGCGGCATTTGCCGAGCTTGAGCAGGCAGCGGAAAGGGAAGGGCTGGCAGAAACGGATGAGTATTATCTGTACCATGGCTCTAAATCTTATTCAGTGGCAGTTGGGAAGGACAAGTCAGGAAAAAGGAAGGTTTTATGGATACCGTCAGAAAAGAATGGCGATGTCATAAAAGCTGATTACGACAGCGGCATTACGAGACAGCAGGTAATAAATCAGGTCCGGAGGGAACGTAAACCGGATAAAATACTTTCAGTCAAGCTGGGGATGGAAAATGATGTCCCGCTCTGGGAAGTGATTTACCAGAATGAAGCAAAGCAGATCAATTATGAATACTTTGATTTTAAAACCGGGGATATGCTGAAATATTACCGGAGTATCTGATTGGAGGATGTTGGGATGAAATTAGCAAAAAGAGTCGAAGCTCTTACCCCTTCCACTACGCTTGCCATAACGGCGAAAGCAAAGGAATTGAAAGCTCAGGGAATTGATGTGGTAGGGCTTGGTGCCGGAGAACCGGATTTTAATACACCACAGCACATCATTGAAGCTGCCGTAAGGTCCATGAATGAGGGGCAGACAAAATACACTGCCGCAAGCGGGCTGCCCAAATTGAAACAGGCCATTGCAGACAAATTGAGAGCTGACCAGAACCTTCAGTATGAATTGTCGCAGATTATGGTAGCCTCAGGTGCGAAACACGCCCTGTATACTCTGTTTCAAGCCATCCTTGATGAAGGTGACGAAGTCATCATCCCTATTCCTTATTGGGTCAGCTATCCTGAGCAGGTGAAGCTGGCCGGCGGAATCCCGGTTTATGTGGAAGCAGATGAAAGCAGCAGCTTCAAGATTACCCCGGAACAGCTTGAAAAGGCGGTAACTTCAAAAACAAAAGCAATTATCATCAATTCGCCGAGCAATCCCACCGGCATGATCTATAGCAGGGAAGAGCTTTCGTCAATCGGTGAAATCTGCTTGAAACATGATCTTTTGATTATCTCTGATGAAATATATGAAAAACTTATATACGGTGAAAATCAACATGTTTCAATAGCTGAGATTTCCCCTGAGCTTAAAGAAAGCACCATGATCATCAATGGTGTATCAAAATCCCACAGCATGACTGGCTGGAGGATAGGCTATGCAGCCGGCAATAAAGATATCATCAAGGCCATGACCAATCTGGCAAGCCACAGTACATCAAACCCGACCACTACTGCACAATATGGAGCGATTGCAGCTTATGAGGGGCCGCAGGATGCTGTGGAGAGTATGCGGCAGGCGTTTGAGGTGCGGCTTGAGTCTATTTATGAGAAACTGACGGCGATTCCCGGGGTAAGCTGCATTAAGCCGCAGGGTGCTTTTTATCTGTATCCGAACGTAAAGGAAGCGGCTCAGAATCTGGGCTTTGAGAGTGTGGATGCATTTGCAGCAGCGCTGCTTGAAGAGGCGAAGGTGGCGGTAATACCGGGATCAGGATTTGGATCGCCTGACAACATCCGTTTATCCTATGCAACATCAGAAGACCAGCTCGAAAAGGCGATAGCACGAATTTCCGGCTTTATAAAAGGCGGAAGATGACCTTTTTTGACCGTCCAGGAAATGAGGCTGTCCCGAGGCGGGCCAGCCTCGCCTTGTCACAGCAGCCTGAAGACAGGGTAATGATGGAAGATAGAACATATGAAAGTACAGGCTGTCATGCCTGAATCTCATTGCCTCACAAAACAGGCAGAGGTATAATGGGATATATAAATGTCAGTTTGTGCAGTATTTTGGAGGGAATATATACACGTGAAAACAATGATTAAAGAAGTCCATAAACATACAGGTGAAGAAGTTAAAATTGGCGGCTGGCTGGCAAATAAAAGATCCAGCGGAAAGATTGCATTCTTGCAGATCCGGGACGGGAGCGGCTTCATTCAGGGAGTTGTAGTGAAGGAGGATGTAGGGGAAGAAGTGTTTGCCAAGGCAAAAGCCCTGACCCAGGAATCTTCCATCTATGTAACAGGCACAGTCCAGAGGGACGAGCGCTCACCATTCGGCTATGAGCTTGTGGTGAAGGATGTGGAAGTGATCCACGAGTCCAAGGATTACCCGATTACGCCAAAGGCGCACGGAACTGAATTCCTGATGGATAACCGCCATTTATGGCTCCGGTCAAAGAGGCAGCATGCCGTCATGCAGATCAGAAATGAAATTATCCGGGCCACTTATGAGTTTTTTAACGATCATGGATTTTCAAAGGTAGATCCCCCGATATTGACAGGAAGTGCACCGGAAGGAACATCTGAACTATTTGCAACCAAGTACTTCGAGGAGGATGCCTATCTTTCACAGAGCGGACAGCTGTATATGGAAGCTGCCGCGATGGCACTTGGGAAAGTATTTTCCTTCGGACCTACCTTCCGGGCTGAAAAATCAAAAACAAGACGTCATCTGATCGAATTCTGGATGATCGAGCCCGAAATGGCTTTCTACGATTTCAATGATAACCTGGAAGTTCAGGAGCTGTATGTATCACATATCGTGCAATCTGTACTTGAAAATTGTAAAATCCAGCTTCATACCCTGGGGCGCGATACAACTAAGCTTGAAAACATCAAGGCGCCGTTCCCAAGGATCTCTTATGATGATGCCATCAAATTCCTTCATGAAAAGGGCTTTGATGATATCGAGTGGGGGGATGACTTCGGTGCACCCCACGAGACGGCAATTGCGGAAAGCTATGATAAACCGGTGTTCATCACTCATTATCCGACCGGTATCAAACCATTCTATATGCAGCCTGCCCCTGACCGTGAGGACGTCGTGCTGTGTGCAGATTTAATCGCTCCGGAAGGATACGGAGAAATCATCGGCGGGTCACAGCGTATCCATGATTATGAGCTGCTTAAGAAAAGGATTGAAGAGCATGGTCTGAGCATGGATGCTTACGCCTGGTATCTGGAACTAAGGCAATATGGCTCGGTTCCTCACTCCGGTTTCGGCCTCGGTCTTGAGAGGACGGTTGCCTGGATCAGCGGTGTTGAGCATGTAAGGGAGTCCATACCATTCCCCCGCCTATTGAACCGCCTGTATCCATGATGGACAGCTTTGAATAACCTGAAGAAAAGCTCGTGTTCGGGCTTTTCTTTTTTCTCCCTCAGCGGATGCTGGCAGCCAGTGATTACAGAAGTGGATAGAATACCTCATTACATGTAATTTTTACCCTGGAGTATTTTTGTCAGGATGGCTGATCTTTCATGGTATACTTAGAATGAGGTGTCAGATGATATGTTAAGAGAAAAATTACTTGCTTGGATGAAGGAAGGCAACATCACAATTCCTTCTTTTCTTTTGTCCCATTACAAAGAAATGGGTTTGAATGAGAACGAGTTAATTATATTGCTGCAAATCCAGCACTTTTCCGAAAAAGGAAATGCCTTTCCTACACCGGACCAGATTTCGGACCGGATGACACTGGACAGCTCGGATTGCTCAAGCCATTTGAGAAGATTGATTCAAAAAGGTTATCTGCAGATCATGGAGGAATACAGAGAGGACAGCGTCCTATTTGAGATGTATTCATTGGAGCCGCTGCATGAAAAACTGATTGATTTTTATATGAAGAATTCGAACGCACCTGTTACTCCTCCTGAGGAGGATGAAAGTTTATATACGGTCTTTGAAAAGGAATTCGGCAGGCCGCTGTCCCCGTTTGAGTGCGAGACACTGGCAATGTGGATGGAGGATGACCACCATTATCCTTTAGTGAAAGCAGCCCTGAAGGAAGCGGTTATTTCCGGCAAGCTTAATTTCCGATACATAGACAGAATTCTCTTCGAGTGGAAGAAAAATGGCATCCAAACGCCTCAGCAGGCTAAAACCTACGGACAGAAATTCCGCATGAACAATAGCAGCAAGCGCGAAAGGAAACAGGATGCTGTCGGAGCGAACAGGAGTGTCCCGTTCTTTAATTGGCTTGAACAATAAAGCGGGCAACTGCTGATTAGCCCATTGCGGAGGAGCTGTACCATATGCTAAACCAAACACAAATCAATTACTGTCTCGAAACCATCGGGGAAATGTTCCCTGACGCACATTGTGAGCTTCATCACTCTAATCCTTTTGAGCTCGTCATTGCTGTAGCACTTTCTGCACAGTGTACGGATGCCCTGGTCAATAGAGTGACAAAAAGCCTGTTTGAAAAATATAAGACTCCCGAAGATTATTTGCAGGTGCCGATTGAAGAACTTCAACAGGATATTAAATCTATTGGGCTATATCGAAATAAAGCGAAGAATATACAAAATCTGTGCCGCCTCCTGCTGGATGAATACGGGGGTGAGCTGCCGGCTGACCGTGATGAACTTACCAAGTTCCCCGGAGTTGGGAGGAAGACCGCAAACGTTGTGGTCAATGTTGCATTTGGAGTCCCGGCGATTGCTGTGGACACACATGTGGAAAGGGTGTCCAAGAGGCTCGGTATCTCCCGCTGGAAGGACAGCGTACTTGAGGTAGAGCATACATTGATGAGGAAAGTTCCCAAGGAAAAATGGGGAGAAACCCATCACAGGCTGATCTTTTTCGGCAGGTATCATTGTAAAGCGCAATCGCCGCAATGTGAGAAATGTCCGCTCCTTGAGCTTTGCAGGGAGGGGAAAAAACGGATGAAGAGAGTGAAGGCGCTGTGAGTTTGCTTGAACTGGACAATCCCCAGCATATGAAGAATGAGCTGTTTCAAGAGAAACAGCTCATTCTTATAGAAGAAGAATCTAATATTTGGGTTCCTGAACTCCTTTTGAAGCACCACTTCCCATATGAAGTCTGTTTATATAATGGATTGATTTCCTATAAGCCCTGGACTCAGAAAGAACATGTACGGGACGTCCTTCAGATCTGGAAAGATTTGAGGAGCCGCATTGCAGCTCATTATTCCGGAGGAAGCAGGGGAGGCTCGGCCGAATCCATGCCGACGGGGCTTTCACTGTTATTTTCCTGCCTATTTTGGATGCATTCAAAACCGGTAACAATTCAAGGGTGGGAAGAGAAACTGATTTCCTTTTCTGCCTTGCCGATAAACGCAGCAGAGCGCATCCAATTTATCATGATGAGGCCGTATTCCTATCATGCCTATAAGCAGCTGGATAGTTTGTTCATTGAAACAGAAAAGATTTATTATAAAAGGCAGGTTATGAAAAAAAACGTTTAAGCACTGGGCTTAAACGTTTTTTTATCTCATTCGCCATTTATAAATTTATCAAGCGACTGGCTGGGGCGTGATCCAGGTTCAGCAGAAGAGCTGTTTCTCCTGGTTTGCTGCTGATTCGCTGGCTTGCTGCCATCGTCAGTGGAGCCTGGATTTCCCTCATCTGTCCCAGGCTCTGTCCCAGGCTCTGTCCCTGGCTCTGTGCCGGGATCAGATGGATTGTCCGGGTTGTCCCCGGGCTGTTGTCCACCCGGATTTTCCCCATCTGTGCCATCAGAGCCTCCATCCTGATTCCCATTTCCGCCTTCACCGCCAGTACCTCCGTCATTGCCGCCTTGGCCGCCTTCACCTTCACCTTGACCATTTCCATTGCCATTGCCATTGCCGTTTCCATTGCCGTTTCCATTGTTTCCGGGCTTATCGTCAGGATTATTGCCAGGATTATCTGTTCCTTCCTCTGGCTTGGCCGGTTCTTCTTCGGCTTCCGGTATTTCAATGGAAGTGCTGGCAGCCTCACTTCGGCTGTCATCTATGAGTGCAGTTACAGTGAACCGATATTTCCCGCCAGGCTGCGGATTCTGGATTTCCAGCGCCGTTTCGCCTGTAACTGTAAGTACAGATTCGGCTCCGTCATTCAGTGAGACCTTCACCTCAAATTGAGGCTTCTTGTCACCATCGCTGTTATAAGACCATGATAACGCTATTTTGTTCGTATCCGGATCGAAATCGGCTTTGAGTCCTTCTGGACCGTTCGGCTGTTCGAACTCGTGGGATACTTCTGTCGGTTCGTGGCCTCTTACAAAGTATTCATAAATGATATTGCTCTTTGGCGTATAGTCACTTGGGAGCTTAGGAGGGTTAGAACCTCTTTCTATTCCCAGTTCGACAACGCTCTTGGGTTTTTTGAAATCAGGTGTTTCCTTATTTTGTGATACATATGACATCAAATCACTGAACATTTTCTGTGAAATCTTCTGGTACTCGTTCTCCTGAGGGATATAATTGCTCTTTTTATCATATCCGGTCCAGATGGCAGCTGTATAATTCGTTGAATAGCCTGCAAACCAGGCATCCATTACTGCACTGGATGGAATATTCCATTTCATCCGCTCATCTTCTGTATAATTTGTGGTCCCGGTCTTGCCGGCCATCGGAAGTCCGGAAACATTGGCACGCTGGCCTGTTCCATAGGAATCCTTTACCACACTCTTCAGCATGTCCGTTACCATGAACGCAGTGCTTTCCTTCATGGCCACTTTAGGCTCGGGAGCCGTCTTGATTTCCGTACCTCCGACTACAATTTTGGTAACGGCATGGGGCTTATTATAAATTCCGTTATTCCCAAACGCACTGTACGCACCAGCGATTTGCAGGGGAGACACACCCGGGCGGATACCACCGATGGACGCTGATTCATAGAAGTTATCCTTATCGAGCTTCAGTCCGAGCTTATCCGAGAATTCATAGGCCTTATCGTCCCCGACAGCCTGAAACGCCTTTAATGCCGGAATGTTCAGGGAGCGGGCGAGTGCTTCGCGGATCGACATCTGGCCGCGGTATTGCTTGTTATAATTATTGATTGGAGTCCCGTCTGAATATTTATATGGTTCATCTACAATCTGCTGATACGTAGACCAGTTCAGGTGCTCGATGGCCGGGCCATAGTCGACAATCGGCTTGATGGTTGACCCTGGCGACCTGCGGATATCTGTGGCATAATTGAAGGTTCTTTCGCCCTTGATATTCCTGCCGCCGCCAAGTGCACGGATTTCCCCGCTTTTAGTATCCAGAAGGGTAACGCCTGCCTGGAGCTTTTCATCAGGGAAACTGAAGCGGTCAGAGGACATCATTTCATACACATGCTCCTGGGCATCTTTATCCATGGCCGTGTATATTTCCAGTCCGTCCGTATAAACATTATAATCTCCCATGGCTTCCACTTCATCAATAACCCGGTCGATATAAGCATTGTAAGGTTCAGTGTTTTTTTCTCCTCTTTGGGATTCTTTCACTAATAACCCCTTTAAAGGTACTGCCTTGGCTTTATCCCTTTCTTCCTTGGTAATGAAGCCGTGCCGCTCCATCAGTGTGAGAACGACATTCCTTCTCTTTTCAGCCCTGTCCGGATGGTTAAAGGGATCATAATAGGACGGGCTTTGAGGGAGGCCGACCAGGGTGGCTGTTTCCGGAAGTGTCAGCTTATCTAATGGCTTATTAAAGTATTTTTTTGCAGCTGTAGCAATGCCATTAGCCCGCGGGCCGTAGTAAATCTTATTCACATACATTTCAAAAATCTGCTCTTTTGTATATTCCCGTTCGATTTGAAGCGAGATCCAAAGCTCTTGTGCTTTACGCTTAATGGTTTTTTCAGGTGTCAGGAAGGATCTTTTGACGAGCTGCTGGGTGATGGTACTTGCACCCTGTGATCCGAAACCGCTGGTAACATTCGCAACTACCGCCCCTCCAAGGCGGCGGAAGTCGACACCGTGATGCTCAAAGAAGCGGGCATCCTCTGTTGCAATTGTGGCATCAACCACTTCTTTAGGTATTTCATTATAAGGTACAAATTCTCTGTTCTCTTTGCCGACTTCATCTATCAACTTTTTATTCTTATCATAGATCTTGGATGCAACTGGATCTTTAAGCATTCCTTCACTCAGCTTTGGTGCGGTTGCTGCGTAATAAGCGAACACCGCCCCGCCAAGTACCATGAGTGCGACGCCCAGTGCGATGACAAGAAGTGCTATCCTTTTAAACAGGGAGGAAGATCTCTTCCCTGTTTTTTTTCCTTTACTTTTTCCTTTATTTTTAGAATGAGCCTGCTGCTGTCTGCGGCGCTCTTCTCTTGTTTTATAATCTTGAGCCATTCAAGCTACCTGCCTTTCGTAATAACCCATAAAAACTAAAAGTATGGTGCATATAGCTGGTCTATTATTTTAATATAGTCAATCCGCGGCTGAAAACCAAGCGGTATCCTGGAGGAACATGCTTCCACTTCATGCTTTGCAATAGATTTTCTGCCTCCATCAGCCATTCTGTCCCAAAACGACAGGAGATCTTCTGCCTTCATTAAAAAAATCTCATCTGTTCCTGAGAAACGGAGAATGATAAAGGCGAGTGCACCCTGCTGCAATACTGATTTCATATGATCAATTTGGTGCTGGTGAAAGTTCTTTAAAGGAAAGGAAGAGGCATTTTGTGTTTCCTTTGCTTCAAAGTCAATATACCTGCCCCTATAAACACCATTGAAATCAGTTGTGGAGGCTTGTTTAAAATAAGCTTCCTTTATGACAGCCGCGCTTCGTTTTGGGTAATGAACATCCACAATCTGTACAGGTGTCGGCTTTTTATGTACGACCGCAATATCCCTGGCCAGATAATATTCATTTGAGGCATTGATGTCCTCCTCCAGAGTCATACCCCTGTTGCTGTAATTCATCTTCTTCACAGGCGCAGCGGCCGCGCCTGCCGCCGGAGCCGTGTATTTACGGCCATTAGGATAATTGAATGACAATTCATCCCCTCCTTAACTCTCATAATATAATAGCAAAAAATATATGAAAGGGGGGAATTAAAACTGTTTTTCAGCAAAACCTAACAGGTGATCATCAGCATGATGACATTATCCCGGGCAAAGGAGGCTTTTTTGTGGCATTTACACCTGGCTTTAAGCCTAATCAGGATGAAGATTCTATTATAGCACTAATAAGGCATTTGACCGTAATGAAAAACACGGATAATATATCCAGGACTAAAGCGTACGCACGCTTTTTTTATATGCATCCAGAAATCAAATGGGCCTTTTTGGCCAGCATGGTGTCAAGGAATGCCGGGTGGAATATGTGCGATCTGGAGGGCATATGGCTTCCAAGGGCATTGCCGGTGGAGTACCGGTGCCGTTTGTTCCTGACTTATGAGAGAGCGAATTGGCTGATCTTTGATGATGCCTTTCCGGGATTGCTCCTTTATCATTATTCGACGATTAATAAGAGGCCAATGTTTCACTTATGCCCGTTTTTTAATATTTCTGACTTCATGAAAAATGAATGGGAATGTTTCTGGGAGAAGGGGGACGAGCAAAGACTTTTGTATAGCTTGATTATAAATGAACAGAATTTGATACATACACCAGTAATGAAACAGAAGTTTTATAGAAACTGGGTGTTCAGCAGTGGCGGTTTCCTGCTGCAGGACAGGATGCACTTCAGTACGGTGCTCTTTCCTACAAGAAGTGGAAAATTATATGGCTTAAGCGTGAATCATTTCAAGAATCTGGATGCCAGAATTGATCTTGGTAAAAATCTAGCAGCGATCCTGTTTGATTCGGGTCTTTTTAACAAATTCCTAAAGTTTAGCATCACTACGGAACATACTGGTTCGCGGCATGATTATGAACGATTTTTCCCTTATGAAAAGCGGCGGGAGACACCCTTTCTGAGAAAGGTTTATCCAGTCATAAGTCATCATCGGCGTGAATCGGAAAATTGGGATCAAAAAAGGGGTGTAAAACAATCTTGGTTTGAGGAAGCGGGGAACCCGGAAATTAAAGAGCTGACAGGCTGGTACAAGAAGAAACAAAAGCAGCTGGAAGCTGCCGCGGTATTATTTAACCTTTTTTTAAAATAAGGCATCCTAGAGGGAAACCATTATGGATGAAAGAAGTTGGCTCCCCCCGTGCCAGAACGAGAAGTATGCCGGGGGAAGCGGGAAATATGTGCGCTCCTATTATTCAGAAGGGCGGTTTGAACCGACCAATTTCTTATCGCCATATCCAGGCGCATTCTGCTTTGTCTGATTTCCTGACTTTTTACTGCTTTCTTGTTTTTTCATATATCACACCTCCTGTTTATAGGATTAGCAAGCCAGATTATTTCATTCCTTCAAACTGGGGCTTACGCTCACATGTCGAAAATCAGTTTTTCCTGGAGACCATGCACTTTCTTTGCCGAATGGCTTCTACTTTTGTCAGCTGTGAAGGAAGTCTGCAGCTTCATCAAGAATATTAGGAAAAACGAACCACGGGAGGAAAGCATGTATGCCAGAAAAAATAATTTCAAAGGATGAAATACTTAAAATGCTGCTTGATATCAATACCCAGCTCGAAGCTCTGGAAGTGACCCTGGGGACAAGCGCCAGTCAAAAGGCAGATGAACAATTGAAAAGAGGGACAGAACTGCTTCATAAATCCCAGGCTGTATATGATGAGGCGGGTAAGCTGATGGAAAGGGCGGCTGCAAAACCGGTGCATGAAGGGAGCATCCGCCAGGGGAAGCTGACTCCCACCTTAATTTAAGGCCGGATTTCTTTTTTGCCTTTTATTCCCCGGTTCTTATACTATAAAGACAGCAGGCTAAAGGGGGGACATACTATGAACAAAAATGAAGATATGCTGATTGCCTCTACAGGAGAACTGCTTCAGCTGGCAGATAAAATAGAAACGATATTTGATGAGGTAAAACTGGATAAAAAGGAACGGGACTTTTTCGGTGAGGTGAAGCCTTTTGCTGAACATGCTGGCACACTCGCAGAGAAATGGGAAATACAGGCGCTGGACAGCATCCGCGTGAACAAACCGCGTTATCTGCACAACCAGCAGATTGAACAGGTCCGGGAGCTCATTAATCTATGCTCCGTTCAGGCATTTTTTCCTTCCACCAGTTTGAAGAGGTTTAAAAACCAGCTTCAATCCATCCGCTATACCCTTGAAGTATTATTGGCACATCTGAGACAGACCATATGAAGACGTCCCGGGCAGGCACCTGGCAGGAAGGGACTGCATAGGATGTTAACACCTAGTTCCGAGAAGGAGGATGGAGTTCTGATGATGCCAGGATATTTTTCAAACCAATTCAGTCATGATCCAAGATATATAAATAATCAGGCGGGCATTGTCCCTTATACTGCTCCAGGCCGGCCCTACCTGAATCAGGTGCCTCAATACGGGCAGGCCGCGGGGTACGAGGGAATGAGCCCTGATTATTACGGGCAGCATGAAGCCGCCGGTCTGCCCCAGGGCACTGCTGGTTATTATCCGGTAAATCCGTACCAGGGCTTTTCGTACCATCAGGGTGCCCATATGCAGACAAACCCCTACCAGTCACAATATCAGGGATATGTGCCTCAGCAAATGCCTTATGGACAGTATCCTCAGTCAAATCCCTTTGAAAACCCTCTGAAACCGCAGCAGGGAAATTCTTATGGGCCCAATAAACAAATGCATCCGGGTGCTAACCCATATCCCTCACAAAACTTTATGCAGAAGCAGCAATCTTCCGGATTTTCTTCGATTATGAATCAGTTTAAAACCCAGGATGGCTCTTTCGATATTAATAAAATGATGTCTACTGCCGGGCAGATGATGAACACCATGAATCAGGTTTCTTCCATTGTAAAAGGATTTGGCGGCCTATTCAAAGTTACTACATGAGAGCTCAAAGGAATCCGCCAGGGGATTCCTTTTTATCGTGCGCCAATCGGGTGATTCGCCGATGGGATGGGGCTGTTTTCGAATAGTTGGCTGCTGGACAAGACAGTGGATTTCCGCAGCGGGCATTCGAGGGGACAGGCCGGAGGAAGCGGCCTTTTAGACTTGCAGGCCGAAAGCTTCGCGCCGGAAGTCTATATGCTAAATATTTTGTTCTCCTCAGAATTATGAAAAGAACCCCTTAATGGGGTTCCATTTCATTCACTTATCGAAATCTTTTTCCCTCTTATCTTGGGTACGGTAATGATAAGGACACCATCCTTATGACTGGCCGTGATCAGCTTTTCATTCACAGGTTTTGTGAACGCAATGGTACGGCTCATTGCCTTGGACGTTTTTTCCCTATGGACAAAGGCCTTTGTATCATTTCTGCTTTCGGTTTCCACAGTGTCAACGACAGTTATCATCAGGGATTGCTTAATCATCTCAATATGAATCTGCTGGCGGGGGATGCCAGGCAGCTTGGCAGAGACTGTATATTCATGGCTGTCCTCATTAATTTCAACTGGGAAAGACCGCTCGGTGAATAATGAATGACTGAACAGCTCATCAAGGGACTGCAGAAAGCCTTTTACGGGTTTCTCTTGAAAAAATGAATCAAAAGCACTCCTGATTTCAGAAAATGGCTCTTTTCTGGGTTCCTTTGATGAAGAATCAGGCTGTTTCATAGGAATTCTCCTTTCCTCTTTACAAAACTGCTGCTTCGGCCTAAGGCTTGAAACATGTTTTTGATAACAGCCTATGAAGGAATGGGGCAGGTCGTGAATAAAATATGTTCGGCTGCCAAGCAGTTTATAATTGATGAAGCAGGGAAAAGTACTTCCAAAACAAGAAGCAGAGGTGCTGGGAAATGAATGATAAAAAAGAATTAGGCAGCCTTTCATATAAAAGGGAAGGAAAAGAGGGTGGGGAGGTTCTCCTGTTTTTGCACGGATTTTGCGGAAGTGCTGAATATTTTAAGGAATTGATTCCGTATTTAAATGAAGAATATTCGGTCATTACTGTCAACCTGCGCGGACATGGCGGCAGTCCGTCTGCAAAAGAAGCCTTCGAGATAGATGATATGGCTAGGGATTTGTTTAATTTCATTTCTGAACAGGGACTCGAATCAGTGTATATGCTGGGGCATTCCCTCGGAGGGTATGTAACATTGGCGTTTGCAGAACTTTTCCCATCCCGGCTGAAGGGTTTCAGCCTGATTCATTCGACTGCATTCCCAGATTCGGAAGAAGCGAAGGAGGTACGTCTCGAAGGTATAAATATCATTGAAGAAAAGGGTATTGAGCCGTTTATTGACCGCCTCGTGCCAAATCTGTTTTCCAGGGATTCGCTCACGAAGCTGAAAGAAAAAGTTGAAGATGTAAAAGAAATAGGTTATAAGACCAGTCCAGAAGGAGCTAAAGGAGCGCTCAGGGCCATGTATGGCCGTCCGGACAGGAACAGGGTCCTCCGTGAGACACAGAAGCCTGTGCTGCTCGTGGCAGGGGAAAGAGACAAAGTGATTCCACAGGAAAAGGTTTTCTCAGCAGAAGGCCGGCATATTAAAACAGCGGTACTTCCCGGGGCAGGACATATGGGAATGATCGAAGCGCCGGAAGAGCTGGCCCAAAACATAAAAGAATGGATCAAAATTTCATCTTTAAAGTAGGGTATCTCTGAAAAGTTGTTGTTTTGGGAAACTTTTGTAAGGAATCCAAATTATTTAGAAATGGACTTTCGCTTCAGCTGCGAGACTCCTGATCCAGCTCCAAGGTTTTCGACCCCCGAGTCATAATCCAAGCCGGCAATGGGAAGAAAGAGCGCTTCCCATTGCCGGCTCTTCTTATGTTTGCTGGGTCTCTGCCTGCCAAATTAGGGCCAGTTTTAAACCAAGAAAAACATTGAACTATAAATCTAAATAAGTTTTTATTTGGCAGGCAACGCTTTCCGCTTTTCAATGCGGGGGCAGCCGGACAGGTGAGACTCAGAGGAAAGCGAGTGCCTGCAGCGGAAATCCACATTCTGTTTATAAAAAATAACGTCTATGGCTGCAGCCTGCCTTGAACCATCAAGTACACTCTGCAGCTCTCTGCCTTTCCCGGGAAACATGACGAATGCAGGAAGCCGCTTCCTTAACAGCGGACTAAGGGAAACACTTAAAAAGGAGGGAAACAGCAGCAAAAATTATATGTGCGCAAAAAATTCCCACTTTTTGTTAATCCGTACGTCTAGTCAACCAAACAAATATTCGATAAACTGTTTCTTATAAAGAGGTGAAGCCGACGTATGTTTAAAAAGAAATCGCTGTCTGAAATAATAGAAGAACTTAGAAAAAATGAAAACATCATTAACTGGCACGAAATTGAGCCTGAGGAAGCAAAAACAAGACCCATGCCTGCAGGTGTAGATGTGAGGATTAAAGAAGCACTGCAGAAAAGAGGAATAAATGAACTATACAGCCACCAATATACAGCCTTTGAAACACTTAGAAAAGGCGAAAATATTGTTGCTGTCACTCCAACAGCTTCCGGAAAGACGCTTTGCTATAATCTTCCGGTCCTTCAATCAATAGCAGAAAATGACACAAACCGAGCTCTATATATTTTCCCTACAAAAGCACTGGCACAGGATCAGAAAAGCGAATTAAACGAGATCATTAATGAAATGGGTATAGATATAAAAAGCTACACATACGACGGGGATACTTCCCCGACGATCCGCCAGGCAGTCAGGAAAGCCGGGCATATTGTCATTACCAATCCTGATATGCTGCATTCGGCTATTCTTCCGCACCATACAAAATGGGTAAGTCTTTTTGAAAATCTCAAGTATGTAGTCATAGACGAATTGCATACATACCGGGGTGTCTTTGGCAGTCATGTAGCAAATGTAATTAGAAGGCTGAAGAGAATTTGTGAATTCTATGGAAGCAGCCCTATTTTTATATGCACCTCTGCCACGATTGCGAACCCTAAAGAATTAGCGGAGCAGCTCACAGGGAACCCCATGCGGCTGATTGATGATAACGGAGCCCCGAGAGGAAGAAAGCACTTCGTATTCTATAATCCTCCGATAGTGAACAAGCAATTAAATATAAGACGGAGTGCTACCGTTGAAGTAAACCATTTAGCTAAGGACTTCCTGAAAAATAAGATTCAAACAATCATTTTTGCACGGACGAAAGTAAGAGTGGAAATCATCCTAAGCCATATCCAGGAATTAATAAAAGATAAGATCGGGCCTAAGTCCATTAGAGGATATCGGGGCGGGTATCTCCCTAAGCAGCGAAGAGAAATTGAGCGCGGGTTAAGGGAAGGCGAAATCCTGGGAGTAGTCAGTACAAATGCCCTGGAGCTTGGCGTAGACATCGGCCAGCTTCAGGTTTGTGTGATGACTGGGTATCCGGGCAGTGTCGCCAGTACCTGGCAGCAGGCTGGACGAGCTGGCAGAAGGCATGGCGAAGCCCTTATCTTAATGGTTGCCAGTTCTACACCTATTGACCAGTATATAGTCCAAAACCCGGAATACTTCTTTGATCGTACTCCAGAGTCAGCGAGGATTAACCCGGAAAATCTTATTATCCTGGTAGATCATTTAAAATGCGCGGCTTATGAATTGCCTTTTAGAAATGATGAAGAATTTGGACCTATGGATGTTAAAGATATTTTAGAGTTTTTAGTCGAGGAAAAGGTTGTCCATCAAAATGGAGAAAAATATTATTGGGCTAACCAATCCTTCCCGGCTGGAAATATCAGCTTAAGGTCTGCATCCCAGGAGAATGTTGTCATTATTGACCAATCTGACACAGCTAATCATATGATTATTGGTGAAATGGACCGTTTGAGTGCAATGACCCTTCTGCATGATGAAGCCATTTACTTACATGAGGGTGTTCAATATCAAGTAGAGAAGTTAGACTGGGACCATAAAAAAGCTTATGTAAGGGAAGTTGACGTGGAGTACTACACGGACGCTAACCTGGCTGTAGATCTAAAAGTGCTGGAAATAGACCGGACCCAGGCAAAAGGGGAAACGGCTATAAACTACGGGGATGTATCCATAAATATACTTCCAACAATTTTCAAGAAAATCAAGCTGACTACATTCGAAAATATTGGCTCAGGACCCATATACTTACCAGAAGAAGAATTGCATACCAGTGCTGCCTGGCTGGAGTTAAATGAATGCGACCCGGCCTTGGAAGAGAAAAGCATGGAACAATTACTGCTTGGAATTGCCAATGTTCTGCAGCATGTGGTACCTGTTCATGTAATGTGTGATCGCAGCGACATACACGTGGTATCCCAAATAAGGGCGTCACATACCGGTAAGCCGACCATCTTTTTGTACGATCATTACCCTGGAGGAATCGGCCTTGCAGAAGATGTTTACAAAAGATTCGATGAAGTAAAAGAAGCAGCCAAACGATTAATATTAAAATGTCCTTGTGAGGACGGATGCCCGGGGTGCCTGGGTATGGAGATTGAAGGGATCTATGCCAAGCATGAAAGCGTCCGGCTCCTTGATCAATTTTAAATAGACTTAATGGGAAAAAAGGAAGGGGACTTGTATGTCTTTAAAGAATAAGTTGAATCGATTAAAAAGCCATATGGGATTGGACCCGAAAGAGCCGTCCCTTCCAAATGTCCCCGAAGACACTGTCCTCCGGAATGAAGTGGAGGAGGAAGTGAATGCAAGACACATCCCCTTCTTCGAAAAGTGGTCGGGCAACCACACTGCCATATATGAAAAGGACCGTGAATTTTGTTTTATCAGGGAAGTGAATTACCCCCTGGATTACAAGCACGGGATATATAAGCTCGGAGATGCAGCAGAGGCTGTCCGCGCATGGAATCAAGCTTCCCATTCCCACCCGCTGTCAGCCAAAGGTATGGATATCACGGATATGTTTTTCTTTGATACAGAAACTACCGGTCTTGGCGGCGGAGCTGGAAATACAATCTTTATGCTTGGATATGCTTTTTTCCATGAAAACGGAGTGACAGTCCGGCAGCATATACTTCCACATCCAGGTGCAGAAATTCCGCTTTATCACAGCTTCCTGGAAAAGGTGGATTATAACACGCTTGTCACCTATAACGGGAAGGCTTTTGACTGGCCTCAGTTAAAAACCAGGCACACCCTTATTAGAGATCATGTGCCAAAACTTCCCGAATATGGACATTTCGATTTATATCACGGTTCAAGGAGACTTTGGAAAAATGAGCTGGACAGAGTAAAGCTTTCAAATGTGGAAAAAGAAATCCTTGGGATTGAACGGGAAGATGATGTGCCTGGCTATCTTGCCCCCATTATTTATTTCGATTTCATTGAAAGAAAAGATCCGGATGGTCTATTCGGTATCATCCGCCATAACGAATGGGATGTCCTTACCCTGATCACGCTGTATACCCATCTATCTATGCTACTCCTCCAAAAATATGGGGGTGAAAGGCCATCGCTTGAGATTGCGAGATGGTATATGGGGCTTGGGGAAAAAGAGACGGCAAAGAATGCGTACACCAGAGTGCTCGAGGGGGAAGATGAAGGCGAGCGGGCAGCAGCCCTGCACGCACTGGCTTTCCAATGGAAGCGGGAGGGAAAAGAGAGGGAGGCCTCCGATGCCTGGAAGACAGTTTGTGAACAAGGGACTCCAAAAGAAAGACGGGAAGCATATATAGAGCTCGCCAAGATATACGAACACAGCAAAAAAGAATACCATGAAGCACTAATAATGACAGAAAAAGCCCAGGCCATTGAAACCAATAATCAGTCAAAGGGCTGGCAGGACCTTCAGAAAAGGCTGGGACGCTTAAAAAAGAAGGCTGGCATTGGAGAGTAAGCTTCTTCACCTATTGTTAACAAATAACCCCAAATATGTATTGTAGGAGTATTTTTTTCCGTGTAAAATGGATATGTTAAACTATTCACATTAAGCGGGGTTTATAATGTATAAAGCCATTTTATTTTTGTTTTTTGTTATCGTCTGCCTGACTGCCATTGTATTCTCGACATTGAAGGACAGCTTCTACTCGATTTTGTTATAAATAAGGGCATTTGACCAGCGCAAGTAAGTCCCAGTCATCATAACCTGTTAATGTAGATTAACTTATGATGAAAGGGGAAGCTTTATGGAAAAGAAATATATGACCCAGTCACAGCCTGGACCAATGGGGCCGATGGGACCGGCAGGACAGATGGGGCCGATGGGGCCTATGGGACCGGCGGGAACACCAGGACAAATGGGACCGATGGGACCGGCAGGACAGATGGGGCCGATGGGACCGATGGGTCCGGCGGGAACACCAGGACAAATGGGACCGATGGGGCCTGCAGGACAAATGGGGCCGATGGGACCGGCAGGACCGATGGGACCTCCAGGACCCGTTCAAACAGCACCAGCAGCAATGGGGCCTACTACTGTTGCTCCTGCGCAAGTCAGCCCTACAGTGCAGAATGTACAGGAAAATGTAATTAATCACATTGTGCCGCACATCCATCCTACTAATACAACTTTTGTGAATACCCATGTATTCAAGCATCAGCATTACTTCCCGCAGACAGCAAACGTAGTGAATCAGTGTGTGAACCAGGAGTTCATCTGCAGCGGTCCGCCGCCATGTCCGCCGCCATGTCCGCCGAGGCCAGGATGCTGGTTCTAGAAAAATAAGGGCTAACGCCCTTATTTTTTTAATTGTCAGGAGGTCATCCATGATAAATATTGTCTATATTACCGGCTATAAAGGATTTGAATTGGGGATATTTAAAAAAGACCACCAAGGTGTCCCGTACATAAAAAAGGCTATTGCTTCAAGGCTTATCCCCCTTATTGAGGACGGGCTTGAATGGGTGCTTATATCTGGTCAGCTCGGAACTGAATTATGGGCAGCCGAGACCGTCTTTGCCTTGCAGCAGGAGTATCCTCAACTTAAGCTTGCGGTGCTGACTCCATACCTCCAGCAGGAAGAAAACTGGAATGATTCAAATAAGGAATACTATGAGGAGATACTTGCAGGCGCTGATTTTGTAGACTCGATCTCAAAAAAGAAGTATGAAAGCCCTCAGCAGCTCCGCACCAAGAATCAATTCCTCATCCAGAAAAGCGATGCGCTGGTCGTTTTCTACGATGAAGAACGGGATGGCTCACCGAAGTTTATCTTCAGGGAAGCCAAAAACTATGCTGAGAAAGCCAATTACCCGGTGATCCAGATTACGTTTGATGATCTGCAGCAGCTGGTGGAGGAAGAAAACTGGCAATAGGCATGGACATGATATGAATTGACAAAAGGTTTTATTTTTGAAAAAATAAGAAGAAAATTAAATGCTTCGTGAAAGTGTTGAGGTGAAGTCTTATGCTATCTGATAAGATCAAATTAACGGCAAAAGATATTCTTGAAAAAGATTTTAAAACAGCCATGCGCGGTTATAAACCGGAAGATGTAGATTCTTTCCTGGATCTTATCATAAAGGATTACGAAACGTTCCATCAGGAAATTGAAGAATTGAGGCAGGAAAACCTGAGGCTCAGAAAACAGTCTGAGGATACAGCCAGAAGGCCGGCAGCGGCACAAGTGCAGACACCAGGTCCCGGCACTACAAATTTTGATATTCTGAAGAGGCTGTCAAATTTGGAAAAGCATGTTTTTGGCAATAAACTGTTTGATTAACGCCTTTATCAGGATTTACCATTGCGAATTGGCACAAAGTTGTATATAATAATCAGTGTCATGTTCGATAACGTTCGGGTAATCGCTGCAGCGCATTTTTAATGTATGCTGTAGAGGAAAGTCCATGCTCGCACAGGCTGAGATGCCTGTAGTGTTCGTGCCTAGCGAAGTCATAAGCTAGGGCAGCCGGTCTGATCCGGCTGACGGCCGGGAACGCGCCTAAGTCTTAGGATATGGCGCTATTACCTATAAAAGTGCCACAGTGACGTAGCCTTTCTAGAAATGGAAAGGGTGGAACGATGGTAAACCCCACGAGCGAGAAACCCAAATTTAGGTAGGGGCACCTTCTCACATGGAAATGAACATAGAGAAGGACGGGCTTTTTGTCCGTAGATAGATGATTACCACTCTGGTACGAGACTCTGGTCGCTATAGTACCTGAGTACAAAACATGGCTTACAGAACGTTGTCAAACTGCTTACTTTTAAAAAACGACTTTTTCCATAGAAGCTCTCCTCTTAAAAGGAGAGTTTTTTTATGATACATAGGAAGCGAAATTGGTTAAAATGGTAAAGTGAAACAGCCAGCTGCAAAACAAATGAAAGGGGGCCCCTGCAATACCGGCGGGGCTTGACATGGGTGACCGAATGAAGCAATATACGTTAGCTGCAACTACTGCAATGGGCCTTGAGGCGATTGCCGCCAATGAAATCAGGGACCTGGGATATGAGTGTACCGTTGAGAACAGCAGAGTCCTATTCAAGGGGGATGCGTCTGCAATTGCCAGGGCAAATCTTTGGCTGCGCACTGCTGACCGGGTAAAAATAATTGTTGGAGAATTCGAGGCAAAAAGCTTTGAAGAGTTATTTGAAAACACGAAGAACCTGAACTGGGAGGATTATCTTCCGGAAGATGCGGAATTCCCTGTGTCCGGCAAGTCTGTGAAATCTGAACTATTCAGTGTTCCCGACTGCCAGGCTATCGTTAAAAAAGCTATAGTAGAAAGACTCAAAAGCCGGTATAAGAGGGTCACCTGGTTTGAGGAAAACGGCCCGCTTTACAAAATAGAAGTTTCACTCCTGAAGGATAAAGCGACCTTGACAATCGATACAAGCGGCGCAGGACTCCATCGGCGGGGTTACCGGACAGGACAGGGAGAAGCGCCAATGAAAGAAACGCTGGCAGCCTCCCTCGTGAAGCTTACTAATTGGGACCCAAGCCGCCCATTTGTAGACCCCTTCTGCGGATCCGGTACAATACCGATTGAAGCGGCAATGATCGGCCAGAATATTGCACCTGGATTCAATAGAGAATTCGCCTCAGAGGACTGGGGCTTGATTTCCGGCGATATCTGGGACAGGGCAAGGGTTGAAGCCGAAGATTTAGCAAAATATGATAGGGAACTGGATATTTCGGGCTTTGATATCGATCATGCCATGGTAGAAATTGCGAAGAAAAACAGTATGGAGGCCGGCTTCGGAGAGCTTCTCCACTTTAAACAGATGCAGGTAAGGGATTTTACGACCACGAAAGAATATGGTGTGATAGTAGGAAACCCTCCATATGGAGAAAGGCTTGGGGATAAGCCGGAGGTTGAAAAGATGTACCGTGACATGGGGCAGGCTTTTAGTAAATTGGGAACCTGGTCCATCTACATGATCACATCCCACCCTGACTTTGAAAAACTCTACGGAAAACAGGCTACCAAGAAAAGAAAGCTCTTCAATGGTTTTATTCGGACGGATTATTATCAATACTTCGGTCCAAGGCCGCCAAGGAATAGACAAATTCAGGAATAATGAACGCCTCCCTTGAGTAAAATAAGAAGTATCTTTCATTTTAACTCAGGGGAGTGGAATTCATGCAGCAGCATCCGATTGATTTTGCTTTGATTTCAAAGGCAATTCAGTCTACGCTTGGCAGGCTGGAAGAAGAAGGGCTTGTGAGCGGGCAGTGCATAGACTGCCTGGAAGAGGCTGAGAAAAACTTAAGCCAGGCATTATCTTATCATTATCAAAATAATCAAAAGCTATAGAGGGTGCGCTTTAAAAGCGCATTTTCTTTTTGCTGTCTGATTGAATATAAGGGAGAAGTGAAATGGGAAAATCATTGCCATTTGAAGTGTCCAAAACGGATTCATTTTTCGATAAATTATCAGAATGGATCGGTGACGTTTTTTATGATATTTTGCCAGAACAGGGTTTTGAATTAAGGGACGAGCAGGTCTTTATGGCTTTTCAGCTGGAAAAGGCATTCAAGGAGAAAAAGGTAATGTTTGCGGAGGCTGGGGTTGGTACCGGAAAAACCATAAGCTACCTGCTTTATGCGATATGCTATGCAAGGTATTATAATAAGCCAGCTATCATTTCCTGTGCGGATGAAACGCTGATTGAACAGCTTGTGAAAAAGCAAGGGGATATTTCTAAAATTGAACAAGCATTGGGACTGGAAGTCGATGTCCGTCTCGCTAAATCCCATGAGCAATACTTGTGCTTGAATAAGTTGGACACAGCAGTCAACCATCTGGACTCTGAGGCCATAGACAGGGTATTTGATGAGCTGCCTCCATTCGTGAATGGAGGAAAATCCATGTCTGCTTACTCCCCGTATGGAGACCGTAAACTGTATCCTTATGTGAGCGATGAAGAATGGAGCCAAATTAACTGGGATTCTCTTCAAAGCTGTTTTACCTGTGAAAAAAGGCACCGCTGTGGCCAGACTCTGACAAGGGATTTTTACCGTAAATCAGCTGATCTGATTATCTGTTCACATGACTTTTTCATGGAACATGTCTGGACGAAGGAATCCAGGAAAAGGGAGGGGCAGCTGCCGCTCCTTCCAGAATACAGCTGTGTAGTTTTTGATGAGGGCCACTTGCTTGAGTTCTCGGCACAAAAGGCGCTCACGTATAAAATTGGTGAACAGACACTTTACACCGTTTTGGAACAGCTTTCAGCCAATGATGTTAGGGATGAAACACTGTATATCATTGATGAGATTAACGAGATCAATACTGCCTTTTTCAGGGAGCTTATGGTAAATTCCAAGAAAGTGGAAGGCTCTGACCGATTGGACCTGACACTGGGTGAAAAAATCAAATCGCTAGCACGCTCATTGCATCAAGCCATTGAAAAGCTGGAGGAAAATCTTGTTTTTGAAGCCGAAATGTATACCATTAATGATTATGGATTGAAGGTCGCAGAAGAATATCTTGAAAATCTGTCTTACTCCCTGTCATTATTGCTTAAGGAGCATAGGGGTGTAGTCTGGCTTGAGGAAACCGGGACTTCAGGTACACTTGTCATCATGCCGCGGCTTGTAAATGATATCCTGAGTGAACGGGTCTTTTCACAAAAAATCCCATATATTTTTTCTTCGGCAACGATGTCAAATGAAAAGGACTTCGATTTTATTGCTTCGAGTCTCGGAATTCGTGAATATACAAGTTTCTCAGTTGAGTCACCATTCGATTACGAAGAAGCGATGCATATTGCTGCCCCTGTTCTGTCTTCGCTCGAGGATAAGCTTGAGTACACTTTGAAATCCCTGCAGGAATCAAATGGGTCGGCTCTCATTTTATTTAATTCCAAAGAA
Organism: Paraperibacillus esterisolvens; assembly: GCF_046237625.1. Lineage (GTDB taxonomy): Bacteria > Bacillota > Bacilli > Bacillales > DSM-1321 > Paraperibacillus > Paraperibacillus esterisolvens. Next base: position 2,677,348 of record NZ_CP143545.1, on the reverse strand, counting down.
GAGCTGCAGTGGTTCAAGGAACATGCGGGCGCAAAGATTCCGTTTCGTGTTTATTATGAGGGCGATGCTGAGATCAGTGATCTAGTGGGCATGTTCCAGGAAGATAAGGAATCAGTTCTTTGTTCGTACCATTTATGGGAGGGATTGGACATACCGGGAGAGTCGCTGACCAATGTCATACTATTCTCACTGCCTTTCCCTCCAAAGGACCCTGTTTTTGAATCAAGAAGGGCAGGTTATGATGACCCATATAACATGGTGGATCTGCCTTATATGATTCTCCGCCTGCGCCAGGGTATAGGCAGGCTTATACGCACAAGCGGGGATCGAGGTTCTGTTTCCATCCTGCTTCCGAAGAATTTGGACAAGGCTGCAGCTGATGCCATTTACAAGGCACTGCCAAAGGCAGCTGTCCACAGCTGATTATTAAACTCTTCCAAAAAGGTTACTCACCTTTTATTGGAAGAGTTTTTTTATCCTCAATCTCTGCACATAACTGGCAGTATAGCTGATGCTTCAAGACTGCTCCATCCAGGAAACCGTCCCGGCAAAAGATTTCCTTGCCGCATATCCTGCAATTGCCCGCCATTTCCATGCATTTTCCTCCTTTTTAGAAATATTTGAATATATAAAAGATATTCTTTATTCTTACTTCCGGTTTTAGTATAAATTGGATATATGGTAAAATGGAAGAGGACTGCTCACTTATATAAAAAAGCGGCAGTTTTGCATTTTAGGAGGGGGTATGAAGAATGACTGAAACACTACAGCAGATAGAACAAGATTTTTTAGAATATGTAAAAAAGATAGCAGCTTATAACGAAGCACTGGGTCTCATTTTTTGGGATTTGCGTACAGGTGCGCCAAAAAAGGCTGTTGAACAGAGATCACAGGTGATCGGCATTTTGTCGTCCGAAGTTTTTTCAATGTCAACAAGTGAACAGATGGCAGCCTTTCTGGCCAAGCTGACAGATAAAGAAATCTTCTCCGGACTGAATGAAAAAACGATGAAGACCCTTTTGGAATGCAAAAAGGATTATGAAAAAAACAAAAAGATTCCTGCAGAGGAATATAGGGAATATGTGGTTCTCCAATCCAAGGCTGAGTCAGTATGGGAAGAGGCAAAGCGCAGCTCTGACTGGGAACTGTTTAAGCCTTATCTTGAAAAAATTGTGGAGTACAACCGCCGTTTCATTACATATTGGGGTTACGAATCGAATCCGTACAACACGCTTCTGGATATGTATGAGCCGGGAGTGACGGTCCAGGTCCTGGATGAAGTGTTTAGGCAGCTGAGGGAAAAGATTGTCCCATTGGTTAAGCAGATTTCCGAGTCGGAAAATAAGCCTGCCACCGAATTCCTCTATAATTTCTTTTCTAAGGAAGATCAAAAAGCATTCAGCCAGGATATCCTAAAGGAGCTGGGCTATGATTTCGAGGCCGGCCGGCTTGATGAGACGGTACACCCGTTTGCTATCGGTCTGAACCCGGGAGATGTCAGGGTCACAACCAAATATGATGAGAACGACTTCAGGACGGCCATCTTCGGCACCATACATGAGTGCGGCCATGCCATATATGAACAGAACATTTCAAGGGATCTGATTGGTACGCCGCTTGCGACCGGTACTTCCATGGGAATCCATGAATCACAGTCCCTGTTTTTCGAAAGCTTTGTGGGACGGAACTTTTCATTCTGGAAAAAGCAATATCCGCTTCTTCAGGAATATGCGGAAACCCAGTTTAAGAACGTCACATTGGATGACTTTTACCGGGCCATCAATGAGTCCAAACCGTCTTTGATCAGGATAGAAGCAGATGAACTGACCTATCCGCTTCATATCATGATCCGATATGAAATTGAAAAGGCATTATTCAATAATGAATTGGAGGTTGCCGACCTTCCACGTGTATGGAATCAAAAGTACGAGGAATACCTCGGCGTCCACCCTGAACAGGACGGAGAAGGTGTGCTCCAGGATGTTCACTGGTCAGGCGGAAGCTTCGGCTATTTCCCATCTTATGCACTTGGCTATATGTATGCTGCGCAAATTAAGCATGCCATGCTTAAGGAACTTCCCAATTTCGATGCACTCCTGGAAGCAGGGGATATAGAACCGATCAAAAACTGGCTGTCAGAAAATATCCATCGGCACGGGAAGATGAAAAAGCCGCTTGAAATTCTTGAAGATACAACGGGTGAAGGTTTAAATGCCCAGTATTTAATTGATTATCTTTCAGAAAAATATGGCCGCGTTTATCAGCTGTCTTAAATAACCATAAAAAAAGAGGATGTCCCAAAAGTGTACTGCACCCCAAAAGTTAGAGTGAAATCTAACTTTTGGGGCCGCAACAATGATTGGGACATCTTTTTTTGCTCATTCTGTCAGTCTGTGATGATATCAGGCAGAACCTGCCCTTTTTTTCAATCAACCTGTGTATTCCAGCCGATCATCTGCATAAAGGTCCAGCTGTGGGCTGCAGCTTTAGTGAGGTACGGCAGGATATTGCTAAAATAATAATGATACTATTTTTCATCAAAATAAAACAGTTAGCTGCTGGTTGGGCGGTCAGGTAATCAAACCATCCGAAAGTTCATTCGGCATGCTATGATTACCTATACATAAATCAAGAAGGGCGGTACCGGCATTGGCAGCAAGTATTTTGATCCTGGCAGCAGGGATTTTATGGGGCATCATCGGGGTGTTTGTCAGGGAACTACGGGAGTGGGGCTTGAGTGCCATGGATATTGTAGCAGTCAGGGCAGCTTTGGCTGCGGCTATATTGTTACTTGGCGGGATTCTGTTCAAGAGAAAAGAAATGAAAATAAAACTGGCTGATTCTTATCTCTTTGCGGGAACAGGAATCTGCAGCATGGTTTTTTTTAATTGGTGCTATTTTACGGCAATCGATAAACTGGGTATATCCCTTTCTGCCATACTTCTTTATACCGCACCAGCCTTTGTATTGATGCTTTCAGCTTTGATTTTTAAAGAGCGGCTGACTAAGCTCAAGGCTGTTCTGGTACTTGTGACACTTGCGGGCTGTACCTTCGCTGCAGGTACTGACTTACGGTCAGATTCATTTGAATGGGCAGGATCCCTGATTGGGGTTGGGGCAGGGGCCGGGTATGCACTCTACACTATTTTTGCGAAGGCAGCCTTAAGGAAATATAGTTCTTATACAATCAGCCTGTACACTTTTATTTTTGCTATTATCCCGCTTGCCCCTATGACTCATTTCTGGGGAAAACTGCCGCCGATCTCAAACGGAGGTTTTTGGGGAAGTGCAGCAGGCCTGGGTCTTTTATCAACCGTGCTGGCCTATTTGCTGTACACCGCCGGCCTAAAGGGACTTGAGGGCAGCAAGGCATCAATGCTTGCTTCAATCGAGCCGGTCACCGCCGTTACGGCAGGGTTTTTCCTTTTCGGTGACAGCCTCACAGCAGTGCAGCTGGCCGGTGCCATTCTGGTCATTTCAGCTGTTCTTGCGATTTCGGCTGAGAACGGGCTTAAAAACAGCAGAAAACTGAGGCGGAACACGAAAGATTTATAGGTATTCAACTAAATAATTCGGTTTTTAGAGTATAAGACTTGTATTCTTAATTCAACATGCTATAATTCAACTTATCTAAAAAATATGAAACCCTCATATAATAGCGGGGATATGGCCCGCAAGTTTCTACCAGGCTGCCGTAAATGGCCTGACTATGAGTGGGCAATGTCTGTACTTTATTTGTCTTTAGCATTTTTAAGGCTTAAGTGCACTGCCTCACTCTGTGAAGCGGCTGCATTTAGGCCTTTTTGTATGGAGGCAGGATTTACAACCAGGGAGGTCTTTTTTGTATGAAAGAGTTAAAAGAAAAGATTTTAGAAGAAGGTATGGTTTTATCCGCTGAAGTACTGAAGGTGGATTCTTTCCTGAACCATCAAATGGATCCCGTATTAATGCAGAAAATTGGCGGGGAATTTGCTGAAAGATTCAAAGATGATGGAATCACGGCCGTATTGACGATTGAATCCTCCGGTATTGGTCCAGGAATCATGACCGCTCTATGCCTGAACGTCCCTATGATCTTTGCGAGGAAACGGAAATCTGTCACGTTAACGGATGAATTGCTTACGGCTCCGGTCTATTCTTTCACAAAGCAGGAGCATTATGAAATCTCTGTTTCTTCTAAATTTCTGAAAGCTAAAGACAGGGTTTTAATTATTGATGATTTCCTGGCGAATGGCCAGGCTGCCCTGGGACTTAATGAGCTGGTCCGGGCAGCTGGAGCCACCGTTGCGGGAGCCGGCATTGTTATCGAAAAGGGATTCCAAGATGGCAGCAGGCTTCTCAGGGAAAAAGGGATCAGGCTGGAGTCACTGGCAGTGATCAAATCCCTTTCATGTGGGAACATACAATTTGATGAAGAAATAAGGGAGGTAAGCAGCTTATGAAAAATTCGGGAATTAAATTAACATCACTGGGAATTCAACATGTTCTGGCCATGTATGCGGGTGCTGTGATTGTGCCGCTAATCGTCGGGGGCGCAATGGGTCTTAAGGGGAATGATCTAACCTATCTTGTCTCTGTCGATATTCTAATGTGCGGGATTGCAACGCTCCTTCAGGTCTGGCAGAACCGCTTCTTCGGTATTGGCCTCCCTGTCGTGCTCGGCTGTACGTTCACAGCAGTGGCTCCCATGATTGCGATTGGCGGCCAGCACGGAATCGGTGCCATCTATGGCGCAGTCATTGCATCAGGTGGTTTTGTCATTCTGATCAGCGGTTTGTTTGGAAGGCTCGTGAAATTCTTCCCGCCTGTCGTCACCGGTTCTGTAGTCACCATTATAGGCATCACTCTCATACCAGTTGCCATGAACAATCTGGCCGGAGGACAGGGCGCCAAGGATTTTGGTTCTTTAAGCAATATCGCGCTGGGTTTTGGAACGCTGCTGCTTATTATTTTGATTTATAAATTCTTCACCGGTTTTGTCCGGTCAATATCCATATTAGCCGGCCTGTTAGTCGGCACAATTTCAGCATCATTCATGGGCAAGGTTGATTTTTCGGCAGTTGAGTCAGCTTCATGGTTTCATTTAGTGGAACCCTTTCATTTTTCCGCACCCGTCTTTGAACTGACTCCAATCCTGACCATGTGCCTTGTGGCAATAGTCAGTCTGGTTGAATCAACAGGAACCTATTTTGCGCTTGGAGATATCACTGAAAAGAAGATTACTGAGGAAAAGCTGGCTAAAGGCTACCGGGCAGAGGGCCTGGCAAGCGTCATCGGCGGTGTTTTCAATGCATTCCCTTATACAACATTCTCGCAGAATGTCGGCCTTATTCAGATGTCCGGTGTCAAAACGCGGAACGTCATCTATGTAACAGGGGGCATGCTGGTGTTTTTAGGATTGGTGCCAAAGGTGGGGGCACTTACCACAATCATTCCTTCGGCTGTCCTGGGGGGTGCGATGGTGGCCATGTTCGGAATGGTCATAGCATCAGGAATCAAAATGCTCAGCAGGATTGAATTTGCAAGGCAGGAAAACCTGCTCATCATTGCCTGTTCTGTCGGGATGGGCCTTGGTGTGACAGCTGTGCCGGAACTGTTTGCCCAAATGCCGGGTGCAATGAAGATCCTGACAGAGAGCGGGATTGTAATTGGAAGCCTCTCTGCCATCTTCTTGAACATTATATTTAATGTACTTCCCGGGATAAATAAAAAAAGAGTACTGCCAGCATTGCTGAAAAGTCAAAAAGTATCTTAAATTCAAAAAAGACTGTCCCGAGTGGAACGGTCCCTGATTTGCCCGGAGAGCGGCAGAGGGACAGTTATACACTAGACAGTCTTTTCTTATTATCTGAAGGTTCTTTTCTAAAAATGTTCTATTTAGTTATGTGTGGAGATTTAATTCTTAAACAGAGTTGATTGGAGCGGAAGGTGCGAGACTCCTGCGGGAGCAGCGGGACAGGTGAGACCCCGCAGGCAAAGCCGAGGAGGCTCACCGCCCGCCCCTAAGGTCCGCGAGTACCTGCAGCGGAAATCAACATTTTATTCAGCAGCCACAATTTTTGCGAAGACTCCTATCTGAAAAACGCCTTGTCTATGTTGTATTTAGCCTGCAGCCTGTTCACGATGAAGGTCTCATAAATTTCTCTTTCCATTGGATCTTCCACATAAGAGATGTCAATCGTGTAGACTTCATCGCGGTGATTTTTGATAGGTGATACAGTATCTTCAAAATGCTTCTTAATTCTTTGTCTTAGCTTTCTGGCCTTTCCTACAAAAAGGAGTTCATCATTGATGTTGTAAAACATAAAGATTCCGCCCTTGTCCCGAGGGATTTTGTGGAAATCCTCAAATCCATAAATATTGCTTAATTCAGGATTCGGCTTATTCGGCTTCGTTATGGAAAGGTCGGTATCAGGCATTTCTATTTTGATCACAATTAACACTTCCTCACTATTAGTCAGGGATAAATGGTATCACAGGTCAGGGATAATATCCACGAATGTTTGTATGATTGCCTACATTTCTTTCTTATTTTTGCCCATACACGTCAAGATAACTCGGAGTAAAATAATTAAAAACGTTTGGCAACTTATGAAAGAAGCCGAATAGAATAATATAATTATGCAAAGGAAAGATGTGAAGCGGTATGCAAAAAAAATATTGTGAGCACTGCCGTGCAATTTATTCAAAGGCAGAAATCTGTGAATTCTGTGGACGGTCAGAAATGAAGCCGATTATCATAGAGGTCCAGTCGGGCGGGAAAAAACGGGAATAATCCTGTGTTTACATACAAATGGAAAAATTGTCGGGATGAAGCGCTGGAATCCTTTACGAACGCGGCCATTGTGTCGTATGTTTAAAGTAATAAAATGTAAAGGGGAATCCACCCGATGTATTTGCCGTCATTTTCGCTAGAGGGAAAAACAGCTATAGTAACAGGGGCCGGCCGTGGAATCGGCCGGGCCATTGCAGCAGCATTCGCTGAAGCAGGTGCAGATGTAGCGCTCCTGGCCAGAACTGGGGCCGACCTTGAGGAGACTGCTCATATTGTTGAAGGATTTGGAGCCAAGGCGTTCCCGATTGTAACAGATCTTACAGATGTAGAGCAGATTGAAAAGGCTGCTGCATCCGTAAAAAAAGAAGCTGCCATTGATATCCTTGTGAACAATGCCGGCATGAACATTAGGTCTAAGGCGCTGGATGTCACGGAAGAAGAATGGAAAACGATTATGGACACAAATCTTAAATCTGCCTTCATGATGTCCCGGGAAGCGGGCAGGCATATGGTCGAAGCTGGAAACGGAGGCTCAATCATATCAGTCTCTTCGGTGGCGGGGCATGTGGCACTAAGGACAGGAGTGGTTTACGCCGCTACCAAAGCGGCTATGATCCAGATGACAAAAGTGCTGGCACTGGAGTGGGGCAGGCATAATATCCGGGTCAACAGTCTGGGGCCATGGTACTTCAAAACGCCTCTTACGGAAAAGCTGCTTCAGGATGAAAAATATGTGCAGGAAATCCTTGATGTAACCCCTATGAAACGGATCGGGGAACTTGAGGAGCTGGCAGGGCCGGCTGTGTTCCTTGCATCCGATGCGGCAGCGTATATTACCGGGCAGACGCTGTTTGTTGATGGGGGCATGACGATTCAAGGGTTTTAAATAACGGAGGTAAAGGGTAAACGAAGGGGAGCATCCCCTTCGTTTACCCTTTTTTTATGCTTTTTTGAATAAGTTTTTCAGGCTGGAACAAAGTACATATTATAGAGAGTGAGAGTGATCTTGTGGCCCATATATTATCCATATCGGACATTGAGCTTCCATATGAAATAAATCAGGAAACTGTAATGGATTTTGCACGTGAAATGTTTGGCCAATCCTTCCGGGATATTGACAGGCTGCTAAAAGTCTTCGTCAATGGACAGATAGAAAAGCGGAATTTTGCATGCGGCCTTGATTGGTTCAAGGAACACCATTCGCTTGAAGAAAAGAATAATACATACATCCAGCAATCCGTGGAGCACGGGGCTGCAGCTATACAAAAGTGCCTGTCAAGCGGTGATTTTCTAAAAAGGACGGTCAGCGAAGAGGAGATAGATGCAATCATCCTCATCTCAAGTACAGGCATGGCGACTCCCACTATTGATGCCCGCATTATGAACAAGCTTCCATTCAGCCCGCATACTAAAAGAATTCCCATTTGGGGCCTGGGGTGTGCAGGAGGGGCAGCAGGCCTTTCACGCGCGCTTGATTATTGCAGGGCATACCCAAAATCCAATGTACTCGTCCTTGCCATTGAATTATGCAGCCTGACCTTCCAAAAGGATGACCGCTCAAAGAGCAACCTTGTAGGAACATCGATTTTTGCTGATGGAATTGCCTGTGCCCTGGTGAGCGGGGAGGAATCCCATCTTCTGAAAGAAAAGAAACGAAAGTCAACTCCGGAACTGCTTGCTTCCCAATCTACACTTCTTGGGGATTCACTCGATGTAATGGGCTGGGACGTAAAAGATGATGGGTTATATGTTATCTTCTCAAAAGATATCCCAACCCTGATTGAGAACTGGCTGAAACCGAACGTAGAAAAATTCCTTGGTAGCCAGCATCTGCAGCTGGGAGATATCGAGCATTTTGTAGCCCACCCGGGCGGCAGAAAGGTCTTAGACGCATATGAGAAGTCCCTTGGCTTTACAGAGGAAAAGACACGGCTGTCTCTTGAGGTCCTGAGGGAGCACGGCAATATGTCTTCAGCTACCATTTTATATGTGTTAAAAAGGTTCATGGAATCAGAGGCAGATGAAGGGGAGCTGGGCCTGGCCGCTGCGCTTGGCCCGGGATTTTCATCTGAACTCCTCCTGATGAGGTGGAGCTGATGTTCTTTGCTTTCTTTCTTGGTCTTGTTATCCTGCAGAGGCTTCTGGAGCTTGTTGTAGCGAAGCGGAATGAGACATGGATGAAAAGCCGGGGCGGGGAGGAATTTGGTGCAGCCCACTACCCGTGGATGGTGGGCATGCATGCATCCTTTTTTGCCGCATTGAGCCTGGAGGTCTTTCTCCGCAATTTCCAGCTTTCTCCCCAGTGGAAGCTCCTGTTTGTCCTGTTTTTGATCCTTCAGGCCGGAAGAATATGGGCGCTCCGCTCACTTGGCAGGTTCTGGAATACGAAGATCATCGTAGTAAGGGGAGCAAAAGTAGTGAAAAAGGGACCTTACAGGTTCTTGAAACATCCTAATTATGTGATTGTAGCTCTGGAACTGCTGGTCATTCCCCTGATTTTTAATGCTTTTTGGACCGCTTCTTTATTTACCTTATTAAATATCTTGATGATGAAAACCAGGATACCTGCCGAAGAAGCAGCATTAAAGTCCCTTACCGATTATAGGAGAGTTTTTTCGCCAACTGATTCTTCTGCTGAGAAAATATAAGCAATTATCTGATAATATCAGTTGAAAACGATTATCATTTCTGTTATATTCTAATTGAGCTTGAATATTATTCTCAATTAGCTGAGTGAGGTGCACCTTAATGGTCTGGTTTTTCATAATGGCAGCGGTATTTACATACCTCTTTGTGCTTAAACATGTGCTGGGTAATATCCAGCCTGCCCGCAAATCCAAGTCAGTCGAAAAGGCAGCGATACCTAAAAATAGAAATGGCCGTTTAGAAGCCATTGGATCCGCCAGGTGAAATTTTTGCCTGGTTTTTTCTTTTTTTAAGTAATTCGATACTCTTTTTCTTATCATTTCGATTAAAATGAATAATATATGAACTCCAAATGCCAAGCTGACAAGGGGAACTAACGATGAAACACATAATTACCAGCCAAAAAAGCCTCCTGCCCGTCCTTGGAGGACTGTATTTAAAATACAGCAGGACAGGGGATGCAGACAGCGCAGCCAAAATGAAAAGTTTAATTCATAAAGAGCGGAATTCCGAGCGGCTGATTGCATTCTGCGGCCATTTTTCTGCGGGCAAATCCAGCATGATCAATGCATTGCTCGGAAAAGAGCTTCTGCCTTCCAGTCCGGTGCCAACGAGTGCCAACATAGTAAAGATAAGCAAGGGCGGGGACTCTGCCAAAGTATTTTTTAGGGAAGGTGCTCCGGTTTTGTATCCGGCACCCTATGATTACGGAATGGTTAAGTCCTATTGTAAAAAAGGGGATGAGATTTCTGCCATTGAAATCAGCACCCCTGATTTTCCCCTGGAAAATAACAGTGCCATCATGGATACTCCAGGGATTGATTCGGCGGATGATGCCCATAAAGCTTCTACCGAAGAGGCTATCCATTTAGCTGATATTGTTTTTTATGTAATGGATTACAATCATGTCCAATCAGAAGTAAATTTCCTATTCGCTAAAGATGTGGCGGCCTCTGGGAAAACGCTTTATCTGATTGTTAATCAGATTGATAAGCATGATGAAACGGAGCTGACATTCGATGAGTTTGCAGACTCTGTATCACAAAGCTTTTTAAGCTGGGATGTGAAGCCTGATGCCATATTCTATACCTCCTTAAAGAATCCGGGGCTTGCGAGAAATGATTTCGAGAAGGTGAAGGAGCTTATCAAGGATTTCTCTGAACAGGAACAAAAACCTGATACTGCAGGCAGGGCAGCTGTCCAGATTGCAGGGGAGCATATGGCCTGGCTTCGAAGGGAGAAGTCAGGGGAACTTTCTTCCTGGCAGAAAATAATCGGTGAAACCGAGTCAGATCAAGATGGAACTCTAACAGATCCTGCAGAACTTGAAAGTGAAAAAAAGAATGCGGAACAGGCAGCCAGCGAGGCCCTGGCAGCTTTCAACAGCCGGCTGCAGACCATTCTGAATAATGCTTATCTCATGCCGGCCTCCACAAGGGCGCTGGCAGAATCTTATCTGGAGTCTACAAAAAAAGACTTCAAGGTCGGCATGTTCTTCTCGAAGTCCAAAACAGAACAGGAAAGAAAATCGAGATTCATGGCTCTCAAGAAGGATCTGACAGACAAGGCAGAATCACAGCTTGAGAGACATATTAAAGAGCTTTGCATCTCAATCCTTAAGGAACATGAACTATTTGATGGAGAGCTTGAAGAAAAGGCACGGACCTTTTCCATTGATATTCCTGATTCACTCATGGAAGAGCCTGTCAAGAGCCAGGTCCAGATTACCGGGCAATATGTGCTAGTATTTACCCAGGAGCTTGCAGATGGTCTTAAAAAAGAAGCAAAATCTGCTATTCGACCATTTTTAGACAAATTTGCAGAAGCTGCCAGGCGCAAGATGAATGAGAAAGTGCTGAAGCTGGATAAGGAACTGGGACGGCATTCCGAACTGATTCAGGCGAAAAAGAAAATAGAAGCAGCACAGGAGTGGATCGACAAGGAAGAATCCGAAATTGAGGCTTATCTGAATGGCGAAAAAACGCCTGACTTGTCCACGGATATCATGCAGCTCTTCAAGCAGTGGGATGGAGAGGAAAATAACTACCGCGTTGTAGTGAGTGACGAAATGGAGTTTGAAGAAAATGCTGGTCAACGTTCTGCAGAGTATCCTTCGATTCCAGTAAATTCTACTGTAGAGAAGAAAGAAGAGACCGACATTGAAGCTATAGCTGAAAAGCTTTCCCGGACCTCTATTCTGCTAAAGGATAAGAAGGGATTTCAACATATTTCAAGGGATCTTGAAGCTCAGGCTTCTAGACTGGCAAACCAAACATTTACGGTCGCTCTGTTCGGAGCCTTCAGTGCAGGAAAGTCATCATTTGCCAATGCTCTTCTTGGGGATAAGGTGCTTCCTGTATCCCCTAATCCCACTACTGCTGCAATTAATAAAATCTGTCCGCCAGATTCCGCTAATCCGCATGGCACGGCCAGAGTAAAGCTTAAGGAAAAAGCCATGCTGCTTGAGGATGTAAGGCTTGCGTTCTCCTTTTATGACACAGAGATCTCAACCCTCGAAGAAGCTGTGTTAAAAGCGGGTGCTATCTTGGAAGAGCCTGCCGGGATGGGGGCTCATAATTCACATGCATCCTTCCTGCGGGCCTTTTTGGAAGGATACCCCCTGCTTGCTGCAAAGCTTGGCACAGAAATCATTGTAGATATAGATAGCTTTAGGGACTATGCTGCAAACGAGAAGAAATCCTGCATGGTTGACTGGATCGAACTTTACTATGATTGCGAAATCACCCGTAAAGGAATCATACTTACAGACACACCTGGCGCCGATTCTGTCAATGCAAGGCATACCGGGACAGCGTTTGATTATATAAAAAATTCGGATGCAATCCTGTTTGTTACCTATTACAACCATTCCTTCTCAAAGGCAGATAGAGAATTCCTCATTCAATTGGGCCGTGTAAAAGATTCTTTTTCGATGGATAAAATGTTTTTCATCATAAATGCTGTAGACCTTGCCGGCTCAAAGGACGAGCTGGATGAGGTCGCCGGTTATGTAAGCGGACAGCTGGGGAGCTTCCAGATCAGGAAGCCAAAAATTTATCCCCTGTCGAGCAAATCTGCCCTGGAGGAAAAGCAAGGCAGGGATCCGCTGAAACAGCACTTCCTATCAGGCAGCGGGCTGCCGGATTTTGAAAGAGATTTCAACAGATTCCTTGAGGAGGACCTGACTGGGATTGCCGCTGCTTCTGCTGCCTCCTCTCTCCATCGGGCTGAGAACATGCTAAAGGAAGTCATTGCAGCCTCCCGACTTGATCAGGCTGAAAAGGAAGCACAGAAAAAGCAGCAGGAGGATGAGCTGAAAAAAATCAGTGCCATTATTGAAAAAACAGATCTTGAACTGGATCTGTCCCGGCTGAGGACCGAGATTTTGGATTTGGCTTTTTATTGTAAGCAGCGCGTTTTCCTCAGGTTCAATGATTTCTTCAGGGAGGCCTTCAGCCCTGCTGCCCTTAAGGACGACGGAAGGGATTTGAAAAAGGCTTTAAAGCTGTCATTACAGGAACTGCTGTCATCAACAGGCTTTGACCTGGCCCAGGAGATGCGGGCCACAACCGTCCGTTCTGAGGTCTACATGAACAAACTCCTCAAACAGCATTATAATAATTGGGCCGTTCAAATCAAGGAAATCAGAAATGGATTAGAAATGTCAGAAATCCAAACCGTCATGATAGAGGTCCCGGATTTTCAACCCGGCTTCAAGAGCCTGAATGAAGCAGATTTCAAAAAGGAGCTTTCTCTATTTAAGAATCCACGAAGCTTTTTTGAGAAAAAGGAAAGTGTGAGAATGAAAGATTCCTTGCAGTCCGCACTCGAACCGCTTGCAGAGGAATATCTTAAAAGCCAGGCTGAGAGACTTTTTGAAGAATGCAGACAAATTTATCAGCAAACCGTCAGCTCCTTAAAGGAACAGCTAAAAGGGGAAATTCTTGAAATATATGAAGGTTATAAAGAAGCATACAGCCGGGCAGAGATTATTGAGGACTGCGAAAGCGCCCTTGAGTACTTACAGGCCTCTCATTAAATGTTAGGCTGTGTCAAAGAGTGAGGTTGATATCAGGAAAAAAATGGGGACCCGTATGGAAGTCCCCATTTATTCAATATTTTCTCTGCTGATTTGTTGAGAGATTAGGGTCTTTAGGATAAGTTTTCAAATGTTTATAGCTTATCAGTTCACCATTTGTATTTATAACAACTTCATCAATTCCATAAGCTATATGTGCGCGATAAAAAGGCATTATTTTTAACGTTATCTCATACAATCCACCCACTCCGTACAGCTGCTTTATTTTAATTAACTTTGCTCCAGTGGCGTCCCATCTAAGATCTTCTGGTGCATTTACGTCATCCCTATAGATTTCTACAATTGCTTTATCTACTGGCTTTCTTATGATGCTCATAAGTGCATATTGAAGAGTTTTACATAATTTTGTATCAGCTTCATTTATTGTTTTTGCATTTGTAGTTGGGTTTGATCCCATTAAAACAAACATTCCTACCATAAGCATTAATGCAAACTTTTTCATAAACCATCACCTCATTTTAGTTTTCTAACAATCAAAACGATTTATTCGAAGGTAGTTATTTTCGCAGAGTATGCAGGTTCAACATAGCGTTTCAACAATTGGTATGCTCTTTCTCATTGAGTAGGATTTTAACTGCCCAGATGCTTTAGTTAGTTGTTGGATGCCTTGTTGATTGCATTTTGGCCTCCGTGCTAAACCCTTAATACAACAATAATAGCCAGTTCAAATAACCTTAAATAAAAAAACAACTATTAAATTTAACAGAGCCAAATAGATAAGAAGGAGGCAGACTAGGATGAATGTCCTGATGGAAGCAAAAGAGCTTATGGGGAAGCTTAATGATCCAGAGGTCAAGGTGGTGGACTGCAGATATTTACTTGGAAGCCCGGAGCATGGTTCGTCCATGTACAAAATAGGTCATATCCCAGGTGCTGTATATTTTGACCTGGAGAAGGATCTATCTAGAGTGCCAGGGAAACATGGAGGCAGGCATCCGCTGCCTTCCATGGAAGAATTCGCGGAGAAGCTTGGAGCCTGCGGCATAGACCGGTCTAAAACAGTAGTAGCCTATGATACAGGTGAACTGGCATATGCATCCCGTTTTTACTGGATGATGAAATATGCAGGGCATGATGAAGTTTATATATTACAGGGAGGATTCCAGGCCTGGGAAGAAGGCGGTTATCCGACTTCTGCAGAAGAAAGTGTATATCCCTTTGTTACATATGATCTTTCCATTCAAGACGGCCTTCTCACAGATTATGAAGCCGTCAAGGAATTTGTTGATGGGCAAAGGGAATTCACGTTAATTGATTCCCGTGATTCCATCAGGTATGAGGGAATCGAAGAAAAGATTGATCATACGGCCGGCCATATACCAGGTGCGGTCAATAAGGTGTGGCATCACAGCACCCGTAATGGCGCCTTTAAGTCTGGAGATGAACTGAAAGCGTTGTTCCGGGATATGAATAAGGATCAAAAAGTGGTTGTTTACTGCGGTTCGGGTGTGACGGCTGCCCCTAACTTTATTGCCCTCAAGCTGGCTGGATTTAAGGATGTAAGCCTTTATGCGGGAAGCTTCAGTGATTATATTTCTTATAGTGGAAACCGGGTCGCAGGAAAGGAAGGAGAAATAAAAATTTCTCTCTGAAAGCCAATGAAATGTGTTAAAATAGATAGTGTCGTCAAAAATAATCATTAAGGTAACTGCCTTACTCGGAATGAGCGCATGCTTTTTGGGGGTAGGCAGTTTTTAATTTCAAGATAGAGGTGAATAACAATGGAAGAAACCATTGGGAAGCAAACAGAGCAGGCTGAATTACTGCCTTCCCTTATGCTCGTGGATGGGATGGCGCTGTTGTTCCGCGCCTTTTATGCGACGGCAATAAGCGGTCAGTTCATGATCAATTCAAAAGGGATGCCTACTAATGCTGTCCAGGGCTTTTTGAAGCATCTTCTGACAGCCATCAATCATTTTAACCCTTCCCATGTAGCTGTCTGCTGGGATATGGGCAGTAAAACATTCAGGAGCGAGATTTTCACAGAATATAAAGCAAACAGGCCGGACGCGCCGGTTGAACTGATTCCGCAGTTCGATGCGGTTAAGGAAGCGGTCCGCGCATTCGACATACCCAACATCGGTTTGAAGGGGTATGAAGCGGATGATTGCATAGGCACAATCGCAAAAGAAGCAAAAGCATCAAGCAGGGTCTTTGTTTTGACAGGAGATCAGGATCTTCTTCAGCTGATTGACGAAAATATCTCTGTTGTGCTGCTGAAAAAAGGGTTCGGCAATTACGAGGTCCATGACAGCGATACTTTCTTTGACTGGAAGGGAATTACCCCAAGGCAGATGATTGACCTGAAAGCTTTGATGGGGGATCCATCTGATAATTACCCGGGAGTAAAAGGCATAGGGGAAAAAACGGCCCTAAAGCTGCTGCAGGCATATGAAAATATTGAGGGAATCCTTGGAAATCTTCTTATGCTTACAAAAGGGCAGCGTGAGAAAATTGAAGCGGCAGTGGAAATGCTGCACCTATCACGAAAACTTGCTGAAATTAAATGCGATGTCCCTGTGGCATGCCCGCTGGATCAGGCGAAATGGGAGTATGACCATGCTTCCGTGAAAAACATGCTCAATGAGTATGAAATCAGGGGGCTGCACCGTTTTCTGGCATAACTACCCGAACAGCGGCCGAGTAGGGCCGCTTCTTCGGGTGGCTGTGGAGCAGGACACCAGGCAGCAGGCATAAGGCCTACCTCTTCGTATTGGATTTCTTGGCCCTGTTTTCTAACTCGGTTTTTGGGTCATGGGCGCGCTCGTCCTCGGCGTACCCCTGAGGGGTCACCCCGAGGCTGGCTTTACCGCGGTTATTATGATGCTTTTTACTCATCCGAAAAGAAACACCTCCTGTTATACATTATTCCTGATTTAAACAATATTTATGTTTTGATGATTGGATACTATTTTTAAGGGGATTCACCGCTGATGAAGACAATTGAAGAGTTTTTATGCGATTTAGAGGCAAGAGGCTTTAGTTTTGAAGATGATGCCATCGGTTTTATCTATTTTGGCAAGCACTATACGAATGCGGGCGACAGCCTTGTCAACAGTGCAATTGAAATCACTTTGAAAGCTCAGAAACGCTTCGACGGAAGCTTTTATCTTTCCCTGCTTGAAAGCCTGGTTCAGCAAGATATAACATCCAAGAAGAAAGCATTTGTGTTCGCTAATGAAATGAATTTAATTTAAAGCTGCTGCACCCCGAAGCTTGCGCCTGACTCTCGCTTTGGGGTGTATTACTATGACTGCACATGGAGCGTCCCTGTCTTTTCTTTATTGCTCATTCTTTAATATGGCCTCCCTGGCCAGGGTGTCTGCCCTGTTTTCCCGGCTGGGCACCCATTTGATAAAAAAGAGTTCGATTTGTCCCGCTAAGGAAAGTGCCTTTTCCAAAAGCGGGGCATATTTCTTGTTCTTTACAAATTCCTTTTCCATGGCCCTGAAAATCAGGTCTGAGTCGGTCTTGAAGGAAACCATTCCATAACCTCTCGATACACACAGCTCCAACGCTTTGATTAAAGCAGAAAATTCTGCTTCATGATTTTCCATCATTCCGATCGGAATCGAATAAGTCTCAACCTTGCCATTATTTTTAATAAAGATCCCAGCACCGCTCGGCCCGGGATTTCCTGCGCTCGCACCGTCTATGTAAATTTCAATCAATGAAAGTCGACCCCCAGAATATAATTATCTAAAGTGTACCATAATCAAGATATATCTAAGAACATGAGTGGTTCTTTCAGTCATGATTTTGCTAAAAGAGGTTAAATTAGTGATGAATTGTGATATATAAGTTAAATATGCTACACATAGCCTAAAGGAGGCAGCTATGAAGGTTATCATTCACTGGAGTTATAAACACCCGAAAAGGGTGGATGCGGTTTTTCACTCTGAGCCGATAGACGCGGGGCAGGCGCTATATATCACAGA
The DNA here is from genome assembly GCF_046237625.1 of Paraperibacillus esterisolvens. Taxonomy (GTDB): domain Bacteria; phylum Bacillota; class Bacilli; order Bacillales; family DSM-1321; genus Paraperibacillus; species Paraperibacillus esterisolvens. Next base: position 2,659,890 of record NZ_CP143545.1, on the reverse strand, counting down.
GGATCTTGAGAAGTCAGGCAGGCTTTCAAGCATTGAATATGAAGACGAAGCAGGCAGCACGTGGACCAAGAAGGAATTAAGGAAACTGCTGGCGGAAGTTGAGGATGAACCTCAGGATATTACTGTTTTCTTTGATGGAGGATTTTTGAAGGAAGAGAAATTATCCGGAGCAGGCGCTGTGATTTATTACACCCAGAATAATAAGAAATGGCGGGTGCGTTCAAATAAAATTCTTGAAATTCTCGAATCAAACAATGAAGCCGAATACGCGGCATTGTATTATGCCCTTCAGCAGCTTGAGGAGCTTGGGGTGAATAATATGCCCTGCACCTTCATAGGAGATTCCCAAGTTGTCCTGAATCAGCTGTCGGGAGAGTGGCCATGTTTTGAAGAAGGCTTAAACAGGTGGCTTGACAGAATAGAACATAAAATGGGCGAATTGGGGATAAAGCCCACGTACTCCCTTGTTGGAAGGAAAGAAAATGGGGAGGCAGACAAGCTCGCGGGCCAGGCTTTGGAACGGAAATTTGTCTCCAGTAAATTAGAACTGATTTAATATAAAAGGAGAAGGCAGCATGACCAGGAAAGAAATTTGTTCAGAAGTTGATGCTATGCTTGAAGGCTATTGTAAAGATTGTTTCTTAAAAGCTCATCACCGAAAAGAAAAAGGCCGGACTTTCGCCCATAAATTCTGCATATCACAGTGTACGGTCGGCGAAAAACTCAAGGATCTCGGAAACAGGCTGAAGTAGGTGAAGATATAAACCTGACATAAAAAAAGCTCCGGAAAGGAGCTTTTTTTATGTTTATTCTACATATTTCCCGTGGTCAGGCACTGCGAGACTGTCGAATTCACTTGCGAGCGTCTGCAGACCTGATTGGAGATCTTCCCCGAATACAGGCAGCCCATGTCCTGTCCCTGCTGCCAGCGGACTCAGCGCATTCAATTTAAGCACAGATTCTTTAGCTGCTTTCCAGTCCGTTGTCAAATAACGGGGAGGTCCGGTAATTTCCTTTTTCTGTGTCATCACCTTATACAATTCATCCTGCCTGACTGTCACAAATGCATCCCCGGCAATCAGAATTCTATCCCTCTCCCGAAATAGCGAGATATGGCCGGGACTGTGTCCCGGTGTGTGTATCCACTTCCATTCCGGCATATCAGGCACACTGCCATCCTCTGGCAATGCCTTTACACTGCCGGATATATCGATCCCTTCATTTGGAAACATCCTCGACATCTTGGCTACCAACCCGCCTTCAACACTTGAATCAGGTTCAGGGTAATCCTTCATCCCGGTCAGGAATGGCAGTTCCATTTCATGAGCGAAAACAGGTACCCCCGGCCAAAATTCCAGCAGCCTGCCAAGTCCGCCGATATGATCAAAATGACCGTGGGTCAAAAGGATTGCCTTTGGTCTCGCTCCCTCGCCAAACAGCTTCTCAGCCTCCTCTTTAATGGAATCACCGGATTTCGGCATCCCTGCATCCACTAAAACCCACTCGGCATCCCCTTTAAGGCGGATAAAAAACAGATTGACAATCTGGTTTGTATAAACCAGCACATCAGGAGTAACAGTTTCTATAGATCCGTTGGCTGCGGAAGTCATCGGCAGGAATTTTGTGAACGGTTCGTTAGTCATGGAAGATCCTCCTTCTTCAATTAGTCACTATACGATACGATTTCCCTTCATCCAACAAAACTATGCAATCTTTCACATCTATTTTTCTGCAAAATATAACAAATATTTTACGAAATAGGTTTTGCTGCTCGAAATTTGGGTAAATACATGTTAGGAACACGCGCGTGTTAAAGAAAAATAAAGATAATTAACTAGGTTAGGGGTTTTTGGCGAAGATGAAAAAGACTTGGACGATTGTATTGGCAGCTATGCTTCTCATCAGCATGCTAGCCGGCTGTTCCGGAAGTAACGGAGCATCTGGATCTGAAGACAGCAATGGCAAAGTAACATTAAAATTCTGGAGCTTCTGGGGGTCGGAAACCCGAAGGCCGATCGTAGAAAAAATGATTGATGATTATAATAAATCCCAGGATAAGGTAGTGGTTAAACATACCTTTGTACCATGGGGCGATATCTGGACCAAGAACCTGGCAGCCGTGGCAGCAGGGAATCCGGCCGATGTTGTAGTTACTGATATCAATGATGTTTCACACAGGGCTAAAAACAGCCAAAGCACGGACTTATCTAAATATCTTGACGATAATACCAAGGATGCGTTTTATCCTCACCTCTGGGAAACAGTCCTCTATAAAGATAAACCTTACGCAGTTCCCTTCAACACCGATACAAGGATGCTCTTCTATAATAAAAAAGCTTTCAAAGAGGCCGGCCTTGACCCAAACAAGCCGCCCAGGACATGGAAAGAACTTGAGGATTACGCCAAAAAGCTTGATGTGAAAAAGGGCGATACCTATGAAAGAATCGGTTTTTATCCTGTATGGGGAGGATTCGGAGCGCCGAGCTGGATGAGAAACGCAGATGGCGGAACCGGGTTCTTTGACGGAGATAAGCCTGCCATTAATACTCCTGCCAAGGCAGACGCACTGACATGGCTTGCTGATTGGAAGAAACGCTACGGTAAAAAGACGATTGAGAAATGGGAAGCCGATTTCGGAAATGGAACGACAAACCCATTCATCTCTGAAAAAGTCGCAATGTACACGGATATTGGTACTTTCTATACCCAGATCCGCGACTCGGGCAAGGAAATGGACTTTGGCGTTGCTCCTATCCCGGTATATAAAGATGGAGAAAAACCATGGAGTGAAGGCGGAGGATTTGTCCTTGAGATTCCAAAAGGCTCTAAGCACCCTAAAGAAGCCGCTGACTTCATTAAGTACATGACTGATGTAAAAGCTCAAAAATACTGGGCATTGAAAAATTATGACAATGTTGCCAACAAGGAAGCTGCTGAGAGTGTAGCTGCTGATATGAAGGGGCAGGAAAAGCTGGTGTATGAAGAATCCCTTAAGAATCTGGAATACACGAAGCTTGCTCCGGTTCCAATAGAATATCCAGATTACCGCAGCAGGATCGATCCTCAGATTGATGCAGTAATGCTCGGGAAGAAGGGTGCAGCCTCCGCTCTTGAGAAGGCTGAGAAAGACGTGGAAAAAGCAAAAAAATAAAAAAGATAAAGAGGGAAGGGAAGTCATTGACTTCTCTTCTTTAGTAAAAATTTAGGGGGTAGCATTATGCGCCAGCAAGGAGCAAGTGAAAAGTTGTCGCAGAACATAGCAGGAACCGGTATCAAAGGTTCTGCCAAAGCTTCTGCCGGATCAGGGAGTAAAACAGATGCACGGCCTATACAGAAATCCAGGAAATTAGGCAAATCTTTTAAAGAAAACTTGATAGGATATGGATTTATATCCCCCTGGCTCATCGGCTTCTTCTTTTTAACCGCAGGACCGCTCCTATTTTCCCTCATAGTCAGTTTCAGTGATTACAATATTACATCCGAAATGACTTTCACAGGTTTGGATAATTACAAAAGGATGTTTACAGCGGATGACTTGTTCTGGACATCACTCTGGAATACATTGTACTTTGTCCTATTCTCCGTACCGCTGACTACAGCGGGTGCTATTTTTATTGCTGTTCTCCTTAATGCAAAGATCCCGGGCATGAAAATATTCAGAACCATATATTACCTGCCTGCTATCCTTTCAGGCGTTGCCGTCTACTTCCTGTGGATGCAGCTGCTGAGTCCTGGGACTGGACTTGTGAACCTGGTTTTGAGCTGGGTTGGAATCGATGGTCCGGCATGGCTGTTTGATCCTGAATGGACAAAGCCTGCTTTGGTATTTATGAAGCTTTGGAGTGTTGGGGGCGGCATGCTGCTTTATCTGGCAAGTCTCCAGGGAGTATCTGGTGCTCTCTATGAAGCAGCTGACCTGGACGGGGCTAATATTTTTCAGAAGTTCTTTCATATCACGCTTCCGATGATTACGCCTATCATTTTTTTCGATATCATTACCAGTACTATCGGGTCCTTCCAAATTTTCCAGGAAGCCTATGTAATGTCGAAAAACGGGGATGGAGGACCGGCCCATTCACTCTTATTTTATAATCTGCATATGTGGAACAATGCATTTGAAGTGTTCAATATGGGATATGCTTCTGCAATGGCCTGGGTACTGTTCATTATCATTATGATCCTGACATTGGCAAACCTTAAATTCGGCAAGCGCTGGGTACACTATGAGGGCGGTGACAACAAATGATGAAGGCAGAATCAACCAGATTCTATCAAACGATGAAGTTTAGAAGAAGAATGAAAAATACGATCGTCCTTTTCGTTTTGATTATGGGGAGTATCGCTCTCCTTACACCCTTGTGGTGGATGATATCCACTTCGCTGAAGACGCCGGCAGAAATTGCCCAGTTTCCCCCTTCATTTTTACCGGAAAAATTTAGCTTTTCCAATTATGTGAAAGCGTGGTCTACAGGGCCATTTACCAGGTGGGCCATGAATTCAGTATTTTTGGCCGTGGTTACCACATTCGCCAGTGTCCTGGTGAATTCCCTGGTTGCCTATGGATTTGCGAAGCTTAAATTCAAGGGCCGCAACTTCTGGTTTGTTGTTGTTCTTTCCACCATGCTGCTGCCGGGGTTTGTGACAATGATTCCCCAATATATGCTTTTCTCTAAATTAGGCTGGATTAATACGTATCTTCCGCTGATTGTGCCCTCCTTCCTTGGAAGTGCATTTTTCATCTTCCTGCTGCGGCAGTTTATGATGACAATACCGAATGAATTCATTGAAGCGGCTGTCATGGACGGTGCCGGCCACTTAAAGATCTGGTGGCATATCATGCTTCCGCTGACAAAGCCGGCCTTGATAACCGTAGCCATCTTTTCATTCAATGGTTCATGGAACGATTTATTGGGTCCGCTCCTTTACCTGAATGATGAAAGCTTGTATACCATACAGCTGGGACTGCAGACCTTTAAGGGCTCGGTACAGACACAGTGGAATTATCTGATGGCCATGTCCGTGATGATTCTTTTGCCAACTGTCCTTGTGTTCTTCATCTTCCAGAGATTTTTCATTGAAGGATCAAATATCTCCTCAGGAACTAAGGGCTGACAGCAGTCACATAAAGCGGAGTCATATGACTCCGTTTTTTTGCTGTTTATGTGGTAAGGGCGAAGCTGCCTGTATTATTTGGCTTCCTGCAAGAGGGTGTGTGAATATCAAGGATCTTTCTGACAAACCTGCCTGCGCCTCGCTTCGCTCCTGTTCTTTTGTGTTTGTAGAAGTTTCAAGTATGTATTTTGTGAACAAACGTTCTTATTATCCATAAAATCTGTTAAACTAGCAGAAGAGAAAATATGGAGGAAGTGCTGAAAAAAATGGTAAAGGTCATTATTGCCGAAAAGCCTTCTGTCGCAAAGAATATAGCAGAGGCTCTCCAGATTAAAAAGAAAAATGAAGGCTTCTATGAAGGCGGGGGATTCTTGATCACCTGGGCCATGGGCCACCTGCTGGAACTTTTTGATGCTAAAGATTATGATCCTAAGATGGCTCGCTGGAAAATGGATCATTTCCCATTTATTCCAGAAACATTTAAATATAAAGTGAAAAGTCCCAGAAGGGGGGCTTACAGCGGTCCGGGTGCGGGGCGGCAGCTTTCCACGATAAAAAAGCTGGTCGAAAGGAACGATGTTGATGCCATTATTTCTGCCTGTGACTATGACAGGGAAGGGCAGATTATCGGTGACACGATCCTCGGCCAGCTTAAGACACGAAAAAAGGTATATCGGATGCTGCTGAATGAATGGACTCCTGCAGAGGTATTAAAGGGGCTTGAAGAAATAAGGCCGAATGAGGAAATGGAACCTCTTCGGGATGCAGGAATCAGCCGGCAGTGGGCGGATTGGATCATTGGCATCAATTTAACGTCTGTAGCGACACTTAAATATCAGGCAGGCAGGGGAAAAGCAATCAATGTGGGCAGGGTGCTCATGCCTACTTTGAAGATCATCTACGACCGTGATAAAGAGATCGAACGTTTTGTCCCTGAAACTTATTATAAATTGACAGGCTCTTTTCTTGCTTCCGGCGGGAGAGAATATGAAGGAACATATCACCTGGATAGTGAAGAAAAGTTCAAGGATAAAAAACAACTTGAAGTGGCTGCTTCCGCCTTCGATGGGGAAATGGGGACCATCACCGACAGGACGATCGAACAGAAAAAGGAATTCCCGCCTTTTTTATTCAATCTATCAGGCCTGCAGGGGCATATCACAAGCAAATACAAGGGCTGGACTTCCGACAAAGTCTTAAAAACAGCACAGTCGCTTTACGAGAAGAAGCTGATCACTTATCCAAGGACTTCAAGTACTGCGCTTGAAGAAAGCCTGAAAGGAAGGACGGCAAAAGTGCTTGAAGCTGTAAAAAAAGGCCTGCCTTACGAAGATGAACTAAAATTCACAGCATCCAGGAGAATTTTTGATAATGCCAAGGTAGAAAGCCACAGTGCGATCATACCGACTTATCTTGTTCCAAAGAAGCTGAGCCCTGACGAACAGATTGTCTATACATCCATAAAAAACAGGTTCTTGATGCAGTTTATGCCGATAGCCGAGTTTCAAGAAACACGGATCACCACAAAGATTCATTCGGCCGATATTCCCGGTGTATTCCTGACCAAAGGACGGATCCAGCTGGTGGAGGGATGGAAAAAGGTCGAGCGCATGGAAACGAAAGAAGTGGTATTACCGCCGCTCGAGCTTGGTGAAAAAGTGGAGGCAGTCAGCCAATCCATTACGGAACATGCCACAAGTGCCCCTAAACAGCATACTGAAAGGACGCTGCTCCGTCTGATGGAAACGTGCGGAAGGAAAGCTGGGAAGAGCGGTGACGAAGTGGAGGCGGTCCTCAGCGGCTTCAGTATCGGCACGGCTGCCACCAGGGCAGATACAATCAAAAAGCTTAAGGATGTAGGATATATAGAATTAAAGAATAAGAACCTTACCTGTACCGAACTAGGGCGGACCATTGTGGAAACTCTGCCTGTTCCTGAGCTGCTTGACCTTGAATTCACCGGAAGGATTGAAAAAAAGCTCTCAGACATAGAAAAAAGGAAATTTACTAAATCTGAATTCATGAATTTCATTGTGGAATTCACTTCTGCGACTGTAGATAAAATCAAAAATGGAGAAGGAGGGACCTTGAAGGGTAAGGGTGCCTCTGCATCCAATCAGCGTGAATTGCTGGGGAAATGTCCAATTTGCGGACATGGAATTATTGAGGGCCAAAAAGGCTTTGGCTGTTCCAATTGGAAAAGCGGATGTAAATTTGTCATTTGGAAAAATGACAAATACCTCGCCTCCATGAAAAAAAAGCCAACCAAAACAATGGTGAAGTCACTATTAAAGAACGGCAAAGCATCTGTCAAAGGATTGACAAGCCGAAATGGAAAAAAATTTAATGCCATCCTTTCGTATGAGAAAAATGAAGATAACGAATATTTTTCATGGAAAATGGAATTTGAGGACAGCAAGAAGGCATAACGTGAAAGCATAAAAATCTTCCCCCCTCCAAAAACTAGGAGGAAGGGGGGATTTTTATGGATTTTTTTTATGGACAGGATACGCTCACTATAGTTCAGTGGGTTATTCGGGGCGTGACAGGTTATCTATTTTTAGCAATCGCTACAAAATTCATGGGCCAAAGATTCATTTCACAGCTGAGGTTTATTGATTTTATCACTGCCCTGATTGTGGGAAGCATCATGGCCAAGCCGCTCGGGAGTTCATCCGACGGAATGGGCGGGGCGCTGATCACAACAGCGGTCATATCGCTGCTCTATTATGCGAATACCATGTTAACCCTAAAATCCAATGGCTGGCGCACCCTCTTTGAGCCGAGCACGCTGATACTCATAAAAAACGGGAAAATCAATCTTGCAAATTTAAAAAAAGCAAAAATATCCATGGAATACCTGCTGTCTGTCCTCCGTATGCAGCATATCCAATCGATTGAAAATATCGGGATTGCCCTGTGGGAGCCGGGAGGCGCAATTACAGCTTTTTTACACACGGAATACAATCCTGTTTCCAAAAAAGATATGGGAATTGAAACGAAACCGTTCCTGCTCACAAAAATCATCATTAAAGAAGGACGAATTAAGAAAGATGCAATGGAATTGTTCGGTGTGAACAGACAATGGGTCCATGAACAGGTAAAAGGGCATAATGTGCCGATGGAACAAGTGGTTCTTGCCACACTGGATGAGGGGAAAAATTTTAAACTGGTGCAGACTAAGGCAGACAGCCTCTAAAAATTCGCGGTTCTATGCCATTTTTCTTGTGCCGCTATGGTAGGTATAGTAAACTTTTATTGATATGGTTTGATTTGGGAGGATACTTTAATGCCTACACCTAGCATGGAAGACTACATAGAGATAATTTATAAATTGATCGAAGAAAAAGGCTATGCCCGTGTTTCTGATATTGCTGAGATGCTAGCCGTGCATCCATCCTCCGTAACGAAGATGGTCCAGAAGCTTGATATTGAGGGTTATCTAATATATGAAAAATATAGAGGCCTCATCCTGACCCCAAAAGGAAAAAAAGTAGGGAAAAGACTGCTTTTCAGACATGAACTGCTTGAACAGCTCCTAAGGGTAATCGGTGTCAAAGAAGAAAATATTTATGGTGATGTAGAGGGAATTGAACATCATTTAAGCTGGGACTCGATTGACCGGATAGGCGACCTTGTCCAGCTATTTGAGGAAAACCCAAAAATAATTGAAGATCTCAAAGGGATTCAAAACAAAAATGAAGAACTAAATAGTGAAGAATAATAAAAGCTGCCCTGGCAGCTTTTTGCTATTCCAGGGCTGCCGGCGGAGGCTGACAGCCGTTAAACATACAGGGGGAAACAGAATGGAATCTTCTCAATGGCTGAAGGAAACAGAAAAAAGCTGGGATTCATTTTCGGATGTCTGGTCTTCGGGGGCAAAGAACATGTGGGAGACGGGAAGCAGGAAAAATATCATCCCTTTCATCAAGGATTATCTGCCGCCGGGAGGCAGCATATGTGACCTCGGCTGCGGGGAAGGATATGGAACCTGGAAGCTGAGTCAGGAGGGATTTCATACTGTCGGCGTAGACATTTCTAATGAAATGATCCAAAAAGCGCAAAAAAGGGACTCGGGGACAGGTTCACTAACATTTATACAGGCCGATATCAGCTCACTTCCGTTTGGAGATCATCAATTTGATGGAGTGCTGGCGATCAACTCATTTGAATGGACCTCCCGTCCGCTGGATGCGCTGAATGAAGCAAAACGGATCCTAAAGCCGGGTGGATATGCAGCAGCAGGAATTCTTGGACCCACTGCCGGTCCTAGGAAAACGCACAGCTTTAAGCGGCTTTACGGGGAGAAGGTCATAATGAATGATATGCTGCCCTGGGAGTTCGAAAGGCTTGCTCTCGAGACTGGCTGGTCTCTCACCGCCTCGATGGGTGTTTCCAAAAAAGAGGCAGATCTTAAAAAGCTTCCATATCCAAGCGAATTGAAACAGGCCCTCAGCTTTATGTGGGTTTTCATGTTGAAAAAGGAAGAGCAGTATGTAAACAAAGAAGAATCCTCCTGAGAGAGGATTCTTCTTTGTTATTTCCAGACATATGGCGTTTCCTGGTAAACATAGTAATTCAGCCAGTTTGAAAACAAGAGATTCGCATGACTCCTCCAGGTTTTGCCCGGTTCATTCTCCGGATTATCATCCGGATAATAGTTATAAGGAAGAGAAATTTCAGTTCCCTTGGCCAGGTCGCGTGAATACTCGAGGCCCAGTGTGTCAGCATCATATTCTGGATGGCCTGTTATAAAGATCCGTTTTCCGTCCCTGGAGGCAGCAAGGAAAACTCCTGCCTGATCAGATTGAGATAGAATCATAAGCCCGGGGTGCTCCCTCAGCTTGTCGGTTTCTATGTCCGTATGCCGGGAATGGGGAGCGAAGAATATATCATCAAATCCCCGGACCAGCTTTTCATTCTTATGGAGGACCCGGTGGGTGAAGACACCGAAGCATTTCTTTGGCAGGGGCTGCTTGCCAATTCCGTAATGGTGAAACAAGCCTGCCTGTGCACCCCAGCAAATATGCATGGTCGATGTGACATTGGATGAAGACCAGTCCATGATCTGGCGCAGTTCAGTCCAATAATTGACTTCATCAAATTCCAATTGCTCGACTGGGGCACCGGTAATAATCAGCCCGTCAAACTTCTTATTCTTCACCTCGGGGAAGGTAATATAAAACTGCTCCAGATGGTACCTGCTCGTATTCTTTGCAGTATGTGAGGCCATAGTCAGGAAAGACACATTCACCTGAAGCGGCGTATTCCCAAGCAGCCTCAATAGCTGCGCCTCTGTCTTCTCCTTCTCGGGCATCAAATTCAGGATTAAAATATTCAAAGGACGGATATCCTGATTATTCGCCCGCTCCAGATCCATCACAAATATATTTTCACCCTCAAGAATCTCCGCCGCAGGAAGCTGTCGTGGTATTTTAATAGGCATCACTTTACTCCTTTAACCAAAAAAATTGAATATTTCCATTATAACCCCCTAATGTGCAGAACGGTGCTTTTTTAAATAGAAAAATATAAAAAATTGAATGAATCAGCAGACGAAACGAAACAGCCAAATGCAGTAAAAAAAGCAGAGGCCTGACAGGCATAAGAAAAGCGGCAGCGAAAGGCCGATCTTGCCTTTTGATGGCGATTGGCTTAGGACCGAAGGGCTCAGTTCGGAGCTGGATGACCCCAAAAGCGGAGAACGGTGCTTTTTTATAACTAAAATTTTTAAAAAGCTGATGAACAACTGAACGAGTCGAAACAACTAAATGCAGAAAAAAAGCAGAGGCCTGACAGGCATAAGAAAAGCGGCAGCAAAAGGCCGGTCTTGCCTTTTGATGTCGATTGGGTTAAGACCGAAGGGCTCAGTTCGGAGCTGGATGACTCCAAAAGCGGAGAACGGTGCTTTTTAATACTAAAATTTTTAAAAAAGCAAATGTACTACAAAATGAGTCAAAAAAACTCTGCTCCGTAAAAAAGCAGAGGCCTGACAGGCATAAGAAAAGCGGCAGCGAAAGGCCGATCTTGCCTTTTGATGGCGATTGGCTTAGGACCGAAGGGCTCAGTTCGGAGCTGGATGACTCCAAAAGCGGAGAACGGTGCTTTTAATACTAAAATTTTTAAAAAAGCAAATGAACTACAAAATGAGTCAAAAAAACTCTGCTCCGTAAAAAAGCAGAGGCCTGACCGGCCTAAGTAAGCGGCAGCGAAAGGCCGGTCTCGCCTTTTGATGGCGATTGGCTTAGGACCGAAGGGCTCAGTTCGGAGCTGGATGACCCCAAAAGCGGAGAACGGTGCTTTTTTAAATAGAAAAATATAAAAAATTGAATGAATCAGCAGACGAAACGAAACAGCCAAATGCAGTAAAAAAAGCAGAGGCCTGGCAGGCCTAAGAAAAGCGGCAGCGAAAGGCCGGTCTCGCCTTTTGATGGCGATTGGCTTTGGACCAAAGGGCCTTAATTCGGCGAGTAAAAAGCAGAATCGGATAGTAAAATGCCCGTTCCGGCGAGTAAAATGCAGAATCGGATAGTAAAGTACCGATTTCGGCGAGTAAAATTCAGAATTGGATAGTAAAGTACCGATTCCGGCGAGTAAAATTCAAAATCGGATAGTAAAATGCCCGTTCCGGCGAGTAAAAAGCAGAATCGGATAGTAAAGTACCGGTTTCGGCGAGTAAAGTCAAATACCGGATAGTAACGCATCCGTTTCGGCGGGGAAGCCTCATGTTTCTCCTTCTATAGTCCATAGTAATGGAAGAGAACTGGGCTTTTTAAGGTTTTTGGGCAGATAAAATACACAAATAATTGATCAAATGGAGCAGGTTTTCAAGGTTTCCGCAATGAAGGCAGCAGAGAGATTAATCAAAAAACTCAAAGCAGCCATATTTTACCTGAAGACAGGGCGAATTGGCTAAGAATACTAGCGGTAGAACATAGAATAGTATTCAGGGAATAATATTCAGGGACCCTGACGAATAAATAATTAGAGCTCATGCTAGCCACGTCCTTTTCAAATCGTTATATTGGAAAGTAGGGAAAGTAATAATATTCGTTCTAACAAGGAAGGTTATTTTAGAGGCTTTATATTATAGCAGGAGGTCTTGAGGCTTGGACACTGAAGTTAAAAAGGTTAAAAGTGATATAGAAATTGCAAATGAGGCAGAGATGCTGCCTATATATGAAATTGCTGACAAGCTGGATATCCGGGAAGAGGAGCTTGAGCTGTATGGCAGATATAAAGCTAAGATTTCCCTGGATGTACTGGAGCGGCTGAAGGATACGAAGGATGGCCGTCTGATCCTGGTTACTGCGATTAACCCTACGAAGGCTGGTGAAGGAAAAACCACAGTAACGGTCGGTTTGGGTGATGCTTTCACGGAGCTTGGTGACCGGTCCATGATTGCGATGAGGGAACCATCTCTTGGCCCTGTGATGGGGATAAAGGGGGGTGCGGCAGGCGGAGGATATTCACAGGTATTGCCGATGACGGAAATTAATCTGCATTTTAATGGAGATATCCATGCCATTACTGCAGCAAATAATACACTGTCCGCCTTGATCGATAATCATCTCCATCAGGGAAATGAGCTGGGTATTGATCCTCGCAGGATTATCTGGAAGCGTGTGGTTGATATCAATGACCGTGCCTTGAGAAAAGTGGTAATCGGACTTGGAGGCCCCGTCCAGGGGGTTCCGCGCGAGGACGGCTTCGATATTACGGTTGCTTCAGAAATCATGGCGGTTGTCTGCCTGGCAAACAGCCTAGATGATATGAAGGAACGGCTGGCAAAGATGGTAATCGCCTGGACTTATCAAAACGAACCGGTCACTGTCCGGGATCTTGGGGTGGAAGGAGCCCTGGCCCTTCTCTTAAAGGACGCCATCAAGCCCAATTTGGTGCAGACGATATCACATACGCCTGCACTGATTCACGGAGGACCGTTCGCTAATATCGCGCATGGCTGCAATAGTGCCCTGGCTACACGGACTGCACTGAAACTTGCGGATTATGTTGTTACAGAAGCGGGCTTTGGCGCGGATCTCGGGGCAGAGAAGTTCCTGAATATCAAGGCGAGGAGTGCCGGATTGAAGCCGGATGCCGTCGTGATCGTGGCGACCATTAGAGCCCTGAAGCTGCATGGGGCACAGGCTCCAGATCAGCTGACAGAAGAAAATCTGGGGGCCTTGAAAGAGGGAATTCAGAATCTGAAAAAACATGCTGAAACCATCGCTTCCTTCGGCCTGCCTTTTGTCGTGGCGCTTAATAAGTTTACAAGTGATACGGAAAATGAATTAGTTCTTTTCAAGGAACTGATGGAAGAGGAAAACATCCCGTTTTCGCTGACCGAAGTATGGGAAAAGGGCGGTGCAGGCGGAATGGACCTGGCCCAGACCATCAAGAGGCTGATCGAGAGTAATGATGGGACATATGCGCCTTTATATGAGCTGACTCACAGCCTGGAGGATAAAATAGAGATCATTGCAAAAAACGTGTATGGAGCAGATTCTGTGGAATACACAGCAAATGCCCGGAAAAAAATGGCTGCTATCGAGAAAGAGGGCTGGGGCAGCCTGCCGGTCTGCATGGCAAAAACTCAATATTCATTGAGTGACAATCCACAGGCAATCGGCAGGCCGGAAGGTTTCTCCATCACTATCCGGGACCTTAAGCCTTCTGTTGGAGCAGGCTTCATTGTGGCATTGACCGGCGATATTATGACGATGCCTGGACTGCCGAAGGCACCCGCTGCTTTGAATATGGATATTGATCAAGCCGGAAGGGCAATCGGCCTGTTTTAGGGAGTCGCCCTTTACTGGACCAGGGAGGTATTATGTTTGATCCCACTGCTTTTGAAAATATGAAGGTTGTCCTCGAAGGTTTAATTTATGACCGGGACTTTGAAGGAAGCATCCTTGTTACAGACAGGCAGGACCTGATAAATATTTCGTCTTTATCAAGAAGCTTCCTTATGGAAATGGAGGTTAAGACCGGCAGGAGCTCTGCCTGCGTACCTATTACATGCAGCATCGGCCTGGAAGCCGGGCTGAAGAACCTGAGTGCCGAACTATTGGAATACAAGGGCGGCGCGGATGCAGGCTGCCACATTGAGACGATTTACCAGATTCCTTTAAAAGATGATAACATGGCTGATATTAATGGCCTGTTTCACACTTTATCCAGTATATGGGGGCCATCCCGCGAAATTGAAATAACTGAGAAGCATATCTATAACAGTCCGGAACACCCGGTCAGAATCATCATGGCTAAAGTAGTATTCGGCAGGCTGGTCACAGAGGAACAAATCCCTGATTTTAATGGACTAGTGGACCATGCAATTACATCTATTAACAAACTGCAGCATTTTTTCAGCGAATAATTGCTGTATATTTAGAAAGAGGGAGTGGGTAAAGATGGGCATATATCAGCTTGAAGCTAAATCAATTGAAGGGCAGACAATATCAATGGATTCCTATAAGGACCAGGTGCTGCTGATCGTCAATACAGCCAGCAAATGCGGGTTTACACCCCAGTTCTCGGAACTGGAAAGCCTTTACGAGAAATATAAAGAACAGGGATTTGCCGTTCTCGGATTTCCCTGTAATCAATTCATGGGCCAGGAGCCGGGGGATGAAATGGAGATTCAGTCTTTCTGCCAGCTGACTTATGGAGTGAGCTTCCCGATGTTTTCCAAGGTGGATGTCAAGGGAGATCAGGCGCATCCCTTATTTCAATATCTGACCGAACATGCCCCGGGCGTATTGGGTTCTAAGAGCATTAAATGGAATTTCACGAAATTCCTTGTAGACCGGAGCGGCAATATCGTGAAAAGATATGCACCGCAGACAAAACCAAATGAAATAGAGAAAGAAATTCAAAGCCTGCTATAAAATAAGGTGCGGGGGGATGAACATGAGGATAGCATGGGTGACCGACAGTACAGTCAGTCTGGATGAAGAACTGCTGCAAAATGATGATGTATATACGGTACCGCTCCAGGTTTTGATAGAAGGACAGGAGTATCGGGATGGAATAGATATCACACCGGCCCAGATGTTTTCAAAGATGAAATTGGATGGAGTTCTGCCGACCACATCACAGCCGTCGGTCGGCACATTTCTGGATCTGTACAGCCGGCTGAAAGTCGATTATGACTGCATCATATCGTTTCATGTATCCGGAGCTCTCAGCGGCACCTTCTCCTCAAGCCTGCAGGCAGCCGGGATGACAGACTGCAGCATTTTTGTGATCGATACGCTTATTCTGACTTATCCAATGGCAGTTCTAATTAAAAAAGCAATGAAGATGGCTGCACAGGGTATGATGCCAGTAGAAATCGTGGATCGAATCAACAGGATAAAGGAATCTAATAAAACTTATGTGTTGATCGGCAGCCTGGAACAGCTTCACCGGAGCGGAAGAATGAGCGGTACCAGCTATTATGTGGGAAGCATCTTGAATATAAAGCCCATCATATCCATAGACAAGGGAAAGCTGTCAGTGAAGGAAAAGGTCCGCAGCAGAAAAAAGGCGAAGCAGCGGATTTTGTCTTATCTGGAAAAGGATATGGAAATATACGATATACAAGAGATATATATCCTGTTTGGGCTTCATGAGGATGAAAGCCTGCTTCTCAAGGAAGAACTGGAGGCGAAGTTTCCTTCACTCAAGATCGAGACCCATCCGCTGGGGACAACGATTGGTGTGCATGCGGGAGAGGATACGCTTGGGATCAGCTGGTATAATGACAACAATTTATAATAGAGTAAGTCTGGCTCTGCCAGTTTAATAGACCAGGCAGCTGCAGGGTCTATTTTTTTTTGGAAAGAAGTGAATATTTCAGGACCGGGCCATTTTCATGGTACACTATGTTTGCGAAAGAAGAGGATCCGAAAATGGAGAATGCACATTTAATCAGCCGCTGTGAAGTTTTTGTAAAAAACCAGATGAGAAGTGATACAAGCGGCCATGACTGGCACCATATTATGAGGGTGCGCTCATTGGCCATGCAGATAGCCAGGGAAGAAGGCAGTGACAGCCTGTTTCTGGTTGAAATGGCTGCACTACTGCATGATATTCCCGATGAAAAGCTGAATGAAAGTGAAGAGGCCGGCTTCAAAAAACTCGATGACTGGTTCAAGGAGCAGGAAATGACACAGGAAACCATAGACGAGCTTTCGGCAATCATCCGCTCTATTCCATTTAAAGGCGGAAATAATCTGCATGTATTATCCCCTGAAGCCAAAATTGTCCAGGATGCGGATCGTCTGGATGCCATGGGGGCAATCGGGATTGCGAGGACCTTCGCTTATGGGGGGAAAAAGGGGCAGCCGATTTACGAGCCGGAAATGGTCCCGAGAAATGAAATGACCATTGAAGAATACCGGGAAGGCAGGTCTTCATCCATAAACCATTTTTATGAAAAGCTACTTAAATTGAAGGACCTGCTCCATACCGATGCAGCAAAAAAGCTTTCTGAAGATCGCCAGAGCTTCATGGGAGAATTTTTAAAGCAATTTTATAAAGAATGGAATGTTTAAAATGAAAGTTTTCTCATACAACAGTCTTACCAAGCATCAAGGGGAAAAGCTTCTTTTCTCGGATATCAGTTTTTCGATTTCCGAAGGAGATAAAATAGGGATTGTTGGTGTAAATGGAACCGGAAAGTCAACTCTCCTTCACTTGATTGCCGGAACGGAAGAGGGAGACTCCGGAAGCAAGGACCATCCCAACGACTATAAGATTTCCCTTCTTGAACAGGATCCGGAGTTTGAAGGTGATACGGAACTCCTGGATTATATGTATAAAAGCTCATCTCCTCTTTTTGAGCTGATCAGGGAATATGAAAAGAGCCTCGAAGAGCTGCAGAGAAACGCAGAAGACGCACGAATCCAGGAGAGAGTCTTTAAACTGCAGGAAAAAATGGATGCCCTGAATGGCTGGGAGGTAAGCGCAAACTCGAAAGCGATACTATCCAGGCTGGGCCTTTCTGATACATCAAAAAAACTGGGTGAACTTTCCGGCGGGCAGAAAAAAAGGGCGGCACTTGCTCGGACACTTATCGAAAGCCCGGATCTTTTAATCCTTGATGAGCCTACCAACCATCTGGATTATCAGAGCATCGTCTGGCTGGAAGATTATCTGGCAAGATATCAAGGATCTGTCTTATTTGTAACACACGACCGTTATTTCCTTGATAATGTCTCTACGAAGATATGGGAAATTTCCGGCGGCAGTCTGTATGAATATTTGGGAAATTATTCTGGATTCCTGGAAGGGAAAGCCCTCAGGGAAGAAACAGAAAAAGCTCAGTCTTCAAAGAAAGAAAATCTCTACCGTAAAGAGCTTGCCTGGATAAGGCGCGGCGCTAAAGCGCGATCTACCAAGCAAAAAGCGAGGATTCAGCGGTTCGAAGAGCTGGAAGGTTCACTAAAAAGCTCTCAAACGGCAGCACTTTCCATTGATATGACCGGAACAAGGCTGGGAAAAAAAGTGCTGGAGTTCAAATCTGTATGGAAATCCTTTGCCGGCCAGCCGGTTGTCGAAGATTTTTCTTTCCTGATCAAACCGGGGGATCGAATCGGAATTGTTGGCAGAAATGGTGCCGGGAAGTCTACACTTTTGAATATGATCGAAGGTTCTGTTACTGCTGATAAAGGTGATCTGGAAATCGGCCAGACAGTTAAAATAGGTTATTATAAGCAGGAAAACGAGGATATGGACGGGGAAATGAGAATGATAGCTTATCTTCGTGAAACGGCCGAAGTCATCCATTTAAAAGACGGATCAACAGTTTCAGCGGCCCAGATGCTAGAGCGCTTCCTGTTCCCGATGAATACGCATGGCACTCCGATCAGGAAACTATCAGGCGGAGAGAAGCGAAGGCTGTATCTGCTGAAAATTTTGATGTCTTCCCCAAATGTCCTGTTGATGGATGAACCTACCAATGACCTCGATACGCAGACATTGACCGTTCTTGAAGATTTCCTCGAAAATTTTTCGGGTGTCGTTGTCACCGTTTCACACGACCGCTATTTCCTTGATAAGTGTGCGGAACAGATCCTGATTTTCCAGGGCGGGGGACAGATTGATAAATATTATGGATCTTATTCCGAGTACCTTGAAGAAGATGCCGTAAAAGCTGCGAGACCCGCCCTCACTGCTGCCCCGGAGACGGCAGCCAGGCAGCGGGAAAAGCCAAAAAAGAAGAAGCTCTCCTATATGGAATTGAGAGAATGGGAAGGCATCGAGGACAAAATAAGCAGTGTCGAAGAACGCATTGCAGCCATACAGACTGAGCTGGCCGGAACGGGCAGCGATTTTGAAAAGGCGAACAGCCTGATGAAGGAAGAGGAAGATTTATCAGAAGAGCTTGAAAACCTGATCGACAGGTGGACAGAGCTCTCTATAAAAATGGATGAAACCCAATAACACAAGGAGGGATACGGTATGCAGATAAAAGCAATTGAACCAACTCCAAGCCCAAATACCATGAAAATCATTCTGGATGAAGAACTCCCATTTGGCAAAAGTAATAATTACAAATCAGAAAATGTTTCTGAGGCTCCTGGGATCATCCAGGAACTGCTGGGCATAGAAGGTGTCAAAGGAGTATATCATGTTGCTGATTTCCTTGCGCTGGAGAGGAACGCCAGGTATGACTGGCGGGACATCCTCCAGCATGTGAGGACCATTTTCGGAGAACGCCCGGGCGGGCAGGAGCAGGCATCATCCCCCCTTCAGGGATTTGGTGAAGTGGATGTACAGGTCCAGATGTTCAAGGACATTCCAATGCAGGTAAAGCTGAAGGATGCTTCTGCAGAAAAAAGATTCGGTCTTCCCCGGCAGTTTGCTGATGCCCTTGCACGTGCACAGGCTGAAGGAGACAACGTTGTCCTTTTGCGCAAGTGGAAGGATTGGGGAACGCGGTACGGAGAGCTGGACGAGATTGGAACAGAAATCATCGGCGAACTGGTCTCTACCTATACAGAAGCCAAGCTGGCCGAACTGGCTGCGGCCGCACAAAATCCCGAATTAAAAGCTGAACATAAAAGGCGGGCAAAAAAGAAGCCTGTCATGAAAGACCTTGATCATCCCGATTGGGAACATCGGTACCGGGCGCTTGAAGGATTGGGTGACCCTAAGGTGGAGGATATTCCGCTGCTTGAGAAGGCACTCAACGATGAAAAAATTTCTATCAGGAGGCAGGCAGTCGTGTATCTCGGCATGATTGAGGATCAAAAAGTCCTGCCTGCCCTCTATAAAGCCTTGAAAGATAAGGCAGTGACAGTCAGAAGGACAGCCGGAGACTGTTTATCCGACTTAGGTTTCTCTGAAGCTATGGAGGAGATGGCCGCAGCACTGCAGGATAAAAATAAACTTGTCCGCTGGCGTGCGGCAATGTTCCTATACGAGTCAGGCAATGAAAGCGTCCTGCCTGCCCTTCACGCTGCTGAAGAAGACCCCGAGTTTGAAGTAGCAATGCAGGTCAAAATGGCAATCGACCGCATTGAAAACGGCGAAGAAGCCAAAGGCTCTGTCTGGAAACAGATGACAGAAGCAAGGTCAAATAAATAATGGGTATTTGGAGAGATGGCAGAATGCCATCTCTTTTGCTTTTCTGCTTTAAATCTTTTGTCCGTTAAATCAAAAAAATATCATAATTATGTGAAAATTATTGATATTTTTCTGATCAGAGTCTATAGTGGTAAGAAAAACAAAAGGGGAGACCGATATGCAGAAGGATTTGAGGATAAAAAGCAAGGTATTTAGTGAAGGCGAAACGAAGATGCCCAATCGTGCCATGCTCAGGGCAGTCGGGTTCACAGATGAAGATTTCAAGAAGCCTATGATTGGCATTGCAAGTACCTGGAGTGAAGTGACTCCATGCAATATACATATTGATGAATTGGCACGACATGCAAAGAAGGGAGCCCGGGAAGCCGGCGGTGCTCCGATGATTTTTAATACGATTACTGTATCTGATGGAATTTCAATGGGAACTGAAGGCATGAGATATTCGCTTCCAAGCAGGGATTTGATTGCAGATTCCATTGAAACAGTGGTCGGCGGGGAAAGCCTTGATGGTTTTGTGGCAATCGGAGGCTGTGACAAAAATATGCCGGGATGCATGATGGCCATTGCCAGGATTAACCTGCCGGCTGTGTTTGTGTATGGAGGAACAATCAAACCGGGTAAATTAAAGGGTGAGGACATCGATATCGTCTCTGCGTTTGAGGGAGTCGGAAAGTTCAACTCGGGAGCGCTGGATGAAGGCGGCCTCCACGAAATTGAATGCCACGCCTGCCCGGGATCTGGTTCTTGCGGCGGCATGTACACCGCTAATACCATGGCAAGTGCCATAGAAGCATTGGGAATGAGCCTGCCCGGCAGCTCTTCCAATCCGGCAGAGACACCTGAAAAGGGGGAAGACTGCTTTAAGGCCGGACAGGCTGTCTATGCACTGCTTGAAAAAGGAATCTTTCCGCGGGATATCCTTACAAAGGAAGCTTTCCTGAACGCCATAACGGTTGTTATGGCACTCGGAGGCTCTACAAATGCGATCCTGCACCTGATGGCTATCGCCCACTCAGCTGAAGTTGATCTGTCACTGGATGATTTTAACAGACTTCAAAAGAAGGTTCCGCATATTGCTGACCTTAAACCCAGCGGGAAATACGTTATGCAGGATCTCCATGAAGCGGGAGGTGTCTCTGCGGTCATGAAGGAACTATTGAAAGCAGGCCTCCTAAACGGAGACTGTTTGACGGTAACGGGGAAAACCCTCGCTGAGAATCTGGCAGAAGCGGAGTCACTGAGGGAGGGACAGAAGGTTATTTTCCCTGTGGATACACCGCTTCGTGAAGAAGGACCACTCGTTGTGCTGAAAGGAAATCTGGCCCCGGATGGAGCAGTTGCCAAGGTTTCCGGGCTGAAGGTCACGAATATCACCGGACCGGCCAAGGTATTTGATGATGAGCCTAGTGCAGCCGATGCTATCCTCAGGGGAGATATCGTAGCGGGGGACGTAGTGGTGATCCGCTATGAAGGACCAAAGGGCGGACCCGGCATGCCTGAGATGCTTTCCATTTCCGGGATACTGGTCGGGAAGGGACTCGGTGAATCAGTGGCTTTGCTGACGGATGGCCGTTTCTCTGGAGGATCTCACGGATTCGTCATCGGGCATATCGCTCCGGAAGCCCAGTCCGGGGGACCGATTGCATTGATTGAGACAGGGGATATCATCCGTATTGACAGCGTAACCCAGGAGCTGAGTGTAGAAGTATCCGAGGAGGAGTTTGCACGGCGAAGGGAATCCTGGCAGCCGCCCAAGCTTGCGGCAAGGGGAAGCCTCGCCAAGTACGCCCGTCTGGTTTCCTGTGCATCAAAAGGAGCTGTGACCGATTATTTTGAGGAAGAGACAGCGGTAAGAACTTTTGCTGGTTCCAAGTTATAAATCCGTTTCATTGATATCACTGCTTTGAATATAGTATGCTATGGGTACAATTCAATGCAGGAGGTTAAAAGTAAATGTCTATGGCATATGAGGAATACATGAAACAGCTCGTCAAACCGATGAGGGAAGAACTGTCTGGCCAGGGGTTCGAGGAGCTGCTATCACCCGAACAGGTCGAAGAATTCATGGAGAATAACGAAGGGACAGCACTGATTGTCATAAATTCGGTGTGCGGATGCGCAGCAGGCCTTGCGAGGCCGTCAGCAGTTGAGGCTGTACATCAGTCAGAAGCGAAGCCGGCTAAGCTCGCTACGGTTTTTGCCGGTCAGGACAAGGAAGCCACCGCAGCGATGCGCTCATATTTCAAAGGCATTGAACCTTCTTCTCCTTCCATGGCACTTATCAAGGGGAGGGAAGTAATTCATTTTATTCCCCGTCATGATATTGAAGACCACTCGGTGGAAGAGATAACAGAAAATCTATTGAATTCATTTAATCAGCACTGCAGATAGGGAATGCTTCGGCATTCTCTATTTCTTTGCCTAAAATACAGACTTTAGGGGAGTTAACAGGATGATTGTTACCACGGGCGGAAGAACGAGCGAGGCTTGTATTGCAGAAGCAAAAAAAGCTGCAGCCGGCCTCGGGGCATCCTACATAGAAAGGAAGAAAAGGCCCATTGCTTTGCTTAAGGAAGAATATAATGATCATTGCCTTGTGATTGGCCGTGACAGGTGGGAGCTTTACCATAGGCAGGCTGATGAGCCGTTTTTCTTTCATCCCAATATGGCTATGCTCAGACTAAAAAGACTACAAAATGGAAGTATTGACCCGTTCGCAGAAGCAGCGGGGCTGAAGGCGGGGATGACATTCGTTGACTGCACACTGGGCCTCGCGAGTGACTCGATCATTGCCAGCTGGATTACCGGGGACGAGGGCCGGGTCATAGGAATAGAGGAGAATAAATACCTCGCCTTTCTGGTGGAACATGGCTTAAAAAAATGGCGGGGCAGGGATAGCAGCCTGAATGAGGCGATGGAGAGAATTCAGATAAAGACGGGGAATCACCTCGATATATTGAAGAAGCTTGGAACCAAAAGTGTAGATGTAGTCTATTTTGACCCTATGTTTGAAGAGACAATCGCTGAATCCAGCGGAATCAGACCGCTCGTACAGTTCGCAGAATCTGCGCCCCTGACGCGTGAAGCCGTTCACGAGGCAGTAAGAGCGGCAGCTGTCCGGGTGGTGCTTAAGGATCATTATAGAAGCAGCAGTTTTGAAGAGTTCGGTTTTAAGACAAACAAGAGAAAGTCAGCAAAATTTCACTATGGAATTATCGAAGCTCATTAGAGAGGGCACTATTTTAACAGACCAAAGACCGGGGTGAAATCTTCTTTTACCCGGGTTTTGCTGTGCCGCCTGAGCCTGCTCGCTTGCTATGCTTTCAGCCGGATTCCAGAGCTTGACCGGAATGGCGGGTGAATATGCCATTTCGTCTGGTAAACCAGTCTGTTCCGTGAGTAATTTCTTTAACCGGCGGGTAAAAATACCGGAACCGATAGTAAAATAGAGATTCCGGCGAGTAAAGGCCTGAGATCCCCGAGTAAGCATATAGGGGTAGTTCTGATGCTTATCTGGCAATAGAAATTGAGTGATCTTGATGAAAAAAGCAGGAGAAAAGATAGGGATTTTATAAAAATACTCTATGACATCTCTAAAGCGGGTCTGCTCCACTCCTTTAGCTTTGACTTTATGTAAAATATATCTGCCTGTAGATAGAAGTTATATTCAGTCATAAAAAGTGGATGTCCCAATCATTTTGGGACATCCACTTTTTAATCGGTGACCGTCAGGAAGCAAAAATAAAATAACATCAAAAAGCTGATGATTCCAAAAGCGATATGCATGGCCATCCTCCTCAATTATCATTTCAATTATGTATGTTTAATGAAGCAAAAGCAGGTTACTCAATTCTTTTTACCAATATTCAGTTTTTGAAACCTTTTTTTCTGCAATATCGTATATAATGTGAATATCCACCCAAATTATTCACTTACCGTTTAAAGATCAGCGCGGCAGAAAAGGAGGTCCTGCATGCAATTACAGAGATGGATTAAAAAGAGTCTGGTGATTCTTATTTCGCTTCTGACCTTTGGTACAATCACCCCTTCAGAATTCCATTGGCTGCAGGAAGCGAATGCCAGTAAAGGGCAGGGCCAGAATAAGGACTCTTTTGCCGATTCCAAAAGAAAAGCTGAAGTGGAGTCGAGCATTTACTATTCACGTGATGAGCTCCTCCAAACCTTTCAGCAGCAGGCTGAAATAATCAGCTATCAGAAGTTTGGCACTAAAATAAAGCCGAGGATTGAGAAGGAATTCAAAGAACTGATCCTTCCAAGAATGGAACTGGCCATTGAACAGGTTTCCTCTGGCCTTTCTGACGAAGAGCTCCAAAATCTGGAAATCACAGAAAACCCGGCAGGCGGCAGCGGTGAGAGGATTTTTAATATCACCAGCAGAACATCCGGAAATACATTGGTGAAATTCCACGTGCGCAGGGAACAGCCGCCGCTTGAAGGCTACTGGTTTAATTTCCATTATCACACAGCAAAGGATCAATTTGCATCCCATCATGACCTTGGAAGGATTTACTGGGATAAAAACACCCCTCCAAATTGGAATACAACCGCACATTAAAGAGGAGTGCTGCCGCCGGCAGACTCCTTTTTAAATACGCCGTGCCGGTCCAGTGCCCGCGGCATGTAAATGCGTGCTTTCATTGGCCTCAGCCTGAATTTTCCCTGTTCTTAATGAGAAATCTGTACGCCAAAAGGAAAACCAGGAAGAATATAGCAGGGATGCAGATGATGACCAGAAGTGGTTCTCCTATGGAAAAAAGCATAAGGCCAAATAGTACAGCAAATATGGCCAGATCAAGATAGACGAAAAGGCTGGATCCCCAGACTTCAAAAACATCGGCGGCCATTTCAGGATCCTGCTGCAGCAATTCTTGCTTGTTATAAATTCTCATTACATCCACCTTCGCTTCTTAAGTACTCATGTATATGAGAAAGAAGGCCGGAATGTCACAGTGGGACGGAACACTAAAGATTACAAGTTTTCAACTGACACGATTTCCATTAGTATAATACTAGAGGAAGTAATGGATTTCCGCATGGAGAAAGGAGCACCAATATGAGCCAAAGTGAACTTACATATCTAGGACTGTGCAGCCACATCCTGGAACAGGGGATTAAAAAGGAAGACAGAACAGGTACAGGAACCCTGTCTATTTTCGGCTATCAGATGCGCTTTAATCTGGAGGAGGGGTTTCCGCTTCTTACTACAAAAAGGATTCCATTCAGGCTTATAGCAAGTGAGCTCTTATGGTTTATAAAGGGAGACACCAATATCCGCTATCTGCTTCAGCATAATAATAATATCTGGAACGAATGGGCGTTCAAGAGATGGGTTGATAGCCCTGATTACATCGGACCTGATATGACGGATTTCGGGATCAGGTCGCAAGCAGATGCTGAGTTCAACAAAATTTATTCCGGACAGATGGAAATTTTCAAGGAAAGGATTCTGGAGGACAGCATATTTGCCGGCAAGTATGGAGAACTTGGTTCTGTATATGGGAAACAATGGAGGGAGTGGGAAACTGCGAAGGGAGGGGCAGTGGACCAGCTGAAGGATGTTATTGAATCTATAAAAAATAATCCGGATTCCAGGCGCTTGATCGTTTCAGCCTGGAATCCAGAAGACATACCAGGCATGGCCCTGCCTCCATGCCATACGATGTTTCAATTTTATGTGTCAGAAGGCAGACTGTCCTGCCAGCTGTACCAGAGAAGCGGGGACGTATTCCTGGGCATCCCGTTTAATATTGCAAGCTATGCCCTGCTTACCCATCTAATAGCCCATGAATGCGGCCTGAAGCCGGGTGAATTCATCCACACTATCGGGGATGCACATCTTTATGTAAATCATTTGGAGCAAGTGAAGGAACAGCTGAGCCGGGAACCCAGGCAGCTTCCTTCCTTGTCCCTCAACAAAGAAGTTAAGTCTGTGTTTGATTTTGAAATGGAAGACATCAGGATCAAAGATTATCAGCCGCATGGTCCGATAAAAGCCCCGGTTGCAGTATGACTTATATAATTCAAAAAGACTCAGGCCAGCTTTAGCAGCCTGAGTCTTTTTGAGAAATCTTTTAGAGAACCTCATGGTTTTTTACCGCCATATTCCTGCAGCTCTTTAAGAATGCCGCGAAATTCCTCAGGAGTACAAAACTGTTCTTCCCTGAAATTGTGTGTGATCCATTCAATTAATTCGGAAGCTGAATTGAATACTTCCCCGCTCGTATCGCTTTTCCGAACCATATATCTCCCGTTGTCTTCATCCAGAGTTATTTCTACCGGCATGGCCGAATCCAGGGCACATAGTGAGTATTCCAGGCTGGTCACCCCCTTATTTCCATACTATTTCTTATTTGCCCGGTTATATACACCTTAACATAAGTTAGCCAAATTTTTAGAAAAATCAGTTGATTTTTCACTTTGCCATGTTATAATTTACAGATTATCTATCCTATATTGATTTAAAGCAATAAAAACACAGATGAAAAGAGGAGAAAACAATGAACCAGACAGCTGAAACGAGGAGAACGCTCAATGTGGAAGACATCCTGATCGCTCACCGGAACCTTAAGGACATTGTCTTCCATACCCCCCTGCAGCGGAATGAACGTCTTTCAGAAAAATACAGCTGTCAGGTTTACCTTAAAAGGGAAGATCTCCAGCTTATACGTTCCTTCAAGCTGCGCGGGGCCTTTTACCATATGAAGTCATTGAAGGCTGGACAGGTCGAAAATGGAGTGGTCTGTGCCAGCGCAGGCAACCATGCCCAGGGAGTGGCATTTGCCTGCAGGGAACTTGGAATACACGGTAAAATCTTTATGCCGGCCACGACTCCGCGCCAGAAGGTCAACCAGGTGAAAATGTTCGGAAGAAATGAAATTGAGGTCATTTTAACTGGCGATACATTTGACGATTCCTTTGAAGAGGCCGTAAAATGTGCAGAAAAAGAAAACAGAAGATTCATCCATCCCTTTGATGATGAGATGGTTATTGCCGGCCAGGGTACCGTCGCTGTAGAGATCATGAATGATTGTGAAGACGACATCGACTATCTCTTTGCGGGTATTGGCGGAGGAGGGCTTATTTCCGGTGTGGGTACCTACATAAAAAGCATTTCGCCGGGTGCCAAATGTATCGGTGTGGAACCCGCAGGGGCCGCTTCCATGAAAGCTGCCTTTGAGGATGGAGGTCCAGTGGCCCTGCCGCAAATAAGCAAATTCGTCGATGGTGCAGCTGTGAAATGTGTGGGTCAGAAAACATATGAGATTGCAAAAGGTGTTGTGGATGATATTGCAGCAGTTCCTGAAGGAAAGGTATGTTCTGCTATCCTGGAACTGTATAATGAACATGCCATAGTGGCCGAGCCGGCAGGCGCCCTTTCTGTTGCCGCACTGGATTTATACAAAGAGCAGATAAAAGGGAAGACGGTCGTATGTATCATAAGCGGCGGCAACAATGACATTGACCGCATGCAGGAAATCAAAGAACGCTCCCTTCTTTATGAAGGCCTGCTGCATTACTTCATCGTGAATTTTCCGCAAAGGGCTGGTGCATTGAGGGAATTTCTTGATGAAGTACTGGGTGCTGATGATGATATTACACGGTTTGAGTATACGAAGAAAAACAATAAAGAGAGCGGTCCCGCCCTGGTAGGGATTGAATTGAAGAAAAAGGAAGACTACCCGGGGCTTGTAGAGCGGATGCAAAAGAAAGCATTCCCGTTTACGGAAGTGAATAAGGACAGCAATCTATTTAACTTGCTGATTTAGATTGAAATACAAATAGAGTATCAGTTACAATGAGGGGAGCAGGAAAATTTTTCGATGCGTCTTTTCCATCTTTGGCAAATGACAGTCTAAGTAAAGGGGATGTTTCCGTGTTATCAAATATAGGGGTTCCAGGATTAATCCTGATCGTAACGCTTGCTCTCATCATTTTCGGGCCCAAAAAGCTGCCTGAAATTGGACGTGCTTTCGGTGATACGTTAAGAGAATTCAAGAAGTCGGCACGCGATCTTTCCAATGATGTGATTGATGACGTGAAAGAAGAGCCTAAGCCCGGGAAATAATGGGCGGCTAAAAGTGTGTATATGAAAAGAAGGCGGGTGTGAGATCAGGCTATCTTGCACCTTTTTTAGTGTGATTACATATAGCCGGCTTCAAAAGAAAGGCGTGACGATTACCATGCAGGATAAGGAACAGCACCTGACTGAACATTTAGGAGAACTGCGGAAGAGGATCATCATCTCAGCCGTTTCATTTTTACTATTTTTCATTGTGGCTTTTATATATGTCAAGGATATCTATAAATGGTTTGTAAGGGATATTGACTTTAAATTAGTAGTTCTTGGCCCAAGTGATATGATATGGATTTATATGTCCCTGGCAGGAGTGGCTGCCCTGACGGCTGCCATCCCTATGCTTGCGCTTCAGATTTGGCTGTTTGTTAAGCCTGCCCTCACTCCAAGAGAACAGAGGATCACCTTGAATTACATTCCGGCTCTCTTTGTTTTATTTTTGGCCGGACTTTGTTTTGGTTATTTTGTCATTTTCCCGACCGTGCTTGAGTTTCTCATGAGCTTAACCGGAGATTTGGTAGTTGAAAGCTATACAGCGGATAAATATTTCAAGTTCCTTCTTCATATGACGCTTCCATTCGGGATTCTTTTTGAGCTTCCAGTTGTTATTATGTTTTTGACCTCGATCGGAATCATAAACCCGTTTGTGCTTTCAAAGATAAGGAAATATGCTTATTTTGTACTCATAATCGTTGCAATTTCCATAACTCCTCCGGAAGTGACCTCAGATATCATTGTGGCCATTCCGTTGCTGCTTCTATATGAGTTGAGTATCACGCTGTCAAAAGTGGTTTATAAAAGGAAAATGAAAAAGCAGGAGGATTCAGGACTTGAAGGGGAACTTTCTGAATGAAACTAAGTCCAAAACGGGGTGGAATAGGGTCCCTGGCTGAAAGGACGTTGGCTTGATCGGGTTCCTTCATAAGTGCGGCTAAGCTTCTGTCACAGCAATCGCCCGCCAATCAGCAAGTCTTCTTTATCGGTCGCTGCTTTTCAAAAATCTTTTATGCCCAATAGATTTCTTCATCATTCTGCATGCATTTATTTAGTTTGAAACGCACCGTTCTCCGTTCTTTTGGGAGCAGCGGGACAGGTGAGGAACCGCTGTCAAAGCCGGGGAGGCACACCGCCCGCCCCGGGCAGGGTCAGTGCCTGCAGCGTTCTTTTCCAACAGCTGCATGTTATGTGAAAACAGCCCTAAATTAAAAATATTTTTTGGCAGGAAATGACATGATAAGCACCCCAATTTCGTGTATAATATGGTTAAACGGTGAAAAAAGAGGATTGATACTTTGCTATTTAAAAGCCTGGAGTTCAAAAATGACAATGGGCAGAAGGTAAAAATTACTGAGATTCCAGTATTGGAGGAAGATAGCACCTTTCATTTCATGATATCAACACGCCTGGAGCGCTTCATTAAAACCGTTTATACCGAAAGCAGGGCGGCAAGTTATTCGTTCAGGGAGCACCTGAAAAAAGAGTTAAAATGGCCTGTTTATCAAAAGTTATTCAAAAAGCATGAACTAAAAAATAATGCATGAGAGAGCCCTTCGCCGGCTCTCTTTTTTTACTGGAAATCCCTTTTATGAAAGGCCTGTCCTTGTTATATAGGTTTTAATACTCTATCTATAAAGGTATAATGATATGGAATTGTATATGATCAGGATGTGAATGTTTAGTGAGTCAAATCAAAATTGTGACAGATTCAACCTCAGACCTCCCGGCGGAGGTATTAAAAAAGTATAATATTGAAGTGGTGCCGCTGACTATCTCG
Organism: Paraperibacillus esterisolvens; assembly: GCF_046237625.1. Lineage (GTDB taxonomy): Bacteria > Bacillota > Bacilli > Bacillales > DSM-1321 > Paraperibacillus > Paraperibacillus esterisolvens. The sequence continues at coordinate 2,630,332 of NZ_CP143545.1, read as the reverse complement.
ATAGATGGCGAGTCCTATGAAGATGGTGTGGACATCACACCTGAAGAATTTCTTGATAAAATGGCAGATTCCAGAGAACTGCCGAAAAGCTCACAGCCGCCCGCAGGAGCATTTCTTGAAGCGTATAAAAAGCTCGGGGCAGATGGAAGCCGCATTTTATCCATACATATGACAGCAGGACTCAGCGGTACAGTCAGGTCCGCAGAAAGCGCAGCGGGAATGGCTGAAGAAGATGTAACTGTCTGGGATTCGAATTACATATCGAGAGGTCTCGGTTTTCAAGTGGTGGAGGCTGCACAAATGGCAGAGCAGGGGAAATCGATGGAAGAAATCCTCGAGCGGCTTGATTACATACGAAGTCATACCCGCCTCTATATCATGGTGGATACCCTTGACAATCTTGTCAAAGGCGGAAGGGTCGGAAAAGTCAATGCCTTCCTTGGTTCATTGCTCAACATAAAGCCGATCGCCCTGCTTGAGGAAGGGGTGCTCCAGCCTCTTGCCAAAGCAAGGAGCGGGTCACAAGTCGTCAAGTATTTGACCAGACAATTTACCGAGGACTTCAATTCCGGCCATATAAAAGGGGTGGGAGTCGCTCATGCCAGGGGGGAAGAGATTGCCCTGAAGGTGATTGACTCGATTACCAGGTCAACTGGAATTGAGGATGTTTCCCTTGGTTTTACCACCCCTATTGTGAGTACACATACTGGTGCAGGTGCTTTTGCCCTTATGTATTATTTCGATTAAAAAACAGGGCTGGCTTCAGACGGCTGTCTTTAGGGCAGCGGAGTCGGAGTCGGCTTTTTAAATCCTTTTTTATATCGTTCATCTATGATTTTCCTGACTTCTTTTATAGTTTTTCCTTCTTTGAAGTTCAAAATGGCAGTATGTGCCGTATCAAGGCAGATTCCGCAATTTGCGGCATGCTCATCCCATAGGATGCGGCCGTTCGGCAGCTCCTTGGCGATAAAGCATTGATAGGTATCCATATGCCCGGCAGATTCATAGCAGCCGCAATAGCAGGGGATATAGTTCAATAGTTTTTTGTGGTGAACCGCTTCCTGATAAATTTTTTTGATATGGGGAGGTCTTCCATTAAGAAATTCAGGAAGAACATCCCTTGATTGTGTTTCCTCCTTCAAATCACCGCCCCTATTGCTGTGGTGAAAATGACAGTGATTAACTTGGTTGGGCGGGTTGTATGCATATGCGGCGGCGCTGCACAAGGCGCACCCGAGCATGCATGCAGTAACGAAAGCTGAAGTTTTTTTGATCATTTTAATAATCCTTTCCTGATGTTTTTATTAGCTTTATAAATATCCTGCTGAAATATTCAGCTTCCTCCCATTAAGGGCATCCGGGATAAGTATAGGAAGGATGCCGATCTTTTGTTAAAATGATAGGAGAAACTGACAAATGAGGATGAGCCCCGATGAAGAAATGGAATAAAATATTAATGGCATGCCTTGCAATCATGGTGCTGGCTTCCTGTTCAAATAGCGGGATTCCCGGGGAGCTGGATTACCCGGTGGGGACATTTAAGGCTGTCAGCCAGGATGGGAAACCTTTCACCGAAAAGAAATTGAAGGGAAAGATCTGGGTGGCAGATTTCATATTTACTAACTGCACGACAGTCTGCCCGCCTATGACAGCAAACATGTCAAAGCTCCAGCAGGAGTTAAAAAAGGAAAAGCTGTATGAAGACGTACATCTTGTCTCTTTCAGCATTGATCCCGCCGCAGATAATCCCGGTGCCTTGAAAACATACGGAAGTAAATTTCAGGCGGACTACCGAAACTGGAGCTTTCTCACTGGATATTCACAAAGTTTCATTGAAAAATTTTCAGCTGACAGCTTTCACATGCTGGTGAAAAAGCCAGCGAGCGGAGATCAAGTGATTCATGGGACGGAATTTGCCCTAGTCAGCCAGGAAGGGAAAGTTGTAAAAACCTATAAGGGAAATGCAGACTTTCCGCTTGATGATATGATTAAGCATATTAAAATACTTAAAGAGTCATAAAACAAACATTAGTTTTCTACACTGAGCCCGTGCATGGAAAGGAACCTGGACAAGAGCAGGTACAAACACAATAAGAAGATGGGGCGGAGTATGGCACAGGCAGGTATGCAGGCTCGATAAATGATGATCACACCCCGCTGCACGAAGCCCAATGATACATGCAGCCCAGTCCTTTTCCACAGAAAAAACAGGATGTTCGACTTCCTGTTTTTTGTTTTAGCGGGTCCCTTTTATAGGTCAAAAGGTTTGAATCTTTCTTCTCGTGCAATAATAAACATAATTAAAGGCGGGTGATCGGATGGCAAGGAAAATCGCCTATCTTATATGTTGTTTGTTATTCTTGAGCTCCTGCAGTCTCGATGGACTCGGAAAAATTGAATTAAAAAAGCATCCTGAACCAGGTCCATTCCCGGAAGAACAAAAGAAGGATATACCCGCCGGCATTGCTGCCCAGGCAGGGAATTTAAACATAGTATCTGTAGGTGATTCCCTCACAAAGGGAGTCGGGGACAGCCTGAATAAAGGGGGATATCTTAATTACCTGAAGCTGCAGCTCGAAACGGAAGGCGGCATTAGCCCAAAGCTGGTCAATCTGGGGATCAAGGGGCAGCGGACGGACCAGCTCCTCGCACGACTCGATAAGACTGGAATAAAAGAGATAATGAAGGAAGCGGATGTTGTTATCATCACCATTGGCGGTAATGATGTCATGAAGGTATTCAGGGAAAATATAACGAATCTCAACATCGATGACTTCAAAGAGGCGCAGGAGACATACCGCGCCAGCCTGCTGGCGATGCTCGCAAAAGTTAAGGCGATCAACGATTCAGCCGATGTGTATCTTGTGGGTCTATATAATCCATTTTATAAATGGACCGCCGATGTGGATGAGCTGGCCTGGATACTTGAGGATTGGAATCAAACAGGGGAGCTTGCCGCAGCCCAATTTGGCAGCACGTATTTTGTAAGGATTGATGATATATTTGCCATACCGAGTGAGGAACTCCTGTTTCAGGATGATTATTTTCATCCCAATAGTAAGGGCTATGAACAGATAGGTAAACGTATTTATGACTCCATGGAGAAACATACGCTAAAAAAGCTTGAAGAGAATTAGCATATAAAGGGATTGAAGACCTATGAATACAGAAAAAAAGTGGAAGGTGCTGTTTTTTGCCCTTCTTGGTTTTAATGTGATCGTGCTCCTGGCACTGGTCATACTGGCCAATCTGCCCGCCAAAGGCCTTAAAGGGCCCGATAATGATCCTAAAAAGGAAAATGTTGGCTTCGATATCCATACCAATAAAAAAGATTTAAATATCCTTATTAACAGATACTTACAAGAAGAATTAAGCGGTGGAATTGATTATGAAGTGCTGCTGAAGGATGATGTTGAGCTATATGGTATAATGCCCGCCTTTGGCAAAAATCTTGAAATCAAGCTCGACTTTGAACCTAAGGCACTAAAAAATGGAGATTTGCTCCTTCAGCAGAAATCTATTTCTGTTGGAAAGATGAAACTGCCAGTTTCATATGTTCTCAACGTTATAAACTTTCGTTACAAGACTCCGGATTGGGTGATCATACAGCCCCAGGATGAATCGATTTATGTGTCTCTCCAGAATATGAAGCTTAAAAGCGGCTTTAAAGTAAGGGCACAAAAATTTGACCTTAAAGAAGATAAGATTTCGTTCAGGCTTTCCTTCCCTGAAGATAAATAAACAAGCGCTGGAACCCAGGCTGCTGCAGCCTGAATCCAGCGCTTTTTTTAAGGATTGACAAGCATTGCTTCCAGCTCAGGGGTTCCTTTGGCAAATCCCAATGCAAGGATTGTGTATGGGATATTTGGATCAAGCCTTACTCCGGGCACAGCCAGTACCACATCGCTTGTTCCTGCCAGCCTCACCTCAAGGTCAACTGTCATCGGGCTCAAAGTGATGTAATCGGTGAATTTTCTAAAGGAAACATTGGGGAAGATAACATCTCCGTTTTTTACTGCTATGTCAACAGGGGGGGCATCCGGCGATAGATGTGCAAACCTGACCTTCGTCTCTCCCACGGGAAGCTGCAGGTTATCCACTGCAGTTAAAAGCTTCAGGTTTGGCGCAGCTCCGGCAGCTGTAAGGGTATAAAATTGTCCGCCCTCCACTGTGACTTTCCTGCTGATGGCGGTCGATACCATCGTACCGGCCGGATAGATATCAATTTGATATTTGCCTGCCGGCAGTGGAAGGTAATCACTTGCCTGCTTATATGGAACATTGCGAAGCGCCCTCATTCCATTAATATATATGTCTACTTCCCCCGTATCGGGAGCGGCGTGGATGACCCGTACGCTGGCCGGTGTCTGGCGGCGTTCAGCCTCCAGACGCTCATCCATGATAGCTCTTTCCAGATTGCGTATGTGCTTGCTGTAATACTGGGCATGCAGTTCCGGGTTGGTATATTCATAATACTTGGCAAGCATGGCATATTTGGATGCCTTCTGAAAATATTCTTCTGAACTTCTTTTTTCCAAGACCTTCTCCCCTCTCTAAAAAAATGAAAAAACGTCTCCGTTTATCACTTCAATAACTTATGCTGATTCTTCTGGGCGCGTGTCTAAAATTAGTATCTTTTTCCATAAGATCAGGATATAATGGAATATGTAAATGATCTGAATAAGAAGGGGCGGGATGTAGGATGACAAATTCAATCAGCAAAAACAAATCGAATTTCATGTTGTCTGGCAGCCCATGCCCATTTTGATCGATTTTCCTTTCTGAAAAAATAACCAGCCATGGGCTCCATTGCCTATGGCTATTTTATTTATTCGGAGGGAAAAAAATGAGTACAATTTTAAACAGCATGCATGAAGAAGCAAGGCAGGAGTTTAACAGGATGGAAATCGGAAGCTCATTAGCCGGCAGAGTCATAGCTGAATATAGGAATTTTTATAAAGTTGCAGGAGAAAGGGGTCTTTTTATCTGCGAGCCTTCAGGCAGGATGACGTTCAAAGCAGCTAGTCAGGATGCCCTTCCGGCTGTAGGCGATTGGGTAGCCTTCACAGAAAGAGCAGGGGAGGAAAAAGGGACGATTCATGCGGTCCTGCCCAGAAAAAGCACGTTCTCACGAAAGAAAGCTGGTACTGAGCCTGCCGGCCAGATCATTGCGGTAAACGTGGATTATATATTTATCGTCCTTTCACTGAATCTCGACTTCAACGTCAGGCGGCTGGAGCGGTATTTAATATCCATTTGGGAAAGCGGCGCTTCGCCAGTGATCATACTCAATAAGGCAGATTTATGTCCGGATGCCGAAAGCAAGCGTAAAGAGCTCGAAAAGGCGGCATCGGGAATACCTGTCATCATCATGAGTGCCCTTCAAAGAAAGGGCCATGAAGCGGTCTTTGAATTCTTGACCGAAGGCTGTACCGGGGTTTTTACAGGTTCCTCCGGAGTTGGGAAGTCCACGCTGATTAACTCCCTGCTAAACAGAGCTTTACAAAAGACTTCGGCTATCCGGGACGACGATGATAAGGGAAGGCATGCTACGACTCACAGGGAATTATTTACGCTGGAGAATGGCTCTTATATTATTGATGTTCCCGGTATGAGGGAGTTTGGATTGTGGGACACGGACGAAGGCCTTTCGGCTGGATTCAGTGACATCGATGCGCTGTCCGGCGGCTGCTTCTATCAGGATTGCCGCCATGTGTCGGAGCCGCAGTGCGCAGTCAAGGCTGCCATAGAAGACGGCCGGCTCGAGGCAGGCCGGCTGAACAGCTTCCACAAACTGCAAAAGGAACAGGAGTATCTTGATAGAAAGCTGTTGAAGACGAAGATGGCTGAAGAAAAAAAGAAGAATAAAAAGAGGGCCAAAAACGGCAGGGGAAGCTGACTGCCGATGGAGTGATTATTGAATCACTCCTTTTTTTTTGTTTCTGTAAATATAGTAGTGTAAACTGTACCTTACAGCGGTCTCTTTACACAAAATGAGCTTTAGAAGTATCATCCAGGGAAAAGGTAATGAGGGAAACAATATATAAAGGCAGGTGCGTGAAATGGAAAAAGCGACTTTTGCAGGTGGCTGTTTTTGGTGTATGGTCAAACCATTCGATACTCAGCCCGGAATAGAGTCGGTCACCTCTGGATATACAGGGGGACATACAGTCAACCCAACCTATCGGGAGGTATGTTCAGAAACGACCGGCCATTATGAAGCGGTACAGATTATCTTTAATCCGGAGATTTTCTCTTATGAAAAGCTGCTCGATATTTTTTGGATGCAGATTGATCCGACTGATCCCGGCGGTCAGTTTGGCGACAGGGGACAGTCCTATCAAACCGTAATTTTCTATCACAATGAAAAGCAGAGAGAGATTGCTGAGGAATCTAAGCGGAAGCTGGAGAACAGCGGGAAATTTTCGCACCCGATCGCAACAAAAATCCTAAAAGCAAGTGAGTTTTATCCTGCTGAAACCTATCATCAGGACTATTACAAAAAAGAGCCGGGCTATTACGGTGCATACCGGATAGGTTCCGGAAGGGCCGCCTTCATCGAAAGGCACTGGGGAGGAGACGTCAAATGAGCGTTAATAAGGATGAATTAAAAAAGAAGCTGACTCCAATTCAATATGAAGTCACTCAGAATAACGGGACAGAACCGCCGTTCCGGAATGAATACTGGAATCACAAGGAGCCTGGGATTTATGTGGATATCGTTTCCGGTAAGCCATTGTTTTCATCCAAGGATAAATTCGACTCTGCATGCGGATGGCCAAGCTTCACTAAACCAGTGGAGGAAGAGGAAGTACAGGAATTGGAGGACCGTACATTTGGCATGATCAGAACGGAAGTGAGAAGCAAATCGGCTGATTCCCATCTTGGGCATGTATTTGACGATGGGCCAGGGCCATCCGGCCTTAGATATTGCATCAATTCCGCAGCCATCCGCTTTGTGCCTGCAGCAGATCTTGATAAAGAAGGATACGGGGAATATAAGAAATTATTCCAGGACAGCTAAAGGTTTTTAAAAAGGCCGACAGGAGGAAGGTGATAATATGTTTAAAAAATTATTCGGCAAAAAAGAGGATCCTAATAATAAAGCACTTGAATTGGCAGCTCCGGCTACAGGAGAAATTGTCCCATTAGACCAGGTGCCAGATCCAGTGTTTGCAGAAAAAATGATGGGTGATGGACTTGCCATAAATCCTATTGAGGGTGTTGTGGCAGCTCCGGTGGACGCTGAAATACTGCAGGTTTTCCCTACTAAGCATGCTGTCGGGCTAAAGGCTGATAACGGTGCGGAGATCCTGATTCATATCGGGCTGGAAACTGTTTCCATGAATGGGGAAGGTTTTCAATCCTTTGTAACACAAGGGGACAGAGTGAAAAAAGGCCAAAAGCTCATATCCTTTGATCTCGATTTGATAAAGGAAAAAGCGAAAAGCACAGTTACCCCCGTAATCATTACGAACGGGGATAACTTTGGCAGCCTTGAAAAGGCAGCCGAATCCATAGCCGTCCTCGGAGAGACGCATTTTCTCACCGTTAATCCCAAATAAGCTAAATAAAAACCAGCCTCGGCTGGTTTTTTATTTATGCCCTTGTTCAATGATAGAGCCTATGCGTATGACAGAGGCATCCGTTTTATTAGAAGCGGATTTTTGACCTGTAGCTTTAAAGCTGACGGTATGCCTGCCTGGAGAGAGATGGTCCGCTATATAAATAATCCGTTCTCTTTTAAAAGGCCACCATGTACTTAAGGAAGCGGACCGTTTACCATCTATATAGACATCAACAATCCCTCCGTCCGGGCTTCTCAGCATTTTGACGCCAAGAAGTGTGCCAGTGAAGCTCGTTTCAAGGACGCTGCCTTTTTTGGCGCCGGTATAATAGCCGTTTGAAAAAAAGAAGCCCTTCTGCGTCATTTCATTGGTACTGCTGGCAAGGATCAGATCAGAATCTGGATAGAGGGGAGCTGCCGAGCGGGCCGGCTGTTTTTTCATTTTAAGATTGGCATTAAGCGCCTGGTTAATCGCTTCAGCATATAGCCGGTACCCTTGGCCGGTGGGATGCACACCGTCTGCTGTCAGTTCTGATTCCCGGTAGCCGCTGTTTGAAAAGACGGGCCGCATGTCAATATGGGCTGTCTGGTAATGCTTTGAGAGATCGTCTATTCTCCGGGCAAAATCAGGGAATTCAAGGCAGCTTTCAGTAATAGTCACAATTTCAGCGGAAGGGTATTGAACTTTCACTTTCCTTATGACAGATTCATACAGCCTCCCAAAGCTGTCCGCATTCATATATTTCCGGTCGTTTTCCCCGAAGACAATAAAGGCCAGATCAATAGGACCCTGGACTTTCTGATATTGAAGCTTATAGAGACCTTCTAATGAGGTGGCCCCGCTCTGGACAAGAAAACTGCCGGTCATCTTTGATCCATGTTTTTTATATACTTCCTTCTCAAGCTGTTTAAACCAGCGCCTGCTATAGGTTTCAGCTCCAGAACCCCTGCCGATGCTGTCACCTATCACAAGATAATGGAGGGGCTCCTCCCTCTCCATTTTTTCGTAAATAGACAGATTATCTTCCTCGCCATAGGAAGAATTTAAGAACACGGGGCTGCTCATGTACAATGTGATGGCTGCCAGTACTATGGTAAGGGCAATGACGTATTTTATCCTCAACGTGTTTCCTCCATATTTTCTAAATCCACAAAGCAAGAGGAACAAAGCAAATATATTTATTATATTAACTTTATTATAAATGAATTTAAAGAAGAATTTAAAGAAATTGAAATGTATTTGAAACATAAGGGCGGTTTTGTAAAAATAGTGAAAATAGGCATACGCACATACGGATATCCGCCCGTAGACATATTGTAGGAGTGTAAACAGAAAACAGACAGAATGGGAGTGAAAATACATGTATTATGGATGCGGTTACGGATACGGCGGATATGGTTATGGCGGTGGTGGTTTTGCAGGAGGATTCGCCTTGATTGTCGTATTGTTCATTTTACTGATTATAATTGGAGCTTCTTTCACCGGATGGGTTTGATCGGCTAAGCAGATATAGAACATTAAAATCAGTGAACGAACCAAGAGCTGCCTGGATGGCAGCTTTTTGTATTGCCGAAAAGGAAGGAAGCGGCCCTGTCCGGAGGCGGGCCATTGTAAATGCAAAATGCAGGAGGCTGCACCGCGAATGTTTTTACTTTAAATCCTTTGTGCTCAGGATTATAATGGGATGCATGATACAGTGAAGTCAGGGGCTATAATTTATACATAATCTATTGTTTTAAATTCAGCCTGCGAGGAGAATGGATGCGAGATGAAATCTTTTTACCACTACTTGATGAAGTACAGGCAGCCAAAGGATACCGACGAATTGACTGCCTTTGCAAATTCTGCCTATAATGACCACGGATTTCCCAAGCAGTCCAGTGATTACCATGAAATCAGCAGCTACCTGGAGATGAATGTTCATTATCTGGAGAGCATGACAGTCTTTGACCGGGCATGGGACATTTATATGCATGAAGAAAAGCTGTAAAGTGCTGAATATTTGAAGGTCTGGACAGGTGCAGCTGAGTATGATGTTAGGCACTCCCTGTGTTAAATATAGAGTCAGCCAGCTGAACGCTGATATAAAACGAAGAAGGCATGCCCTGTATTTCGCGGGTCTGCCTTTTTTGCATGTCCAAAAAATCCTCCAGCTCTATAAATCTATGACGAACTAAAGCCAGCCTGCATACAATATGGTAATTAATCAACCAAGAACTGTCTTGAGAGGATGGCTCTTTATGGCTAACAACAAAAAACCAAAATTCAAAATTGGGGATACAGTCGTCATTAATTTATATGGCACGGTAGGAAAAATAACAGATTTCAAGCTTATGGACCAGGCCTATGTTTATGAAGTGAATCATAGTGAAGGACTTTATTTAGAATCCTCTCTCGAACATATCACAGATTATCATGGAGAGATCTTAATTGAGTCAGAACAGGTGGATATCGTGTATAAGTTTTTCTTTGGGGACCTTGTACAGGTAGAAGGATATGGCAGCCAGCTGTTCAAGGTCATTGGCTTTAGGACGGAAATCTGGAGATACAAAGAGAATTCCTGGGAAGATGTCATTTATGAGCTTTCAAAGATCAGCGATGGTGAATGGCTGGAAGCCCAGGAAGACGAGCTTCTCCTCATAGCGGATTATGAAACAGCGGATACCTACCTTCAAAAGCTTGGCTTTCTGCATCCAATAACAAAAAAGGGGAGTAAGCCCGACCTTATCAAGACACCTCAAAAATCCAGGAAATCGGAAAAAGAGTGGATAGAATGGAAGAAGGATAAGCAGCAGCTGATTGATGACCTGCTCGATTTATATAATGATTATCACGATTTGTATGAGACCTTCCGGGATGAAGAATATCATGATGTAATGAAGCTGGTCATGAATAAAATTAAGGCTGCGGCGAAGGAACTGAATAACCGCCATGAATAGGAACCGCCTCTTTTTTAGCCGGGAAGGCTTGTATAATTTGATGGAATGAAAGGAAAAGGGCCATCATACATCTAACTAAGGGGGCGATTCAGATGCGCGAGATTGAAGTATTTATAGATACGGAAGAAATCGCAGAATTCTTCTTTCGCGAACTTGTGAAGAGGGGGCTTGTTCCTTCCCAGGACGAATTGGAAGAGATCGCAGACATTACTTTTGAGTATCTGATTGCAAAGTCAATTATTGATGAAGAAGTTGACGGGTAGCTCCTGTTCGGATTTGAAAAAATGGTAAAGAGGCTGTTCCTGCCTATAAAAAAAACGGGGGAGCTGCCTCTTCTTAATTGTTTTTTTTTTTGAGAAATGAAACTTGTTCTTCCTATGTACGTATGTTGACTATAAAGGAGTGATCTTCATGCTTGGGAAATTTATTAAAAGCCTGCTCGGAGGAAAAAAACATACCGCACATTTTTCATCAAGCGATAAATGGAAGTCCCAGCATTCCTACAAGAAAGAGCTTGGGTATGGGTATAAGCATTATAAGAAAAAGAAACACTCCAGCTTTTTTACAAGCTCCAGGAGTTTCCGCAGCAGCTAAGGCCATATGAATGCCTATCAGCGGTTTAGAGGTGTGCTTCCTGAGTATATTGCAGAAAGGGGTTTCCTGAAGGAGCTGGAAAAGGGGTATTCCTGGCGGGTTTTGGGTGCTGCCGGCACAGGAAGCTATGGAAAGGCTTATTTGGTTCAAGACAGAGCCACCCAGAATATATTTATCTTAAAAAGGCTGCGTAAGAGGAAATGGGGAAAAAAAACAGCGCTTCAAGCCTTCCTGGAGGAGCAGGAATTGCTAAAGAAACTTCAGCATCCTTCGTTCCCTGAGTATATTGAAGGCGGCTGTATAAATGGCATTCCTTATTTTATCATGGAGCGGAAAGCAGGCAGGACGATTGAAGAGCTGCTTTTTGAGGATGGAATGGCATTTACCGAAAAGGAAGCTTTTCAATTAGGCACTGAATTGCTTGCGCTTATTGTCTGTCTTCATGCCTGCGGTATTTCTCACAGGGATATCCGGCTGCCCAACATTCTTTTAGATCAAGGACGCATCAGCATCATCGATTTTGGGCTTGCCTGCAGCCTGGAGGTACAGGAGGAAAGAAAAGGGCATCCAAGGGATTACACGAACCATTTGAGTGACTTGTATTTATTGGGCCATTTTATATTATTCCTTTTATATGCGAATTTCGCCCCATCAGGTACTTTTGGATCAAAAAGCTGGGAGGAAGAATTGGAACTGACAGAGAAATCGCGAATGATCATCAAAACATTGCTTCTGGCTGAGGGGGAATACCCATCCGCCAGGTCAGCATTGGAAGAAATACAATTACATATTAAAGAAACTTGGGGGGAAGAACATGGCGTTTTTTAATAAAGTATTGGCGAGCATAGGCATTGGCAATTCAGAGGTGGATACACGGCTGGAAACAGATCGTTATATGCCCGGGGATAAAGTAACGGGAACTGTTGAAATTAAAGGCGGGTCGGTCGAACAGAAAATAGACGAAATTTATCTGGGCGTCTGCACACAGTATGTAAAGGAAGTGGATGATAAGAAATATACGCAGAAAGCTGTTATGTTGAAGCATAGATTAAATGATGCTTTCACTATTGGCGCCGGAGAAATGAAAAACATCCCTTTTACTTTTGACCTTCCGGAGGATGTTCCGCTTACATATGGAAAAACAAAGGTATGGATTGAAACGGGGCTGGACATAAAGAATGCGGTAGACCCTTCAGATGAAGATTATATACAGATTGAGCCTGGCCCCCTTGTCCATTCGGTCCTGCTTGGATTGACTGAGCTGGGTTTCAGGCTCAGACAGGCTGAAAACAAGGCAGGTTCACGAAGGCATCATGGAGCTGAGCCGTTTCTTCAGGAATTCGAATTTGTACCCGTATCAGGTAAGTATCATGGCAGGCTGGACGAACTGGAAGTAACTTTCCTGAAGTCAGGACAAGATGCGGCCGACCTGCTGATCCAGGTGGACAGAAAGGCCAGGGGACTTGCCGGCTTATTTGCTGAAGCGATGGAAATGGATGAAACCATGGTCCGGTCTTCCGTTTCCAGGCGGGACATCCCCAAAATGCAAGAAACACTCGACCGTATCATCGAACGTTACGCATAAAAACAAAACCCTTCCCGAATTATCGGGAAGGGTTTTGTTTAAAGGCAGCGACAAAAATAGTGGTAATTTGATGAAGGATTCGACATTGGTTTTATTTAATAGTGTAATAACAAATTCAGGATAAAGGGGCAAAAAGATATGCATTGGCTTAAGCTTATTCAAAATCAGGGCAGATTGTATCATATCACTATTTTTCAGACGCCGTTTACCGGGGAGAAAAAGGGATACCGCCAGGTTTATAAGTTAAAAGTCGGGGGCCGCTGCCACAGGGATGTTATCCAAAAGGTGTTTAGCATGTTCAATGTTCTGGACCGGGTTCCTAAGGATTTTAAAGCGAGATATATATTCACAGGCGATATTCTCCTTATTGATGAGGGCCGCCGGGGCAAGCATTATTACCGCCTGCAGCCGGGTGGCTGGGTGCAGGTCAGCGCCAGCCTGGTATGCTAGCAGTTTGACTTATGTTTACTTATTTTCCTATTAAAAGTGTATAGTTAAAAGCGAAAGCATGAAAAATATACTGTAACCGTTTTACAAGCGGGTGGAAGATGGTATAATCAAAATCAGACGTCAGACCTTTTAATAGGAGGAAAACTACAAATGAGTATACATATCGGTGCTAAGGAAAACGAAATCGCAGAAACAGTCCTGCTTCCAGGGGATCCTCTGCGTGCTAAATATATTGCCGAAACTTTTCTTGAAGATCCCAAGTTATATAATGAAGTGCGTAATATGTTCGGATATACGGGCACATACAAAGGAAAAAAAGTATCAGTGCAGGGGACCGGAATGGGTGTACCTTCTATCTCCATCTATATCAATGAACTGATGCAGAGCTATAATGTCCAGAATTTAATCAGAGTGGGGACATGCGGGGCCATTCAAAAAGATGTAAAGGTAAGGGATGTTATCCTTGCGATGACTGCCTCCACCGATTCGACCATCAACCGGACAATTTTTGGCGGATCCATTGACTATGCCCCTACAGCAGATTTTGAGCTGTTAAAGAATGCATATGATCAGGGTGTAGAGAAGGGCCTTGCCATCAAAGCCGGAAATGTTTTCACTGCAGACCTGTTTTACTCTGAAAATCCACAGTTCGAAAAATTTGCCAAGTTCAATATCCTTGCTGTCGAAATGGAAACAGCAGCCCTTTACACTCTTGCTGCTAAATATGGCCGTAAGGCTCTTTCTGTCCTGACGGTAAGCGACCATATCATCACTGGAGAAGAAACAACAGCAGAAGAACGCCAGACCACTTTTAATGATATGATTGAAATTGCCCTTGAAGCTGCGATAAAATAAAAAGCTGGTTCACGTATATCCCTGTCATCCTGGCGGGGATATATTTTTGTTTCCTCCCCCTTTTACAGCACTGAGGTGGTTTTAAGTTTTTAGTTAAGTGTTAAAATGATAGTAATGATTATGAAAGGTGTCCTTTAATATGAAAAAACAACTAGCGGGTATATCGATAGCATCAGCACTTCTTCTAGGAGGGTGCGGAGCCGGCGATCTGCCATTCATAAAGAAAGATGAAAAGAGCCAGGAAGAAACCTCTCCAAATAAGAAAGACGAGGAAAAGGGAAAAACGGATGATAGACCATCTATCCCTGCTTCTTCGTTTAATGAAATACAGGAAACCGGCGGCAAAAAAGTGATTCAAAACGCCGAAAATATTCTTGTCCTCGTCAATAAAGAGTATACCCTTCCAAGGAATTACACTCCAGGCGATCTAGTGAAGCCGGAGGTAAGATTCTCTTTCGGGGAGTCTGATGAAGAAAAGTCTTTTCTCAGAAAGCCGGCAGCAAAGGCGCTTGAAGAGATGTTCCGGGCTGCGGATGCAGACGGAATCGAGCTGTTTGCCGTATCAGGCTACCGATCTTTTAACCGTCAGGAACTTCTGTTTCAGTCGGAAATAGACCAGGTGGGGAAAGTAAAGGCTAAACAGGCTGTAGCTTATCCAGGCACAAGCGAACATCAGACAGGCCTCACCATGGACATTGCCAGCCGGAGCACGGATCTTCTCCTTACTGAAGGGTTTGAATCTGTTCCCGAAGGCAGATGGCTGACGGAAAACGCCTATAAATTCGGCTTCATCCTCCGCTATCCCAAGGGAAGGGAGCGCCTGACAGGCTATCAATATGAGCCCTGGCACTTCCGGTATGTCGGAAGGGAAGCGGCAGCACTCATTCATGACAGGAACTATACACTGGAAGAATTCTTTAAAATGGGAAAAAAAATATAAAACCTGTTAAAATAAGATAGAGAAACAACTAAGGCATGCCCTTTTACCAGGAACCTCCCTGAAGGACGGGGCACGAACGAAATTAACGTCTTTGAAAGTGGTGAACGTATTGGACGAAGAAAAACAGCAGGATGGCAGACCAGAAGTGGAACAGGAAAATAAAAACACTGGTGACGGGAGATATATACGGATAAAAAAATTCCCATTCATTATGGGAATATTTCTTTTGATATTTTTATCTGCCGGGATCACGCTTCTTGTGCTTACCTTTGGAGATGAAAAACAAGTGCAGCCGATAAGCCGTGACCGGAGGGAATTCGATAAACTCTATTCCGCTTATGATACTATTAATAATAAATATTACACAGATGTCAAGCAGGAAAAGCTGATAGACGGTGCTATAAAAGGCATGATTTCTTCATTGGATGATCCATATACAGATTATATGGATGAAAAACAAGCTGAAAGCTTTAATGAAAGCATATCCTCTAGCTTTGAGGGGATAGGCGCAGAGGTTCAACAGAAGGATAATCAAATTGCCATCGTTTCTCCGATTAAGGGATCTCCGGCTGAAAAAGCAGGCCTTAAACCACATGACACAGTAGTGAGTGTGGATGGGAAGAAGCTAGAGGGAATGACTGCCAATGAGGCTGTCCTTCTTATCCGCGGAAAGAAGGGGACAAAGGTCAACCTGGTCATTCAGCGTGAGGGGGTACAAGTGCCAATAAAGGTCACAATCGTAAGGGATACGATTCCAATTGAAACTGTATATTCCAAGATGCTGCCTGATAAAATTGCCAGGATCCAGGTTACGAGTTTTTCAGAGCGGACAGGAGCGGAGCTTGAAAAAGCGATGAAGGGGATGCAGAATCAAGGGATGAAGGGGATGGTCCTTGATCTTCGCCAAAACCCTGGGGGACTGCTGGATCAGGCCATGAAAATAGCAAGCCTCTTTGTGCCGAAAGATGAGGTTGTCTTTCAGGTAGAAAGCAAAACGGGCAGAAAAGAAGTGGCTCGTTCAAAAAATACCGGCGGAAAACCGGAATTCCCTGTAGTAGTCCTTGTCGATGAAGGGAGTGCCAGTGCTTCCGAAATAGTGGCCGCTGCATTGAAGGAATCTGCAGACATTCCGCTTGTTGGTGTGAAAACCTTCGGAAAGGGAACTGTCCAGACTACACAAGAATTCCAGGACGGCTCCAATGTAAAATACACAATGGCAAAATGGCTTACACCAGACGGTAACTGGATCCATAAGAAAGGAATTATGCCTGATGTGGAGGCAAAGCTCCCTGCTTATGCCAGCCTGCCATTCATATCGCCTGAGAAAACCCTGAAGCAGGGAAGTTCCTCTGCTGATATCAAGGCCGGTGAACAGATGCTCCTGGCCTTGGGCTATAAGCCTGGAACAATAGATGGATACTTTGATAAAGAACTTCAAAAAGCTGTGAAAGAGTTCCAAAAAAATGAGAAGCTGGCGCAGAACGGTCAGATACAGGGAGATACAACAGTCGCGCTGATGAACAAAATCAGGGACAAAATTCAAAAGCATGACGTACAGCTGGACAAAGCCGTACAAACCGTGAAAAAGCAGATTAAGTAAAAGAGAGAAGGGGCAGAAACCCGCCTGCGGGAACTGCCCCTTTATTCAATAGGCGTTTTCTAAAGGATGGCTGTTTTTTAAGAGGTCTTTCGAGGAGATCAAATTTTATAGCAAGTGGACTTTCACTTCAGGTGCTAGACTCCTGTCCAGCTGCGAGACTTTCGACCTTCGAGTCATAAGTCAAGCAGTCCATGGGAAGAAGACCGCGTCCCACAGCCTGCTTGCCTTATGCCTGGCTATCGCATAACTGCGACTAAGCTTCTGTCGCAGCACACGCTCGCCAGTCAGCAAGTCTCTTTGCCAGGTCGCTGCTTTTCATAAAGTTAATAGGCTCTATACATTTTGCGTCTTCATTTTGCACCCATTAATTTAGTTTAAAAAGCACCGTTCTCCGCTTTTTTGGTACTGGAGCAGCGGGCAGGTGAGACCCTGCAGGCAAAGCGGGGAGGCTCACGGCCTGCCCCTAATGTCCGCGAGTGCCTGCAGCGGAAATCCACTTCTTTTTTATTCAACAGCCACAATATATGCGTAAACATCTGTTCAACATAAGAAAGGTGGAGGGAAAGTATGGGCAACACGGAAATATACATATTAGGCGGCTTTTTAGGGAGCGGTAAGACAACCCTTTTAGGCCATGTGATCAAAGAAGAAAGGAAATCGGGAAGAAAGATTGCTGTGCTTATGAATGAACTTGGCAAAATATCTCTTGATTCCTATTTCATTGAAGAAGGAATTCCCTTAAAAGAACTTTATGATGGCTGCATCTGCTGTACGCTGCAGGATAAGCTGGAGGTACAGATTCATGAACTGCTCCAGGAAGAAGAGCTTGATGCCATTTATATAGAAACAACCGGGGCAGCCCACCCAGTTGAAGTCCTGGATGGAATCATGTCACCTCTATTTGCCGATAAATTGATTTATAAAGGAATTATAACTGTGGTGGACCTGCTCAGATGGAGGGATTTGGAATCCTTTTCACCACAAATAAGGCAGCTGATCATCGAGCAGGTACATCATGCTGACTTAATCATTCTTAATAAAATTGACCTGGTCAGCGAAGCAGAGGCTGCCGGACAGGTCTACAAGATACAAGCCCTGAATAAGGGAGGCAGAATCCTAATGACAGAGCATGCCCGCATCCCCATTGAACAGATCTATTCCTTGAGGCTTACCGGGAAAAAAGAGCATAAGGCTGCAGATGTAGTCAAGCAATTGAAACTTCAGGCGGTCCTGCATGAATTTAAGGGGGAGATAGAGCAGAGTCTTTTCGAAGACTGGATCAGGAGTCTTCCTGAGACGGTGTATCGAATGAAGGGGTTTATCAAGCTGTCAAGCAGTTCCAAACCGGTCCTTTTCCAGTATTCTTATGGAACTCCTCTATATATGCCCCAGGAAATGAATATGCCGCTGAAGCTGGTGATCATAGGAGAAAATATAGAGGCTGATGAAATAAAGGAAAGCCTGCTGCAGATAGAGTCAGAAAAATAAAGAGTAATAGGGTTCCGTCAGGAAAACGTGGATCTACAACGCTTAGCCTATTTTCCTGACGATAATCCCGTTTAAAAACGTCAAGAAAATTTCAGTGGTCTTAAAGAAAGTAATGGGATCATTTTCTCCGAAGTAAAAATGGTATTCTCCTAGCAAATTAATATGTTCGCAGCCTAAAGGTGGCATATAGTGCAATAAGACTTCATTAAACTACCCGTCCGCTTTTGATATTCAACTTCTTATGTTAAATGTAGAGTATTCCAGAATAATGGATTTTATAATTAAATCTAAAGTACACCTCAGTGGAGATGATACTGTATAGCTCGTTCCCTGAGTTCTCCTTGTTTTTTCAAAGAAAATAACTCTTGCCAGTCCATTCAGGGCTTCTCCTTTATTCAATCTTCTCACTCGTATATCGACAAATAGTGGCTCCTTTTCCGGTTCCGAAAGGCTCAGTTGATGAGCTAAACAAAAAACGAAAATATATAATAGAATATAAATTGCTTATAGAGGTGGAATTATATGCCTAAAATCGATAATATGTTAGCAATTCTATGGATGCTTCGTTCAGGTGAAAAAATTACTGCAAAACAAATTTCTGAAAAGTTAGAAATGAATATAAGGACTGTGTATCGTTATATTGATACAATCTCAACAAGCGGCGTACCTATAATATCAATACCAGGACATAACGGTGGATACACCTTATTGAACAATTTTATTAAGGCTCCTCTTTTTTTTGATTTGGAGGAGAAAACTTCACTATTTCATGCTGCTGTTTTTGCAGAAGAAGCCGGATATTATGGTGGTGATGCACTGAATAGGGCCATTTCAAAACTAAGTAAATACTCAAATCAAGAGCAGGAAACAAAGATAAACCAACATTTAACTAGTCTTGAAGTAATAAGTCGATTAAATTCACTCTCTATGGAATCTTCTTTGAAGGAGTTGGAGCGGGCTGTAGCTAACGAGTACTCAGTAAAAATTATTTACCATAAAAGTGGCGAAAATCAATTAAATTATAGATTGGTGGATCCGTTCAGAATTATCTATTGGAATAATAAGTGGTATATGATTGGGTTTTGTCATCTTAGGAATGATATTCGTAGTTTTAGAGTAGATCGAATTGAAAATCTAATGCTAACCGAAAATAAGTTTAACCGGCCAGAAAATTTTTCAGCACGTGACTTTTTTATAAAAAGTCTTCTTCCAGCTATAGAAGATAAGGAAGGGGTAATTTCTTTGGTTATTAGTGGAGATAAAAATGTACTGGCTGATATTTGCCAACATTGGTTTTTAGGACATTATTTACAAGAACGGACTTCAAATCAAGCTGTTTTTCTTCTTGAAAAAGATATGATACATACATATGTACCTTATTTACTTTTACCATACAATAAATCTATTAAAGTAGTAGAGCCATTAAGTCTTAAGAAAAAACTTATTGAAGTTCTGTCGGAATTAATAAAATTTTATCAAGAATGATAACTTCCCTGACGTTAACTGTCAGGGAAGTTATCTTATAATTGCTATATAAATTGTAAATGGGAGTGTTATTGTATGCAAACAAAAAAAGTTTTCCTATATGTATTTAATACAATGTCGGACTGGGAATATGGATATTTAGTTGCTGAACTAAACTCAGGAAGATATTTTAAAAAAGATTTAGCACCTTTAAAAGTATTTACAGTAGGAGCTAATAAAGAAATGATTACTACTATGGGAGGAATGGGCATAAAGCCAGATATATCACTTGATGAATGTACTCTTAAGAGTAAAGATCTTTTAATTTTACCAGGAGGGACTACTTGGAGTGAGGAAATTCATCAACCTGTCTTGAAAAGAGTTGGCCATGCTTTAAATCTTGGCACTATTGTTGCTGCAATTTGTGGTGCAATTGAGGGCCTTGCGGGTATGGGATACTTAGATAATAGAAAGCATACAAGTAATAATTTAGAATATACTAAAATGGTATGTCCTAACTATAAAGGAGAAAAGTTCTATGAGGCGGAATCTGCGGTATCTGATGCGAATTTAGTTACTGCACCAGGAATAGCGCCTCTGGAATTTGCTGCGGAGGTACTGAAAAAAATAGATGTATTTACATCAGATGCATTACATTCATGGTATAACCTAAATAAGACTCATAAACCTGAATACTTCTTCCAGTTAATGAATTCAATAAATAAATAAATAAAATAACTGAAAAGTTCAATTTCTCTATTTTGATTTGTATAGTAGTTGGGCCTTACAATTTGGAATCTCCTTATCGTTGTATATCTTTATTTTTACGGACGCTTTAAACGACTTCTTTGGGGGAATATAGTTTATATAAGAACACCCAAAGGGGGAAAATACCATGCCATGGACAAAAAGTGACTATCCGGCCTCGATGAAAAATCTGGATAAGCCAGTCAGGGAAAAAGCGATTGAAATTGCAAATGCCATGCTTGAAGAAGGCTATGAAGAAGGCCGTGCTATACCCATTGCTATTGATAATGCAAAGGATTATGTGAAAAACCACGGAAAAGATAAAGAATAACCTATCATTTAAGGTGGTATTTCACTATTTATTAACATTCCCGGCTACTTGCCGGGTTATTTTTTTGTTAAACTATAAGGAAGAACCCGTTTTTATCCTGAAAGGACAGATTCCATTTGAGAAAAGAAAAGATAAATGAACTGATAAATTATCATAGGACTTTTTACAGGATGATCCGCAGTGAATTGCAGCTCATTTATGGAAATGTGATTAACGGAAATGAGTTTGCAGTATTAAGATTTTTATACATAGCTGGTCCTCAAAAGGCTTCTGCCATTTCCCAGGACCTCAAGGTATCGGCAAGCCATATCACGAATGTTACAGATATCCTGGTCAAGAAGGGGTATATTACAAGAAAGAGGACTGACCAGGATCGAAGAATCGTGAAAATAGCGCTCACTAATGAAGGAGAAGCGCTATATCTCGAATTGGCAAAAAAACGTTCAGAATATTTTACAGAAAAGTTTGGCGTGCTTTCAGAAGAAGAACTTTCACAATTTATAGATCTTTATAGAAAACTGCTATAAAAATGGATGGTCCGAAAGCTGCGAAGTTGATTCGTCCCCCCATGGTACCGCATGTGCCGCACTGGATCCTGTACTCAGGTCCGTTGTAGCGGAAATGAAAAGGATTGAGCCTTTCACTGGCATATTCCTAATACGCGGTCCGTAACGGAATTAACCTTTTTATATGCTGGCATCTGTTCAATAAAATTAATCTGGAGCGGTTTATTTTGCACTTAAGACATCTTTGGGGCTGTTCCATAGGTATACTTCCATTTTTTTATCTTATCGGCCGTCCATGAGCAGCTTATTCCAATCAGGAGGAACGACATGACGAAATATATATATGAAGAACTTTTAGATAGTTATCTTTCTATCTGGAAAAACCGGTCAGCCGGTCAGGCTCCTGAAACTAATAAAGAGGAGATTTTGCTCGAGCTGATCAAGCGGGAGCTTCTGGATGAAAATTCCCATCCAAGGATAAGAAAGAAGAAAGAAGAGAAGTTTATCATCAGTTTAATGCGCATGTCTGAATCACAGCTCACGCCCGCCGAGAAAGGTTCATTATTAGAAGTTTATACCAAGGTATATAAGGAACTGCTTTGACGTATATCGTTAACTTTTGTAACAATTATGTAATATACATTACAAAAACCGCTTTGCTTAAAAACTGTCAATAGCTTCTTTCTTAGTAGGTGTTGGAATTCCGGCTAAACCTGCCCATAAAAAGATAATTTTATAAAACGCGCCAAAATTAGGCAGTGCTCTCTAACCCTTTCTGGTAAAGGGTTTTTTTGTTTTTTTTCTGCGGATGTCATACTGAGAATCATGGAGATGGTTATTGGAAAACTGTGCCTGAAATATTACGAAAATCCTATGTTATGATAATTTTGCAAGCAAGACAAATACAAAAAACGAAATTAGGGGGAAATAATAGAATGAAACAGAAATTCCTATTATCATTAGCAGCAGCTGCAGCCATCTCAATTTCAGGAGCAGCAGCGACTCAAGCTGACGCTTCTACTATTAATTACTCAAAACCGACTGTCATGCAGTTTAATAGCTATCAGGACCTCACAAAATATGTGAATGAAAACCTGACAAAATATCAAAACGTTCAATTGCCGGCTAATGACTGCTTCACAGGTCAAGCAGCACCAGCTCCACAAGCAGCACCAGCTCCACAAGCACCAAAGGCGGCACCAGCTCCACAAGCACCAAAAGCAGCACCAGCTCCACAAGCACCAAAGGCAGCACCAGCACCTGCTGAAAAAGCAGCACCAGCCCAGACAGCTAATGAACTAAGCGCTTTTGAACAAAAAGTTGTCGAGCTGACAAATGCAGAGCGTTCAAAACAAGGCCTGGCAGCGCTGAAAGTCGATACAGACCTGAGCAAAGTGGCCCGTACTAAATCTCAAGACATGCACGATAACAACTATTTCGACCATAACAGCCCAACTTATGGTTCTCCATTTGACATGATGAAGAAATTTGGAATCAGCTACAAATCTGCAGGGGAAAATATTGCACAAGGACAGCCTACTCCTGAAGAAGTTGTAAAAGCATGGATGAACAGCTCTGGCCACCGTGCCAACATCCTTAACAGCGGCTACACGCATATCGGTGTCGGCTATGTAGAAGATGGACATTACTGGACACAACAATTCATCTCTAAATAAAATATAGGTTGATAAAAAAGGACTAAGTGAATCTTTGCTTAGTCCTTTTTTATTTTTTGGAAACATTTATTTCGGAGTATTGCATATCTTCGTTCTTAGGTATTTTCACTTCCAGAATTCCTTCCTTATATACGGCTTGGGCCCCTTTCTTTTTAACCAGTGAAGGCAGAGTCACAGTCCTTCTGTCCTTGGATTCAGGAAGGCCCTCGAGAATCAACTGGTTGGAGGTGTGGAAAATCTTCAGCTTATCTAATGGAGCTGATTCCTTTATTGCAATCCTCACATACACGTTTTCATGAGTCTCAAATACAGAAGCGGGGGAGTCAGATACTGCTTGTTTGCCCTGCCCGCTACTTGCCATGAAGTTGAAGTCGGGTGCAGAGTCCTGTCCAGCAAACATCTTCTCTGCCTGAGCTGCAAATTGGGAGAAAAAATTTCCCATGAGGGGATCGATATCCTTAGACTGCATATTCTTTAGCATCTCACCAGCCTGTTTGTTGAAAGGGAAAAGCATATTCCATGGAAACATTCCTGACTTCTCCTTTCAAGTGTCCAGCATAAAACAGTGGATTATCCGCTATTATAGTATGCAGCCAGAAGAGAATCGTTATTTATCAGCCGAATTTTGCTTACGCAGGACTTATCGTCGCGTTCCTGGTGGAGTTCGAACAAAAAAATGATGTCCGCTGCAGGCGCCCGCTCGAAAATTAACTATGTTTAAACCCTATAATTCCATAGAATAATTATATTCTGTGCATAAAAAAAAGGAGGACTTTACGTCCGCCTTTTTAGTATTCACATTGATTATGCTTCATCCCTTTTGCCACTCAGCCTTTTTCCTCCGCTGGACGGATACGAGCCTGAAGGACAGTGTAACCGCGCCGGCTGCGAGGCCTGTAATCAATCCTATCCAATAGCCGAAGGCATCAAGGCCTGTATGTGCCGCAAAAAGATAGCCGGTTGGCAGGCCAATCACCCAGTAGGAGACCAGTGACATGACCAGCGTTACATTTACATCCTTATATCCCCTGAGAGCGCCCTGAATGGGAGCCTGCAGGGCATCGGAGAGCTGAAAAAAAAGAGCGAAAACAAGGAATGAAGACGTCATCTTCAATACTTCGGGATCATTCGTATATAACCCGGCAATCTGTTCTCTTAAGGCAAACAGAACCAAGCCGCAGATAAAGGCAAGGCAGACAGCCATGCTAATGCCGATATAGGCATATTTAACGGCATCGTGTATCCGCTTGGCACCTGCTTCAAAACCCACGACAATGGTGAGGCTCATCGAGATGCTTAGAGGGATCATGTACAGGAATGAGGCAAAGTTCAATGCCGCTTGATGTGAAGCTATGACAACAGTGCTGTAATTACTCATTAATAAAGTGACAGCTGAAAAAATGCTCGTTTCAAAGAAAATCGAAAAACCGATGGGGACTCCGACTTTCAGGATGGAAACCCATTCCTTCAGTGATATGGTGTAGAAAACCCGGAATACTTTGAAGCGAATGAACGGTTCTTTTGAATAAATGACATAAAGAGCAATAAGGGTCAAAGCCCAGTATGTGACGGCAGACGCATAGCCTGCCCCTATTCCCCCAAGTCTAGGGAATCCCAAATTCCCGAATATCAGCACATAATTCAAAAAGATGTTGATCGGCAGGGAAAGCAGGGTGATAAACATAGAAATCTTCGTTTCGCCGAGTGCATCTATATAAGCCCGTAAAGCATTATATACAAAAAGCGGCACCATTCCGATGGATAAAGCTTTTAAAAAGCCATGGGCAATTTCCCTGACCTCCGGTGCCAGTTTCATGGCGTCAAGTACTGGCCCGAGAGCGAAAGATCCGATTACAATGACAATCAATGCCATGAAAAAGGACAAATAAATTCCCTGTGTTACTGAAAAGCTTACTTCCCTGTGCCTTCCACCGCCTATCTGCTGGGCGACAATGGGAGTAATAGCAAGCAATATTCCGCTAAGCCCGGTGAATACAGGAGTCCAGAGGGAGCTTCCGATTGCAACTCCGGCGAGATCAGAAGGACCAGCATTCCCGGACATCATCGTATCAAAAAAGGTCATTGAGAAAATCCCGAGCTGTGTTAAAAGAATCGGCAGCAGGATCTGTAAAAACTGCTTTATTTTTTCTTTGTTTGACTGTGTCTTTTGCATAAGTTACCCCTGGTTCGCTAAATTCAATAATGAAAAGAATTATAGCACATAACAAGATGGCTTTGCGATAAAATGGATCTATACATAAAAACTACAAGGGGCAGGAACATGAAAAAACGAATTGTATTTACGGGCGGGGGATCCGCGGGGCATGTGTCAGTGAATGCCGCCCTTATCCCAGTATTTTTGAGAAATGGATGGGATGTAGTCTATATAGGATCCCGCAAAGGAATAGAAAGGGAAATCATCGAGAAGAATTTTCCGGAAATTGCTTATTATAGTGTGCCTGCCGGCAAGCTGCGCCGCTACTTTTCCTGGCAGAATCTTAAGGACCCATTCAATATACTTGGAGGCATTATTCAATCTTGCAGAATTCTTAGGAAGCTGAAGCCTGATCTGATTTTCTCTAAAGGAGGGTTCGTTTCCGTTCCTGTGGTCCTGGGAGGGAGCCTCCTCAATATCCCAGCCGTCATCCATGAGTCAGATTATACTCCCGGTCTCGCAAATCGTATGGCGTTTCCTTTCTCCCGGGCAGTCTTCACCACATTCAAGGAAACAAGCAGCTATCTCAGAGGAAAGAAAACGATTCATGCAGGAGCCGTTCTTCGGGATGGGGTGTTTACAGGGAATAAGGATAAGGGACTCGCGCGATGCGGTTTTACAGATAAAAAGCCTGTTCTTGCCATTATGGGGGGAAGTCTCGGAGCTAGGAGCATCAACCAGGCTGTGGAACAAAGCCTGCCGGAACTCCTCAAAACTTTTCAGGTTATTCATTTCTGTGGAAAGGGCAATGTTAGAGAGGAATTAAGACAGGAGGGATATGCTCCATTTGAATTTGTACATGAAGGGCTGTTTGATATGGCCGCTTCTGCGAGCCTTGTCGTTTCCCGTGCAGGCTCCAACTCCATATTTGAATTCCTGGCATTGCAAAAACCGATGCTTTTAATTCCCCTGTCAAGGACTCAATCAAGGGGCGATCAGATTATCAACGCTGCCAGCTTTGAAAAAGCCGGGTATTGCCGGACCATTCAGGAGGAAGAGCTGACGAAGGAAAATTTCCTTCAGACCATTTCAGACCTGTATGAGAACAAAGAAGAGATGGCAGAGAGCATGCAGGCTGGGAGGCACTTCACCAGGACAGATGAGATGTACCGCCTGCTTACAGGTTTGTTATGAGGAAAACACTTAGTCCGAAAGTAGTCATGCACACCCTCCCTCTATCATAAGCTAACCCTATAGAGGGTGAGGGGGAGACAAATGGCTTATAAATACTCCAAAGGCTGGTTCATACAGCAGCTGAAGGCAGCAGGTATATCCAAGCATCCGGTTGAGCGGAGGAAACTTGAGCAATATAGGCTCCATGTGCTAAGGAACCTGTATGCGGAACTCGGAAATGATCAGACAGATAAATAAAGGAACAGTGCGGTATCCCGCACTGTTCCTTTTTTGTGTCCCATCACACGCTTTAAGCCTCGAGAAGCTGCTGATCTGGATCTTCTGTCTGATTCTCCACCCGGAGCATGTGAAAGGTGTATAGATCCTTCGGTATTTCATATAAGTCGAAAATAGGCTCCTGCCCATTTAATTTTTCATAAAGAACTTTTCTCGTATCATTGGCTGCGATGGCATATGGCAGCTTTTTTGCTGCATTCACAGAGCGCTGATTGACTTTCCGGATGCGCAGGAAAATATGATTGATGGACAAGTCATAAAATACCTCATTGAAGAAGGCTTCCTTAGCCGCCTGATTATAGCCCTTTCCGTGAAATTCCTTCCCAAGCCAGGTGCCCAGGAATCCAGCGTTCTCTTCGATGTCAAATAGGGAAATGGTGCCAATTGGGTTGCCCCATTCATCCGTGATGGTCCTGGATATAAGCTCGCCGCGTTCCTCAGCTTCGATCGTTTGTTTTGTTACAAACAAATATTCATCGTAAGATTGAACTTTTTGGCGTACAAACGGGAAAACATCCGGATGGGTCATTAATTCATAAAGAGCATGGCAATCTGATAATTCTCTTTTCTTCAACATTAAATAATCCCTCCGTGTCTTGAGGGCAGATTTCACTCTAAAGAGCCCACCCTCGAAATTTTTCAACAAATTCAGCATTAAAAAATTTCGGGGTGGGAATCGAACCCACTAGAACCGGATGTACCGATGGCTCACCATTTGCCTTCCCTAGTGCTGCAGCCCCGATTCAGGCGAAAAGGGTGCTGCGGTTTGAACATGTAAATGTCAGTTATATGGATAAATAAATATACCATACGAACGTATAATACTAAAAAATTGAATAAAAGGAAATAGGTAAATTTATCATTTTTTTCGCCAAAATTCTACCTTATTTTTAGATGATAGAACCATCTATCATGGTGAAGAGCGGACCTGCCTGGAAATGAAAAGAATGGTGTATCCAGCGGACAAGTCCCTCACCCTTTCCAGCCACTATGCTGCCGATTCTCAGCCGGAAGAATGGCAAGGTCTGACAGGTACGTATATCAGGATGCCCAGCAGCCGAGGATAGGCAGGCTTCTGTATCTTCATGAATTGATTCCTGCAGGAGTGCAGGAATGACTTCTGCAGTATTGCCGCAAATGTTACTGCCCGGGTATCTATCATGGTAAGGAGAGGAGAGTTGAAATTCATCCTGTGACATTTATATTCATGTGTGGATGTGAATAATCCTGGTCTTAAATATGTAAGGTAAATCATTTTGCAAGACAGGAAGAGAAGGGATAAAGAGGAGATTCCTTTTGTTTGATTGAACTCGTGTTAGGTGCCTGACACCGTTTCAAAAACTGAATGATATCGACAGCCAGTACGTTTGAAGGCCAAGGAATGACGGCATTCATTGCATTAAGGCGGAGTCGTTGAAAAATTTGTAGGAATTTTTGTTGTTTCAATTACGGGAAAAGGCGGTATAAAAGGGTTACATACTAATCAGACAGAATTTTACTGCTGGGATCATTATAAAATCTAAGTAATGTAAAGGAGTGTTTGAATATGGTAATCAAAGCAGGAAGCTGGAGAATGCTTTCAACACAGGATAAAATGTTTATACTAAAGGCGGTAAGCGGGTTGTCAAAGCGGAAAAAGCATGAAGGATATGTAGCTGTATGAAAAGTTAGCAGGTGGCCTCTAAATCCTTATTGATTTACTGGCCATTTTTTTTTGTCCTTTTTTAATTCCTCAGCATCCCTCAGTACAAAGACCGCCACTTTTCACTCATAATTTCAGCTGGAATCTACTATATTTAAAAATAAAGATTTTAAAAGGGTGTTCTCGACAAACTGGTTGAATGCACTCCATTTCTGCGGGAAAAGCACCGAGCTGGAAGGCTCACAGCAGAATCAGGAGCCTGGAACCCTGTGAAAAGCCGCCAGCAGACATATTCAATGCCTTATCGAACGCTCGTAAAAGGCATTTATTTTAATAAAAGAGCCTTTATAAAAAGGAGCCTGCATATGAACATTCAGCATTATTACCGTGAAGCTGCAAGGGCAGAACTTTGTGCTTCGTGGGCTTCGTTGATACTGGGAATTTTGTTCAGCTGCCTGCATGCGGCCGGTTTCATTTACCTCCACATTTTGATTGCGGTTGGACCGTTCATAGTGCTTAGCTGCTTTTTCTTTGCAAAGTATATGATCCAGGCTGGCAGGGGCAGAGAATCCATATCTGAAACTGCAGCACGTAACCCGCTGTCAGAAAGTTATCTGCTTTTCTCTTATCTGCCGGCACCAACCTTAAGGCTGGTGCTGTTTTCCTCTGATGGCAGTGCTGCAGGAGAGCTCAGGGATTGTAATATGAACAGCGGGCTTTGGCTGGTGCCTGGTTTCATGACTGATTTACTAAGGAAGAATTACAGCTTGATCGACAATGAAGGAAGAAAGCTGTATACCTACACTGTTAAAGGCTTTTTTTCACAAACAATGATAATCAGGAATAGAAATGGCGAAATAACAGGAATATACAAAGAAGAACAAAAGCAATCGATGCTGAAGATCCGCGGTACTGTCTACAATCCTTTGAATGTCCCGAGGATTGCCGTCTCCTTCGATGCAGGGCAGGGTGGATTTAAAGCACAGGATGGGAAAGGGGCAGGAATTGGGACCATGCAAAAAGGGTTTCTCCCCGTTCCCTGGCAGGAACGATTTAAAGGGATTAATACACCAGTCATCCACTTTTCGGAGTTGGCCGATAATGACCAGCGGGCAGCCGTTTTAGGGATATGTGCGCTCATCAGTAACAGCAGGCATAATTGATAATTCATTCTGCTACTAATTATTCAAATTTATTGGTATAATTCCTAAAAATAATATACAGAGGTAGGTAACTATGTCGCTATTAAATGATATTTTAGTACATAATGAAAGTTTTGTGGAAAAAAAGGAATACGAGGAATTTAAGACCGATAAATTCCCCGATAAAAAAGTCGTGGTCTTAAGCTGCATGGACACGAGACTCGTGGAGCTTCTCCCCCGGGCACTGAACTTTAAGAACGGTGATGTAAAAGTCATCAAGAATGCAGGGGCGGTCATTGCCCATCCGTTCGGATCGATTGTCCGCTCCATGATTGTGGCAGTTTATGAACTGGGGGCAGATGAGATTATTGTCGTCGGCCACCATGATTGCGGCATGTCAGGCATGGATCCGGTTAAGACGCTTGCCAAAATGCAGGAAAGAGGCATTACGAAGGAAACCTTGGATACATTGAAGCATTCCGGAATTGATCTTCACAAATGGCTGGAAGGATTCACTGACGTTTCCGAAAATGTGGCCCACAGTGTTTCCATCATAAAGAACCATCCTTTGATTCCAGCCGGGATACCGGTCCATGGGCTGGTAATTGATCCTGCCTCCGGCAGGCTTGATTTAGTTGTCGACGGATATGAATAAAGTCATAAAAATTGCTTTTGAGGCTTGATGTATCTCCTTAATTCAATGATGAGCATCCTTAAGATGGATTGTGGCAGAGGGATTTTGCTGATGTCTTCAGGCAAGGGATAGATGCCGAAGGAATTCAGTTTCACAGAGATGGAACCTTCCCATAAAAGTTCTTTGTCCTTTGTGAAAATCCCCGTGTCCACCAGGGCCACCTTTTCTTGACCGAGTAAATCAAGGCTGGCAACCGAGTCGATAAAGAAATGAAACAGATAGGTAGAATTCTTCCAGGTTGAATATACTTTCATAGCGGCGCTTCCTTTTCTAAGGGAGTGTTTTCTTTTATAATAGTATTTAACCGAGAGGATAGTAAATCAATATGATTAGATAAAGTGATTCATAGGGAGATGTGCAAAATGAAGATTGAAATGATTAAATGCCATGGTTCAGGAAATGATTTTATTCTTATAGATGAAATGGACGCTGCGCTTCCTTTTACAGACAGTGAAAGGGCAGATTTTGCAGCCGCGCTGTGCAGCAGGGACAGCGCTGCAGGAGCTGATGGCATTCTCTTCGTGCAGGAAAGCCGGCATTGCGATGCACGTATGAGGATTTTTAATTCAGATGGTTCTGAGGCATCGATGTGCGGAAATGGACTGCGCTGTGTCGCACGTTATGCCTGCGAAAAGCTGGGCAGTGACAGATTGGTCATCGAGACGATGAAAGCGGATCTGGAAGTGGAGAAGACGGAAGACATATTCACTGGAATTCCTACTTTCAGGGTAGAGATTTCTCCGGTTTCTTTTCAATTGGAAGACCTGCCGCTTAAGCTGGACAAAGAAGTGCTCCTCAATGAAAAAATTCCGCAGCTTTCTGATGATCTATATTTTACCGCTGTGGCTGTTCCAAATCCTCATCTCATTGCGATCGTGGACCGCGATATTCTGGCTTCAGGCATACAAGAAACGATGGCGGTCCAGGTTAATAAGCCGAACGAACTGTTTCCGGATGGTGTGAATGTCAGCTTTGTCCGGACGCTTGAAAAGAATGCAATTTTTGTTCGGACATTTGAGCGGGGAGTAGGCTTCACAAATGCATGCGGGACTGCAATGTCTGCATCGAGCCTCGTGACCTGCCTGCATGCCGGAAACGAGCCAGGCAGTGAGATTACCGTTTATAATAATGGCGGAAAAGTAAAATGTGTGGTCCGTGAGGCTGCCGGAAATATGAAAATAGACTTAATCGGAAATGGCAGTTACGAATACAGGGCGTCCATTGTCCTCGATACTGCTGATTTTACCGCCTTCAACCTGGAGGACAAAGAAGAATACTCTAATGAAAAGGAATTATATCTGAAACTGCAGGATGAAGTGAGTGACTATCTTGCAGCTTTCAATGAATGAAACAGGAGTTGGGCAGCCTCCTGTTTTATAGCTTTCCTCCTGATTTTAAAAACTGGATGATTTCCTGGAAGGGCTGTCCTTCCCTTGCTTCCTCATATCCTCTGAAAGGGCATCCCTCCCTCCGAAGCCTTTCAGGGACAGTTTTAACAGTATAG
Organism: Paraperibacillus esterisolvens; assembly: GCF_046237625.1. Taxonomy (GTDB): domain Bacteria; phylum Bacillota; class Bacilli; order Bacillales; family DSM-1321; genus Paraperibacillus; species Paraperibacillus esterisolvens. The sequence continues at coordinate 2,598,982 of NZ_CP143545.1, read as the reverse complement.
CGGCTGAGCTCAAGATCATCTCCAACTTCATCCCAGTATAAAGGCGCTGCCACACCGCCGAAGTAATTTGCACGGGGCGAATAAGGACCGATGATGGTCTTGCCTGGGGCGTGCTGCACGAAGTCTAAATACAGTCTGTTCTCCCTTTGTTTTTTCATCCTCTCGACCGTGAATTCTCCAGGATGGAGATCTGTCAGCAGCCTTCCAAGAAAATCAGTAAACAGCCTGGTATCTTTATAGGTGTATGTATCCCTTTGCAGCGGAATATGCAGCTGCAGGCCCCTGTTGCCGGATGTTTTTATAAACGCGGTGAGCTTCAGGGTGTCCAGGATCCGTTTAATTTCCGCAGCTGCCTTAACCGCGAGCGGCAGCTGCTCTGGAGAAGACGGGTCGAGATCCAGGACAAGGTCTTCAGGCAGCTTCTTTCCTGCTTCCTGAAAGGGCAGGTGGAATTCAATCGAAGCCATATTGCCAAGCCAGAGCAGGGTCTCAAGCTTATCGCAGATGATATAGTCAATATTGCCTTCCTCGAAGGTCTTGACGAAACCAGGAGCATAATCAGGACAGTTCTTTTGGAAAAACCTCTCTCCCAATATACCATCGGGATAACGGATAACAGTCAGAGGTTTATTCTTGCTGAATGAAAGAAACCAGGAGGAGACAGCCTGAAGATACCCCAGCAGCTCCTGCTTGGAGCATGCGAGGGCAGAACTGTCCCACAGCAGCTTTTCTGGATTTGATACATTAATCTTTTCGGGAAAGCGATAGGACTGCCGGATGAAATCCTCCCAAGTGCAATCCTCAGGTGTAACATTTAAAAGAAATGAATCAAAGTGGGGCTCCCGCAGCTCCTTTTCATACAAATGAAGATACTTCACCGCTATACATATGGATGGGTCGATGTAATAAAACTCTTTGTCTTCTTTGGTGCAGTTGTTCTTTACAATGGAAGCCAGTGTCTGCCTCTCATCCTTGGTAAAACCGTCCTTCACGATGCCTATGGGAACGATTTCGTGTCCTTTGTATAATCCCAGCCTAAAATAGCCGCTCGTTTTATGATAAGACAGGATAAAACAGGAAGCCGTCTTTTTATTTTTAATCTTAAGCCATTGGGAGCTGCGTTTCCCTGGCAGATAACGGCTGTCTCCGTGTTTTGCAATCATGCCTTCCCCGTCATGGAGGATAATTTTGTCCCAGAGTTCTTGCGGTTTAGCCGCGGCTGGCACATATTGGATCGATTGCTGGCTCAAAGGATCAGGTGACATCGGCCAGGCCAATGCGCTGAATATATGTTGAAGCCTTTCTTTCCGCTGTTTGAAAGGTAGGGAGGAAAGGTCTTTCCCGGCCTCTTTAAGAACATCAAATGCCAGGAGCCGGCAAGGGGATACAAGGGAACTGCTTTCAATTTTGTTTTTCGTGCGTATCCTGCCGCGCAGCTGGATGCTTTCAAAATCAGCTTTCAGCGGATTTTCCAGCCAAACGAGTTCAGCATCCAGAGTCAAAGGAAGGAAGGTTTGCAATATAGTCATATGTTCCAGGATGAACCGCTCAATCTCAGGGAACTGGGGGAGGAGCGGCTTTCCGTTTCTGCTGGTCAATTTTATATTTTCAGAATCAATATCCAGCAGCGCACGAAAGCCATCGTATTTCACCTCGTAAAACCAAGGACCGGCTGCAGGAGGCTCGGCAGCCGGAGTCAGCAGCATAGGTTTCAAACCGATCACCTTCTTCAAATAATCTTCTCGCTATTTTCTGGCAGTCCATTTTTATGTACTTATTCTTAGCCGGCCATTCAAAAAAAATCATTCCAAGATCTGTCTGTCATGTTTTCGTGATGCCAGGATCATAATAAGGAAAAATTATATGCAGGTGAAAAAGTATGCACACTATCTGGAAGGGAAGCATCAGCTTCGGCCTTGTAAATATACCCATCAGACTTCATTCAGCCACAGAAGATAAAGATATATCCTTGCGTACACTCCATAAGGAGTGCCATACCCCCATCAAATATGAAAAGGTCTGCCCGGTCTGCGAAAAAGAAGTGGGCAAGGATGACCTCGTCAAAGCCTATGAATATACAAAGGGAAAGTTTGTAGTCATTGAAGATGAGGAGCTGGAAAAACTCAAAAAGGCCAATGAAACAAAAGCAGTTGAAATTGTGGATTTTGTCAGGATGGAAGAAATTGACCCCATTTATTTTCTTCGAAGTTATTATTTGTCACCAGGAGATGGCGGGGGAAAAGCATATACACTGCTTAGAAAGGCGCTCCAGGAATCACAGAAGGTAGGTATCGCCAAAATCATCATCAGGTCAAAAGAACAGCTTGCCGTTGTTAGGGTTTTTGAAAATACACTGCTTATGGAAACCATATACTTCCCGGATGAAGTGCGGGCTGCCAATGATGTGCCGAATGTACCGGCAGAAGAAAATATCACGAAGAAAGAACTGGACACTGCAATCATGCTTATCGATCAGCTGACTACAGAATTTGAACCGGGGAAATATCATGACGACTATCGTACAGCACTGATGGAGCTGATTGAAAGCAAAAAGAACGGCAAAACAGTCACTCCAAAAGAAAGGGATGTGCCTGAATCCAATGTGATGGATCTGATGGCTGCCCTGCAGGCTTCCATTGATAAAACAAAAGGCGGAGGAGCAAAAAAGGCTGCTCCCCGCAAGAAGCGTGCTGCAGCTTCAAAGGAAAAGAAGAAAGCTTAATAATGGCTGCTGATTGTACGGCAAGCGGCAGTGGGGAAGGAATGCTTATTAGAGCATTCCTTTTTTTACCGGTAAATCAGGTTTATAAAGTTTACGTTTAAGGAGTGTCGTGTTAAAGGTATATGAAGATATGGTTAAAAGCTGACTTTCAGGGGTTGACATAATGAACGAACATAAAAATTCTTTATTAACAAAAGCCAATATCCTTTATTTCTTTTTTGCCGCCTTTATGCTACTGGGCTGCTCGACCGTTTTTTTGAAATTGAGCGAGGAATTAAGGGAGCAGGAGCTGGATCGGTTTGACCAGAGATTTATCAGCTTTATTCAGGGGAATATCTCCGACAGGCTGACAGCCGTCATGGAAGTTCTGACCTTCTTCGGTTCTGTTGCATTCCTGAGTGCCGCTGTCGTGGCGGGATGTGCGGTTCTGATCTATAAAAAGCATCCGCGCTATGCTGTTTATCTGATGATTTCATCAGGCATCGGCGCGTTATTTAACTATTATCTGAAGCTTTTATTCAGGAGGGACAGGCCGAGTTATTTGCCATTGATCCAGGAACACGGCTTCAGCTTTCCGAGCGGCCATTCCATGGGGTCCTTTATTTTTTATGGATCAATTGCAATCATTCTGCTAAAAATGCTTCACAGCCGGCTGCTTAAATGGATTGGGGCTGCATTGCTCGGCCTTGTCATCCTGTTCATTGGAATCAGCAGGGTCTACCTCGGGGTTCATTATCCGAGTGATGTACTTGCAGGCTTTGCTGCGGGAGGAGTATGGCTGACAGTATGCGCCGTCGGTCTCAGATACTACGAATACCGGCAGGAAGTCAAACGGGGCAGAAACCCAGAAGCGGAGAACGGTGCCTTTCAAATCAAAAAGAAATCAAAAGCAGAATGAGGCACACTCTGACCCCTTTTCTGCCGCCGAAAGTACTTTTGGGTCATAAGAAATGTTTTAAGACCCCTTTTCGTTCTCCGAAGGCACTTTTGGGTCATGAAAAATTTTTTAAGACCCCTTTTCATTCTCCGAAAGCACTTTTGGGTCATAAGAAAAATTTTAAGACCATTTTTCGTTCTCCAAAGGCACTTTTTGGTCATAAGATCTTCTTAAGACCATTCCCTTTCACCACAACTGCTTTTTGGTCTTAAGCCTCTTTGAATCAGTGCACGTTCGGCTAAGACAGGGCAAAAAGAGTGGATGTCCAACTATTTTAAAAATATTGACAACTACGATGTGAAGAGTTATTATCTACGACAAGGCGTGAATTGAATATGGACTCTTATCCAGAGCGGCGGAGGGACTGGCCCGATGAAGCCCGGCAACCATCAAGCAGAACTTGAACGGTGCTAATGCCAGTAAATTGGTTTATTTAGCCGATGAGAGAAAGCTGATACTGATTTAGCGTTCTTCCTCGGAGGACGCTTTTTTGCATGCCAAGAACATCGAGAAAAATTCATGAAAGAGAGATGACGACATGAAAATTGAAACTCTCCTGGTACAATCAGGAATGTACCGGGATCCATCTACCGGATCCATAAGCACCCCTATCTATCAAAGTGCGACTTTCAGCCACCCTGCCCTTGGTCAGAGCACAGGCTATGATTATTCAAGGACAGCCAATCCCACAAGAACGGCTCTTGAAGAAGCAATTGCAGCACTTGAGAAGGGTGATAAGGGATTTGCCTTCGCTTCCGGAATGGCTGCCATCACTTCCATCCTGCTGCTCTTCAAGCCTAATGACCACCTGGTCGTTTCAGATGATTTATATGGAGGTACATATCGTATCCTTGAAGAGGTTTTCTCCCATTATGGAATTACGGCCACATATGTGGATACATCTTCGATAGAGGCAATCACCTCGGCGGTCAAAGAAAATACAAAGGGTCTGTTCATCGAGACTCCCACCAATCCATTAATGAAAGTCACGGACCTTAAGGCCGCCTTGTCATTTGCGAAAGAGAAGGGAATTCTATCAGTCGTGGATAACACGTTTATGACTCCGTATCTGCAGCGGCCGATCAAATTTGGCGCAGACATTGTCATGCACAGCGCGACCAAATATCTTGGCGGCCATAACGATGCGGTGGCCGGGCTGGTTGTAACTGCTCACGAAGAATTGTCGCTGAAGATGGCAAAGATTCATAATGGGGCAGGGGCCATACTTGGACCGCAGGATTCATGGCTTATCCTGCGCGGCATGAAAACGCTTGGAATCCGCCTGGACAGACAGCAGGCAAATGCCGCCAGAATTGCCGAAGTTCTAAACGCACATCCGAGCATTGAGACTGTTTATTATCCAGGTCTAGAGGATCATCCGCAATATGAATTGTCACGGAGGCAGGCTGAGGGGTTCGGAGCGATGCTCTCCTTTACCGTCAAAAATATGGAGCTTGTGCCGCATATTCTGGAAAACTTAAAGGTTATCAGTTTTGCAGAAAGCCTGGGAGGAGTTGAAAGCCTGATCACTTATCCTGCCACCCAGACTCATGCTGATATCCCCCGGGAAATCAGGGATGCAAGGGGCATAACGGACAAGCTCTTAAGGCTGTCTGTTGGAATTGAAAACGCCGAAGATTTGATTGAGGATCTGACCGCAGTCCTGGCTCCTGTGCAGGAACCTGCCGGGGCAGAAAAGTAAGGAAGAACTGCCTGCTGTCCTAAACGATCTCCTGTAAGGAATCCCTTAGAAGCAGGCAGATTTTGCTTGAAATAAAAATACCGCTCTCAAGGAGCGGTGAACCTTCATCAATATATAGTCTGTTGTCTGAAAAATCAAACTATATATTGTGAATTTAGTGTAACATAGGGTTATGTATAGTACAAGCGTGAGATGACCAAGACTCTCGTGGTATTTTCACAGACTAAAAGGAGGGAGCCTCTTTGAGAAAAATAGTTACCCTGCATGCCGGCCGGGCACAGCTGCGGAATTATGGAAACAGGATTATGAAGACAGCTATCGCCAAGCTCCCTGCAGAACGGGCAGCCCTGGGCTTTGGCGGCATGGCCGGGGATGAACAGGCAGATTTAAAACATCATGGAGGACCCGACCGTGCTTTATGTTTGTACCCTTTAGAACATTACCGATTCTGGAATGAAACCTTCGGCAGGGAGTTATCTCTTCCTGCCTTTGGGGAAAATGCCTCAGTTACCGGGATGCTTGAAGAAAATGTATTTATTGGCGATGTTTATTCAGCAGGCACCTGCATTTTCCAGATTACAGAAGGAAGGATACCCTGTGCGACTATTTCCATGCAGAATGGAGAGCCATCTTTTCTAAAAAAGCTGATGGAGACTGCCTATACCGGATATTTCGCAAGAGTGCTCCAGGAAGGTGTCCTTGATAAGGGCGATGAAATAGTGCTGGTCGAGAGAAAACAGGAAAAAATATCTGTTCTCTACGCCAGCCAGGTAATTCTGAACAAAAAGGATGGGCTGGAGGGAGCGAAGGCAGTCCTTGAGGCTGAAGGTCTCTCCAGGGATTGGCAGAAGCGTCTCCTGCGAAGGACAGGCTGTTGATACCTGTCCGTAAAATAAAAACTCCTGACCCGCTGATATAGTGTCCCTTGTACTGGCATATATATTGGTGAAGGGGGTTTTTTTATGTTTAGAAAAAAGTACCGGTCAAGTCTTTCTCCATTCAAGGGACCTCTTCCTGCCCGGCTTGTTTTTCTGTATTCCTTCATTCTTTTTATCCTGTCCTGTCTCTTTTCGGTCGTTATCATAGATCGTGCGATTGAACCGATTATCATCAATATTGCCAAGAGTGAAATCAAAAGGGTTTCTTCCGAGGTCATCAATGAATCTATGGATGAAAATATTTCTGAGCATGATATGGAAGATTTAATCATCGTTCATTTTAAAAAAGACGGCAATACACCTGCCTTCAGCTTCAACCCAAAAATATATAACAGCATCCGGTCCCAGGCAACGAAGGATATCCAGAGGAAGCTTGGAATCAATGAAGATCAGCAGTTTTATGAAAAGGACAGTAAGAATAAAGTGGATTCAGATAAATTCAAGTCCCTGGTTTACCATATTCCGCTTGGAGTTGTGACACATAATTCCCTGCTGGCAAATATGGGGCCCAAAATACCGGTCAAGATGAGCCTCATTGGCAATGTAGAACCGGATTTCAAGACGAAATTTACGGATGCCGGCATCAATAATACATATCTTGAGCTTTTTGCCCTTTTTAAAATCAATGTCCAGATTGTTATTCCTTCTTATTCTGAAAAAATGCTGGTTGAGCAGGAGATAAGCCTTGGAGGCATTTTTATCCCCGGGGAAGTCCCGGATTATTACAGTGATGATGGAAAATTACCTGCGCCTGCCATTATCAAACCTTCTAAGAAATAATGAACGAATTTTCCATAATTCCTTGCTATCTTCTTTTCTATCGTGTAAATTTAAATAAATAATTTTTTGAAAAATGCAAACCTTTGTAGTAAAACATAGATTTAAGGCAGGGAGCCATGGCCAGCTGCCGCTAAAATTGAATCTTATCCAGAGAGGCGGAGGGACTGGCCCGGCGAAACCTCAGCAACCAGCCGGAAGGCATGGTGCTAAATCCAGCAAGCTTACAGCTTGGAAGATAAGGAGATGCCTTGGTGAAAAGCCTTCTTCTTACAGAAGGTTTTTTTATTTTTTTAAATGGCATCTCCACCTTGAATGGGGGCTTATATATTGAATTTCAGAGAAGAACTGCAGAATAAGATATTGATCGGCGAAGGGGCTATGGGCACGCTTCTCTATTCACACGGGATAGATGTCTGTTATGAGGAGCTGAACCTGCTGAATCCTGAGCAGGTAGAAAAAATCCACACTGCCTATGCAGCTGCCGGGGCTGACATCCTGCAGTCCAATACATATGGTGCAAACTATTTTAAATTGAAACGGTACGGCCTGGAGGATGAAGTGGCGGGAATTAACAGGAAGGGCCTGCAGATCGCAAAAAGAGCTGCAGGGGACGGACAGTTTGTATTTGGTACAATCGGTGCCCAGAGAAGCTTCCGCAAATCAGATTTAAGCATTGAAGAAATCAAACGGAGCTTCCGCGAACAGCTATACAGCCTTTTGATGGAAGATCCTGACGGGATCCTGCTAGAAACATATTACGATTTTGAGGAACTGGATTCTGTCCTGAAGCTGGCAAGGAGGGAGACTTCACTGCCCATCATCTCCAATGTTTCACTGCATGAGATTGGGTTTCTGCAAAATGGGATGCAGCTCGGTGAAGCTCTGCTGCGCCTTGAATCGGAGGGAGCGGATGCGGTCGGAGTGAACTGCAGGCTGGGCCCTCACCATATGCTCCGGTCGCTTGAGGAGACACCCATCCCTGAAAAAGCGGCTCTTGCGGTTTATCCAAATGCAAGCCTGCCGGATTTTGAGGATGGGAGATTAGTATACCAGGCGAATCCTGAGTATTTTGGCCAGCAGGCCCTTGAACTTAGGAAGCAGGGTGCCAGAATCATAGGAGGCTGCTGCGGAACAACGCCTCTCCATATAGAGAGTGTCAGAAAGGCGCTCCAGGGGCTGCCCCCGGTCTTTGAAAAGGAACTTAAAGTAAGGAGGGTGGAAGTCCTGGAGAGAACATCCTCCTCCAATGAACCTTCCCTTGCACAAAAGGCAGCCGCCAAAAGGACGCTGCTTGTAGAACTGGATCCTCCCAAAAAGCTTGGCGTATCCAAATTCATAGAAGGAGCAGAATGTCTCCGGGATGCGGGTGCAGACTCTGTCACCCTGGCTGATAATTCGCTGGCAACCCCGAGAGTAAGCAATATCTCGCTCGGAACCATGCTTAAAGAACGGAGCGGGATTAACCCGCTTATCCACATCACATGCAGGGATCACAACTTAATCGGGCTGCAGTCTCATTTGATGGGATTATCGACGCTTGGGTTGAATGAAGTGCTTGTGGTCACTGGAGATCCTTCGAAGATCGGGGACTTTCCGGGGGCTACCTCGGTTTATGATGTGTCGTCCTTTGACCTGATAGCACTGATCAAGCAATTCAACGAAGGGCTGTCCTATTCCGGGCAGCCGCTCGGCCAGAAAACCAATTTCAAGATATCTGCAGCCTTTAATCCAAACGTCCGCTATCTTCATAAAGCGGTGGAGAGGATGGAAAAGAAAATTTCCTTCGGTGCCCAAAGCTTCCTGACACAGCCCATCTATTCTGAGGAGCAGATTGAGGAAGTATATCAGGCGGTCAAGCATCTGGATACCCCGGTATTCATCGGAATCATGCCGCTTACGAGTTCAAGGAATGCAGAATTCATCCATCATGAGGTTCCTGGGATATCACTTCCTGATTCAGTGAGGAAAGCCATGTCTAGCGCCGGCAATGACCCGGTCCAGGCGGCCAGGGAAGGAGAAGCGATAGCCAGGGCTCTTGTTGAGAAGGCGATGGAACGTTTCAATGGGATTTATTTAATAACACCATTTTTACGCTACGATATGACAGCCGGTCTTACCAGGCATATCCGCAGGCTTGATGCAGCTAGAAAAACAGAGGTGACAGTATATGAATAAAGATGTAAGGAACTCACTAAAGGAAAGAATACTAATCCTTGACGGTGCAATGGGAACGATGATCCAGGATGCCGGCCTTTCTGCGGAAGACTTTGGCGGGGAGGAATATGAGGGCTGCAATGAATACCTGTCTTTTACAGCACCAGGCTTGATTAAGCAGATTCACCTGGATTATCTGGAAGCCGGGGCTGATATCATTGAAACAAACACGTTTGGGGCAGCCAGCATCGTCCTCGATGAATATAATCTGGGGGCAAGGGCCTATGAACTGAACGTTCTATCTGCCAAAATTGCAAAGGAAGCGGCCGAAGCGTATTCGGAACCGGGCTGGCCGCGTTATGTAGCCGGTTCAATGGGACCGACAACAAAGACCTTGTCTGTGACCGGAGGGACCACCTTCGAGAAATTGGCTGATTCATATGAGGAGCAGGCAAGGGGGCTGATCGATGGGGGAAGCGATCTTCTCCTTGTGGAAACGTCACAGGACATGCTGAATGTGAAGGCGGCCTATTCAGGAATCAAGCGAGCATTTAATTCCTGCGGCAGGGAGATCCCGATCATCCTTTCAGGAACCATTGAACCGATGGGAACTACTCTTGCCGGCCAGTCGATCGAAGCATTCTATTTATCCAGTGAACACATGAAGCCAGCTGCCATTGGGCTGAACTGCGCCACTGGCCCGGAGTTTATGACAGATCATATCCGCAGCCTGTCTGGGATATCGGATGCGGCAGTGAGCTGTTATCCAAATGCAGGGCTGCCCGATGAAGATGGCCATTACCATGAATCACCGGAGTCCCTTGCAGGGAAGATGAAGCAGTTTGCAGAAAAGGGCTGGATCAATATTGCCGGCGGCTGCTGCGGGACAACACCGGCACATATCCGGGCCATGCGTGAAGCGTTAAGGGACATTAAGCCCCGGACAATCGGGCCGAGGGGACAGGGACATGGAATCTCAGGCATTGAGCCGCTCATTTATGATGAATCGATGAGACCCCTATTTGTCGGTGAAAGAACAAATGTAATCGGGTCCAGGAAATTTAAGGAGCTTATCCGCGGCCGGCATTATGAGGAAGCATCGGAAATTGCCAGGGCGCAGGTGAAAAAAGGTGCGCATGTTATTGACATCTGCCTCGCTGATCCAGACGGGGACGAAATATCCGACATGGAGTTCTTTGTCCAGGAAGTGGTAAAAAAAGTAAAGGTGCCGCTCGTCATCGATTCTACAGATGAGGCTGTTATCGAGACGGCCTTGAAGCATTCGCAGGGGAAGGGAATCATAAACTCCATCAATCTCGAGGACGGCGAAGAACGGTTCGCAAGTGTGGTCCCTTTGATTCAAAAATACGGATCTGCAGTGGTCGTAGGCACCATCGATGAGACAGGCATGGCTGTGGATGCCGGGCGAAAGGTTGAGATTGCAGGCCGCTCCCTGGACCTGCTCGTCAATAAATACAATTTGCAGCCATCCGACATTATCTTTGATCCGCTTGTTTTCCCTGTCGGCACAGGAGACGAGCAGTATATCGGCTCGGCAGCAGAGACTGTCAAGGGCATCAGAGAGATAAAGGAAGCATTTCCGGAAACACTGACCATACTTGGAATCAGCAATGTTTCCTTCGGACTTCCGCCAAGGGGCAGGGAAATACTCAATGCAGTGTTCCTTTACCACTGCACCAAAGCGGGACTTGACTATGCCATTGTGAACACTGAGAAGCTTGAGAGGTTTGCGAGTATCCCCCAGGAAGAAATTCAGCTGGCAGAAGAGCTGCTATTTAATACATCAAAAGAAACATTGCAGGTCTTTACTGATTTTTATCGTGACAAGAAGGCAGAGAAAAAGGAAACAAAGGAACAGCTGCCAGTAGACGAGAGACTTGCCGAATATATCATTGAAGGAACAAAGCAGGGGCTGATAGAAGATCTTGAACTGGTGCTTTCACGCGGGGATCAACCGCTGGCTGTCATCAACGGCCCGCTGATGAAAGGCATGGCAGAGGTAGGCAGGCTGTTCAATGACAATCAGCTGATTGTAGCTGAAGTACTTCAGAGCGCAGAGGCCATGAAGCATGCGGTTGCCTATCTTGAGCCTTTTATGGAGAAGTCGGAGGAAAGCAGTGCGAAAGGGAAGGTGCTGCTTGCGACAGTCAAGGGGGATGTACATGATATTGGCAAAAATCTGGTCGATATCATCCTGACCAATAATGGCTTCGATGTGGTCGATCTTGGAATAAAAGTGACGTCCCAGCAGATTATCGAGGCTGTAAGAGCCCATTCACCAACAGTGATCGGCCTGTCAGGCCTCCTTGTCAAGTCCGCACAGCAGATGGTGCTGACGGCACAGGATCTTAAACAATCAAACATCGACCTGCCAATCATGGTGGGCGGCGCGGCCCTATCCAGAAAGTTCACCGACAATAAGATCGCCCCTGAATACAATGGCGCAGTGCTGTATGCCAAAGATGCCATGGACGGATTGAGCCTGGCAAATTCGCTGCATGATGCTGAAAAGAGGGATCAGCTCATTTTCCAGGTGAATGAAAAGCGTAAACAAAATGCTTCTGCCCAGACAGCTGCTGTGCTCGAAACAAAAGTAAAGGTGCCTCAAAGGTCAGAGGTCTCCAGGGATTTCGAAGTAAAGAGACCTCGTGATCTTAATCGACATGTACTGAAAGACTATCCTCTTCAGCAGATTGTACCTTATATCAATAAGCAGATGCTGATTGGCCATCATCTCGGATTGAAAGGGAAAGTCCAGGAGCTGATCCAGAAAAATGATGAGAAAGCAGTCTTTCTGAATGACCTGGTTGATTCTCTGCTGGGCGGGCTGATGAACAGCGAGGAATATTCGGTAAATGGAATCTACCGTTTTTATCCGGCCCAGAGCGAAGGGAATAAGGTGTATATTTATAATGGCGATAATCCGGGGGAGATTCTTGAAGTGCTTGATTTTCCGCGGCAGCAGTCAGCACCTTACCTTTGTCTTGCAGATTATGTTAAGAGCGTGGACTCTGGTGAAATGGATTATATCGGTTTGTTTGTGGTCTCTGCCGGAAAAGACATCCGGAGGCTGGCCGCCAGCTGGAAAGACCAGGGAGACTTCCTGAAAAGCCATGCGATACAGGCGGTGGCGCTTGAGACGGCAGAGGGGTTTGCTGAAAGGATGCATCATATCATGAGGGATGCCTGGGGCATACCGGATTCCATAGATATGACAATGAAGGAGCGGTTTTCTGCCAAGTATAGAGGACAGCGATATTCCTTTGGCTATCCAGCCTGTCCGAATCTCGAAGACCAGGAAAAGCTCTTCAGGCTGCTCCGTCCCGAGGAAATCGGTATAAACCTTACAGATGGCTTCATGATGGAGCCTGAGGCGTCTGTCTCCGCATTTGTTGTGTCCCATCCGGAAGCAAGATACTTCAATGTAGAACGATAAGCAAAAACCCCCTTCTGTGCATCTGTATTAGAAGGGGGTTTTTCGATTTTTACCAAAAACAATTGACAGGACAAAATATAGAACTATACACTGTAACTAGTTATTAGTTAATTTAGAAAATTCATTTAATTGGAAAGAGGCACATATGCTTCAAATAAAACGCAATCGAATCGGCTTGAATGCCATCCTTTTGGCAGCCATTCATGAACAGGAAGAAGAAAAGGTCATGCAAACACTAACCGGAGAAGGCTATGCATCCTGCAAAGGACGCGTAGGTTCGATGGAAACCCATAAGATCGTCGCAGCCATTGAAACCGCATCCAAAAGGAGCGGCATCATCGATGGGTCTCTTTACCGGGAGGTCCATTCTTTATATCACAGTTCCATTGAAGCCGTTCACGGAATTACGCGGGGACAGGCGCAGATAGGCGAGCTGCTTAGGACAGTCGGCCTTCAGTTTGCAGTACTAAGGGGCCGTCCGTTCCCGAACCATGAAGAAGGGGAGTGGATTGCGGTTGCTCTTTATGGCACGATAGGGGCCCCGGTAAAAGGGTTTGAGCATGAAACAGTAGGACTTGGAATCAATCATATTTAATATCAGTCCATAGTTATTAGACAAAAGGGGACTGTACCACTTTATTGTGGTACAGTCCCTTTATTTTGTTAAAGGAGAGAAGTTTTATGGTTATTTTGAACGGCGAAACACTGACACTGGAACAAGTGAAGCAGGTTGTGATTCATAAAGAAAAAGCATGCGCCTCGGCTGAAGCGCTTAATAGGGCGGCGGAAAGCCGAAAGGCAGTTGAATTGATTGTTGCAGATAAAAAAGTTGTCTATGGCATCAATACAGGGTTTGGAAAGTTCAGTGACATGCTTATTGACAGTTCGGATGTGAATGAGCTGCAGGTGAACCTGATTTTTTCACATGCCTGCGGAGTTGGTGAGCCTTTTCCGGAGCCTGTATCAAGGGCGATGCTCCTTCTTCGGGCAAACGCCCTCCTGAAGGGATATTCAGGGGTCAGGCCGGTGGTGATCGAGAGGCTGATCCAGCTGGTGAATCTGGAAATTTCGCCGGTTATCCCCCAGCAGGGATCACTCGGGGCAAGCGGAGACCTCGCGCCGCTGTCGCATCTTGCCATGGTTCTGATGGGGGAAGGAGAGGTCTTTTATAAGAACGAAGTAGTGCCAGCCGGCATTGCACTGGCAGGGGAAGGCATCCCGCCTATTGAGCTTAAGGCGAAGGAAGGGCTTGCCCTCATCAACGGGACACAGGCAATGACGGCGATGGGAGCGATTGCCTATCTGGAAGCCGAGAGCCTGGCCATACAGTCAGAAGCTATAGCGTCAATCACATTTGAAGGCCTCCAGGGTATTATTGATGCGTTTGATCCAGACGTCCACCTGGCCAGGGGATATCCACAGCAGACCGCGGTGGCCGAGCGGATGAATGCCTGGCTCTCGGGAAGCGGACTCACTACAAGGCAGGGTGAAGCTAGAGTGCAGGATGCCTATTCTCTAAGATGCATCCCACAGGTTCACGGTGCGTCCTGGCAGGTGCTGGATTATGTAAAAGAAAAGCTGGAGATTGAAATGAATGCAGCCACAGACAATCCCCTGATATTCGATGATGGAAATAAAGTCATTTCCGGCGGGAATTTTCATGGTCAGCCCATTGCCTTTGCCATGGATTTTTTGAAGATCGGAGTGGCTGAATTGGCCAATATATCAGAACGGAGGGTTGAAAGGCTTGTGAATCCGCACCTGAGCGACCTGCCGCCGTTTTTAAGCCCTCAGCCGGGACTTCAGTCGGGGGCGATGATCATGCAGTACGCGGCCGCCTCTCTTGTCTCGGAAAATAAAACACTGGCCCACCCGGCAAGTGTTGATTCTATCCCCTCATCAGCCAATCAGGAGGATCATGTGAGCATGGGGACTATAGCTGCCCGGCATGCCTACGGAATCATCCAGAATGCAAGGAATGTTATTACCATAGAACTGATCTGCGCCATGCAGGCTGCTGAATACAGAGGACGAGCCAAAATGGCTAAACGAACGGGCCTGATCTGGGATGAAGCAAGACAAATCGTTCCATCAATAATAAAAGACCGCCATTTTGCAAAGGACATTGAAAGGCTGTCAGCATGGCTGAGGGAGACGGACTTCCAGGTTTACATGAAAACGGAAGTTTATTGATTAGTAAAAGAATAGGGAGGAATAATCATGGAAAATCATGCTGCAGTTGAAAGAAAGATCAGGGCCGGAAGAGGGAATGAACTCGAGGCAAAAGGCTGGATTCAGGAGGCCGCGATTCGGATGCTTATGAATAATCTGGATGAGGAAGTGGCCGAACGGCCATCAGAATTGGTCGTTTACGGAGGTATCGGCAAAGCTGCGAGGAATTGGGAGAGTTATGATGCCATTGTTCAGACGCTGAAGAATCTTGAAAATGATGAAACCTTATTGATTCAGTCCGGAAAGCCGGTGGCTGTCTTCAGGACCCACAATGATGCCCCCCGCGTCCTGCTGGCTAATTCCAATCTTGTCCCGGCATGGGCAGACTGGGAGCATTTCCATGAGCTTGATAAAAAAGGCCTGATGATGTATGGCCAGATGACGGCCGGAAGCTGGATTTATATAGGGAGCCAGGGGATTATCCAGGGAACCTATGAGACATTTGCGGAAGCTGCGCGCCAGAACTTTGGCGGTACTCTGAAACACACGATTACATTGACGGCTGGCCTTGGCGGGATGGGAGGTGCTCAGCCCCTGGCGGTCACGATGAATGAAGGAGTATGCCTTGCGATCGAGGCAGATGAAACCAGAATAGACCGCCGGATTGAAACAGCCTATCTGGATACAAAAGCTTCCGATGCCGAAGAGGCGGTGGCCATGGCTCTGGCAGCAAAAAAGGAGGGAAAGGCCCTTTCCATCGGGTTATTAGGGAATGCAGCAGAAATCCTGCCGCGTATGGCAGCCCTGGGATTCATACCTGACATCCTGACAGACCAGACATCAGCACATGATCCGCTGAACGGTTATATCCCTATCGGCCTCTCAGTGGGTGAAGCAGCTTCCCTCAGGGAGCTTGACCCTGAAGAATACGTCAGGAGATCGAAAAAAAGCATGGCGGTGCATGTAGAGGCGATGCTTGCGATGAAGAAAATGGGAGCTGTCGTCTTCGACTACGGCAACAATATCAGGCAGGCGGCAAAGGACGAAGGAGTACTTGAAGCCTTCAGTTTCCCGGGGTTTGTACCCGCCTATATAAGGCCGCTTTTCTGTGAAGGCAAAGGTCCTTTCCGTTGGGCGGCCCTCTCGGGGAATCCTGAAGATATCAGGATAATCGATGAGGCCGTACTGAAGGAATTTGCCCATGATGCACACCTTTGCCACTGGATCAGGATGGCCTCGAAAAAAATAGCCTTCCAGGGGTTGCCTGCCCGGATATGCTGGCTGGGGTATGGTGACAGAGAGAAACTGGGCATGATTATCAATGATCTCGTGGCTTCAGGGAAGGTGAGTGCGCCGGTTGTAATAGGCAGGGACCATCTGGATGCAGGTTCAGTGGCATCACCGAACAGGGAAACGGAGGCGATGAAGGACGGAAGTGATGCAGTGGCAGATTGGCCGATACTCAATGCCCTTATCAACGCAGTGGGGGGGGCAAGCTGGGTGTCTGTGCACCATGGCGGTGGTGTGGGGATGGGGTATTCACTTCATGCCGGCATG
Organism: Paraperibacillus esterisolvens; assembly: GCF_046237625.1. GTDB lineage: Bacteria > Bacillota > Bacilli > Bacillales > DSM-1321 > Paraperibacillus > Paraperibacillus esterisolvens. The sequence continues at coordinate 2,582,563 of NZ_CP143545.1, read as the reverse complement.
GTTATAGTTGCAGATGGCACCCCGGAAGCAGGAGTGAGGCTCAGCAGGGTGCTGACTTCAGATCCGGGGATGGGGGTCGTACGGCATGCAGATGCAGGATACGAGGCAGCCATATACACTGCCAAAGAAAAAGGAATTAAAATGCCTATGCTGAAAAAGGCTGAGGATGGAGGAAAGGGCTGATGACACATACACTCATCGTCAAGAATGCAGCCCAGCTCATAACACTTGCAGGCAGCTCCGGCGCCCCGCTGACAGGTTCCGAGATGTCCCGGATAGGCTTGGTTGAAGGAGGTTCTATATGGATACAAGACGGGATTATTCAGCTTGCGGGAAGCAATGAGGAAGTCCTTGAGGCTATCCACAAGATACCTGAAGATGCCGAAGTCCTCGATGCCTCCGGAAAACTTGTCATGCCTGGTCTGGTCGATCCGCATACCCATCTGGTCCATGCGGGTTCCAGAGAGGAAGAGTTCAATATGAGGATCGGCGGTGCCACCTATATGGAAATCCTGAATGCGGGAGGGGGAATCCACTCCACGGCAGAACAAACCAGGAAGGCCACCTTTGAAGAGCTGTACAGCGCTGCTGCCGGCAGACTGGATGAATTCCTGCTCCATGGTGTCACAACACTTGAAGCAAAGAGCGGTTATGGAATGGACTGGGAAACCGAAAGAAAGCAGCTGCAGGTGGCCGCCATGCTCCAGGAAAAGCACCCTGTTGATGTAATCAGCACATTTATGGGTGCCCATGCAGTACCAAAAAGCTACAGGGGGCATGAAGAGGCTTTCGTCTGTCTAGTGATCGAGGAACTCCTTCCGAAGGTCGCTGAAGAAAGGCTGGCCGAATTCAATGACGTCTTCTGTGAACGTGGAGTGTTCACCCCGGAGCAGTCGAGAAGAATTTTAGAAGCGGGGCAGATGCTTGGGTTAAAAGCAAAAATACACGCTGATGAAATAGAATCATATGGTGGAGCGGAATTGGCTGCAGACATCGGGGCAATCAGTGCCGACCACCTGCTGAAAGCATCCCCGGCAGGCATTAAAAGGATGGCTGAAGAAGGGGTAATCGGCGTCCTTCTTCCAGGCACTGCTTATTTTTTAATGGCAGAGTTTGCAAATGCGAGAGGAATGATAGATGGTGGTGTGCCGGTAGCACTTTCAACTGATTTCAATCCGGGATCCTCTCCCACTGTATCGCTTCCTTTCATCATGAATCTTGGCTGCCTGAAAATGGGGATGTCCCCTGCCGAGGTGATTACAGCAGCGACCATAAATGCCGCCCATGCCATTGACAGGGGAAGGGAAATTGGATCATTAGAGAGCGGAAAAAAAGGAGATATCGCAATCTTTGATGTGCCGAACTTTTACAAGCTTCAATATTCCTATGGAGTGAATCACACTCACACTGTTATAAAAAATGGGAGGACAGTAGTCAGGAATGGGCAATTAGTCAAATAAAGCACTATTCACCATTCAGCTCCTTTGTATATAATTCTGGAAAAGGGGGAGATGAATTGGAGCTGAAGGTATATAAGGACATCACTGCATTTTATTCAGATACAAAAGAGTTTTACCTGAAAGAGGAGGTTGAGAATAACCTTCCGTATGGCCTTCTTAAAAGGCTCATGGCAGAAAGGGGCTCTGAAATTCCGTTTATGGCAGCAGCTATAGCAGCCGGAGGAATCAGAATCGCCTATCTCATGACACCGCCTCATAATTTGATTATTACAGCTGCAAAGGGAGTCCGGGATGAAGAAATTCTCCGTTCTGCAGATCTGCTGCTGGCTGAAAATATAGAACTTCCCGGTGTTATCGGTGAAAAGGAAGCCGCACGGAGGTTTGGAGAGCACTGGTCGAAACGCACTGGAAGGCCGCTTTCTTTAATAATGGATCAAAGGATTTATGTTCTTGAAAAATTAAATTCTATAAAACTGCCTGAAGGGAGGCTCATCGAGGCAGGGCCGGCCCAAAGAGATCTTTTATATCAATGGGTCAAGGAATTCTGCTCGGAGACGGGTGTTTTATTCGAAGAAGAACGAATCAGGGAAATGATCTCCAGGACAGTGACCTTCCTTTGGGAGGATGAGAATGGAAACCCTGTATCCATGGCAAGGGAAGGCCGAAGAACAGAGTCGGGAGCAGTGGTGACCCTGGTCTATACACCCAAGGAACTCAGGAGCCGGGGATTTGCAGGGGCCGTGGTGAGCGGCATCAGCGGAAAAATCCTTGAAGACCGGAAGTACTGCTGCCTATATACGGATCTCAGCAATCCGGTTTCCAATGGTTTATATATTAAAATAGGGTATCGGCCGGTTTGTGATTCTGTATCACTGAAGTTTTCTTAAAGTATTGAAGTATAATAGCTGTCAGTTTCAGGCTGTAATATATAACAGATTAACCCCAAAGCGAGAAATCAACAAGATTTCCGCTTTGTTTTTTTAATGTTCAGAAAATAACGAAAATACCAGATGGTATAATGCTTAAATTAAAAAGACTTTAATACTTTTTCCTTTGAATATGTGTGTCGAAAGGTGTAAAATACCCTTGTAAACGTTTTATCCTTCGAATTTTAAGAATAATTACTTATTCAATTACTATTGTTATATAACTTAATAAGAGCATTTTAGTAGAACGAATGAAGAGTATCAATTCTTTAAGGGATATTGCGCATGAAAATAACTTAATGGAATGGTTGGGGGTTTGAAAATGACCAACATAAAATCAGCGGACCTGAATCCCTGGAAAGGTCTCTCAGGGCCGAACCTTGGCTATGTACTGGAGCAATATGACCTTTTCCTTGAAGATTCCCAGTCTGTCGGCTCAGATCTAAAAGAATTATTTGAAACATGGGGCTCCCCGGAAGCGGCGGTGCCAGCCGCGGGTCAGCCGGCTGTAAAGCAGGAGTCGTATGGCGTTCCGCTGAGTGCGGATATGATGAAAAAGGTGATGTCTGCGGTCCAATTGGCGGAAAACATCCGTGCCTATGGACATCTTGCAGCAAATATCTATCCTTTGAATGAAGTTCCAAAGGAAAATGACGTGATCAGCATTTCCAGCTATGACCTGACCAAGGCAGACCTGATGGGCATCCCGGCGGAACTGATCAGCCCGTACCTTCCTGAGAACATCAAGGACGGCTATGAGGCGATTAAATACTTAAAGGAATCCTATTCCAAAACAATAGCCTTCCAATTCAATCATGTTAATGATCTTGAAGAAAAATACTGGCTGAATGAAATGGTTGAGTCCGGCCGGATCTTCCGCGACCTTAACAGTGATGAAAAAATCGGCCTTTTCAAAAGACTTAGTGAAGTAGAAGGATTTGAAAAGTTCCTGCACAAGACCTTCGTCGGGCAGAAGCGCTTCTCCATCGAAGGACTTGATACTCTGGTTCCTGTCCTAGATGAGGTCATTTCAGAAGCAGTCCAGAGCGGGACAGGGAGCATCAATATCGCCATGGCTCACCGAGGCAGGCTGAGCGTTCTGGCCCATGTGCTCAGAAAGCCATATGAAGTCATCTTTTCTGAATTCCAGCATGCTCCTAACAAGGAACTGGTTCCATCTGAAGGCTCCATTGGAATCAACTTCGGCTGGACGGGGGATGTGAAATATCATCTGGGTGCAAACCGGCAGATTAAGGATGAAAGCACAGTAAAAGCCCGTATCACGCTGGCCAACAATCCGAGCCATCTTGAATTCGTGGGTTCTATTGTGGAAGGTTTCACAAGGGCTGCGCAGGATGACAGGACCGAGGCAGGATATCCGGATCAGGATGACGAAAAGTCTCTGGCCATCATCATTCATGGCGATGCTGCCTTCCCTGGTGAAGGAATCGTGGCAGAAACACTGAACCTCAGCGGCCTGAAAGGGTATAAAACCGGCGGGACGGTCCATATCATTACAAATAATATGATAGGATTCACCACTGAGAGTGAAGACTCCCGCTCCACAAAATACGCAAGCGACCTGGCCAAAGGATTTGAAGTTCCGATTGTTCATGTAAATGCAGATGATCCAGAAGCCTGCATCGCTGCTGTGGAGCTCGCCTATCAATATCGCAGGAAATTTAAAAAGGATTTCTTGATTGATTTGATCGGATATAGAAGATTTGGACATAACGAGATGGATGAACCACTGGTCACGAATCCACAAATGTACAACCTGATCCATAAACATCCGACAATTACCGAGCTGTATTCCAAGAGGCTGATGGATACAGGCGTACTTGACGGACAGAAGGTTCAGGAGATTAAAACGGGTGTAGAAAACAGGCTGAAGGAAGCATACAGTAAGGTTGATACAAAGAACAAAAAAGAAACACCAGAAGACCTGGTGCCTCCTGATACCGTGGAAAACGGGCTTCCGAAAATACCGACTGCCGTGCCGCTGAAGAAATTGCAGCAGATCAACGATGAGCTCGTGCAGTGGCCAAAAGACTTTAAGATCATGAAAAAGCTTGAGAAAATCCTGTCAAGACGCCTGGATGCTTTCAAGGAAAACGGCAAGGTGGATTGGGCTCAGGCCGAAACCCTTGCATTCGCAAGCATTCTTGCTGACGGCACACCCATCCGCCTTACCGGGCAGGATTCAGAACGAGGAACCTTTGCCCATCGTCACCTGGTGCTGCATGATTATGAAAACGGGAAGAAGCATTCACCGCTCCATACGCTCAGCATGGTGAATTCGTCCTTTGCCATCCATAACAGCCCGCTGACAGAAACGGCAGTGCTCGGATTTGAATATGGCTACAACATCTATTCTCCAGAAACCCTGGTTCTCTGGGAAGCGCAGTATGGAGACTTTGCCAATGTGGCCCAGGTTGTTTTTGACCAGTTTATATCGGCAGGCAGGGCTAAATGGGGACAAAAATCCGGCTTGGTCATGCTCCTTCCGCACGGGTATGAAGGTCAGGGTCCTGAACACTCCAGCGGAAGGCTTGAGAGGTTCCTGCAATTGGCCGCAGAAAATAACTGGACAGTTGCCAATCTATCCACAGCCGCTCAATATTTCCATATCTTAAGGAGGCAGGCTGCCATCCTTAAAATGGAAGAAGTAAGGCCGCTTGTGATCATGGCACCAAAGAGCCTTCTTAGAAATCCGCTGACATCATCCAATCCGGCTGAGTTCTCTGAGGGTGAATTCAAGTCCTTCATGGAAGAGCCGCTGCTTGGAAAGAATGCTGACGCAGTTGAACGCATCGTCTTCAGCACAGGGAAAATGGCCATCGACCTTTCAGACAGCGTGAAAGGGAAAGAAGATACTGACTGGCTTCATATCATCAGGCTGGAAGAGATCTATCCATTCCCATTCGAGGAAATCCAAAAGTTCCTGTCAAGCTTTAAAAATCTCAAGGAAATATACTGGACACAGGAAGAACCGAAGAACATGGGAGCCTGGAGCTTTGTCGAGCCGCGTCTCGCCACTGCCGCACCCGATAATGTGAAGGTACAGTATGTGGGCCGTAAAAGGCGTTCAAGCCCGGCTGAGGGAGATCCGAATGTCCATAAGAAGGAACAGCAGAGAATCATCGATACTACGTTAACTCGCAATTAAAAAGGGGAGAGTACTCATGGCCGAAATTATTGTACCAGAATTAGCAGAATCAATCTCAGAGGGAACGATTGCCCAGTGGCTGAAGCAGCCGGGCGATCAAGTCCAAAAGGGAGAATACATCGTAGAACTGGAAACAGATAAAGTCAATGTTGAGATTATATCTGATTATGATGGAGTGCTGTCCAAGCAGCTTTTTGAAGAAGGGGACACTGTAAAAGTAGGGGAAGCAATAGCAGTGGTCGGAGAAGGTGCAGAAGGTTCCGGCACTTCAGCGCCGGCTTCTTCTGCAGAGGCACCAGCAGAACAAAACACAGAGCCTGAGGCAGTCATCCAGGATAAAGTGAATTCCGGAGAGGCACAGCCAGCGCCAAAACCGCATAAATCCATTGCATCTCCAGCGGCGAGAAAGCTTGCACGTGAAAAAGGGATCAGCCTTGATACGGTCCCTACTCCAGATCCGCTTGGCAGGGTCCGCGTTCAGGATGTAGCATCATTCGATGGCCGCAAGGCAGAGCCCGCCCGTCCGGAAGCACCTGCACCAAAGGCGGCCGCACCACAGCAGGCAGCTGAAAACCCAGCCAAGCCGGTGGAACGCCAAAAAATGTCACGCAGACGCCAGACGATTGCAAAAAGGCTGGTAGAAGTACAGCACACAGCTGCTATGCTGACAACCTTCAATGAAGTAGACATGACGGCCATCATGAACCTGCGCAATAAAAGAAAAGATGCTTTTTTAAAGAATAATGATGTTAAGCTTGGCTTCATGAGCTTCTTCACAAAAGCAGTGGTGGGAGCACTTAAAAAGTTTCCACTGCTGAATGCTGAGATCCAGGGCGATGAATTAGTCATCAAAAAGTTCTATGATATCGGCATTGCCGTATCTGCTGAAGATGGACTTGTCGTGCCAGTCGTACGTGATGCTGACAAGATGACTTTTGCGGATATTGAAAAAGAAATCGGTGCACTAGCCAATAAAGCTAGATCTAAAAAGCTCGCTGTTTCTGATTTAACAGGTGGAACTTTTACAATTACAAATGGCGGCACTTTCGGTTCCCTTCTTTCTACACCGATCTTGAACTCTCCTCAGGTCGGAATTCTGGGAATGCACAAAATCCAGGTTCGTCCTGTCGCAATCGACGATGAAAGAATGGAAAACCGTCCAATGATGTATCTTGCGTTATCATATGACCACCGCATAGTTGACGGAAAGGAAGCAGTAAGCTTCCTGGTTAAGGTCAAAGAACTCCTTGAGGACCCAGAAGCTTTATTGCTTGAAGGCTGATTTGACTTATAGGTTCCAATAAACTTATGGCAGGCCCAAAACCGCTTACTTCAGCGTTTGGGACCTGCCCTTTTTTAATGGCAAAGTTTCAGGCAGCAGAGATTAATAGATTGCTTCACTAGTGAATATCTGGAATTCGTCCGGATTTATCTGGAATTTCCTTGATTCAACGATGCCTGTAAGAGATAATGGTATAAAATTTGGAAAATTTTTATAAATGAAAAGGCAGGTTAGGTTTATGACGAAACTTTCAGATATTAAGGCGAATATTGAAAAGGTTTTGGTGGGAAAAGGAGAAGTGATTGATTTAATTCTTCAGGCACTTCTGGCCAACGGGCATGTTCTCCTGGAAGATGTGCCGGGTACAGGAAAGACAGTTCTTGCAAAGTCCACTGCCAAAAGTATTGGAGGCATCTTTTCAAGAATACAATTTACGCCTGATGTACTTCCTGGCGATATCACCGGACTCGAGTTCTTCAACCCGTCTGTCAGCCAGTTTGAAACAAGAATCGGGCCGGTCTATTCCAATATACTGCTGGCAGATGAAATCAACAGGGCGATGCCGAGGACTCAGTCCAGTCTTTTAGAGGCAATGGAGGAGCGGCAGATCACCATAGAAAAGAACACTTTGCCGCTGCCAAAACCGTTTATAGTTATTGCTACCCAGAACCCTGTTGAATCTCACGGCACTTTTCCGCTGCCAGAGGCGCAGCTTGACCGCTTCTTGATGTGTATATCCATGGGTTATCCTTCCTTTGACGATGAAAAAATGATTATGAGGAAATTCAGGACAAACCAGCCCCTGGACAGCCTCGAGCCTTGTATTGGGATAAATGAGCTGCTCGAGCTGCAGGAAATCACAAAAAATGTACATCTTTCTGAAGCGGTTGAGGACTATCTTCTTAAGCTTGTAACCGCTACCCGGTCACATGAATGGATTTCACAGGGACTGAGCCCCCGTGCAACCCTTGGGTTCATGCGATGTGCGCAGGCAAGGGCCGTTATTCTTGGCAGGGATTATTGTACACCGGATGATGTTCACTTTACCTTCCCTTATGTAGCGGCGCACAGGCTGACCTTGACCATGGACGGCTCGATCCGGACTACACCTAAGGAATTGATTGAAGAAATTCTAAAAGAAGTGGATGTGCCCGTGGAGATTGCAAGATGAAGCAGAAGCCCATCATAGAACATGTCTACCTGTTTGAATCAGGAGCAGTGATGACAACAGTTCCGCTGGCGATTTTCTGTGCCCTGTACTTTCCTTTACAATGGCTGCTTTTTTTGTTTTCACTCTACTATGTTTTGGTGCTCCTTCTGAAATATTATAATTCATATGTATTGGATAAAGTCCATTTCAACGATGAATCAAAGAAAATACGGATGTTTCCCGGCGAACGGGCGAAACTTGGATTCACTATTTCCAATAGAGGGAAACTTCCCATCCCCCAGGCCAAGATCAATTTCACACTGAGCAGGAGCCTGGTGCTGAATGACGGCAAAGAAGGCGGGGAGCTTAATCATCTGTCGCAATACCTGTCTGTGCCGCCAGGAAAGTCGGTCAGCTGGGACCTGGAAGTTACTGCCCTTCATAGAGGAATATACTATATTCAGGATGCAGAAGTGATACTCTATGACTTATTCAATCTATCAAGCATCCATTACCCGCCTGTCCACCGCCTCGGGCAGGAGCTTCTTGTTTATCCTGAGATTAAACCTGTAGCCGGCATAGAAGAAATCAACAAAATTACCCAGGGGAACGCCGCCGCCTCATTTTCCCTGTATAAGGATGAACTTTCGATTGCAGGTGTGAAAAAATATGAGGCGGAGGGATTCCGGCAGATCCATTGGAAGGCAAGCGCCCGCAGCGGAGAATTGATCTCCAAGAAATATCAGCCTGTTATACAGGAGGGGTTTACACTCTGTCTGTATCTTTCTGCACCGGGGTCCTTCCACTTCCATGCAAATATGGAGAATCTTATTTCTTATACGGCCTTTTTGTGTAAATTTCTCAGCGGCAAAAAAATCCCTTATGAGCTGTTCATTAACATAAGCTCCCAGGGCGAACCCAAACAGATCCATTTGAATGAAGGCAGCCGCCATTTTCTTCATTGTATGGAGACGCTGGCCATGATAAGCGAAGAGGGGCAGCTGCTGACTCAGGAGTACTTCAATCAATTTGTGTCGTCAAAAAGGGCTTCTGATAACATAACCATATGGATCGGCGAGCATTCTGCCAACAGGCAGGGCGGCAATGTCAGGACAGTGACGAAGGATGGATTATTGATAGGAGGGGGAAAATATGCTCTCTCTGCTGTTTGATTTTATTATTCACTTTGTATTATTCCTGGTGCTGGCCAAAGGTCATGCCTTTTACTTCACAGCTGGTTTCTCAGTGTATTACGCTCTCATGTACTTTCGCCTCAAACGGCTGCCCCGGCTCTCTGTATTTATAGCTTTCCTGGGAGGGGCACTCCTGTTACGGCAGCAGCTGCCAGAACTTAGGGAATGGTGCTTTCTTGCAGCATTATCGCTTTTTCATGTGTTCAGCAGCAGCAGGACGAAACACCTTGGCATGATCCGGGTAGGGGGAATTCTTGCGGCTGCGGCAGCAGGATTCTTGTGTATCTGGCTGTGGCCGATCGCTGCAGGAATCATTATGTTTCTTGTAAACGGGGCGGCGTATCTGATTGCCAATTTGATAGCCAGGCCGCTGATGTTCCTCTTTAACCTGTTTTCAGGGGGGAGTGAACGGGACCGTTCAGAGCGTCTGCAGGCAATCCAGGCAAAGATGCCCAAATATCAGCAGGATCTTGCCGACTCTGCAGATGGAACCCTATGGACGTATATTATTTTCATCACTCTGGGTGCTGCCATCTTTATATTCCTTTACCTTCAGTATAAGAAAAAGAAAAAAAACGGAACCGGCCCTCTTGAAAGCAGGAAGACCATTGTTGGAAGCAATGGGATAAACATAAGGGTGCCCGGGACTTCAGGATGGAAGAGACCTCCGAAGGACTCAATCCGAAAAATTGTTTACTCCTTTGAAAAGAAACAGACAGGAAGGTACGGAAGGATGAGCGGGGAAACGTTTGCTTCGTGGGTATCCCGGTTAAGCAAGGATTGCTCTGAGAAAGTTGACACTGAATTCATTATTGCCACCTACAGTCAGACCAGGTACAATGACAGCCCGGCGGGCACCCGGGATGCCAGGCTGTTTAAACAGGAGATGAACAAATTGGCTTGCTTAAAAGAAAAATTAAATTGAAAATGACTGTTCCTTTCCGGTTAAGGGTACAACTGTACCGAGGAGGGAAAACGATGCTGAAAAAGGTAACGATCCAGACTTCGAAGCGGGATGAAATGATTGATATCACGGATGAAATCAGGGGGATAATTTCAGGGGAGATAAACGCGGGAGCCGTGCTCGTCTATTGCCCGCATACCACTGCAGGCATAACCATCAATGAAAATGCGGATCCGGACGTGAAGACAGACCTCATCCGGAGACTTGATGAGGTGTTTCCATGGAATCATGCCCTGGACCGCCACCTCGAAGGCAATACGGCCGCACATTTAAAAGCCTGCACTGTCGGAAGCTCACAGCATCTCATAATAGCTGATGGAGAACTGCTGCTAGGGACATGGCAGGGAGTTTATTTCTGCGAATGGGACGGGCCAAGGACCAGGGAATTTTTTGTGAAGCTGATTCCGTCTCCATAAGGCTTTCTTTTTCTTTATATCGGTATATTTAATGTGGGGGCAGCTGGCAGCTGCTCCTTTTTCTTTAATTCTTGTCGTATTTCATTTGTGAGGACTCCATCCTCAATGTGATCAGCTATTTCAGCCAATAATTCAATATCATTGAAGGAGTATTTCCGCATGCCTGATTTTGATCGTGCAGGAAAAATGAGCCTGCGCTCTTCATAATATCTGATTTTTCGTTCAGATAAACCGGTCAGCTCACTGACAGTGCCAATGGAAATTACTTTCTTATCCTTGAAATCATTCCATCCCACATTGCTCACCCGCTATTCTCCTATATGTAGGCTTAGTTGTAATAAGCGTAAAAGAGACTGGGACATATATCAATAAAAATAGAAATACAATATTCTACATAATTCGAGTTTTTTAAAAAAGTATGTAAGAAAGTCTGACATACTTGCTGTAAAGACAAGCGGTACTATTTATACTAAAAAAAAGTTTTGATAAGACAAGAGACTTTGGAAAGGAGTACTTTTGGACTAAAAAAACTGAATATTTAGACAAATAATAGGGGGAAATTTAATGAATGTAAAAAAGCCATTGTCCATTTTATTGACAGCTTCTCTTGCTTTTGGAATCCTTTCGGGATGCGGTAAGGACAATCCAACATCTGGGGATGGCGGAAGCAGCAAAGGCCTGAAGGTAATCAAGATCGCTACTCAGACTCCGCTCTCTGGCGGAAGCGCAACGCTGGGTGAAGCCATTAAGCTTGGTGCACAGCTCCGGCTCGATGAGCAAAAGGAAAAATTCAAGGAGCTGGGCTTCGAACTAAAGCTGCAGCCATATGATGATCAGGGTGACCCGAAAAAGGGTGTAGCCAACGCACAATTGATAGGTTCCGATAAACAGATCATGGGGATTGTAGGTCACCTTAATTCCGGCGTAGCCATCCCATCTTCGGAAATCTATGAAAAATATAAAATTCCAATGGTATCTCCTTCCAATACCGCGACTGATGTGACCGACCGGAACCTTAAGTCAGTAAACAGGATTTGTGGAAGGGATGATTACCAGGGTCCTGCCGGTGCCGAATATGCCACAGGAAAGCTTGGAGCAAAGAAAGTCTTTATTATCCAGGATAAAACTGCTTACGGGACAGGACTTGCTGATGCCTTCAAGAAATCAGTCGAGGAGAAAGGCGCAAAAGTGGTTGGGTATGAGGGAATCACAGTTGGTGAAAAAGATTTCAACGGCGTCGTGAACCAGGTTCTTTCCAAAAAACCTGATCTTGTATTCTTCGGCGGGCTTTACTCAGAAGGCGGACTGATTATTAAACAGGCGAGGGAAAAAGGAATTGATGTACCATTCATGGGCGGAGACGGCCTGGACTCTTCCACACTTGTAGAAATCGCCGGGAAAGCTGTGAGCAATGTGTTCATCACATCAGTTGCCGGTGATACAGAGGGAACGGACAACGGCAAAAAGTTTGCTGCTGACTATAAGGCAAAATTCAACAAGCCGACAGAATCTTATTCCGTTTATGGCTATGACTCTATGGGAGTAGTTCTTAAAGGGCTGGAAGATGCGATCACTGCAAATGGCAAAAAGATGCCGACACGTGAACAGGTCATGAACGCAGTAAGGTCTGTAAAGGACTTCCAGGGAGCTGTCACCAAGGTAAGCTTTGATTCAAAAGGCGATAATGACTTTGCTAAATTCTTCGTATATAAATTCGATGGTGCGGAATACCCGCCTGCATTCGAGGCTGAAATTCCAAAGAAATAAATAGCTGCTGGAGAGGGCAGGCGGGTCCTGCCCTTTCTCATATTATACAGGAGAGTGATTAGGGCAGATGCTGAACGATATTTTGCAATCCATCCCGCAGGTATTAATAGATGGAATTACGCTCGGGACTGTATATGCAGTCATAGCACTCGGATATACCATGGTTTATGGAATCCTGGAACTGATTAATTTTGCACATGGTGAAATCTTTATGACGGGAGCCTTTATCGGCACCACCCTGCTGATTATATTTACAGGGATTGGATGGGTCTCCGCCCTTCCCGCTATTGTCATGCTGATAACCGTCTTGCTTCTTACGGCCATTCTAACCGGGCTTCTCGGTATGGGGATTGAAAGAGTGGCATACCGGCCGCTCCGCAATGCACCCAAACTGATTCCGCTTATTACAGCAATCGGCATTTCCTTTTTGCTTCAGGATCTGATCCGATTTATTGCGGAAGTGAAAAAAGGAAATTATATCGTAACTGGACCGAGTCTTTTTACAAATCAGATCAAAATCAATGCCTCATCTATTTCATCCATATTCAATGACGCATCCATAAAGGGATCTTTTATTATCGTTCTCGTAACGGCAGTTATCATGATGGTGTTCCTTGACTTCTTCGTCAATAAGACAAAATGGGGCATGGCCATGAGGGCGGTTGCCCAGGACAGGGAAACCGCATCGCTTATGTCGGTTAATGTCAACAAAGTAATCTCACTGACGTTCTTTATTGGTTCAGCACTCGGTGGGGCGACAGGCGTTCTCTTTGCAGTACAATATGGAACCATCGATCCCTACATCGGATTTATCCTTGGATTGAAGGCATTTACAGCAGCGGTGCTGGGGGGGATTGGCAATATCCGGGGAGCCATGCTTGGGGGCCTCCTGCTCGGGGTCATGGAGATGTTCGCTTCTGCTAATCTGACACTTCTTACATCGGGTGTTTTTGGAGCGGAGTATAAGGATGTATTTGCGTTTGCCATTTTAATCATAGTGTTGATCTTCAAGCCGGAAGGCTTATTAGGGAAACCTGTGGCAGAGAAAGTGTAGGTGAGCCAGCATGAAAAAATTATGGAATTCATATTCAGAAAATAAATGGTTTCAGGGCGTATTCCTTTTGGCTTTCGTATCTGTTACAACAGTAAGTTTGTACCTGGCGCAGAAATCCGTGACGGCATTCCTTTTGCTTCTGTCTTCCTTACTGCTCCTGTACTTTACTAAGTTTCCAAACTGGGCAAAATGGCTGGCGGCCGGAGTGATCCTGGTAATATTGCTGCCACTGGCTGCCAGGGGCGGGGATGCATATGAGTCTTATATGGAAGTGGCCTGCCTGGTGGGAATTTATATCGCCATGGCACTAGGGCTCAATATAGTAGTCGGGATGGCAGGGCTTCTGGATTTGGGCTTTGTAGCATTTTTTGCAGTAGGAGCCTATACATATGGGATTTTTGCCACGGGCCAGGCGGCCAATTTCATGCCGTTCGGCACTTTCCCGCTCGCAGGAGAAAGCTTCTGGCTGTTCATCGTAATTGGATGCCTGGCCGCAGCCTTATTCGGCATCCTGCTCGGAATTCCTGTCCTGAGGGTAAAAGGCGATTATCTGGCAATAGTGACCCTGGGCTTCGGGGAAATAATCCGCATTATTTTTAATAACCTGGACAAGCCGCTCAACATTACTAATGGCGCCATGGGAATTGCTTCCATCACGCCGCCAAGGATCTTTGGAATTGATCTTATCTATTCAAGCCAATTTTATTATGTAGTATTGATCATATTGGTGTTCACCATATTCACGGTAAGGCGCTTTGAGCATTCAAAGGTCGGCCGTTCTTGGAAAGCGGTGCGTGAAAATGAGATAGCCGCCCAGGCTATGGGAGTTCCGCTGGTAAGGACTAAATTGATTGCCTTTGCAGTGGGTGCCTCCTTTTCCGGCATGATGGGTGTAATATTTGCTGGAAAGCAGACATTCGTCGATCCCACGAGTTTTACACTCCTGGAATCCATCACCATACTGGTAATGGTGATACTTGGGGGCATGGGCAGTGTGCCTGGTGTTATCCTGGGTGCGGCTGTGATGACTATTCTGAATCTGCAGGTGTTGACTGAGCTTACAAACTGGCTTAATGATCTCAGCCTGTCAGGGGCAGTGAGTATCCCGGATGCCCTTTCGCCATCCAAGATGCAGAGGTTTATCTTTGGTGCACTGTTGATACTGTTTGCATTGTACCGGCCGAAAGGTTTGATACCAGCGCGCAATCCAATTTATAAGAACGATGAATCAGCCTCTCCAAAACTGGCAGGGGTGGATCGTGATCATAAGGCAGAGGCATAGGAGGCTGGAGCATGGGGATATTGGAAGTTTCAGGATTAACCAAAAAATTCGGAGGATTGACCGCTAATCAGGATGTGTCGATGACAATCCCAAAAAACTCGATAACGGCTGTCATCGGTCCAAATGGAGCGGGCAAGACCACTTTCTTTAATATGATCACGGGCGTTTATCAGCCTACATCAGGCAGCATACATCTTGAAGGAGAAGCCATCCATAACATGAAGCCACATGAAGTGTCACGAAAGGGCATTTCAAGGACATTCCAGAATATCCGGCTGTTCAGTGAGATGTCTGTAATAGAAAATGTCCTGGTCGGCATGCATACCCATTTGAAAGCGGGCCTGTTCGGCATCCTGTTCAATCTTCCCAGGGTCAGGAAAGAAGAGAGACAGGCAGAAAGAGAGGCATATCGTCTGCTTGAATATGTAGGCCTTGAATCTTTCAT
Source organism: Paraperibacillus esterisolvens (assembly GCF_046237625.1). Classification (GTDB taxonomy): domain Bacteria; phylum Bacillota; class Bacilli; order Bacillales; family DSM-1321; genus Paraperibacillus; species Paraperibacillus esterisolvens. The sequence goes on along the minus strand of NZ_CP143545.1, from coordinate 2,567,455 downwards.
GAACGAAACAGCCAGCAGCCTCAGTTATGGTGCACAGCGCAGGCTAGAGATCGCAAGGGCACTTGCAGCAAAGCCGAAGCTGCTGCTTCTTGACGAGCCGGCGGCGGGGATGAATCCGAAAGAAACGAGGGACCTGACATCCCTCATCAAAAGAATCAGGGATGAATTTAATCTAACCGTGGTACTGATCGAGCATGATATGAAGCTCGTTATGGAAATATCTGAACACATATACGTATTGGATCATGGAGTGAAAATCGCCGAGGGACTGCCTGCTGAAATCAGGTCCAACCCAAAGGTGATCGAAGCATATCTCGGGACCGGTGCGGTCCATGCTGGATAAGGGGTGGCAAGGATGCTTGAATTGAAGGAAGTCCAAACATATTATAGCGGCATACAGGCCCTTAAAGGCATCAGCCTGCACGTTCAGCAGGGTGAAATCGTGACATTGATCGGCAGCAATGGAGCCGGGAAGTCAACTGCCCTTAAATCAATCAGCGGGCTTGTCAAAGTACAGGGCGGTGAGATTTCGTATAAAGGCGAAAATATAACCAAGACCCTGGCACATGATACTGCTTTGAAGGGCATAGCCCATGTGCCTGAAGGCCGAAAAATTTTTCCCCGGCTGACTGTAAGGGAAAACCTCTTAATGGGAGCTTTCTCAGTCAAAGATAAACAGGTTATAGAAGAAAGAATGGAAAGGGTCTTTAAGTACTTTCCAAAATTAAAGGACCGGGTGCAGCAGAAAGGAGGCACCATGAGCGGAGGCGAACAGCAGATGCTTGCGATAGGACGGGCCTTAATGATGAAGCCCCAGCTGCTCATGCTGGATGAACCGTCGATGGGACTGGCCCCCATCATCGTCGAACAAATATTTGAAATCATCCAGGATCTCAACAGAGAAGGAATCACCATCCTGCTTGTTGAACAAAATGCCTTCCAGGCACTTCAAATCGCTCATCGCGGCTATGTGATCCAAACAGGTGCAATCAAGCTTGAAGGATACGGCAAGGATTTGATCAGCAATGACGAAGTGAGAGAAGCATATCTGGCTTAGCGCTAAAAACCTGCCCTTTAGCAGGTTTTTATTTTGGAGTGGGAAGAGCATGGTGATAGTGTAAGGGGCAGTACATACCGAAATAAGGCACGAATCACCCCTGCAGCCTGCTTTAGCTGTTAAAGAAAGTTATTCCTCCGCTGCCATGGAAAATACTTAACCTATTCAGGCTGTGTAAAGCATGTTAGGCTGTATAGGTGTTTTTCAAAGGAGGAAAAGCGATGACATTTATAAAATTTTTAATTCCGCTTGCCTTGATTTTATCACTGAAGGCGCCTGCTCCTCTACAGGCTGAAAAAGCAGAGTCACCATTAAACAAGGAACAGCCTGTACTGGAAAAATCACCTGCAGATGGCATGTTATATAAAGTCAAGAACAATGAAAATATAGAAGAAATTGCGAAAAAGGAGGGAGTTCCGCTTACTCCTTTAAAGAAAAAATATAAAGAAGTACAGCGGGGTCAAAAGATTGTTCTACCAAAAACCTACACTCAAAGCGAGAAAGACCTGCTGGCCCGGCTTGTCAATGCTGAAGCCAAGGGTGAGCCTTACAAAGGAAAACTTGCGGTCGCGAATGTAGTGCTGAACCGCACAAAGCATAAGGCTTTTCCCGCGACGGTAAAGGGAGTCATCCTAGAAAAGAAACAATTCACTCCAGTAGCAAATGGAGAAATCAATAAGCCGGCCAGCGCTGAGGCCAAAAAAGCCGCCAATGAGGCTATTGCCCTGCAGGGGACAGGAAAGATTCCAGCAGAAGAATCTATTTATTTCTATAATCCCGACCTGACAGACAGTAAGTGGATGCGCACCCTTACCGTTGTAAACAAAATTGGACAGCATACATTTGCTAAATAAGGAACTGCTGAAAGCACCGGGTATCCGGTGTTTCTTTTTATGGAGAGACCTTTTTTCCTGCATTAATATGGCATTGTGTTAGAATGATAAATACAGGATATGGATCAAAAAAAGAGGGGGCGCATAAATGGCCGGGACACATACGTATTCAAAAAAAGAAGAGCTTGTTAATGCCATTACCCACGGCATAGGTGTATGCTTGAGCATTGCTGCTTTGGTTTTCCTCATCACATCCTCCGCAAGTGAAGGAACTCCGTGGCATGTTGTTTCCTTCATTATATTTGGCGTGACCATGCTGCTTCTATATGTATCTTCGACTTTGGTACATAGCTTTCCACCCGGAAAAGCTAAGGATATATTCGAGATTTTTGATCACTCTGCGATCTATCTTTTCATTGCAGGAACATACACCCCCTTCACATTGATAGTGATCAAGGGTGCACTTGGATGGAGCCTGCTTGGGATTGTCTGGGGAATCGCGGTTGTTGGGGTCATATTCAAGTCATTCTTTGTCAAAAGGTTCCTTTATCTTTCCACCGTTTTATACATAGTTATGGGCTGGCTCATAGTCATTGCCTGGGGTCCGCTCGCTGCATCGCTTCCTGCTGGCGGTCTGCAGCTGCTGGTCGCCGGTGGAATTCTCTATACGATTGGAGCTGTGTTTTATGTGTGGAGAGGATTTCCCTTTCACCATGCAATCTGGCATCTCTTCGTATTAGGCGGCACAGCGGCCCATTTCTTCGCGGTCTTGAAGTATGTTCTGCCAATTGCAATCTGATTGTCATCCTGCCCGGGATTTGGGCAGGTTTTTTTATACAGAATAAAATGCAGCGGTGTAGAGAGGGAAATGGATTTATTTTGAACCAGCCATAGATAAAAGGGGGCCGGTTGGTAACCGGCCCCATTACTTTTCATAGCTGCCGTAAAGCATACCCGGCCTGGATAGAATATCTTGCTTGTCTTCGTCCAAGAAAAATGACGAAACATGTTCTGCCTGGTGCGGAATCAAATCCTGAAATACTGAAGGCGGTTTTTACCATTCCAATCCCCTGACACATTAATTCCCTCTTACATGAGCAAATTATGATTAAGAAATGAGGTTTAAGGATATTAACTAACTAGACACATAAAACATCATTGAGAAACTGGGTGAGTGTATGCTAGGAATTATTTACGCATTGCTGCCTGCTATAGCCTGGGGGAGCCTTGTGCTCGTAAGTGTAAAGCTTGGCGGCAATTCTTACAGCCAGACGCTCGGCATCTCTATCGGAGCGTTTATTTTTTCTGTATTCATATTTATATTTAAGACCCCGGACATTACTCCCTTTATTTTTTTAATTGGTTTTATTTCCGGATTTTTATGGGCAGTCGGCCAATTGAACCAATTGGCAAGTGTTGAATATGTGGGTGTTTCCAAAGCGGTACCCATCTCAACAGGGATGCAGCTTGTGGCTACATCCGCTTTTGGTGTGCTGGTCTTCAATGAATGGAATACCAAGGCAGCCATCATCCTTGGCATTATTTCTTTGGCCCTGATCATTGCAGGGGTCCTTTTAATTTCATCCGGGCAGAAGGAAGAGGATGAAAAAGGCGGAGAACTTAAGCGGGGCATGGTGACACTGTTGATATCAACTGCAGGCTTTGCAGGGTATGTGGTCATCATCAGGTGGTTCAATATAGGCGGCTGGGAGGCCGTACTGCCTCAATCAGTCGGGATGGCATCAGGAGCATTGCTCATGTCGTTCAAACATAGGCCTTTTACAAAGTTTGCAGTTAGAAATATATTAACTGGATTGATGTGGGCAGCCGGCAATCTGGGGCTTCTTCTTGCCATTCCTTTGATAGGCGTGGCAGTCAGCTTTTCCATGTCACAGATGGGCATCATCATTTCCACTCTAGGCGGGATATTCCTGCTTGGCGAGAAAAAGACGAAAAAGCAGCTGGTTTTTGTCATTATCGGCAGTCTGCTGATAATTGCAGGCGGTGTGGTGCTCGGAGTAACCAAAAAATAGGAGGGATTATAGATGTATAAGGATCTAGAAGGCAAGACGGCGCTGATCACAGGCGGAGCGAGCGGTATCGGCAGGGCAGCGGCTGAGCGCCTTGCCGCGGAAGGTGTCAAGGTAGTCATCAATTACCGATCTAAAGATAAGGAAGCAGAGGATTTGGCAGAACAAATCAAGGCTCAAGGCGGCCAGGCTGCTATAATCAAAGGCGATGTTACAAAAGAGGAAGATGTTAAGGAAATGATTCAATTTGCTGTCCGGACATTTGGCAGCCTGGATATTATGATCAATAATGCAGGTATTGAAAATGAAGTTCCTACAGAAGAGCTTTCTCTCGAAGATTGGAATAAAGTGATCAGCGTGAATCTGACTGGCATGTTCCTAGGCAGCAGGGAAGCGATCAAGCATATGCTCCAGCATGATATTAAAGGATCCGTTATCAATATGTCTTCGGTGCATGATCGGATTCCATGGCCGCATTTCACTCATTATGCCGCGAGTAAAGGCGGTGTCAAGATGATGACCGAGACATTGGCGCTTGAATATGCTCCAAAAGGGATACGTGTAAATAATATTTCTCCAGGGGCAATCGATACGCCTATTAATGCCGAAAAGTTCGAAGATCCGAAGGCGAAAGAGGAAGTGATCAGCCTCATTCCGATGGGCTATATCGGAAAACCGGAAGAAATTGCCGCCTGCGCCGCCTGGCTTGCTTCCTCTGAATCAAGCTATGTGACGGGCATAACATTATATGCTGATGGCGGCATGACTAAATATCCGGGCTTTCAGGCTGGTAAAGGATAAAAGAGAAAGGCCTCTCATGGAGAGGCTTTTTTTTGCCTGAAGAAGCTAATGTCGAATAGTTAAAAAAACGGGAGACAATTGGGGAATTTTGGATTATGATGAAGGTAGATAGAGAGAAAAGGAGAATGTTACGTGACAAAAAGGGCCGTTTTCATCCCGCTATTTCTGCTATTAATCCTCGTTTTACTATTATTTATTGAAAATACCAGGCTTGAGACCATGCAGCCAAGCGTTGACTGGAGCAGGTCAATCGAGACTGGGGGAAAAGCCTCTACCCTCCAGGCTCCCTTTATACATAATGAAAGGCTGTTCTTTGCGGAAGACCATGGGGTATCAGAAATAATATGCTCTGCCGGCCTCGACTGCAAAAAAAAGAAAGTGGCTGATATTTCTATTCCCGGGAGTTCTGCTTTTTGGACGGATGGGAAGGATGTCATTTATCAGGATGATACAGACCTATACCTATTCCGTAATGGTGAAAAGAAACTAATGGAAAAAGGTCTTTCCAGTGCAAGGGCAGGAAATGACAGTCTTATATTCTGGAAGAATGAAGACTTATACATAGTAGATACAGTAAATAAGAAGTCGAAAAAAATTCATCATGCAGATTATCCCATCATTGATGCCGCCTTCGAAAAAGACTCCTTCGTTGTGGCGGAGGAAAAGGGACCGGGAATCTTCAAGCTTACTTTATTTGAAGGAAAGCGGACAAATTATAAAAAACTCCCTCTTCCTGAAATTGAGTTTCCAAACGGCGAGGTACTGGAAGCCTTTAAGCTGTCAAGGAAAGAAAATGATATGATTCTTGCACTCAATACGATGAGAATCTCCCAGGGAAACAAGAGCTTTGATATCTGGGAGGCAGCCTATAACCTTAAAGCATTGAAAAAGCCTGTACTATCCAGGGCCGACTTTATGGACCAAAAATCAGGGGCAGAGTACAAGGATCCAAGGAATATGAACTTCAGGGTTGACGGAGGGTCAGAACAGCTTCTCTTTATGGCAAATGGACAACGATATTCAAAGTTTCAAGGATACAACCTGTACCTTGCCGAAAAAAAGAAAGGGAAATGGACAGCCCAAAAAGTCAGCACAACGCGAAATCTTCCTAATTCGCCTGTCTGGACCGGAAAGGGAATGGTCATGTGGGTGAATTTCACCGGAGGGCAGAATGACTTATATGGCGCATCCACGAATAAGGATGCCATTGAGAAAGGCAGCAAGATTACCAAAACGGATGTGAAATTTTCTGCGTCCAACACAGTGACCGCCCTGTTCGGGAGCTTCCTGGTCCTCTTTTCCAGCATGATGTGGGTCATCCTGCCCTGCACATTTTATGCTATACTGTTTTTCTCAAAAGGAAATCTTTTGGATGACGATTCGAGAAAATGGGTCCTTTATGTGCCCATCCTGCTCTTCCTGCTGACCCAGCTTTATTACTTTAATACTGCCTTAAGAAAGGATTCCTATGTCTTTGCACCGGAATATCTCACTTTCCATGGCAGCTTTTATATATGGCCATGCATCGCAGCCCTCATTTCTTTCGGCGTACTGCGTCTTAGCCGGTTGAAGGATGTGAATGCTGCCGGGCGCTTTTTTTACTTTGCAGTGGTTGATATTCTAATCCTGATGTTCTTGATAGGACCATATATTTTATAAATTGATTTTAGTGGTCATTTGAACAGGAGTGATAAATGGGTTGCTCAAGGGTTACTTCAAGACTTTTGTAGATGGTCATTCATTGTTTTTACTGCAAGGAAGCATCAGCCTGAGGTGAGCATGTTACCCTCCGGATTTTATTCATAAGCCGATGCATGGCATTACTGGTTATAATTTTAAATAGGTCCGTAGAGCTGGTGAAAGCAGGCTTACGGACCTTTTCCTTTCGCATGGATAGCCGGGAACCCCCAAGCCTGTACCTTTTAAGGTTCTTTTTTTTATCCTTATCTGATTAAACAGCCTATACAGTCCTGTGCTCCTGCACATATTCTGTGAGTGTAAAAAATATAAAGATAGGGTCCTGAGGAGGAAATGAAATGAATCCACAATATATGGAACATGATATGAATGATCAGAGAATAAGGCCGGGCTTCGGTTTTGGCTTCGGCAGGCCAGGTTTTGGCTTTGGCAGGCCGGGCTTTGGCTGGGGCCGTCCAGGTTTTGGCTGGGGCCGTCCGTGGGGCTGGGGAGGCTGGGGTTATGGAGGCGCCTTCCTGGGAGGCCTGGCAGCAGGTGCACTGCTTAGTCCAGGATATGGCTATGGATACGGATATGGCTATCCATACCCTTATCCCTACTATGGATACCCTTATTACGTATAAAGAAAATGAAGGCCTTCCGTCAGGGAAGGCCTTCTTCTTTGAAACATAAGCCGGAAATAAGCTGTGCTTTTTCATATTGAAAACGATAGCTGCCAAAAAAATAACGGAATTCATCAAAAAGCAGCTCTTCGCTTCTGCCGAAATCGTAGAGACATAGAAACTTCTCTAAAAGGTCAGCATCCTCAAGTGTCTCAAATAAGCCGGTTACATAAAAGGGAGTTTTAAACCGGTCAAACAATCCGGGGCATCCGCAAAAGTCAAAAATAGATTCAACAGTGTCCATGTTCATTTTGTTCCCTCCTCATTGTCAGTATGGAAAAAGGCGGAGGGGAAAATACCACATGAAAAAACCGGCCGATATTTTCGGCCGGCAGTACTGATGTATCAGCTGTACATCTCTTTGACCTGCTTCTGCAAATCACTGTTTTCAAGGTACTCATCATAAGTCATCTGCTTATCGATGAGCCCTTTTGGTGTTATTTCAATGATGCGGTTCGCGATTGTCTGGATGAACTGATGGTCATGTGATGCAAAAATCATGGAACCTTTGAAGTTGATCAATCCGTTGTTCAAGGCAGTGATCGATTCAAGATCCAGGTGATTGGTAGGTTCGTCAAGCAGGAGTACATTCGATCCGCTGAGCATCATCCTGGACAGCATGCATCTCACTTTTTCTCCTCCGGAAAGGACGCCCGGCTTTTTGAGGACTTCTTCACCTGAGAAGAGCATTCTGCCAAGGAAGCCGCGAAGGAAGCTCTCGCTCTGATCGTTTGGTGAGAATTGGCGCAGCCAGTCAACAAGGGTCTGCTCGTTTCCTTCAAAATACTCAGAGTTGTCTTTCGGGAAATAAGCCTGGGATGTTGTAATACCCCATCTATACGTCCCGCTGTCTGCTTCCATCTCTCCTGTAAGGATCTTAAAGAGAGTCGTCTTCGCAATCTCATCCGTTCCGGCCAGTGCAATTTTGTCTCCTTTATTCATGATGAAAGAGACATTATCGAGTACTTTTACCCCGTCAATCGTTTTTGAAAGTCCTTCGACTCTCAGGAGATCGTTGCCGACTTCCCTTTCAGGAGTGAAATGCACATAAGGATAGCGGCGTGACGATGGCCTGATATCATCGAGTGAAATTTTATCAAGCAGTTTTTTACGGGAAGTTGCCTGTTTTGATTTTGATGCATTCGCGCTGAAACGGGCAATGAAGGCCTGAAGTTCTTTAATCTTTTCTTCCTTCTTTTTGTTTGACTCCGAGGTCAGCTTGGAAGCAAGCTGGCTGGACTCATACCAGAAGTCATAGTTGCCGACATAAATCTGGATTTTTGAAAAATCAAGGTCTGCGATATGTGTGCAGACTTTATTCAGGAAGTGCCGGTCATGGGAAACGACGATGACTGTATTCTCAAAGTTGATGAGGAACTCTTCCAGCCATTGAATCGCCTTAATATCAAGGTGGTTGGTCGGCTCATCCAGGAGAAGGACGTCCGGCTTGCCGAACAATGCCTGTGCAAGGAGAACTTTTACTTTATCGCCGCCGCCAAGGTCAGCCATTTTTTTAGAATGAAGTCCTTCCTCGATGCCCAGTCCCTTTAACAGGATGGCAGCTTCGGATTCTGCTTCCCAGCCATTCAATTCCGCAAATTCGCCTTCGAGCTCGGCTGCACGGATTCCGTCTTCGTCTGAGAAGTCTGCCTTCATATAGATGGCATCTTTTTCTTTCATGATTTCAAATAAACGTTGATGTCCCCTGATTACAACGGATAAAACTTCTTCTTCCTCAAATTCAAAGTGGTTCTGTTTCAACACAGCCAGACGTTCGCCAGGGCCAAGGTGCACATCTCCAGTCTGTGCTTCGATTTCACCGGAAAGGATTTTTAGGAAGGTGGATTTGCCTGCGCCGTTCGCCCCGATAAGCCCGTAGCAATTTCCGGGAGTGAATTTTATATTTACATCTTCAAACAGCTTGCGGTCGCCATAGCGCAAGCCGACATTATTTACAGTGATCATTTGCTTAATACCTCCAAAAAGACAATATCTTTAATTATAACAGATTTTCATTCAGGATGATATGGACTCCCAAGATACTTCGCAGGAAGTGTGTCTTCCACTGCCTCGCCATTCTTTAATGACACATAATAGGCACCCGCATGCTTTCTTGAGGAAACGATAGTATGAAGCTCATCCCCTATGAAATGAAGCGCAGCTCCATCATCAATTGCATAACCACCCTTTAGCTTCCTGTTTTTTACCAAGGAAGTATAGGTGCCCCTGCGTTCAGCCTCGCCATCGTAATGAGGGCAGCAGCTGCCGCCAAGGAATCCAAGGGAAGAAAGTTCCCTAAGCGTCCCAAAAGAATCTGTGACTCCACTTTCAAACCAGCAGATTGCCCCTGCACTTATCCCCGACAGCACAATCCCCTTATTCCAGGCTTTGTGAAGAATCCGGTCCAGTTCCCATTCACGCCAAAGCGCAAGCAGGTTCTTTGTGTTTCCGCCGCCAACAAAAATGATGTCCTTTTCTAAAACAAAGGACTCGAGATCCTGTGAGGGGGGCTTGAACAGAGATAGATGAGATGAATGGCAGCCGTAAGCTTCAAAAGCTTTGTAGAAGCGGCTGATATAGCTGTCAGAATCTCCGGATGCGGTCGGAATGAAACAGATTTTGGGCGACTTTTTTCGTGCTTGCTCCAAAATGTATATATCAAGGAGCGGATTTTCAGGCTCCATGGAGAATCCGCCGCCTCCAAGGGCAATGATTTGCTTCATTTTATTCACCTCTAACTCAGGATTCTTTCATTATACAGTAATTTCTTAAAACCGGATTGCTTTCGACCGACTTTTCTGATAATATGAATTTCCGCCATTTCACCGTTACACCAACTGTGTTTTCTCCACAACAGCCTACATTTGAAGGGAGAAAATGAAATATGGAGCAGCATCCTGATTTTATGAAAGAACTTCAACGCCTGGACTTTACCAAAAGGTATATGGACGCCGTCATTGAAACGGCTCAGACGAGCAAAGATAAGTTTAAAGAGAATATGGAAAAGGTATTTGGAGATGCCGACTGGCTCGAAACCGGCGGCTATGCCGAGATTCTGACAAATGCCAGTTTCTTTGATATGTCCTCCCAGGAACTGGAGAGCTTGAACCGTGCCAAAATGAAGCCTTATTTTGCCAGGGTAGATTTTATTCGAAACGGCCAGAGTGCACCGGAGATCCTCTACTTTGGGAAAACATCGCTGTATCAGAGGGAAAATCAGGAACAGATCATTGTCGACTGGAGGTCCCCCATTGCCAATCTGTACTATGAAGGAAGGCTCGGGTCGGTCAGCTATATGGCTGAGGGAGAAGAATTCGAAGGCGATATTTCCTTGAAAAGACAGCTTATGATCGAGAGAGGAAAGCTTGAGGATATCAGGGATATCGATTTGACTACCACAGACGAACTCCTGCAGGAATCACTGTCAAAAAGCTCCAGCAACAGGCTGACTGAAATTGTCGCGACGATCCAGGAAGAGCAAAACCGGATCATCCGGGCAGACCTGAATAAGCCGATCATCGTACAGGGTGCCGCCGGCAGCGGGAAAACCACCATTGCACTTCACCGAATCTCCTATTTTATTTATCATTACAGAGACCAATTCGATCCACGGAGCATGATGATCATTGCACCGAGCAGATTATTCATTGACTACATATCCGAAGCCCTCCCAGAACTTGGAGTGGAAAGGGTCAAACAATTTACTTTCAGTGAATATGTACAGAACGCCATCGGGAAGAAGCTGAAGCTGAGAAGGGATGATAAGCTGATCACCCTGCTGGAGGGATGCCATGCAGATAAGGGGACTATCGCTTATATGTCAGGGTTTAAGGGTTCCCAGGCATTCAAGGACATTATAGATTCCTATCTGCTGGAAGTATACAAGCGATTCATTCCGAAAGAAGACTTTTATGTAGACAAATATAGAGTATATTCAGCGAAAAGGTTCAAGCATCTCCTGCTGAAAGAATATTGGTATCTGCCCTTATACAGCCGCCTGGAAAAACTGAAGAATATCCTGCACAATCAGGTGCGTGCCAATAAGAAACAAATGCTTGAAGGAATTGAAAAATTTTATGACGACCGATTGGACAGAGCCCTGTTCGGACGAATGGATCCAGCCAGGCGGAAGGAAGCAGTTTCAAGCGCGCTCGATAAGAAACAGGAACGGCTGCAGGAAATCCGGGAGGCAATAAAAAATTCCTTAAAGTCGTATATGAAACAATTTGAGAAGAAGGGGATTCTCCATTATTATCAGGAAATATGTGAAAGCCCCAAACAGCTCCAGAAGTATTCGGGCGGCAGCCTTACAATGGAACAGGCAGAGCTTATTTCCCAGCATCAGAAAGAAATGCTGGCTAAAAATCAATATGAGCTGGAAGATCTGGCGCCCATCCTCTATCTATACTCCAAGCTGTTTGGAGTAGATAAGGAGAAACGGGCGAAGAATATTGTCATTGATGAGGCCCAGGATTACAGCTTTATGCAGCTTCTTTCCCTTAAGTCAGCGAATGATACAGATATGTTCACACTGGTCGGCGATCTGGCACAAGGAATTCACTCCTACAGGGGGCTTGATTCCTGGGAAACCATCCAGCAGAAGATTTTCCCCAGGGCGATTTATACTGAACTCCAGAAAAGCTATAGGACGACAGTCGAAATTATGGAGGAAGCAAATAGACTGCTTCAGTATCTTCCATATCAGTTTCCACGCGTGGAGCCGGTTGTCCGCCATGGTGAGAAGCCCGTTTTTACTGCTGTGACTGATCCAGTGGAATATACGACATATATTTCTGCCAGAATAACAGAACTAATGAAAGAAAATTTCCAAACCTTTGCCATTATCTGCAAAACCATGAAGGACAGCCGGATTGTATATGAACTGTTAAAAGGTCTTGACTCTTTCGGAGTGAAGCTGCTGGAGGAGCAGGAATCCATTCCGAAAGACAAGGTTGTCATCCTGCCAGCCTATCTGTCTAAGGGACTTGAATTTGATGCGGTTCTGGCGGTTTCTTATGAAGAAAGCTACAGCAGGAAAAATGACCTTGATATCAAGCTTCTTTATGTGACCATGACCCGCCCCTTGCACCGCCTCTACTTCTTTGGCAGGAAGAAAGAGGATTTCCTGCTTGGCTCTTAAAAAGAGCCCATTGACTTTTTGTAACCGTTTTATTATCTTTAACATATAATAGTCCATCTTCAAATAAACCATATAGTAAAGGGGTTTGTTTTATGTCGGGTGTCATTCTTAACTAACCGTAATTTCATACGGATGCAGCTGAAATTTTTATGGCTTACTTAAGCTTATTTAAGTGTGCCCGGGGCTGCATGGTTAAGAATGAATCATCATGGCAGATACTTTTTCTCCCTTGGAAACTTTGCGTTCTGGCAGAGTCTGTCCATTGGTTAAAAAGTTGATTTAAGCAGTATCCCGCTTAAAAACCGCAGGTGAACATCGTTCGCCTGCGGTTTTTTTGCGTGTCGGCAGCCCGGTTCCAACGGTCTGCCGGGTTATTTGAAGATGGACTGATTATTTAAAAAGGATGTGTCAAGATGAACGAAAAAACATTTAACCATCTGGGGTATACACAGATTAAGCAAGATATAGCAGCATTTGCAATGAGCAGGGCCGCAAAGGACAGAATCATGGACATCACTCCCTCCTTCAATGGAAGACAAATTGAATCCAGGCATGAAGAGGTAACTGAAGCTGTAAAAATTTTGGAAAAAAGCTCAAGCGTCCCCATTTCCTCCCTTGAAGGTATAGAACGCCTGCTAGGCGTGATACACAAAGGAACAGCTCTGAGGGAAGAACAGTTAATGAAGCTTGCAATGTTCCTGGACAGCTGCCTGAAGCTTAAACGCTTTATGCGTGACAAAGAGTCGCTGGCACCGCGAATCAGTTTATATGCTGAAGGGATTGAAGACATACCGGAACTGCTGCATGAAATAAACCGCTGTATCCGGAATGGCCGTGTGGATGATCATGCAACAAAGACCCTGCTGAAAATAAGAAGGGCCATTGGGATACAAGAGGATAAGCTGAAGGAAAGACTTCACTCCATCATTAAATCAAGCAGATACAAAATGTATCTTCAAGATCAAATCGTAAGTGAGAGAAACGGAAGATATGTTATCTCAGTCAAAAGGGAGTATAAAGGAAAAATAAAGGGGCATGTATTGGATACATCAGCATCTGGATCCACGGTATTTATGGAGCCGGAGGAAGCCAATTCACTTCTTGAGGAATTGAACAGCCTAAAAGCACAGGAAGAAATAGAGATAGAAGAGATTCTGATCTATTTAACAGGGCTGGCTGCCCGGAGTGAGAAGGAGCTCCTGCTAGCTGGAGAAATAATGGTTCAATATGATATTCTATTCGCCAAAGGCAGGCACAGCAGAAGTATCGGAGGAAGCAAGGTCTCCATTGAAGGCCGCAGGAGGTTTAGCTTGAAGGAAGCAAGACATCCTCTTCTTGGTGGGGAAGCTGTGCCGCTTAATTTATCATTAGGGGAAAAAGAAAGTGTGCTTGTCATAACAGGTCCCAATACAGGCGGGAAAACAGTTGCTCTTAAAACCGCAGGACTGCTTATTTTGATGGCACAGAGCGGATTCCATATCCCGGCATCTGAACAAAGCTCAATCGGCATTTTTCAAAAGGTGCTGATTGATATAGGAGACGGTCAAAGCATTGAACAAAATCTGAGTACATTCAGTTCCCATATCAAATGTGTCATTGAAATTTTAAAAGAAGCAAATGATCACTCCCTGATACTGATGGATGAGCTGGGCTCGGGGACTGATCCAGGCGAGGGTATGGGACTTGCAGCCATGATTCTTGAGCAGCTGTATGAAAAGGGAGCGGTAGTGATTGCCACCACACATTATAGCGAAATTAAAGGGCTCGCAGACAGAAAAGCAGGTTTTATAAATGGATCGATGGACTTTAACCTGGATACATTGCAGCCGACTTATCAATTGGTCATTGGAAAAGGAGGGGAAAGCCAGGCGTTCTCCATTGCACTCAAGCTTGGTATGCATCCATCCCTGATAGAAAAAGCACATCAATACACATATAATGAAAGTATTTCTTACAGCTGTGAAGCCCCTGATTCTTCAATCAAAAAGGACTGGGAGAAACAGATTGCCGTTAATAAGTTCGCACACCGGGAAAAGAACAATCAGCATGCGGCCTTGAAACCGGAGAAATCTTACCAAAGGGGAGATCATGTAATCATATCTCCAAAAGGAGAGTCTGGGATCATATTCAGCGGACCGGATTCCTCTGGGAATTATATAGTCCAGATACAGGGGGAAAAAAGGAAGGAAAACCATAAACGCCTTAAACTCTATATCAGTGCAGAAAAGCTTTATCCGGAAGACTATGATTTTGATATCATCTTTGAATCTAAAGAAGATAGGAAGGCCATTAATCAAATGAAGAGAAGGCATGTTGATGGCCTGGTTATAAATCGGGATGAGGGGCCTAAGGAATAAGGAGAATTTTGTCTTTATTTGTAAATAATTAGAACTAGTTTTTAGGGAATTACACCTAACTGATTGAAATGAGAACAAGAGAAGATTATACTTTATCTTGGTTCAAGTTCTTGGGTGTAACGCCAAATATATACAGCATTCCTGTCCGTAAGTGGAAGTTATGCTGTTTTTTTATATATCAAGGACAGGAGGACTGTTTGTACTATTACACATAAAAAATGAGGTACCCCAAATGAAATTAAACAGATACCAGAATGTCTTTTTAACCAATATGAATAAACAGCTGGCAAAATGGCTGGAAGAAAGCAGCGGCCATATACCCGCAGAAGAGGTATACAGATTCCTTCATTCTATTAAGGGAACAGCTGGAACCCTAAAACTGGATGAGCTTTCTGTCCTGGCTTCAAGCCTGATGGAAGAGTCAGAAGGGAGAGAGGCTTCCTATTCCAAAGAAGAGTTATCTCAATTTTTAATGGATCTGCCCGAAAAGGGCAATCCACAGGAGCAACTCGTTGAACCGGCCAGGAGAGAGGAAGCAGAGCGGGACGAAGGGGTGCCGCTTATCCAGGTCATTGAAGATGATATCTCCATGCTCATTGTCCTAAAGGACGCGCTGGAAGAAAAAGGCTGGATGGTAATAGCAAATACAGACGGCAGCCAGGCGGTGAGCCGCTTCACTCAATTGAATCCTGACTGCATGGTCATCAACATCGATCTGCCGGAAAAAAGCGGCTACGAAATCCTGGAAGAGATAAAACAACAGGATATGAGGACTGCTGTCCCAAAAGTCATGATCAGCAGCAATAATACGAAGGATTCCAGAATAAAGGCATTCCAGCTTGGAGCAGATGATTTTATCGGCAAGCCGCTTGACCTCGAAGAATTTATTGTAAGGGTGGAAAGACAGCTCGAGAGGAAACGGATTCTCGACCGCTTCGTTTTGATTGATGAGCTTACACAGGTGTACAATCGCCGCCATCTTCACAATGCCCTATCAAGCAGTCTTAGCGACCTTAAGAGAACGCGCTCGTCTTTAACGGCAGCAATGATTGACCTGGATCATTTCAAAAAAGTGAATGATACATATGGCCATCTTGTCGGAGATAAAGTACTAAAGGAATTTGCATCTTTCATGAAAAGGAATCTCCGCGGCTCTGATACGATCTGCCGATATGGCGGGGAAGAATTCTTTATCCTGTTCCCTCATACAAGTGAGGCTGAAACCATGCAGAAGCTCGAAAGCCTCCTTGAGGAATTCGCTGCCATCCCTTTTTCTTCTGGCGAGGAAGCTTTTACTGTGACGTTCTCCGCCGGTGTCTATATGGTTCGGGAGACGGATACAGACTTGGAAACTATCATTAAGAAAGCGGATGATGCCCTTTATCATGCTAAGAAAAATGGGAGGGCGAGAATTGAAGCGGCGCTTCCTGCAGTCCAGGGAAAACCAAATAAGAAGCTTCTTGTCTCCATCATCGACGATGATGCTATCATAAGGACTATGCTTGCCAAGATGATGGAAACATCGGCATTCCCAGGTTTTTCGCTGGATATCGAAACCTATGAAGACGGAATGGTATTTATGCAGTCAGGCCGGATCAAGGAGGAAGGCCGTCATTTCATGGTCCTTGACGGAATGATGCCTGTCATGGACGGATTGGAAGTGCTGCAGAAAGTGAAACGCTCTTCGGTTAATGGGGAATTGACAGTCCTGATGCTGACGGGAAGGAAAAGTGAACGTGATATTGCAAAGGCCCTTAAGCTCGGGGCAGACGATTACATGACTAAGCCGTTTAGCATTACTGAGCTGCAGGCAAGGATCGCGATGCTGATCAAAAGGACGTGACCCATGATTAAAGACGAGATTGCCATATTGACAGCTGCAGCCCTGCTCATAACTATTATTCTCTCAATCATGCTTCTGTATCTGGTTATAAGAAAAACGAGGGAGAATTCGTTGAGGAGAAAAGTGGACAAATATAAAGAAAACCTTAATCCGGCAGTGCTGGACATACTTTTAACCGGACAGAGTATAGGAGAAATCAAGGCGGATTCGAATATCGAAAAAAGGGCGCTTGAGGAAAGTCTGAGCGGCTATGCATCAGTACTTGAAGGAAGCGGTGTAAGAGAAAACATCACAGCTTTGGCTGAAATCCATCTCAGCCGGGATTATTCCAGGAAACTGAAAAGCATGCACTGGAGCCGGAGGATGAATTCGCTTTTCCACATTGATCTCTTCAGTCTGAAGGCACTGGAAGATGACGTGCTGTTTCTGTTAAAAAAGAAAATAAGTTCTGATGCAGAAAAAAATTATAGCCTGCGCATTCTAGCTTCTTTTGGGCATGAGGAAGCGGCAGCCCGTTTAATGGAGTCTGGCCGGACTCTGCCCCAATTTGAATATAGAAATATCCTGTCCAGGCTTCCAGCTGTCTTATTTGAAAGGCTCATGGATTCTTTTGATAAATGCCCGCAGCCTCTGCAGAATGCCCTGCTGGATACCATTGGAATGGACAAAAAGCTGGAATATACCGGCTTTTTAGAGCAGGCCATTGATATTCATGCAGGGGAGACAAGAATACGTGCATTCAAGGCACTTGTGAATATAGGGTATGTCAGTGATGTGACACATTACCTCCCATATGCCGCTTCTTCTGAATGGCAGGAAAGGATGCTCGCCGCCCGGCTTTTTGGGGTGGTGCGGGACGGTTCACTACTCAGTGTCCTTTCCGGCCTGCTCCGTGATTCCAGCTGGTGGGTCCGTTTCCAGGCTGGCGGTGCTATCAAGCAATATCCCCAGGGGGATGATCTTCTACTATCTATCTACCAAAATGATTCAGATCCATATGCGAGAGATATGGCATGGGAATGGATGAACAAAGGAGAGGTTCATTGATGGATATATGGTCTGCAGCGGCCTTTTACTTTGGTATTTTCATAGCAGTTTACATGATAATAGTCATCAGCTTCTATTCTGTCATTTTGTTCATCTCCATGTTACAGCTGAGGAAGGAATACAACCTGGATACAGACCTCGCCTATGAAGAATATGAGAATGAGAATTTCACCAGGCCGGTCTCCATCATTGTGCCGGCTTACAATGAAGAAGCAGGCATCATTCCAAGTGTCCGCTCGCTGCTCGGAATAAACTATCCAGAGTTTGAAATTATCGTAGTCAATGATGGATCTAAAGATTCGACTTTGGAAACGATGATCAGGCATTACGGGATGAAAGAAATTAACAAGGCAATCAGGCAGCAGGTGCCGGCAAAGAAGGTAAGAGCAGTTTACCAGTCTGAAATGCTGCCGCATCTTTATCTGATAGATAAAGACAACGGAGGGAAAGCAGATGCGCTGAATGCGGGCTTGAATCTTTCCAGCTTCCCGTATTTTTGTTCCCTGGATGGCGATTCCATCCTTGAGAGAGATGCATTTATCAAGGTGATGAAGCCGATCATCCAATCAAATGAAGAAGTCATTGCCTCAGGAGGAAGCATCCGGATCGCGAATGGGTGCGAAATTGAAAATGGAAATATCTTAAAGGTCGGCCTGTCGAGGAACCCCCTGGTCATCATGCAGACAATCGAATATCTGCGGGCGTTCCTCATGGGGAGAATTGGCCTAAGCCGGCATAATCTGCTTTTGATCATTTCTGGAGCTTTCGGTGTCTTTTCCAAGAAATGGGTCATTGATGCAGGAGGCTATAAAAGGGATACCGTCGGAGAGGACATGGAGCTTGTAGTCCGGCTGCACCGGCTGATTAAGGAAAAAGGGCAAAGGAAAAGGATTGTCTACATCCCAGACCCGGTCTGTTGGACCGAGGTGCCGGAGGAAATGAAATACCTGAGGAGACAGAGGAGCAGATGGCACCGGGGGCTGTTTGAGAGCCTCTCGAATCATAGGAACATGGTCTTTAACCCAAAATACGGCTCTATTGGATTCATCTCGTTCCCATATTTCTGGATTGTAGAATTCCTTGGACCCATCGTAGAGCTCACAGGATATCTCTATATCATACTCGCACTGTTCCTTGGCGGAATTTATATGGAATTTGCGATATTGATTTTTCTTCTTTCCTGTTTATACGGATCTATCTTTTCAATGGCGTCTGTTCTCCTGGAGGAATGGAGCCTGAGGAAATACCCGAGAATCTCCCATTTGGTCAAGCTGTTTTTTTATTCGGTCACCGAAACATTATGGTACCGTCCATTGACTGTTCTATGGAGATTTGAAGGAATCATCCAAATCATCAAAGGAGATGTGAGCTGGGGCGATATGAAAAGAAAAGGGGTTTCCAAATGAGGCGCATCACAAAACAGCATGTTTTTTTCTGGAGCTATTTAGTCCTCCTCCTTCTTCTTTTGACCAGTCCTTTTTGGCTCTGGCAGCTAAAGGGCACGAAGGAGCTCGATGTCCTGGTTGTTGATAAGACAGTTTCTGACACTTCCTATAGAGAGCATAAGGGACTCATGTGGATACTTAACAACGGAAAATATAAGAAAGAAGATGGACAGCCGTACAGGCTTGAACGGGATTACAGGGGTTATAAACCAGGTGAAAATGGAAAGCACCGTATAAGCACGCTTCCAGAAAACCTGGATTCCTATGATCTGATATATTTGGCTGATCAATACGGAGTTTATAATGATGATGTTAACAGCTCAAAGAAGGGCAGCGGCCTTCTTTACGGCGGACTCACCCGCAAGGAAATTTCAAAGCTGGAAAGTGCACTATCCGGGAGTAAAAAAACATTAATCGCAGAATTTAATACTTTTGCAAGTCCGGCAGATGATGAAGTGAAACAAAGGATGGAGAGTTTACTCGGAATTAAGTGGCAGGGCTGGATTGGCAGGTATTTCTCCGATTTAGAGGGCAGGGAAGTCCCTGAATGGGCCAGGTCGAGCTATAAGGAACAGAATGGAAAACAGTGGAATTACACAGGTGAAGGCTTTTTGTTTGTAAATAGGACTGGCCGCCTTGTAGTGCTTCCCAAGACGAGCCTCACTGCCAAAAATGGGTTGAGCTTCACCTTGACTCCTAAAGGGCGCGAACTTGCTGGTAAAAACCTGAAAGCCCGATATGGGTATTGGTTTGATGTGATAGAACCTGAGCCAGGGACAGAAACACTGGCTCAATATGAAATCCCTGTTAAGAAAAAAGCCGAAAATAGATTAAAGAGTGAGGGAATTCCGTTAAAGTTTCCGGCGATCCTCCACCAAAAAAATGCAGGTTATAATTCTTATTATTTTGCCGGTGATTTTGCAGATGAAGAAGAGGTGCCGGGAATCTACCAGACAACCGGCACAACAGCCTTAAAACGCTTAACCGGACAATCATTCTTTTGGGAGTCATATGTGCCGTTGATGCAGGGGATTCTTGAAAAAGGTCTGCACCAGACAGTCAGGCAGCAAGCGGCTGAAATAAAAACAGAAAAAGGAGTGAAGTTTAACACCAAGAGCGGCAAGGAATTTGTCCAGATTCTAAGAAAAGGAAAGTGGGTGGATATGCCTGTAAAAGGGGTCAATATGGGTATTTCCAAGCCCGGCTATTTCCCAGGGGAAACTGCCATCACAAAAGGTGAGTATCTGCGCTGGTTCAAACAGATAGGCAGAATGAATGCTAATACAATCAGAGTCTACACCTTGCATCCCCCTGCCTTTTACCAGGCATTCTATGAATATAACAAACAGGCAGAAAAGCCCCTTTATCTGCTGCATGGTGTCTGGATTGAGGAAGAAAAACTGGTTAAAACACAGAATATGTTCTCCGGAGGACAATCATCGGTATTTAAAGAGAATATCAGACAGATTACTGACGCCGTTCATGGTCAGGCAAAACTGGGTGAACGGGCTGGACATGCCTCTGGAAACTATAAATGGGATATCTCCCCTTATGTGCTTGGGTTTATCCTCGGCATTGAGTGGGATCCTCAGGCTGTTTATCACACCAATCAGAAAAATGAAGGGCGAAAGCCTTATAAGGGCATGTATTTCAGCTCCGGTGAAGGCGCCTCTCCTTTTGAAAGCTGGCTGGCCGGAATGATGGATTATACGGCAGCATATGAAAAGGAAAAGTACGGATGGCAGCATTCAATAAGTTTCACGAATTGGGTGACGACTGACCTGCTGAGTCATCCATCGGAGCCTTCCGTGAATGAGGACCTTGTTTCTGTAAATCCGGGCCATATCAAAAAAGAAACCGCCTTTAAGGCAGGAATGTTCGCATCTTATCATATTTATCCATATTATCCTGATTTCCTAAATTATGAGAATCGGTATGTGCAGTATCGCGATCAAGATGGGAAGAAGAATAATTATGAAGGCTACTTACGGGATTTGATCAAGGAGCATACGATGCCCGTGCTCGTGGCAGAATTTGGGGTCCCTGGATCCAGGGGCATGACACACAGGAGTGCGGGAGGCATGAATCAGGGAAATCACTCGGAGGAAGAACAGGGAAGGATTGACAGCCGGCTTTATAAATCGATCCGTAAGACAGGCTATGCAGGGGGGCTTGTATTTACATGGCAGGATGAATGGTTCAAGAGGACCTGGAATACCATGGACGCTGATAACCCTGATAGGAGGCCGTTCTGGAATAATGTTCAGACCAATGAACAACACTTTGGACTGCTTAGCTTTGACCCGGGAAAAGAAGGCGCATCGATCGCGGTGGATGGATCTGACAGAGACTGGGCATCCGCTGGCGGTAAAGCTGCCGACTTTAAGCCGGCTGATGATGAGATTGAAAGCGTAATGGTCTCTGCTGACGAAGGGTATGTATATATTAAAGCAGCGTTCAAGAAGCCCCTTGATTTCAACAATGAGGATGTATACATTATGTTTGACACAATTGGGGGACAGGGGAAACAAACGGTTAAATTGCCGCATGCCTCTGTCAGGACGCAGAAGGGCGTAGATTTCCTTGCTGAAATTAAAAGCAAGGATAGTGCAAGGCTGATGGTGGACAGCTATTATGATACCTTCTATTACCAATATGGCGAGCAATTGGGATTGATTCCAAAAGCGGCGTATGCGGCAGATAAAGACAATGATGTCTTTCACCCAATTCGGCTTGCCCTAAACAAACCGCTGGTTATTCCCGATAAAAAACAAGAGGTGCCATTTCAGGACTATGAAACAGGTAAGCTTACATTTGGCAATGGAGATCCATCAGCTAAAGACTATAATTCGCTTACTGATATAGCCTTGAGCAAGAACCAGACTTTAATGGAAATGAGGATACCATGGGCGCTGCTCAATGTGAAGGATCCGAGCACTGGAGAGATTATGGGGAATATGTGGGCAAAAGGGATGGAAGCATCGGTTACCATCCCCGAATTCAATCTGGCACTCATGACGGATAAAAAGGGTCGCAGCGGAATGAAAAAAGAACTTGCCTTTACAGGAGTTAAATGGAAAAAGTGGGATACGCCAAGCTATCATGAACGCCTTAAACAGTCCTACTATATCATGAAAAAGGCGTATTCCGGGAAATAATCGAAAATGGGGCCAGACCCCTGCATGAAAGAAAGGGTGTTGGATTTGAAGCGGATTTTACTGGCGGAGGATGAGGAAGTGCTGCGCATGCTTGTTGTGGATACATTAGAGGATGAAGAGTATCTGGTGGACGAGGCTGCCGATGGCGGGGAGGCGGTCGAGCTGTTCCATGCAAACGAGTATGATCTGTTGATTGTGGATTATATGATGCCCGTATACAGCGGGCTTGAGGTGATAGAAAAGATCAGGCGCTCAGAAAAAGGGGAGGGCATCAAAATATTGATGCTGTCAGCCAAGAGCCAGCAGTTTGAACAGCAGAAGATATTGGATGCAGGGGCGGATTATTTTATGGCAAAGCCTTTCAGCCCCCTGAAGCTGCTAGAAAAGGTCGGGGAGATTATCAATGAAGCGCCTCCAGCCTGTTAGGAAAAGTCTCTCCAGACAATTTGGGGTGTCGATGGCTGCATTCATCATCTTCTTTGTTGCCGGCTCAAGCCTGCTGCTCTATTTCCAGGACTCTTTAAATACATCCTTTTACGAAGACAGACAGCAGATCGTCCGTATGGAAAAGCTTTCGACTGATATTAACAGCCGCTTCAACCGTGCTTTTTTTGATATGCGGGGATATCTCGCATTTGATAATAGACAGCTCCTCCAAAGTGCCATGAAGCAGAAAGAAGAAATCGATTTAAAAGTCCGGGAGTTAAAGCAGGCGGCATCCACAAGGCGGGACAAGGAGATGGCATCAGGGATAAGGGCATTTTACAAATACTATTTCATTGATACGATCCCTATTGTAATCAAGGATGTGAATGAGGGCCATAAGGAAAGAGTGGTGGAGCTTGCTGCAAAAGAGAGCACAGCGAGGGTCAATTCGTTTCAGAATGAACTGGATGATTATCAAACGGATCTTGATGACAGATTAGAGAGCAGGATGAATGAGCTTACAAAGAGCCAGGGGATCCTTCAGAGATATTTCATCAGTTTTATTTTGATCATTTCAGTGGTGGTATATTTTATCCTTAAGACGATGATCCAGAGAGTTGGCCAGCCCCTCTCACAGATAGCGGAAGCCGCTAATGAAATTGCCCTCGGCCGGGGAGCTTCCCTTGCCATGAACAAGCGTGAAGATGAACTTGGTATACTCAGCAGCGCGTTCAATAAGATGGTAGCCACACTACAGGATAAAGAGAAGGACCTTGTTGCACAGAACGAGGAACTTTCTGCCCAGCAGGATGAACTGCAGGCCCAGCAGGATGAACTGCAATATACGCTCGATGTGCTGAGGGATAATGAAATCAACCTGAACAGGCGCAATGAGCTGATCAATAGAATATCCAATTCTCTGGATAAGCAGGACGTGCTTGACAGCATCATCAAAAACATGTGTCAGCTCATCGGGGCAGACAAAGGGATCATTACGCTGCTGCATGAGGACTCTTTTTCAGCTTATGGAGTCTCTAAACGGGGAGTCGCTCAATTCCGGGCCAATATTTTCAATGGATTGAATCAGAAGCTATTAAAGGATCAGGAGTCTTTCATGATAAAAAGGGAACAGGAGCCAGAGGAAAAAGGCTTTCATGAAGGTGTGCTTTACAGCTATGACCTGTATGTCCCGGTCATCTCCTCCCTTCATGCCGTGACGGCAATCATGGTATTCAGCCGCCTTGGATCTCCATTTCCGGAAAGTCTTCAGCATGAATATAAAGCGCTGGCTAAACAGACAGGCATTTCTTTAGAGAAAATTGCTTTATATCAAAAGTCAGAAGAAGATCGGAAGCTGAATCAAAATATCATCAATTCTGTCCAGGAAGGAATTCAGCTGCTGGATACCGGCGGCAGCATCGTCCAGATGAACAAACAGCTGGGCGACCGCTTTTTTGGCGGTAAAACGGTTTCTGGGCTGACCTTCTCAGACTGGTCAGCAATCATGAATCCATACATCGCTGAGTTCGAAGAATTTATCAAGTTTGTTAAGAATGCAATAGAGTGTGAGTCAAGGGTACATGAGGAAAACTCATTGATCTATTCTCTAAAGGACAGCAATCAAGTCTTTAAGGTGTACAGTGAAAATGTATTCAGCGGCAATGAAAAAGCAGGTACTGTGCTGGTTCATAGGGATATTACGAATGAATTTGAAATAGACCGGATGAAATCGGAGTTTGTGAGTACAGTAAGCCATGAATTAAGGACGCCGCTTGCCAGTGTCCTTGGCTTTACAGAGCTGATGCTCACTAAAGAATTGAAGCCTGATAGACAAAAGAAATACCTTGCAACCATTCTGAGTGAAGCCAAGCGCCTGACCGGCCTGATCAATGATTTTCTGGATGTACAGCGCATGGAATCCGGAAAACAAAGCTATGAAAGGATCTCTACACAACTGGATGAAATCCTGGAAAAAGTGATAGAAAAGCATCAGGTACATGCCGCCGGCCATACGATTTCCCTTGATTTAAGGGATGAAAGGGAAGTGGTGTACGCTGATCCGGAGAAATTGGAACAGGTGTTTACTAACCTGATTGGCAATGCGGTAAAGTACAGCCCCGGTGGAGGAAGGATAGAAATTACCGTCTACAGGGATGGTCCTTTCTTAAAAACAAGTATAAAAGATGAAGGACTCGGGATCCCTGAGGATTCGCTGGGGAAGCTTTTCCAAAAGTTTTATCGTGTCGATAATACTGACCGAAGGAAGATTGGCGGGACTGGACTCGGACTGGCCATCGTTCAGGAAATTGTAAAAGCTCATTCCGGTGATATCACGGTTGAATCAGAATTTGGGAAAGGCAGTGTTTTTACTGTTTCCCTGCCGCTTGCTTATGAGGAAAAAAGAACTGCCATTTCTTCAGACGGAGTTAAAATCATGCTGATAGAGGATGACAGGAGCCTTTCTGAACTCCTGATGAGTGAACTTCAGGAAAAGGGGTTCTCTGTTGAACATTTCAATAGGGGAGAGGAAGCGGCAGACGCCCTGAATATCGGGGAACCACCGGCAGCGCTTGTCCTTGATATCGGTCTCAGCGGCAGTTCCATGGACGGATGGGACATAATGAAGCTGGTCAAAGCGGATGCACGGCTGAAAAATCTGCCAATCTTTATCTCATCAGCCCTGGAGGAAAAGGAGCGGGGGTTATCCCTTGGTGCTGATGAATACCTGGTTAAGCCATATAAACTGAGCATGCTTTCCTCAACCATAAAAGAGGCGCTCGAAAAGAAGGAGCAGCAGGGGGAAATCCATATTCCCCGTAAAAGCTCATAAAAAACAAGGGTTTCCTTCTCGCAGCCCATGCATGGAAAAGGAACCTGGACATGAGCAGGAACAAACGCAATAGGGCAGTGGAGCGGAGTAAGGCGCAGGCCGATATGCCAGCAAGATAAATGATGGTCACACTAAGCTGCGGGAGAGTAAACTTGCAGCTGCCCCCCTTTTTCACAAAAGAAAACGGCCGGTTTGAATCGGCCGTTTTTTGTATAGCGTTAAAATACGGATGCGGATTTAATCACAGCGCTTTTCAGTGCATGGATACAAAGGAGAAGGTCTTTCTCAGAGCTGAAGACAGCCTGTGCTGCGGTAGCACTTCCGCCGCCCCTGCCATTGAACGAACGGAGATTTTCCTTAAACCATTTTGCCAAGGGAAGGCTGGACGAATCGGGCACTGCTATAAACAGGCGGCATTCCCGTGCATTGGTTACCAGCGCAGGCCGGCTGGATTGATCTGCGAGCTTTCGGCATAACGCCTGGTGTGAATCTTTCACATCGTCAGACTCATATTCGATGATGTTCCCGTTCTGCTCATGGATGATCCCTGCTGCCAGGTAGTCCAGATTTTCTGCCTGTAAGCGGGTGATTTCTTTATGGGCGGCTGCAAGATCCTCTTCAAGCCTGACAGCTTTTTTCAACACTTCGCTCGTGCTGGTGCTGAATCGGGATGCCAGTGCAGACATTGTGAGGTGGAGTTCCTGAAAAGCTTTAAGTGCCCTCCTCCCGCAAATGAAGTGGAGCCTGGTTTTGCCGCGCTGCTTTTCCGTCTTGAGAAGCTTCAGTATGCCGATTTCCGCTGTGCGTGCTACATGAGTGCCGCAGCATGCCGACACATCGATTCCTTCAATTGTAACGATTCTGATATCTTCTGTGACCTTAGGCAGCTTACGCAGAGGAAGTTTTTTCATTTCTTCATATCCTACCTGAAAAGCGGAGACGGGCCTGTTCTCCATAATATAAGAATTGGCCATATTCTCAATTTCATTCAGCTGCTGAGTGCTCAGCTCAGGCGTGTCAAGATCGATGGTCACTGAATCTCTTCCAAGATGGAAGCTGATAGTTTCATAGCCGTACAATTGCTGGCATACCGCCGAAAGAAGATGCTGGCCGGAATGATGCTGTGTATGTTCAGTCCGTCTTTCCCGGTTGAGGCGGCAAACGACTTCCCCGTCTCTGGGTATACTATTGAGCTTATGCTGGATAATGCCGTCTCTTTCTACAACATCCAACACAGGAATTCCATCAATTTCGCCGGAATCGGCAGGCTGTCCGCCCCCTTCAGGATAAAATGCGGTTTCTGCCAGGGAGATCATGTAGTATCCCTCTTCTTTTTCAGTATGGGTAACCGTTGTATGCCATTCTGTCAATTCCGGCTCCAAATAAAATAATTTTACAGTCATTTAACTTCATTCCCCTTGTCATTAGTTCTATGGGATAGAGTATACCATTTTTCGGGGCATGCCTCTAAAAACAGATTTGAAAAGGTTTTTAATTCTCATTAAATACTATAAACTAAAAAGGAAAATATAAACAAGAGGAGCTGCAAGCCATGATTGTAAATGAAAAAGAAATTTTGAAATACATAGAAAAACTGACAGCCATTCCTTCTCCATCAGGTTTTGCACAGGATGCGGTCGCGCATACTTCCGCAATCCTTGAGAAGATGGGAATCAAGCACCGCCTTTCAAATAAAGGAGCCTTGATTGCGACCATTGAAGGCCGTGACAGCAGCAGGCACCGTATGCTGACAGCCCATGTGGATACCCTCGGTGCTGTTGTAAAGGAGATTAAAGCGAGCGGCAGACTAAAGCTTTCAAAAATAGGAGGCTTTCATTGGAATGCGGTGGAGGGAGAGTATTGCAAGATACACACTGCCGGCGGAAAAGTATATACAGGAACCATCCTTATTCACGAGACAGCTGCGCATGTTTACAAAAATTCAGGCGAACTGAAGCGCGATGATGATTCCATGGAAGTGAGGATAGATGAGCCTGTAAAAAAACGGGAGGAAACGGAAGAACTCGGGATATCTGTAGGGGATTTTGTATCGTTTGAACCGAGGACAATTATCACAGAGAGCGGATTCATAAAGTCCAGGCACCTCGATGACAAGGCAAGTGTGGGAATCCTGCTCCATCTGATGCAGCTGGTCAGTGAAGAAAAGGCCGAGCTGCCATATACCACCCATTTTTTGATTTCAAATAATGAAGAAATAGGGTATGGAGGCAATTCCAATATTCCCGCCGAGACGATCGAGTATTTAGCCGTCGATATGGGTGCAATCGGTGACGGCCAGGAAACGGATGAATACAGTGTCTCCATCTGTGCCAAAGATTCCAGCGGACCTTATAACTACAAACTCCGCCAGCATCTGGTGGAGCTAGCGAAGAAGAATAACATTGATTACAAAGTCGATATCTACCCTTATTATACATCTGACGCCACAGCAGCCATTATGGCAGGTCATGATGTTGTGCACGGACTCATCGGCCCAGGCATTGACGCTTCCCATGCTTTCGAGAGAACTCATGTTTCATCCCTTAAGCACACTGCGAATCTGCTGTATCATTATATCTTTTCAGATTTGGCGTAAGTCCCCCAATATAATGAGGTACTTGCAAACGCGCTTAACCGATGCCCGTAGACAAAAAAGTCTATGGGCTGTTATTTTATTCCCGGTAGAATAGACGGCGATATTTTCTGGCAGGCATTCATCCTCAGCCATACAGTTCCTTCTAGGCCTTCTGGCATCACTGTACCGTACTTTGATTCATAAAAAACCCCTTTGAAGGGAAGATTAGGAAAAACGGCGTCGATTGAAATCCGGAAAATTCAGCTATAATTCATATTTATGACAGGACGAAACATATGAAAAAGATATTAAAAGGAATGTAAGAGCATGTGTTCACACCGGGCAATATAAGGTATCATGAGATCCAGCCTTAGTAAATAATAAAAGAGATAAGATTGAATGCAAGTATGACCTCTATTTCAAAAGATAAAAAGGCTGTAAGACCTATACAGCCTTGAGGAAAAGTGGTAGATTATAGAACGTACTTCTTTAAGTAAGATAAAAATGGGTTAAAATAGATAAAGGAGGTATTGAAGGATGGCGTATCTAGAACCTGGGGCAATTGTTTCATTAAAGGTCGACCGGGAAGCCAGTGCCGGTGGTGAAACTCCCTTCGGATTTTTCTTGACAAATGAAGAGGATGAGAGTGTACTCTTACATAAAACAGAGATCGAGGGCCATTTGGAGCTTGGAGATGAAGTTGAAGTGTTTCTCTACAATGATAAGCAGGGGCGGCTGTCTTCAACCATGAGGATCCCTTCTGTCCAGGAGGGGAAATATGACTGGGCAGAAGTCGTGGAAGTAAGATTTGATCTTGGCGTGTTCGTCAATATTGGGATTTCAAAGGATTTGCTCGTTTCACTGGATGATCTTCCTCTGATTGAAGATCTTTGGCCGGAGCCGGGCGACAGGCTCTATATCACATTGAAGACAGACCGCAGCGGCCGCCTTTTCGGCAAGCCGGCGACTGAGGAGATTATAAGTGAAACAGCATCAAGGGCCCTGTTCACGATGAACAACCAAAACGTTGCAGGAACTGTATACAGGCTGCTCAGGGCAGGATCATTTGTCATTACGGATGAAGGCTACCGTGGCTTCATCCATGAAAGCGAACGGAAGAAGGAGCCGCGGCTTGGCCAAAAAGTAGAAGGACGTGTCATCGAGGTAAAGGAGGACGGTTCTCTTAATATCTCCCTGCTGCCAAGGAAACAAGAGAAGCTGGGCGGAGATGCTGAAGTCATTTTGGAATACTTAATGTCCAGAAACGGAGCCATGCCGTTCAGCGACAAGAGCGATCCGGACGAAATAAAGACAAGGTTCGGGATAAGCAAGGCTTCTTTCAAACGGGCACTGGGCAAGCTGATGAAAGAAGGGCAGATCTATCAGGAAGACGGCTGGACCTATTCCGTGGAACTTCATCCGAAGCAAGGCTAGAAGACTTTATCTTCTAGCTTTTTTATTTGCTTCTGAGGCCGGTGATGATAAATAAGATTCCTGTGAGTATGCAAAATGTTTTAAGGAATGAGATTCTGCCCGTTAATCCAAAAATTCCAATTATCGTAGTCATGATCAGGACAGCAGGCCCTATAAGTGCCAGGATTGCATTAATGTTAAAAGCCTTCTCAAGACTATTGAATTTTAGCATCAAAAGGGCGGCAGTTATTTCGGTACAGCCTGATATAAACCGCAGCAGAATCATGGCAAGAAGAGCCTTTTCTATAAATGGGAACATGTAGTTCACAGACCTCCATTTCAGGTTGCTTATAGAAAGCATATGGTCTATCCCCTGCATATAGTCCGGGTTCGTCCCAATCTGTAAAAAATCAGGTAATGCAGCCCCTGTTATAGTGGCACCGGCACTAAAGGAGAGTTGATGGTCTTATAGAAATTGTTAGAGAAAAAGCCCTGCCTGAGATGTGGAGACAAACATATAAAGGGTTCAGCATGAATAGAATGTCAGGAATGGACAAGCTTTTTTTATTTTACAGGAATGGGAAGCGGTGTTATGTGGAGAAAAGGATGCATGGTGGCTGCAGGAGCTGTGATCCAGGGTTTTGGTATGGGAGTTTTTTTGTTTCCGCATGCCATTCCCTCAGGCGGAGCCGGTGGTCTTGCGGTTATCATAAATTACTGGTTTCCCCTCAATATAGGTATTGCTCTCTGGCTCGTTAATCTCTTAATGATGTTGCTCGCAATCAGATTTTTAGGAGGAAGAAGCACCGCATGGACAATCTTTTCAATATCAGGCACATCTTGTGCTATTTTTATATTTCAGGCACTGATAGAAATACCAGTGCGGAATCTCATCGCTGATTTGCTGCTGGGATCTATATTCCTGGGTATTGGTGTCGGCCTGCTGCTGCGGGAAGGTGTTTCAAATGGAGGGGTGGGAGTTATTGCTCTCATCATTTCAAATTCTAGAAACACTCTTCCTGGTAAGCCGCTTTTTCTGATTAACGGCTTTATATTCCTCCTGACCGCCTCCATCATCAAGTGGGAAATTATCATACAGGCACTGACAAGCCAATATATTTCGACTGTCATCGTCGACTTTCTCGGAAAAATGAATCCAGGCCAGGCATACAGCCTGACCTGGAGAAGAAAAAAATGAACTCATATATAGTCATAGCGTACCTTTGTTTTTGTATTTGGTGTCCCGTCTTTACCTTTGACATGAATCATAAAGACTGCTGCCAGTCCTACAAGCAATGTCAGGCATGCGAGTGAAAGGAACATTCCTGTCCTTGACCAGTCAATAAGCCTGGTAAAGACCGGCGGTCCTATTGCGACACCCAGAAACCTTACTGAACTGTAAATTGATGTAACAAATCCTCTATATTCGCTTCCAACTGAGCCAGTTATCAGGGTGTTTACGCACGGAAGAATCAGCCCGGTGCCAAAGCTTGAGATAATCAGGATAAACAGGAAAGGCACCAAAGATTTCACAAAAACAAGAAGGCTGTATGACAAAGCCATGCATATGAAACCAGTTATTATCAATTTTTTCATTAATTCAAGGTTCTTTCCGATACGGCTTCCAGTGATATAGGAAGACGCACACAAAACGAGAAGGGGAACGGCAAGAATCAGCCCCTTTTTGACACCATCAATTGCATAGGTCTTCTCAAGAATATCAGAGAGGTAAAATAGGATTCCAAAGAGCGAGAACAAACAGACCGCACCCGCAAGATAGGTAGCCAGGAGCCATCTCCAATCTTTTTTGTATACTGTTTTAATGCCTAGAAAATATTGTCCCGCCGGGGGCGGTGCTTTTCTATTCTTACTTTCATGAATGAAGAAAGAAGTCAGCAAAATTGAAAGTACACAAAAAACAGGAAAAGCGTAAAAGGGTGCATACCAAACAATTATACCGAACAACGAACCGAGTATAGGGGAGAGCACCTTGCCGAATCCGTTCGAGGCTTCCACAAGTCCCAGCACCCTGCTTTGCTCGCTTCCTTTGAATAAATCACCCGCAAGAGCCATTGCAATTGGAGCAGTCCCAGCCGCCCCGATGCCCTGAAGAAGCCTGCCGCCCAGAATCCATATATAGGGGCTTTCCAGTGCAGCTGAAGCAAAACCCGCAAGAAGGCCCCCGGCACCATACAAGATCAACGCGGGAATAATGATGATCTTCCTTGACAGCCTGTCTGAAAGATAACCGAAAATGGGAATGCAGATTGCGGCCGCAATGGAAAATACGGTAATTGTAAGACTGACTTGCAGGGCAGTCAGCTTAAGAGAGGATTTCATGGCAGGCAGGATCGGGATGAGCATCGAGTTCCCGAGTGTCATGATGAGCGGAATCGAACCGATAGCAGCCACAGACATGCCTTTATTAGATGTTGCCAATATATTCACTCCATTTCTGACTGCGCATCATTTAACCATAAGAGGCGGCGGGACAATCCAGCCTTTATCCTTAGTGACATCCAGCAGTTTCCCGGCATATTCAGCCAGCTGCGAATGTGTGGTATCAAACAGTTCGGTGATGTCCTTGCGGATGGATAAACCCATGATCATGGAGGCT
This sequence comes from Paraperibacillus esterisolvens, assembly GCF_046237625.1. Classification (GTDB taxonomy): domain Bacteria; phylum Bacillota; class Bacilli; order Bacillales; family DSM-1321; genus Paraperibacillus; species Paraperibacillus esterisolvens. The sequence goes on along the minus strand of NZ_CP143545.1, from coordinate 2,535,523 downwards.
GTCAGCATACCTCCATTTATTTCTTTTAAAACCATCGCAGCGATTTCCGGATCATAGAATCTCGCTCCTGCAGGAATATCCTGAACTTCAACATTTGGCCTGTCAGGGGGGGCCGGTGGAAGCCTGATCCCTGTTTCCTTCAGGATATTCTCGACCTGATCTGTCCCGGGCTTTAAACAATTGTCCTTCAAATCTCCCAGAAACAGCTTCAAATCATGATCCCCGGTATGATTAATCAGCACCTGCAGAGTGACTAATAATGCCTTTGTTTCAAAAAGGTTTGTCCAGAGATAAAATACTTCACCGGAATGAAGCGGTTCATCCTTTGGATTGCCGTTTAATATCCCCATACTCATTCTCCTTTAAAAGTTTATTGTTAGTATTACAAGAACCCTAATAAATATGTATTTCCTATTGCCGCATGCCTGTTGGGATACTGGCTGCCTCTGCTTCTTCAAGAAAAGAAACTACATTATTTTTGATGATATCCCAATTCGTAGTAATGATTTTCCGTTTGCGTACCCAAAGGGACCTGCAGCCGGCTGCTTGTTCAAAGGGCTGTACTGCATTCTTCCTATATTGGCCGCCGCGGACCAGGAGCACGGGCATCCTTAAGCTGTTTAATCTGGATGTAAAATTGAAGCCGGCTAGCTGCTGGTAATCGGATAACCAGACACGAATATCTGATTTTCTAATATGGTTTTTTAGAGTTTCGATAAATTCCTTTTCGGTAGCCAGGTGTCTCGCATATAGATGGATGGCAAGCTCTTCATTTAAGTCAAGAAGTTTAATTCCTATCCTTAAAAACAGCCTGTGCAGCCCTTCCACTTTCACATATCCATCCAGCAGGGTAAGCGATTTAATAAGATTGGGATAAGTGTCAGCAAGCATCTGAGCTGCTGCACATCCGGATCCATACGACACGAGATGCACTTTAGATAAACCCAGAATCTCTATCACCCTGACTACCTCCGTGACTCTGTCAGTGAGAGTCAAAGGCGGAGTCCCCCCCTGACTGTCGCCATATCCCCCCAAATCCGGAACAATGACCCTGAAGCGGTTTTTGAGACTGGCCACCTGTGACCGGAAAAGCTTTCTCCCCGCCCCGGGCGGATGGATGAAAACAACGGGTGAACCGGATCCTTCCTCTTCATAATAAATAAACTTTCCATTGTATTTTAGATGTTTGAGCATATTATGACCTCTAACCTTTTTGCTATATGTTGCCCAAAGTGCTGAGGAATACAAGTGCAGTCACCATTTTCACCCAAAATAAATCATCAAGAGGAAGGCCATACTATGCGGGCAGACGTTTATTTTGTTTCCAAAAGGAGTAGAACCATGGCTGAAGATAATAACGTAAAGGAAGAAAAGGTCAGCAATTGGTGTTTGATCAGCATGGCTTCGATCCCGCTGATCATGACACTGGGAAATTCCATGCTCATACCTGTTTTGCCCATCCTTGAGAAAAAAGTGAATATTACGCCCTTCCAATCGAGTTTAATCATTACGAGCTATTCATTAGCTTCCATTTTCTTGATTCCGATTGCAGGATATCTTTCTGACAGGATTGGCAGGAAAAAGGTCATTATACCGAGCCTTTTGATTGTATTGGCAGGTGGTCTTATTTCGGCCTTTGCATCATGGAAGATGTCTGACCCGTTTTGGACCATCATTATGGGAAGAATCCTGCAGGGGATAGGAGCAGCGGGGGCAGCACCCATTGTAATGCCGCTGGTTGGGGATCTGTATAAAAAAGAAGACGAAGCCAGTTCCTGCCTTGGAATAATTGAAACGGCCAATACGGCAGGTAAAGTTTTGAGCCCGATCCTTGGCTCCCTGCTGGCAGCTGTCATATGGTTCCTTCCTTTCTTTTCTATATCAGTCTTTTCAAGCATATCGGTCCTGATGGTGCTCTTTTTTATAAAAGCACCAAAGAAAACGGAAAAACCTAAAGAATTCAGGGACTTCCTTACAGACACAAAGAGGATTTTCAAACAGGAGGGCAGGTGGCTTTATACCATCTTCTTCATTGGATGCTTTGCCATGTTCATTTTGTTTGCGGCTCAGTTTTACTTATCTCAAGTACTTGAAACGAGATATGATGCAAAGGGAGTTGAAAAAGGACTTCTCCTTGCCATTCCCCTTGGCTTTTTATGTTTATCCTCTTTTATAACAGGAAGGAAAATTAAAGGTGATAAAGTGCTGATGAAAAAGCTGATTTATTATGGACTGGTGATTCTATCTGTTTCCATTGCTTTCACCAGTATGTTTAACTCGCTCTTTATCCTGCTTGGCGCCACAAGCATATTTGGCGCGGCGATCGGTTTGCTGCTTCCTTCCCTGGATGCTTTAATCACTGAAAATATTGAAAAGGAAGAGCGGGGCACCATCACGTCTTTTTACAGTTCGGCTAGATTTATCGGCGTTGCGGCCGGTCCGCCCGTCATGGCTGCCTTACTTAAAATGAATCCGTTTTGGGGATTTGCCGGATCTGCGGCAGGGGGTATTTTGCTGGTCTTCATCGTCAAAAAGTTTATTAGGGTAGAGGACGAAAGGGAAGGAAATAACCGTGGAGACAAAAGAGAACCGGCACCACAGACATAAGAGGAGGAGGGAGAAGCTTTGACAAAAGGACAGGAAAACCTGAATCAGTATAAGATGCCAAATGTACTGAAGGAAAAAAGGAAATCAGCATACAGAGTCGGATATACGGCAACAACAGGCAATGCGACCGGGGGCAATGATGAACCGGGCAAGCGCAGTGATTGGCCAAACTAAACGAAAGCAGCAGCTTTCGTTTTTTTTATTTCCTAACGTAACAATGTTATGTTACACTGTATGCAGGAGGTGGAAGATGGAAGATCAGCTTATATCCAAAAAAGACCTTTTAGAGCTGGCTGGCATCTCTTACGGACAGCTTTATAGGTGGAAACGGAAAAATTTAATTCCTGACGACTGGTTCATTAGAAAATCAACTTTTACCGGTCAGGAGACTTTTTTTCCAAGGACCAGGATGATGGACAGAATAGCGAAAATCCAGAATATGAAGGAAGGGGAAATGTCACTGGATGACATAGCCGCTTTCCTGGCGCCGGGAGAGTCTGGTGTTTCTGTTTCCAGAGGGGAACTTCTGGAAAACGGGATAATTTCTTCTGCTGCACTCGAAATAGCAAAGGCAGTGATCACAGAAGAACACCTGAATTTCTTCGAAGCGTTATATCTGAAAATACTCGATGTGATCCTTCACTCGGGAGAGGCGAATAAGGAAGAAGGCCGAATGGTCCTCGAATTTTTGTCTGCTCATGACAGTATAGTTAAGGAAGGAAGGGCTGTACTTTATATCTTCAGGAAGATGGGAGTCACATTCGTTATTTTAGGAAGGCAAGGGGAGCAGCTCTTTCCAGATAACCAGACTAAAACGGTACTCAGGCTGGAGATTGATCCTATCGGCGAGGAAATGAAAGAAGTATTTAATGGAGGGATAAAATGAATTCTCAAACGATATACCCGCTGCAGATTAATGGATCGATGACTGTACCTGGAGGAACCTTTTCCCATGTTGGAATCAATGGCTCTGGCAGGATTACCAGTGATTGTCAATGCGAGGAATTCTCTGTGAACGGAAATGCGCAGATCTCGGGATCAGTTACTGCAAAAGAGATCGAAGTGAACGGAAAAGCAGCCTTTCACGGGAAGATGAAAGCAGATGATATTCACATAAATGGCAAAGCCGAAGTTAAAGGAGAGCTTAAGGCCAATACTGTCGTGATACATGGTCATCTTGAGGCTGAGGGCGATGTCTCATCCGAAAGCTTCATCTCAAAGGGAAAAACTGTAATTAAGGGTAATTGTGAAACTGAAGTATTCGTGTCCAAGGGCGTGATAAATATAACGGAACTGCTGAATGCAGACAGTATTGAAATTAAATTAAACACAGACGGATATATTAAAGAGATTGGCGGCGGAGAAATCACAATAAAGAGAGAAGCTGTCCATAATGTATTCTTCGATAAACTGCTGTCTGTCCTGAGTTCCAGTAAACCCACAGGCTTAAAAGCCGAAATGATTGAGGGCGACCGTATTTATATGGAATACTGTACGGTCGGTACTGTCCGTGGAACAGACATAGAGATTGGCCCAGGCTGCAGCATTGGCAGATTGGAGTTTGGGAATGATCCTAAAATAGACGGTACTTCCACTGTAAAGGAGAAGTGCCGTATCTAAAATAACAGCCTTTCCGGCAGCTAGCCGGAAAGGCTGTTTCAATGATTGGTGTCTCTTTGGTTCTTTTTAAAAGGCATCCACCAGTTCCATTCACCAAGCAGTTTCATAAGGGAAGGAACCAGGAGCATTCTAATGATGGTCGCGTCAATCAAAATGGCGATAGCAATCCCGACGCCTATCTGTTTGACGGGCATGACCCCGGTAAATGCAAAAGCACCGGTAATGACAATCATGATCAAGGCTGCAGAAGTAATAATTTTGCTGGTGGAGCTAAGCCCCTGGACAGTAGCAAGATCATTGTCTCCCGTTTTTTCATAAATTTCCTGAATGCGGGAAATGAGGAAAACTTCATAATCCATGCTCAGGCCGAACACAAGACTGAATACAAATATCGGCAGCATCAAGGCAATGTCACTTCCCTCCGGTGCTAAATGCCCTTCTTGGAAAAGCCATACCAAAATGCCAAAGGTCGAAGTCAGACCCAATATATTCATAAGTATTGCTTTTAAGGGAATCACAATGGATTTAAATGCTGCCATCAGGATGAAGAAGGTAGATATCAGAATGATGGCAAATCCAATCCCCGCTTTTTCATAAATCTCATCAAATATTTCCTGATAGAATTTCACTCCTCCCCCGAATTGAAGAGGATAATCCCACTCAGCCCTGCTCCACTCCCTGACCCAATCCTGGGCCTTTGCAGACTTTTCCTCCTCGCTTAAATGAACGGTCAGGAGAAGGTGTTCCCCCTTAATGAATTCCTCCCTAAAAGGTTTAATCTGATTGGCAAAGCGGGGATCCTCCAGGGCAGCACCCAATTCCCCGCTTGAGTCTGTCCCGCTCACACTGTAGAGCGAATCGACCGAGTCAACAATCGGGTCATCTTTCAGGGAATCGATCAGCTTTTTCATGGATGAAAGTCCTTCAGGATCTATCCATTCCCCCGGTCGCTTTGCTGTCACATAAACAACACTTCCTTCATCAATATGGAAGGCATCCGATATCTTTTCCATTGCCTGTCGTGATTCGTAGTGTTCCGGAAGCGCGTCGACTTCTGGAATAGCCAGCCGCATACTGCCCGCCGGGAGGATTCCCACCGCAAGAATGGCAAGGGCCCCTGCACTAATCAATACTGGATGCCTCATCACCAGCTTTGCGAATCTATTCCAGCCATTGCCGGGCTTATCAACAGGCTTTTTCAGAATCCGCCATTTATTTATATTTTCACCCAGTACCATAAGGATTGAGGGCAGAAGGGTCAGAGCCGAAAGAACGGCCACAGTGACCACAACCATCCCCCCTATGGCAACTGTCTGGAAAATGGATATGTCGATCACAAGCATAGCGGCGAGCCCGATAAAAACACACAATGCTGAAAAGAGGATGGATGTGCCCGCAGTCCTTATTGTGGTCTTAATGGCTTGCCCCTTGTCTCCTTTAAGCAGCTCCTCACGGAAACGATTAATGAACAAGAGGGAAAAGTCTATGCTTAAAGAAAGCCCGATCATGGGAATAACATTTAATACAAAAACGGAAAGCTGCATTTCCCTGCCTAAAAAGTCCAGTATCCCAAATGAGATGGCCACTGTTATTCCTCCAATGATTATGGGGACAACGGAGGCAGCCAGCGACCCGAAGGCAAGGAGCAGGACAATGAGGGCAACAGGCAGACCGATGAGCTCCGCACGTTTTAAATCATCCTGGCTTGCTTTGTTCATGTCATTAACGACAATCGGTGTGCCGGTCAAGGACACTCCCGGTTTACCCCCAATTGTTTGATTCAGCAGGTCTGTTTCTTTTCCCATTTCATCCTTGGTTTTGTTGAATTGAATGGAAGCATAAGCAATATCCGGTTTATACATTCCTTTATCCTGAAGAGGAGAAAGAATGCTCTCATGTATACCGAGACTTTCCACTTTATGCAGCTGGCTTGCAATCATTTTTTTAAATTCATTTTCAGACTGCCTGCCGTTCCTTTCAAACAAAATCAGCACACTCGTGCTCGACCTCTTGAAGACAGTGTTCAATTCCTTTTCTACATCCTTGAATTCACCCTCAGTCTCGAAGCCGTCGCCCTTTAGATTAGAAGGGAGATCTAGAGCCGCAAATCCTAAGCCCCCCAGCAGGACGATCCAGCAGATGACAAGGAAAATCCGGTATTTCACTATGATGCGTCCAATAAAATTCATAAAGTGCTCTCCTTATAGTCCTTTTTCCAAAGTATATATGAACAATGTATAAAATACCCTTTTTTACATAAGCTAAATGCAATTATTCGTGAAAAAAACGAAATATGCAGCAGCATAGATGCACGTGCTGTAAACCGGGAGGAAGTAGGATGTACGCCAAAAGGCCGCCTATAGAGATGGAACCGATCATTGAAAGTACTGATGTCTATTCCTGTGAAGATGATGGATGCAATGCATGGATGAGAAAGGAGTTTGTCACTGAATCTTTAAACTGCCCGCTGTGCGGCAGCACTATGATGGAAGAAGTGCGCGATCTTCCCCAGATGAAGAAAAGCTTTAATTTTTATTGAAACAGCCCGCATTCATGAGCGGGCTTTTTTTTTAGGATATCCTGAATTTATTTAAGGAAGTCATTCAGTGCTATAATGGAAGGGAGATAACAGTTTATTAAAAAAAGAGGGGAATTTATGTTTGATTACCATGTACATACTGAATTCTCGGCTGATTCTAAAATGCCGATGGAAACGGCCTGCAAGACAGCGCTTGAACAAGGGATAACTGAAATAGCCTTCACAGAGCATGTTGACTACTTCTATCCTGGAAGTGACCTGGTTTGGGAATTCAACTACGATTCTTATGCACAGAAGATAGATAAACTTAGAGAGGAATACCAGGGAAGACTTACCATACTAAAGGCTGTGGAAATGGGTCTCCATCCTTCTTCCTTTGCTAAGAGCAAAGCTTTTACAGATAGTAATGAATTTGATTTCATTATCGGTTCGGTCCATATTGCCGGAGGGCTCGACCTTCATAATGGCGATTTCTTCAAGGATAAAACCCTTCACGAATCCCTCGAAGCTTATTTTGAGGATATGAACGGCTATGTTAAAAAGTATCAGGATTTCAATATCCTGGGCCATCTGACTCTTATCAAAAGGTATTTGCATTTTGTCGATGCGGACTGGAGGGATGTAAAGTGGCATTCATATTTTGATATAATAGAAGATACTTTCAAACATCTAATTCAAACAGGAAGGGGCATTGAAATCAATTTGTCGGGTTTTCGGTACCGGATAGATGTTCCGCTTCCAAATCTCCCATTTGTCCAGTTATATAAGCAAGCTGGCGGTGAAATTATCACGGTCGGCACAGATGCACACTCTAAGCATTTTATAGGCAGGCATATGGAGGAAGCATTTTCTATACTTAAAGCAGCGGGATTCCAATATATCGCGTCCTACAGAAAAAGAAAGCCAGTCTTTCACAGGCTGGATACCTTCATCTAAGTGTGAAAACAAAAGAGAAAAAGTCTGCCGTTTTGCGTGGCAGACTTTTTTTAATCATTTAACTGGTGTTATTCCTTCCTGGATGGCAACGGGCACTTTCCTGTATAATCTGCTGCCAAGCTCAGTCTGGAGCATCAGAAACAATCCGCCTGCCGACCAATAAAGCGGCAGGGCAGCAGGAGCATTAAAGGAAAACAGAAGGATCATGAGCGGAGACATGAGACCCATCACTTTCATGGATTGCTGCTGTTCCTGCGGCATATTGCGAAGCGACAGCCTGAATTGAAGATAATAAATGACTGCCGCTGTGATAGCCAGCAGATGATCTGGATGGCCAAGGCTGAACCAAAGGAAGGAATGTGTCGCGATATGGTGTGAACCTTTTATAGCATAATAAAATCCGGTCAGGATCGGCATCTGAATCAGGATTGGAAGACAGCCGATGTTCATCGGGTTAACACCATGTTTTTGATAAAGTCCCATGATTTCCTTTTGATACTGCTTTTGCTTTTCGGAATCCTTGGTTTCTTTCAGTTTCTTCTGGATAGCTGTAAGCTCGGGCTTAAAAGCCTCCATCTTGTGTTTCATCTGAGTCTGGGATTTCATTTGCTTCAGAGACAGCGGCATCAGGGCCAGACGTATGATCAGCGTCATACAAAGGATGCTGAGGCCATAACTTCCATGAAAGAAAACAGCAAGAAATTCAATAGCCCCGGACATGGGGTTTACAACTAAAGAATGGAAGAATGAACCTCCGGAACCCGGGGAAGCAGAGCATCCTGTCATGGTTAAAATAGCAAAGGCAAGAAGACTTAATGCAAGAATGTACTTTTTATTCAATTTATTTTCCTCCTCGTATGAATCTTGTTACATTGCTGCGAGAAGGGAATCTGGCTTATCAGCATTCAAATGGCCGGCTTTTCTTCTAATCATGCCAATCATCCGCAAAATCGGGATGAAGCAGCAATGATATGTCTGCTGGCAGAAAGAAGCAGGTGAATCCTTTTCAGAAAATGCCTCATTTTTTTGGAAGCGGTGAAACTCTCCGGAAAGGCAGAGTGCAGCCAATGGAAGAATAAGTGTAATTAAGAATCCTGCCCAGATCGCTGTCTTCAGCAGATGAATATCGATCTCCAATAAGCTTTCCAGCATAGCACTGCCTCCCCTCCGAATTAATATATTTCTATTTTACCACGGATGATTCCATTCCTCCATGGATGGAAGAACCTGTAAAGAATAAGAGAGCCGTGAATGCGGCTCTACTTATTTTCCTGATTCTTATTATATTGCCGGGCAAGCAGCTCCTTCGTTTCGTTATAGCTCAGGCCGGAATTTTTATTCAAACGCTTCACTTCTTCTATATCCGTTCCAGCCTTTGTGAATTCAGTCCCTTTTTTCATAGGGGGATGCCCTCCTATAGGTTTTCATTTTGCTGTCCTGCTTCCTTCTCTGCGATGAATGCGTTGGCTGATTCCAGTTCCTTATGCTGGTCTACAGAATCACCAGGGTAGTGCCTGGAGGTATCTGAGCCGATTACAGGCTCTTTTGCTGCCGGCACTTGGGTATGGTTGAAAGCTGTGCTGCCAGAATCCATCCTGTCACTCCTTTTTTTATGATAGGATGCCAAAAGAGTCACCATTTATACTTAGAGTTTTGGGTGGAATCCTTTATCTAAATCGAAGATAAACTCTATTCGTGATTTTCCTGCCTTCCATTTTAATTGCCACAATAAGAAAGGAAAAAGCAGTTCCGAAACGTACAATGGAAATGATATTCATGGCTGCATGCATGCCGGCCTGATTTAGGATAAATATGCCAAGCTGTGGTGCAATGAAACCGATAATGGATAGAAAAAAATTGTAATTAGCGATATAGCTTGTCCTGTTTTTCTCTGGGGAAGCCTTTAGCAATTGGTTGAATAATAGCAAATTGGTGCCTGCTACGAATATTCCTGTCCAGAAATTGACTGCCGTGATCCAGAGAAAATGGGTTGAAACCATATTCAAGGCAGGGGCAGTCGCCATGCCGGCAGCCGCTGCAAAGAGAATCATGCTATTTCCGTATTTATCTGCATACTTAGCCCACCATTTTATGCTTAGTATCTGGGCTGCCTGATTAGTAACACCGAAAATGCTCAGCCAAAGTGCAGTAGCGTGTGCGTCCTTAATCTGGTAAATGCTGAATAGGGACCACGCCATCTGGGCTGAAAAATTATACAGCAGTGCGCAGATTAAAAAGGCCGTATACGGTTTATGCCTGAAGACTTCGAGAGAAAACTTCCGTTTGGGTTTGTCCTCTTTTTTATAACTGGTTTGTTTGTCTACATTATGCCTTGTTAAAAAGTACACCTCTGCAAGTGCAAAGGCAAAACCTCCGAGCAGCAGAACCTGATATGGAAATGAATTTTCCCTGCTGTAATGTTCAAGGTATAAACCTGTTCCAAACGTCACGATGAGGGCAGCAATGTTATTTACTCTATTCCGTGTGCTGAAAAAATCCCCTCTCCGTTTTTCAGGGATGATTTCCCCTATCATGGTCTGCCAGGATAAATTAGCCAGGGCCCCCGGGAAATTTAAGAAGGCAATCAGGAAGACCAGCAGCCAGGGTGATAGTGAATCCGGAAAAAATGGGACAAAAAAGATGAGCATAAATATAAATCTGGTGGCAAAAGTAGAGGCGACAGTGAAGGTTTTCTTGCTTTTTACGCGGTTCAGCCACATGGCTCCTGGAATGAGAGCCAGCATGCCGATGATGGATGGAAGTGAAGTAATCAATCCCATCTGCTGATTGCTTGCGCCCAGTGCACCTAAAGCGAGTAAGGGGATATAGCCATTTACTGCATTGACTGACACGGTCTGTGCAAGTCCGCTGTATATACTGGCTTTTTCATTTTGTGATAATTTCAAGTAGTACGAACTCCTTATGTTTTTTTAATTTCCGAAAGTGATTGTAAAACTTTGCTTCTCAAATTACAAGAGTGCACTGAAAAAACAGGTAAATATACATAAGTGCTCAGATAAAAACCGCCTGGGTATAAAAAATCCAGGCGGTGAAAAAAGAATGACAATCCCCTTTAAAGTTTTTGTATATCTGACAGGCTGGACATTGTGTTTAATGCAATTCAGAAGAAAGAATCTTCATCAATCAGCTGGCGATATGCCTCTTCGGCTGATTCCTGTGTCGAAAATAATGCATCATCATCCTCAATAACATGGAAGGTCTCGTTAAGGAATAAAGCCAATTCATCTGGATGATGAGGATGTGCTACAATTTCCGCCGTTCTGATATTTGAAACTGAAGGAACATGGGGATTGTTGTATATAACAAAAACCTCATCCCCTGCGGAAAGTTCGTCACGGTTCACGGTACTCATCAAAGCACCCCTTTCTTTTCTTATTGAAATCTATATTAGTTTGTGTACAGGACAGCATAATTATAAAAGGCTCTTTTCTAATGGTTGTTACTTTCCTAAAGTCTGTTCAGGGAAGTCATAAAAGCCTTGTTGAAGGCGAGAAGGCTATCGGAAGCGGAGGTCAGCTATGTACTTAAAACTTTAGACCCCTCTAAAACTCACCAGAAAAAAATTATCTTCTATAATAGAGTCTTTTGGGAGGCTCGGATTACTTCCTGTTATTAAAAACCTCAGAATTATGATTACCAGGAGTTTTTTCAAGGGAGATCGCCCGGTACGTTTATATTTATAACAAGAAGGGAAACTTATCCCTATAGCAATTATATTAGTTATTGAAAGGAAGACGGACTATGCTTTGGACTCTTATTGGTATACTGCTTGTGCTTTGGATATTGGGTTTAGTGTTTAAAGTGGCTGGCGGATTGATTCACATCCTCCTTGTGATTGCGGCAATCGTCTTTATAGTGAAATTTATAGCAGGCAGGGGCAGAGGCAGAGGAGGGATGTAGTATTGAACCGGTTCATCCCTCAGGAATCCTCAGGATGAACCGGTTTTTTTACTTTAAATCCTGATCCAGGCTGCACATAAACATAAAATGATGGAAAATATGCTGATTACAATAAAAATCCTGCTTTTCATTTTATTCCTCATGATGACAATTCCCCCTATAATATTTCAAAATGATTTCAAGACCATTCTAAATTAAAAGTACCTCGCGGGTGCTTTTTTTTATGGGCGGCATTAGAAGAGAAAAGGTGTAAAATCCCTGTTATCGCAAAGAAAAGTGATGATAGGCAGGTGTTTTTTCACAGAGGAGATTGAGTAGTAAAAAGACCTTAAAACAGGGTTAAATAATTTGAATATTCAGACAATATGTAAAGTGAGCGTCATATATATGTCATGAAAGTCATCCAATTTATATCTCCCTGTTCTTTATAACGCTCTTTTATCTGTTATGATAGATGACATTAGCGAACAAAGAAGCACTAGGGAGGAATATACATATGAAAAAGACTTTATTCTCATTAGTCGCAGCGGCGGCGCTTACAGGTACAGCAGGAGTGAACGCCCAGGCAGAGGAAATTGTGGTTAAGAAGGGCGACACTTTATGGAGAATCAGCCAGAATCATGGAGTGGCAGTTTCAGAATTAAAGAAATGGAATCATTTAAAGAGCGACATCATCCATCCGGAAGATCGTTTGACAGTTTCGCCTGATAAGCACCACAACGTCTTAAAGGGAGAAACACTTTGGAGCATTGCGGATAAATATGGAGTTTCTGTATATAATATTAAGAATTGGAACCATCTAAAGTCCGACATTATTCATCCGGGACAAGATCTAAAAGTAAACTCAGTATCTTATGTGACACCGCCAAGCAAATCAGGCACACCGGTAAGCAGTAAACCTATAGCTGCACAGCCAGCGGCAGTAAAAAGCGAGTCAAAACCGGCAGTTCAAGGAAAAAGCATCAATGTTAGGGCCACTGCTTATACTGCAAGCTGTGAAGGATGTTCCGGCATTACAGCAACTGGTGTAAACATCAAGGACAATCCATCTGCAAAAGTGATTGCTGTTGATCCAAAAGTCATTCCGCTCGGATCCAAAGTCTATGTTGAAGGGTATGGCTATGCGACTGCCGAAGATACAGGCGGAGCGATTAAAGGGAACCGTATCGATGTCTTCATTCCTGAAGAGCAGAATGCCCTTGCGTGGGGATCTAAACAAGTAAAAGTAACTGTAATAAAATAATTAGAGTACATCAGGCTGCCCCTTACAGGGGCAGCCTTTTTTGGTTTTTACCAGAAGGCGGACGCTTTATAAATGGTTCTATTTCAACACGTGAGGATGATTCTTGATGCCGGAACTCTTCTTTCCTGCCTGGTTAGTCAGGAGCTGTTTTTCAGGTGCTGCCTCAGACAGCCATTCATTCTGCCTGCTTTTACCGGTTTCAGCTGAATTTTTCTATCTTAACAGGTTTTGCATATTCTGTTCAGGTTTCCAGCCGGCTAAATGCGGGAAAGAATAAGGGCGTGATGTGAAATGTTGAGAGGAGCCGCCTATATGGATATGTTAAGCAATACAAGGGCCAAGGAGGCAGCTGACCATGCTTCCCGTCAGATGAGACCTTGGATGTTAAAGTTCGCACGAATTGGTTTCATGGCAAAGGGAGCTGTTTATATTTTAGTTGGGGCACTTTCCTTTTTAGCAGCAATTGGAGGGGGCGGACATGCAAAGGGCACTAATGGGGCAATGAGCTCTGTTGCTGCCAAGCCATATGGGGAAGTTCTTTTATGGCTGTTGGCTATCGGACTGGCCGGATATATCTTTTGGCTCGCAGTCCAGGTATTTAAAAAAGATCTTTCAGAAGAAAATAAATACAAAGAGATGTTGCAGAGAGCGGGTAATGCAATCTCATGCGGAATCTATATTGCCTTGACATTCAAGGCAGTATCGCTTGCAATACATGCAGGCAGTTCAGGAAACGCCAAGGAGGCATGGACAGCTAAGCTCCTGGCGACGGAAATTGGACCATGGGTAGTAGGACTGGTAGGGGCAGGCATAATCATTTATGGCATAAAAGAAATAGTCTTGGCGGTGAGGGAACGGTTCCTGGGCCAATTCAAGACGGAAGAAATGGATGAAAAAGAAATCCTGGCAGTAAAGAAAGCGGGCAAGGCTGGCATCATTTCAAGAGGGATGGTTATCATTGTTCTTGGATTTTTTGTCATCAAGATGGCGGTGACCGTCAATCCGAACAACCCGAAGGGAATGGACGGTGCGCTTCAAAAAATCCTTGCACAGGAATATGGGCCGTGGATGCTTGCAGTCCTATCAATCGGTCTTGCGCTGTATGGTGTATATGAAGTCCTGAAAGGTAAAAATAAACACATAACCATCTAACAATTTTTATCTTCTAAAGTTTATTTGATCGTCGTGCCGGGAATAGAATATTACAACAAAATATTCGAGAGTAATCATTCGTCAGTAAAAAGGACGCTTGACATTATATTTAAATCATAGTATTATAAGTACTTGGTTTCATTTATATTAGTTGAGAATATTAAATGAAATATCGAGGGTAATTAAATCGCAGAATTTTATTATTTAATTACAATATGATATTTCCGCTTAATCGAACCCAAGTGCCGGCTGCAGCACTTATTAAGCTGAGGTAATACCGGAATATAGCAATGCTGGCTATATCAAATCAGTTACGATAATTCAAAATTAGACACGGTATTGCCGTATACAATAAAATTTTGCTGAATGAGTCAAAACCTTATTTTTTCGACTGGCGCGACCTAGGAGTCGCAGGATGGAAGAGAGGTAGGGCTTTCATATTTAGGTTTTGAATGTTGATTACTCTCACCTAAATATAACTTGCTTTTTCGCAGGTTCCAATTTTTAAAACAAATATTTGTGAATAAAAAGGTGCTGCCTTCGGGGCTGGCACCTTTTTCAATTGGTTTGATTAATTCCGGAGATTGTAGTCTTATTATACATAAGGAGCAATGAGGACAAATTATGTTAAGGCCGGGTGAGTGTATGGAAGAAATTAAAGTTTCAGTCAGACCATTGGTCGAATACGTATACCGGGCAGGAAGCATTGAAAGGGGTTTCAAATCACAGGCATCAATGACAGAGGGAACCCTTGCCCATCAAAAGGTACAAAAAAGCTATAATGATGGGGACCAAAAGGAAATGCCGCTCACTGCCGAATTGGAAGCAGAAGGCATTCAATTCAGGATTGAAGGGCGATGTGACGGGATTCTGGCGGCTGATGATGGTATTGTGATCGATGAAATTAAATCAACAAAAAGAGATTTAAACGAAATAGATGAAGGCGGATATCCCGTTCATTGGGCACAGGCAAAATGCTATGCCTATATGTATGCACATGCATATGAGGTATCCAACCTGACCGTCCAGCTTACCTATGTACATCTGCCAACTGAGGAAATCATCAAATATAGAAGGAAATACACCGCTTTGGAGCTCGAGCGCTGGATGAAGGAACTGCTGGCTTTATATGTTCCATATGCCAGACTAAGGCTGAAACTGCTCAAAGAAAGAGAAATCAGCATAGCGGCGCTTCCATTCCCCTACCAGTCTTACCGGAGGGGGCAAAGGCATTTTGCCGGGGCGGTTTATAAGACCATTACTGATCAAGCCAGCCTTTTTGCCAGTGCTCCTACAGGAATAGGTAAGACCATCTCTGCCCTGTTCCCATCATTCAAGACAATGAGGGAGGGCAGGATAAAGAAAATATTTTATCTGACTGCAAAGACCATTACCAGGCAGGTGGCCGAGGATGCATTATTGCTCATGGAGCAGAAGGGCCTCAAAGTGAACTCGGTGACCATTACTGCAAAAGATAAGATATGCTTCCAGGATAATCTTTCTTGTTCACGGGAAAGCTGCGCATATTGTGAGGGCTACTATGACCGGATAAATGGTGCTGTCATGGATGCTTTATCAAATGAATCCATCATGACCCGTGAAGTCATAGAGAAATATGCAAAGAAACATAAAGTCTGTCCTTTTGAGTTTTCCCTGGATCTTGCTTATACAGCCGATATTGTTATCTGCGATTATAATTATATATTTGATCCGAAAGTGTCGCTTAAGAGGCTCTGGGATGAAGCGAAAAATGAGAGTGTGCTTCTCATTGATGAAGCTCATAACCTCGTAGACCGGTCCAGAACCATGTTTTCAGCAGAAATAGTCAAATCGCTTTACCTGGCTTTAAAGCGGGAGTATAAAGAGGCAAGCCAGCGGGTATTCATGGCATCTAAAAAAATAAACGATTTTTTCATCGGGGCACGGAAAGAAGTTCCTGCCTCTAATTATTTATTGCAGACCGAATTGCCCCGGGAACTTCTGGCGCTGCTGGAGGAGTTTTGTGATGCGGCGGAAGAAGAGCTTCTTGCTGCTGGCTCTTCCTCCCAGCCGGAATTGCTGCTGGAGGCTTATTTCGGAGCCAATGATTTTTTAAAAATCTCCAAATTATTCAATGATGATTACGCTTGTATGTATATGAAGGAAAATCAGGACTTCTCCATCAAATTACTGTGTCTGGATGCCTCTGGATTATTGGGAAAGGCGGGAAACTTGTATGCTTCTAAAATCTTTTTCTCTGCGACTCTCCAGCCTATACAGTTTTACAAAGACATGCTTGGTGCGAAACCTGAGGATTATACCATGATTTTACCGAGTCCTTTTGAAGCGCAGCAAACCCAGGTATTCATTTACCCTGTATCTACACGATATCTTGACAGGCAAAAAAGCCATCATCCTATTGCCAGCGTAATTAAAAATGCGCTCCTCGCTAAACAAGGCAACTATCTTGTATTTTTTCCTTCCTACAGATACATGCAGGATGTTCTCTTTGCCTTGGAGGAAATCGGACATGATGCCAATCTGATCATTCAAAAAGCACAGATGACAGAGCGGGAAAGGGAAGAATTCCTTGCCTCTTTTAAAGCAGGGACAGCAGGTGTTCATGCAGGTTTTGCGGTTCTTGGCGGCATCTTTTCAGAAGGAGTCGACCTTAGGGGCGACCGCTTGAATGGAGTGATGGTTGTAGGAGTCGGACTCCCCCAAATCGGTATTGAAAGAAATATCATGAAAGAACATTTTAATGAATCAGGCAGGAATGGCTATGATTACGCCTACGTTTTCCCGGGAATGAACAAGATCCTCCAGGCGGCCGGCCGCCTGATCCGGTCAGAATCCGACACCGGGACCATCATCTTAGCTGATGACCGTTACCTTACCCGGAAGTATCAGGCCATGCTGCCCCCCGAGTGGCGCGATTATACTATCCTTAAAGGTAAATTAGAGGATTAGCCCTCTAAGGTTTAGGGTACATATAAATATCAGCTAGGAGGGATATAATGACTGAAAAATCAAATGCTCGTCCAGAGGATGCCGCAGGAA
This sequence comes from Paraperibacillus esterisolvens, assembly GCF_046237625.1. Lineage (GTDB taxonomy): Bacteria > Bacillota > Bacilli > Bacillales > DSM-1321 > Paraperibacillus > Paraperibacillus esterisolvens. Next base: position 2,518,466 of record NZ_CP143545.1, on the reverse strand, counting down.
AAAGCTATAACCCAAAAAACACGACCATTAAGGATGAAACATTAAAGGGCCTTGAAAAGACCCATGATCAGGTGATGGACTATTACGAAGGTCCTGCCGCTGAAGAGCAGAATGACAGCAATAATAAAAAAAATTAAAGAGCGTGTTGCACGCTCTTTTTATATTGATTTTTTTCATTATTTGCCCGAGAATTAGATAAAAACGGAGAACTAATGATGAAGAAATTTCATTGCTGTGCCACCTGCATCCATTTTAGTGCGAACAGAGATCGAGGTGAAATGAAATATAAATGCACCAGGCTTGGGTTTGATACGATGCCCCGCTATCGGTTCAATTGCTGGATACCGAAAGAGCAGGTAGTGAGGCAGATAAAGAAGGAAGAAGACAGTAACGCTTTACAGTTTCAGAAACCTTTGAAAGGGAATAATGACAGTGGAAAAGGCCATACTAATGGATAAAAATGGAGGCTGATAATCATGAAAACTGTCAGGGAATATATGACATCAGACGTAACCTTCTGTACAACGTTGGATAATGTTTACGAAGCTGCATTGAAGATGAAAGATAACGATGTTGGAATCATCCCGGTATTAGAAGACGATGAGCTTGCCGGTGTATTGACAGACCGTGACCTGGTTGTAAGAGGAATAGCCGGTAAACATCCGGGATCGACTAAAGTCACCGATATCATGACTCGGGAAATTTATACAGCTGCTCCTGATATGAGTATAGAAGAGGCGCTTGAGCTGATGGCCAGCCGGCAGGTGAAGCGGCTCCCTGTGGTTGACGATGGCAGGCTGGCAGGCATCATAGCACTGAAGGATATAGCCGTCCATCAGGATACCATTGCGGAAGCAGGACATACCTTGTCCGAAATATCAGAGGGGCATGGCAATAACTTTAATTGATATCAGAGAATCAGCTTTCACACGAAAGCTGTTTTTTTTTGCCGGACCGGGCCCTTAAGTTTCTCTCTTGGAAACTTTTGTGATTTAATGAAGTTACTATACAACAAAGGGGTGGACTCGCCTGAATAAGCTGTCTGTATCTGTTTTATCCATAGCCGCCCTGCTGCTTCTTTGCCTCTATCTTGGAGGCTTTGTGTATGCTGTCAACAATAATCTGAACGGGCAGCCTCAAGAGGATGGAGCTCTTCTAGAGAAAGAGAGCCAGGAAAAAGAAGCAGGCAGGGAGATAAGGGTCGCTGCAATCGGAGACTCTTTGACAAGGGGAATCGGTGATGAAAGCGGTAAAGGATATATTGGGTATTTAACCGATGAAATAAAAGAGAAAACAAAGAAAAAGGTTGTTGTCCAGAATCTAGGCATCAGCGGACAGCGTTCAAATCAACTTCTTTCACAAATAAACACCAAATCCATAAAGGAACGTCTGTCAGAGGCAGATTATGTGCTGATTACCATCGGGGGCAATGATCTGTTTCAAGGCGGTCAGACGCTGGCCGATTTTAACCAGGAAAAAATAAGGAAGATACAAGAGAAATATATTCAAAATATCAAGGCAATACTTTCCGGAATCAGGAAAGAAAATCCGGACGCAGTCATTTTCCTTGCGGGTTTATATAACCCGTTCATCGAAATGGATAATGGAAAGGAAACCTCTGCCATTGTCCGCGGCTGGAATTTCAAGACAGCCGAGACAGCCGCCGATTTTAAGAAAACGGTGTTTGTGCCTACCTTCGATTTATTTGAACTGCAGGTAAACGACCTTCTTTATACCGATCATTTTCACCCCAACACGAAAGGGTACCGCCTGATAGCTGAAAGAGTTGCAGCTTTGCTGACTTTGTAAGGAGGAACTGATGTCATCTATTACACTCTCCGTTAAAAATGTGAAAAAAAGAATAGGCAGAAAAGAAATTATCAAGGGACTCGACTTTAATTTATACGAGGGAGAAGTTTTTGGTTTCCTTGGTCCGAATGGCGCAGGCAAAACAACAACGATCAGGATGCTGACCGGGCTGATTAAGCCTTCTTCAGGGACGATCAACATCTATGGCTATGATCTGCAGAAGGATTTTACAAAGGCCATGATGCACCTTGGATGCATTGTGGAAAATCCAGAATTGTATCCTTTTCTATCAGGATATGATAATCTGATACACTTTGCACGAATGATCCCAAGGCTTGAAGACAAAAGAATCAGTGAGGTTATATCACTGGTCGGCATGGATGAAAGGATTCATGATAAAGTCAAGACTTATTCCCTGGGGATGCGCCAGCGTCTTGGAATTGCCCAGGCCCTGCTCGGCAGGCCGAAAGTGCTGATTCTTGACGAGCCGACTAATGGCCTCGATCCTGCAGGTATTCGGGAAATGCGGCTATTCATCAGGGAGCTTGCAAAAACAGAGGGCCTCAGCGTCCTTGTATCGAGCCATCTGCTGAGTGAAATCCAATTGTTGTGCGACAGAGTCTCCATCATATCAAAGGGTTCGATCATCCAGACCGGGACTGTGAAGGATCTGCTTTCCAATCAGGAAAAACTTTTGTGGAAAGTAGAGCCGGCTGAAGAAGGCATGGAGATATTAAAGCAGTTTACTTCAGCAGAAGAAGACGGCGGAGTCATTGTTACTGAATACACCCCTGGAAAAGCTGCTGAATGGAATGAAGCCCTCGTGAAAGCGGGTGTGAGGGTTATGGAAATGAACCGCCGTCTTCCTGCCCTGGAGGATTTATTCCTGGAGCTGACGGGCGGTGACAAAATTGATTAACCTCATCCAGAACGAAATGATGAAACTGATAGCAAGGAAGAGGCTTTACGTTGTGGCTGCAATTCTGACCGTACTGGTCGTTTTATTCACTTATGCTCAGTATCAGACAGTCCAGACACAGCTCAAAAAACTGGGTACGACTGATTGGAAGACCTCCCTTCAGCAGCAGATTATTGATACGCAGAACAGGCTGAATAACAGCCGCATACCCGATGACTTTAAAAAGGAGCTGGAGGTAAGGGTAAAGCAGCAGCAATATTATCTTGATAATGATATCAATCCTGCCGAACCCGGTGCGCCGAGCTTCACAAAGGAATTTCTTGAAAACTCCATCGATTTGCTGCTTCCGCTCCTGATCATGGTAATCGCAAGCGACCTTGTATCCTCAGAATTCAGTATGGGATCCATTAAATTGCTCCTTACCCGGCCGGTAAAACGGTGGAAGGTGCTTCTTAGCAAGTACATCACCCTTCTTTTCGCTATATCACTGATACTGGCGCTGCTTGGTATTGTCTCCTACCTGATTTCAGGCGTTGTATTCGGCTTTAAGGGGTGGACAGCACCGGCATTTACCGGTTTTAAAATCACGGCGGCAGGCTTTGATGCATCCGGCGCCATGATAATCCCGCAATGGAAATTTCTAATGATGGATTTTGGCTTAGTCTGGTTTGCAACAGTAGTTGTTGGAACTCTTTCCTTCATGGTGTCTGTCATGGTCCGCAGTACTGCAGCAGGAATGGGGATTATCCTGGCCCTGTTGATTGCCGGCGCGATCCTGAGCAATATGGTTTCGTCCTGGATATCAGCCAAATACTTATTCATGCTCAACCTGAGGCTGCCCGATTATCTGAATGGCGACCCGCCGCCTATCGAAGGAATGACTCTATCCTTCTCGCTTATTGTTTTGTCAGTGTGGTGGCTGGCGGCACTTATTGCATCCTTCTGGGTGTTTACGAAAAAAGATATATTAAACTGATTTAGAAACTGGAGGACTTGTCATGTTTGAATTTAAAGGAATTGATCATGTCCAGCTGGCAGGGCCAGCCGGGTGTGAGGAGGAAGCAAGGGCATTTTTCAGCGGGATTCTGGGACTTGAAGAAATAGTGAAGCCGGCAAGCCTGAATCAGAACGGCTGCTGGTTCCGCTGCGGGAACCAGGAGATCCATATAGGAATACAGATAGATTTTTCACCTTCTAAAAAAGCTCATCCAGGCTTGCAGGTTACCGGCCTGAAGGAACTGGCAAGAGCCCTCGCTGAAAATGGAGTGGAAGTCAGGGAAGATAAGCCGATTGCAGGGAGAAATAGGGTTTTCGTTGATGATCCTTTTGGAAATCGTATTGAATTCCTTGAATTTATAAGAGAATGATTTTAATATGTGAAACCTTTTCCAGTTTTCAGCGTAAGTAATGGAAACGGGGTGGAGCCTGTCCTATATGAATTTTTGCACTCTACCTATTAAATACAGGGAGCTGAAAAAATGGCTGTTTCTTTAAGCAAGGGACAAAAAGTTGATCTTACGAAAGGCCAGCCCGGATTAAACCATCTGCTTGTCGGTCTGGGCTGGGATCCTGCATCAGGAGGTATGGATCTTGATGCATCGGTATTTCTGCTGGCTGAAAACGGAAAGGTGACCGGTGAACAGGATTTTATTTTTTACAATAATCCCTCAGGCGGTCAGGGGTCTGTCCTCTATAGCGGCGATAACCGGAGCGGACAGGGTGCGTCTGATGATGAACAAATCAGGATTGACTTAGCGCGTGTTCCTCAGCATGTCCATCGGATCGCCTTTACAATTACAATCCATGAGGGTGAGGCGAGGCGCCAGAACTTCGGCATGGTGCAAAATGCTTATGTGCGCGTGGCAAACGAAACGACTTCGCAGGATCTGGTCCGTTACAATCTGGGCCGGGATTTCTCAGTAGAGACGGCAGTTGTTGTGGCAGAATTATACCGCCATAAGGGAGAGTGGAAGTTCTCCGCCACCGGAAGCGGCTTCAGCGGGGGGCTTGCTGCCTTATGCGGCAATTTCGGAATTGAAGTGGAGGCCTCATCAGCTGCCCCTGCCCAGCCGGCTGCATATACACCTGTACAGGGGTATCAGCCGCCCATGCAGCAATCCTTTACTCATCAGCCTCCTCAAGGCAATACCAATACATACGCCAGCCAGCCGCCAATGGGTGCACCCGGCTATTCGCCGATGTATGGCAGCCATGCAGCTGCACAGCCTGCTGCCTCCGGCTTTACTTGTGCAAGGTGCGGATCCCAGAATGTCATGACTGGGAAAAAGGGATTTGGGCTTGGCAAGGCAGCCATCGGAGGCCTTGTACTCGGGCCGGTTGGCTTGCTGGGAGGATTTATTGGCGGAAATAAACTGAAGCTGACCTGCGTAAATTGCAATCATACATGGGAACCGGGAAGCTCAGATATCTCGAAGATTACCGAAACAATAAAAAACCAGGCGAAAAACCTTATCCAGCAGTATAAAACATCTGATTCACTCGAGGCCATCACAGCCGGACTTGCACTTGTGGCAATGGCAGACGGCAGACTGGATCATACTGAAAAGCAGAAAGTCCAGGAATTTATCAGCCAGAATTCTGAACTGAGCTCCTTCGGCACAAATCAGGTAATCTCAAAATTTGATTATTTTGCAGGAAACATGGCCAGAGATTATCAGCGAGGCAAGGATGAAGCCTTCTCAAAGCTGTATAAGCTTCGAGGAAAACCAGATCTGTCCAGGCTGGTTATAAATTATTGTGTTGGAATCGGATATGCAGACGGACATTTTTCATATGAAGAGCAGCAGATGGTTTCAGATATCTGCCGGATGCTTAATTTGAATCCTTCTGAATTTTTATACTAAATTATAGAAGCAGTTTCATGATGTCAGGCGGACATCGTAAAACTGCTTCTATTTTTTTGATTTTTTTCTGGGGATCTTACTCACAGCGGGAAAGCGGGTGTAATGCAGCAGGAGGTAATTTCCAGGTTTAATCTTTATTTTAATTATGTTAGTATAATAATTGAACTGGCGAAACCTAACTGAATGATGGAAAAACCGATGCATAAATATTATTGTAAATCGGAGGGGAAAAGAATGAAAAGAGTTTTAACGGCTTTTTTGATTTGCTTCATGAGTACTTTATCTTTGCTGGCATTCCACCCGGGAGAATCAAAAGCGGCAGCCACTCATAACCCTGTAGTCATGGTACACGGAATAACAGGATCATCATCCAATTTTGAAGCGGTTAAATCTTATCTGGTATCTGAAGGCTGGTCAAAGGATGAAATATATGCTGTGGATTTTTGGGATAAATCAGGAACAAACACCAATAATGCACCTGTATTATCTCAATTTGTAAAAAAGGTACTGAAAGAAACCGGAGCAGATAAAGTGGATATTGTTGCACACAGCATGGGCGGCGCAAATACACTCTATTATATTAAAAATCTGGATGGCGGCGACAAAATTGGCAATGTAGTCACTCTAGGCGGCGCGAACGGTCTTGTCACAAATAAAGCACTGCCTGGAACAGACCCGAATCAAAAAATCCTGTATACATCGATTTTCTCTTCTGCGGACATGATTGTGACAAATGGTCTGTCGCAATTAGAAGGGGGGAAGAACGTACAGATTGATGGAGTAGGACATATCAGTCTTATTTTCAACAGCAGGGTTAACGAATTGATTAAAGAAGGACTAAATGGCGGAGGCCAGAATACAAATTAACGAAAAGAGGCAGACTCATCAGGCGGTTATATCCAGCCTGTGAGACGCCTCTTTCTTTATTAGACCTGCTTAATGGCATTTCCGCTTTCATCAGCATTCCGATCGGTTGATTAACATGTACTTTTAAGTACTTTCCTTTATGAGATCCAGGATTAATAGAAGACTAAAAACACGTATCAAATCCAGCTTAATCAAACATGTGTTAGAAACCAATTTAGGATCTGCTCGATATGATGGATTCTTGCATGCGGCTTGCCGCTCCGTGTAATTTCATGGTTTTCCCCTGGATAAGTGATCAGGCATACTTCCTTTTGCTGTCTTTTCAAAGCCGCGTAAAATTCTTCCGCCTGCTGAACGGGGCATCTATAATCATTTTCCCCATGCAGGAGGAGGAGCGGCGTTTCCACCTTCGAGACGTATTTTAAAGGGGAATGCTCCCAGAGAAGTTCCGGGTCATCCATCACATTTCCTTTCAATTCCCACTCGGTGAAATAATATCCGATATCACTTACTCCATAAAAACTTATCCAGTTGCTGATGCATCGCTGGGAGACAGCCGCCTTAAAACGATCATTCCGTCCGATGATCCAGTTGGTCATAAACCCGCCATAACTGCCCCCGGTTACCCCGATCCGTTCGTGGTCAATGAAATCATAGACTCCAAGTACATGATCGACAGCACTCATCAGGTCCTCATAATCACGTCCGCCATAATCCCCCCTTACAGCATCCGCAAAATCCTGCCCGTACCCTTGGCTTCCCCGTGGATTTGTATAAAGAACTGCATATCCCTGGGAAGCGAGTGTCTGGAATTCATGATAATAAGTATTGGCATACATGGCATGGGGTCCGCCGTGAATTTCCAGAATAAGCGGATACTTTCGGCCTTCTTCGCAGTCCAATGGCTTTAAGAGCCAGCCGTGCAGCTCCTGTCCGCCTGAAGTCCAGGAGAAAGGTTCGGGTGTGTTCATTTTTTTATCCTTTAGGAAGGCATGATTCACAAAGGTCAGCTGCTCCAAATTCCCATTTGTGAGATTAAGATGATAAAGCTCACCTGGACTGTCAGGTCTGCTGACGGCAATCACTGCCTCATGGGTGCTGCCATTGATCGAAAAACCATAAATGTGTTCGGCTTCGACCCTTGAAGGATAGATCGCACCCTCTATGTTTCCATAATAAATGGATGTGCTTCCCCTTCCTGATGAGATGAAATAAAAGCCGCAACTGTCGTCTGTCCATTTTATACCTGTCTCTGAACTGCCTATATGGAAATCTCCAATAGCAGTGTCGCCGGCAAATTCATCCCAATAGGGTGTAAGACATGTAACTTCTTTATGGTGGGAGTCAAAGAGCCAGATTTTAGGCAGTGTAGCACTCTTATACTCCCCGGCATGGCCGGTCATGGCAAGGTATCGGCTGTCCGGCGACCAGGCTGCTTCTGTAAAAAATCCACCTTCCGGGGTAAGTCTGGTTATCTCAAAATTTTCAGTATGTATTGAATATATATCAGAGCCTGGATGGAACTCTTTAGTGTGTTTACCGCTTGCATGGAAGGTGATCCATTCTCCGTCCGGAGACCAGCTGGAAGGACTGCTGTCATATTCGCCGTTTGTTATTTGAGTGCATTCATTTGTATCCAGGTTTACGAGGAACAGCTGCTGTTTTTTTCCATCCTCATAACCGGAAGCATCCGATTTAATCTTAAGATCTTCATATTTTTTAAAAATAGCTTCTCTTTGAGCATACAGAAACTTGACACGGGCAGAACTCAGTATTTTCTTTGAACACGGAGACCAGACTATGCTGCCGGCTCCCTCAGGAAAATCTGTCAGGCACTCCGGCTCACCGCCGGCTGTAGCCATGACATATAGCTGGTTTTTGCCGCTTCTGTCAGATACGAAGGCTATTTTCCTCCCGTCGGGCGACCATCTGGGTGTTTGATTCCGGCTGCTGCCAAAGGTCCACTGAATGGATTGTCTGTCGGCCAGATTCATGATATGGATATGTGAAACATATGTATTCGCTGCTTCATCAGCAATCGTTTTGACAAATGCGGCTCTTTTTCCATCGGGTGAAAGCTGTGGGTCTGTGACCGAAAAAAGCCGGTATATATCCGCTGCAATGATTGAGCTCACTGGAATCCCTGCCTTTTTTTATAAGATGGTTTTAGTTTAGCATACCATGTGCCTGCCGGCCTTAATAAAGATGATATGGCGGGTGATGGCTGTGTCTTTTTAACTTATATAATAATGAAAATTTTTCAAATATATAGTAAAATATAGCTCTGTGCTGTAAAAGGGGGGTACAAAATGAAATTATTAAAAGAAACGCTGCAGCACTTTAAAGCCTATTGGAAAGGGCTGGTTATAGCATTCATCTGCTCGCTGGTCGGTGGTGCCTTCACCATTTTCCCGCCCATTTTGACCGGTAAGATTGTAGATGGAATCGTGTCTGGCATTTCGGGGCAGGTACTTGGATGGATGATTGCAGGGGTAATGGTCTCTTTTCTTTTCAAGGTGCTGTTCGAGTCCCTGCAGGAACTTCTTCAGGTTAGAATAGGCCTGGATGTTATAACAGACATGCAGCTTAGGGCATTCAGACGTCTGCACAAGACACCGATGTCTTTTTTTACGACAACTCCAAGGGGAGATATGCTTTTCAGGCTGACACATGATGTGGAATCCATTCAGAATCTGAATAATACAGTAATCCCCCGTTTCGTTCAGCAATTCATAAGTGCAATTGCTGCATTCTCCGCGGTCATCCCGCTTTATTGGCCGGCTGCAGCCGTAATGGTGTGTGTGTTTGCCGTCTATCTGTATCCGTCATTTAAGCTGGGGACCAGGGTAAGGAAGATGGGAGCTGTACAGCGGGACATGAGCGCTGATATGTACAGCCATTTGCAGGAAAGCATTGAATCCATCCGGCTGGTCAGGACATTTCAGACTCAGGATCAGGAAATCAAGGCCCAGGCCGGGAAGCTTTCTAAATGGAAGGAGTTCTCCATTAAGCTGGCATTGCTTGGCAAGGTCAACTGGCGCCTGGGAAATCTGTTCAACATTGCAACCCCAGGGGTTGTCATGCTTGTTGGCGGTTTGTCAGTATGGCAAAACCAGATTACAATTGGAACGCTGGTGGCAGTTCTAAGCTTTATTCCCATCATGTTTATGCCTGTCAGGTCACTTGCTGAGAATGCCCTGGTCATTCAGCAGGCCATACCCGCCCTGCAAAGGATTTATGAATACTTTGATCTTCCACAGGAGCATAGTGATTCCCTGCCCCAATTCGGTATGATTGAGGGGCATATCTCCATGAAGGATATATGGTTCAAATATCCTGGAAAGGAAGATTACGTTTTAAAGGGTATGGACCTTCAGGTAGCGGCAGGAAGTCATATCGGCATAGTGGGAACAAGCGGGGGAGGCAAGAGCACCCTGATCCAGATCCTGCTAGGCCTTTATAATCCTGACCGGGGGACCGTACATATCGATAGAAAAAATTTATATGAGCATGACCGTAACTCCTTCCGGCGCCAAGTAGGGGTGGTTTCACAGGAAACCTTCCTGCTGAACACCACCTTAAGAAAAAACCTTCTATATGGACGGCCGGAAGCAGAGCAGGAAGAGCTGGATCAGGCATGTGAAGCGGCGGGTCTGACAGGGCTCATTCATTCTCTGCAGGACGGCTATGAGACTCTGGTCGGAGAAAGGGGCCTAAAGCTGTCCGGAGGACAGAGGCAGAGAGTAGCGCTGGCACGTGCCATACTGCGCCATCCTCCCATCCTGATTTTTGATGAAGCCACTTCCTCTCTCGATGGGGAAACAGAAGAGCGCGTCCAGGCTTCGCTTGAGCAGCTTATTCCAGGGAGGACGGCCATCACGATTGCACACAGGCTCGTCACTGTCAGGGATGCTGATAAGATTCTGCTGCTTGATGCAGGCAAGGTTGCCGAAGAAGGCACACATGAAGAATTGCTTGCAAGAAAGGGCAAGTATTATCAATTGTATATGGCTCAATACAGTGAGCTTGAAAAGGAGAGTGCCATATGAAACAATCCGAGCTGCCAAAAAAAGCCGGAGACGGCAGACGGGTCATCCAATTTTTAAAGCCCCACAAGAAATGGGTGTTCGCTGATTCATTCGTCATTGCCGTCAGCCAGGTTTTTTCAGCTCTTATCCCAACGCTTGCTTTAAGCTGGCTGGTGGATTCAATCATCCCAAATGAGTCAAACGGGCTGCTCTGGGGGCTTATGTCGCTTCTGGTATTTGCTGCAGTCATTGATCTGACCCTTATGGTCATTGATGAGTACTTTTGCCACCATGTTGCAAAATCCGTCACGAACTGGCAGAAGCTGCGCCTGTTCAGCCACTTACAGGTACTGCCTTATTCGTATTTCCACAACAGCCAGACAGGGGAGCTGCTGGCCAGGGTAACCGATGATCCGGATACTCTCCATAATTTTCTGGCATGGGAAGGTTCAACATTCATGGCCGCCTGCCAGGGGGTCATTTTATACAGCATAGTGCTTTTATGGATACATCCTTATTTAATGCTTGCAAGTGTTGTCCTGGGCGTCCTGTTCTACTGCACATCCAACCTTGCCGGTTCAAAAATGAGAACGGCATCAGCAGATGCAAGGAGGGAGGCATCAAGATACCTCGAGCGCCTGCGTGAATCTGTGACAGGCATACACTTGTCCCGGGTGCTTGGTGTTTCAGATAACGAAGTGGACAGCGTAGCAGAAATCCGCAGATCCTATGTAAAGGAAGCGAGGCTTGAGCTGATCGCCAGGATGAAATCTGTGGTGGTTATAGGAAGTTTCAATGGATTTGTCCTTGCTGCTGTATATGGCATAAGTGTCTTCCTTATCTGGGACGAAGCTCTTACAACCGGGCAGATGCTGACTGCAGGCGGTCTTGTAACCATTGCTGCCAATGAAATTCAGAGGCTTCTGCGTAATTGGCTTTCTGTAAGGAGAACCGGCCCTGCCCTGGACCGTTCAGAACTGCTTCTGGCAGAAGAAACTTCAGCGGCAGAGACGGAGACTGGAAGGACAATCAGCGGCCTGAAGGGAACACTCACCTTCGAGAACGTAGGATTTACTTATCCAGGCAAGAATGATCCCGTATTGAGAAGCATCTCCTTCCAAGCAGGCCAGGGAGAAGCAATTGCCCTGGTAGGTCCAAGCGGTTCAGGAAAATCCACCACCATTGATCTGCTCCTCCGCTTGTACGATGCAGACAGGGGAAGGATTCTAATCGACGGGCAGGATATCAGAGAACTAAATGCAGGATGGCTTCGTTCACAATTTGCTATCGTCTCTCAGGATATCCAGCTCAGGAACGGGAGTCTTGCTGAAAATCTGCGGATGGCCAGGGAAGAGGCATCAGATGAAGAGCTCATTGGAGCGCTGTACGACAGCGGGCTGAAGGAATACTACGAGTCACTCCCACTGGGGCTCAAAACTAATGTAGGGGAAAGGGGCAGCCTGCTCTCGGGGGGACAGAAACAGCGTCTGTCACTTGCGCGTGCCCTGGTGCGGAATGCTCCATTCCTGATCCTGGATGAAGCCAGCTCTGCGCTTGATCCAATTACTGAGGCACAAATTAATAAGGCGGTCGCTTCAAGAAGGAAGAAACAGACAGTAATCATCATATCTCACCGCCTTTCCACCGTTCTTTCTGCAAACCGGATTGTTGTGATTGAGAATGGAGTTGTCGTTAATGAGGGGAGTCATGAGGAATTGCTCAATACGCAAAATGGTGTGTACTCAAGGCTATTCAGAAGAGAAGCTGAAATCGGCGGGAATGTCTACCTCAATCATGTTTGAACCATAATGGGCTGGAGCAGTGCGGATACGCACTGCTCTATTTTTTCTTAAAAAGAGAGAAAAGCCCTTTTTTCTTTTTTTCAGTTACTGGCTTGAATGTATCGGGAGTATCTTTTATGAAAATATCTTCTACATCTACTGCATATGGAGCGGCAAGTACCAGCCCAATGTCTGTTTCATGATCAAGGTTTGATACAAGTTTATAGGAAATCCCTGCTTCTTTTGCCGCTTTCACATATTTACTTAGATGAGTATAAGACATTTCACCGTTCAGCAATAAGGATGCATCTTTATTTTCTTTACAGGCTTGAAGGATCTGTGGGTAAATATTCTTTTTAACCACCTGGCCTTTGTATAGCGCTGCAATGACCCTCTCGCGGAAGGTGCCTAAAAACATCCGCTTTTCTTCAGGTTTCAGCTCCTTTTCCCCGTAAATGCCTTTTTCGATATAATCATCCACATTATCTGATGGCATGGTTTCCCTCCTGACAGTAAATAATCGTTATAGTATATGTGTTTGCAAATTAAACGGGAATTAACCAGCCGGGAGGGACAGTCGGTGTAAATATTTTTAATTGGGTAAGGGCATCTTACAAATTAAGGAGGTGTTAGCATGGCAAAGATAGGTGTAGAGCAGTCGTTGACAAATGTGTCTGAAGCATTGCGTGGGCGCGGCCATGAAGTAATTGAATTAAAACAGGAATCGGACGCGGCAGGGTGCGATGCATGCGTGATCACCGGACTGGATTCAAATGTTATGGGTATGGCCGATGTTTCAATTCAAGGATCAGTTATTGAAGCGAACGGATTGACTGCCGAAGAAGTATGCTCCCATATCGAAAACAGCCTGAGTTAAAAATAAAGGGGAGTGAACAGTATTTTGTCCACGCCGCCTTTTTTGCATGAAAGGAGCAGCTGTAAATGTCTGACCAAAATAAGAAACAGGATCTAATCGACGGGCGATATGAAACAGACGACAAACGAAAGATTGACACAATCGGCGATGCAGCAGGACCTGTTGCATCACACCGAAAAGAAAAGAAGAAAGATAAGCAATAAAAAAATGGGCCGGCGGCCCATTTTTCTATTGCAGAATTATAAACCCATGCGGACCAATAAGAAGGGTGTCATCCTCCATTTTAACCGGATGATCCGCAAGCAGACTTTTCAGCTTCCTGCCGGTGAAGCTTTCCGGAAGGCTGACAGAAACTTGTTCGGCTGAGCTATTAAGAATGAATAATATTTTTTGGTCATCATGTGTCTTTGTGTAAATGACAATACCCTTTTCTTCCTGGCCATCCAGAAATTCCAGCTTCCCTTGGTTGCCAAATGCAGGATTTGATTTTCGCAGGGAAATCAATTGCTGGACAAATTTAAATAAATCTCTGTCCTGATTTTCCTCATCCCACTCCATACAAGCACGGCACCCGGGATCATTGCTGCCGGCCATTCCTATCTCGTCTCCATAATAAATACAAGGAGATCCTGTAAAGGAAAGCTGGAATACATATAAGAGCTTCACTTTTTCTTTATTATTGCCGCAGACCGTCATGATTCTAGGCGTATCATGGCTGTCAAGGAGATTGAAGGCAACCTCATTTACATTTTGCGGATACATATTCTGAAGCTCAATGATGTTACTCTTAAACTGGCCAGGATTCATTTCAGCGGATCCCAGGAATTTCAGGGCCGAGTTCGTAAAGAGGTAATTCATCACCGCGTCGAATTGGTCACCCTGCAGCCAGGGCATAGAGTCATGCCAGATTTCGCCGAGGATATAGATGTCAGGATTTATGGCCTTTACTTCTTTTCTGAAATCACGCCAGAAGGCGTGATCCACTTCATTGGCAACATCAAGTCTCCAGCCGTCAATATTAAATTCTCGTGCCCAATACCTGCCGACTTCAAGAAGATATTCCCTTACTTCTTCATTTTCAGTGTTCAGCTTTGGCATATCCGGAGTGAAAGCGAATGTATCAAAGCTTGGCGGCTCATTGACGATAGGGAATTCACGCACATGGAACCAGTCCTTAAATGGTGACGCCTCGCCTTTCTCCAGCACATCCTGCCACTGCGGGAATTGAAAGCCTGAATGATTAAATACAGCATCAAGCATGATTCTGATACCGCGCTTATGACATTCATCGACAAGTCTCTTCAAGGTCTCCTTATCGCCGAATTGGGGATCTATTTCCATATAATCGATGGTGTCATACTTATGATTGGAAGTTGCTTTAAAGATAGGGGTGAAATAGATTCCGTTGATCCCTAATTCATCTAAATAATCGAGATGATCAATGACTCCCTGAAAATCTCCCCCAAAAAAGTTATTTACCTTCGGTTCTGTACTGCCCCATGGAAGGGCGCCTTCAGGATTGATAGACGGATCGCCATTTCCAAATCGCTCAGGAAAAATCTGATACCAGATCGTATCCTTCACCCATTCGGGAGCAGAAAATACATCTGCAGGATTCAAGAATGGGAATACAAAATAATAAGCATTATCATTTGTCAGGAAAGTATCCAGAAATCCTTTTTCAGAATAAATGAGGGTTTCGCTGCCGCTGCAGAGCTCAAAACCGTATCTCAGCCTTCTATATGGAGGCTTGACTGCAATGAACCAAAAATCAAATAAGCCGGAGCTCCCGTTCTTTTCCATCTGCACGGATTCTGTCACCCAGCTTCCGTCCTCCCAGACATAAGGATCCCCGAAAATCAGGTTTACTTTTTCGACATCATCTTTTTTGGTGCGAAGTCTAATATGTATGGTTTCATTGTCATATGCATACGCAAAATTATTCTTTGGACGATGATAAACTGCTTCCTTAAGCATGAAAATCCTCCCTTTTTTTAAAAAACCCTTTTATTCTGCAACCGATTTCATTACACTATCATTAATAATGTAATCTGCCAGGCTAGTAAAGTCAAATAATAGTGAATTTTGTAAAATAGTAGAACAGTAGCAGCCTGGCAATGAAATTCATGAGAGAAGGCAGGAAAAAAGCATGTTGTTTTTAAGAAATTTCATAAGAAATAGATTCAGCCCTGGAGCCGTTTCTCACCTCGGAAAGAAAAAATGGTACAAAATCATACTCCAAAACATATTAATCGGTACCCTCATTGCATTTCCCCTTGTAATTCAGGTTTTGAAAGCTGATGAAACCAGATTATATGAAGCTGCATTCCCTGAACTTTCAAAAAGTGATACATGGCATGAGCAGATCAGCGGGATAAAGATCGTTGATGGCCGTCTTTCAGAAAAAACAGGTAAACTAAAGGCAGAGGCAGGGAAAGAATATATAGCGGCTGACCCGGATGCCTCATATGAGAATGCAGGCAGGGAGGATTCCTTTATCCTGTTCACAAAAGAGATCCTTGTAGTCAACTCATATGGAATTCAGCTGAAAATTCCTTATGGTAGCAGTAATATGACGAATTTTGATGCTGCCAGGTATAAAGATGGCGATGGGCTGCTGAAGGAGATAGCAGCCGTTTCAAAACCTCATATGGCCATACCAGCCATGCAGTTTATCTATCCGCTCAGCTTTTTATTAAATATTATTTTTATTGCACTGATATCACTGTTTGCACTTCCCATGAATTACCGTTTGAAGGACAGAAGGAGCTATGGGGAGATATTCATTATGTTCTCTTATGCAGCCACCATCCCTGCCATCGCCGCTTTCGTAATAGGAAGCTTGGCATCTGCGGCATTCGTCTATACCATCTATAATTTTGGCTTAATCTTCATGGGCTATTATTTATTCCGCAAGCACCTCAGCTAAAGTAATGCCACTTGTATGTCAGCGGATTACGCCTTCCGGAAACTGGAAAAGGATGAAGAAAGGAACTTCGCTGACAAATTTTTTAAAAAATCAAATTGACATTACAAATCTAATATAATATGATTTTTGTGAAAACGGTTGCTCAATCCGTTTAATTAAAGGGAGAGGTGCTAGAAAATGAAAAAGGCTGTAAAAAAATGGTCGCTGCTGCTTTTAGCTTTATCATTAGTGCTTGTAGCTTTTGCTGGCTGCAGCAAGAAAGAAAACGCTTCCAATTCAGAGAAAGAAGAAGCTAAAGATGATCTGCCATGGGACGATAAAGAAAACGGTTACAAGATAGAAAAAGATCTTCTTGATGGAAATGGCTCTTTAAAATTCTGGACTGATAATGACGATTATGCAAACGCTATTATTGAAGCTTGGAATAAAAAGTATCCAAAAGTAAAAGTAGAGTATGAAAAGGTTGGCGCGGTTGACGCAAGATCCAAAATGGCGCTTGACGGCGAAGCAGGCCTTGGTGCTGACGTTTTCATCCAGCCGCATGACGGAATCGGCCCATCACTTGCAGATTCTATCATCGGTCCTATGGGACGTTATGATGAACAGCTTAAAGATAAAATTATTAAATCTGCCCTGGGAACTGTAGAAAATGACGGCCAATATTATGGTGTTCCAATTTCCACAGAATCTATTGCATTATTCTATAACAAGACACTTCTTAAGGAACTGACTGGTTCTGATGAGCCGGCAAAAGATTGGAAAGACATCGTCGAGCTTTCTAAGACATACAACAACAAAGCTAAGAACCAATGGACAATCCGCTGGGAATCAGGAAATTCTTACACAAACCATTTCTTCCTGACTGCAAATGGTTTTGAGCTGTTTGGAAAAGATGGAAATGATCCGAAGAAATTGGACTTTGAATCAGAGGAAGTAACAAAAGGTCTGGAATTCTTCCAAACCCTTCGCCCGGTATGGGATGTAAATGCTGAAGATGCTACAAACGATACTACAACACTTGAATTTGTAAAAGGCAAAACTCCATACCTGATCACAGGACCATGGGCCATCGCTGATGCAAACAAAGGTGCAGAAAAGAACAAGTTTGAATATGGAATCACTACTATTCCGACTATAAATGGAGAAAAGCCGAAAACATTCTCCGGTAACCAGATTGCTAACGTTTCTGCATATTCTAAATACCCTGGAGCAGCGCGTGTGTTCGCTATGTTCCTGGCCTCTGAAGAAGGTGCGGAAGTACTGTACAAAACAACTGGAAAGCTTCCTGCTCTAAAAGAAAAAGCAGCATCCAAAGTAACGGGCCTTGCAGATGACGAGCTTCTTAAAGGAGTTGCCGAGCAGGCTGCCAACTCAACGCCGATGCCATCCATTCCGGAAATGGCAAGCTATTGGGATCCTGCCAAGGCTATGTATGTAAATGTGTGGAATGGCCTGCTTGACATAAAAGCAGCTCAAAAGAAAGCAACAGAAGATTATCAGGCATTGCTGCAGTCACAAGGTAAATAATCCTGAAATTGTAAACGATTGCCTCTCCATGTAAAAGTGGATGAGGCAATTTATTATAAATGAGGGTTTTTTCTTAAAGCTGAATATTACAATCCAGTTTCGGATTGCTGATTTATATAGGGGAACCTATTAATAAAAGGAGGAGAGAAACATGGGGAATGGAATGCCAAATCAAAAACCGGTCATACCCGGGATTGCCTCTGCCATTATCTGGGGTATTGGCCAGCTCATGAATAAACAGCCTGTTAAGGCATTATTCTTTTTCTTCATGCAGATCCTGCTGGTACTGATAGAAGTGCTTTCAGGGCAATATACAGATTTATCGGGCGGCTACAGTTTCCGGGAAAATGGAGGCTTCTTCCTAAAGGGGCTCTGGGGCATGACGACACTTGGCGAAATTCCAAGGCGGATGTCCATTACCGGGCTTACAGATGGGGATCATTCAATTGTTCTTTTAATTAACGGAATCATCGGTGTCATATTTCTTTTAATCTTTTTATCCATATACATCTGGAACATCAAAGACGCTGTCAAAACCCGGAGGCAGGTAAATAAGACAGGAATTGTTCCTAAGACAAGGGAATATATCGATGAATTGTGGAGCAGCATGTTTGAGTATATTGTTCTGACTCCTTCCATTATAATGCTCGTGCTAATCTGTCTGATGCCGATCATATTCGGCATGGTCATTGCTTTCACCAATTACAACGGCTCCCACCTTCCTCCTGCAAAGCTTGTAGATTGGGTTGGATTCGATAACTTCATTAATCTGTTCCAGCTTCCTATCTGGTCAAGGACTTTTATGGGTGTGTTCGGCTGGACACTTGCCTGGGCCGTGCTTTCAACTGTCACCTGCTTCTTTGGAGGGTTATTCCAGGCAGTCATCCTTAATAATAAGCGAGTCAAAGGCAAAAAAGTCTGGCGCACCATTTTCATCCTGCCATGGGCTATTCCAGGCATGATCTCACTGCTGGTATTCAAAACGCTGTTTAATGGCCAATTCGGGCCAGTCAGCCAGTTCTTGATGGATATTGGCCTTGCGGACCACAGGATATCCTGGTTCACGGATTCTTCCACGCCAAACCTGGCAAGGGCTATGATTCTATTAATTAATTTATGGCTTGGTTTCCCTTATTTCATGGCATTGATGAGCGGTATCATGACCAGCCTCGATAAAGAGATATTCGAAGCGGCAAAAATCGATGGTGCCAACCCTTCACAGGAATTTTGGAAACTTACATTTCCCCTTGTCCTGAGTGCTACCGCTCCGCTGTTGATTATGTCCTTTGCAGCGAATTTCAATAACTTTGGGGTCATTTACTTCCTTACCCAGGGAGGGCCAACCAACCCGAGTTATCAATTTGCAGGATACACCGACATTCTGATCACCTGGATTTATAAGCTCACCATTGATAATAAGATGTATAATATGGCGTCCGTTATGTCCATTATCATATTCCTGGTAATCGGGTCTATCTCTGCCTGGAATTTCTCAAGGACCAATGCCTTTAAAGATGAGGAGGGTGCATAAGATGGAAACTGTAACAAGCGTGAATAAGAATACAGCAGTCAAGGCGCGAAGTAAGACATCCTATAAACTCAAGAACGCAATTATTACCATCCTGATTTATGCACAGCTCATCATTGTAGCAGCAGCGGTCGTATTTCCGATCATCTGGATTGTGGGCGCATCTTTTGGTGAATCAACGGGTCTTGCCAATGCCACACCAATCCCTGAAAATCCGACTCTTATCCATTACGTGAATCTGATCGAAAAAACTAAATTTCTTGACTGGTACTGGAATACGTTGAAGATTGCCGTGCTGAACATGATTTTTTCTGTTCTGCTCAGCACATCCGCAGCTTATATTTTTTCAAGGTTCAAGTTTAAAGGTAAAAAGGCGGGTCTCATGGCAATCCTAATCCTGCAGATGTTTCCATCTTTCATGGGGATGATCGCCATCTACATCCTTTTCTTGAATTTCGGCCTGTTAAACAGCCACTGGGGATTGGTCATTGTTTATGCAGCCGGCCAGATTCCATTCAATACCTGGCTGATCAAAGGATATCTGCAGTCCGTTCCAAAATCTCTCGATGAATCGGCCATGATTGATGGTGCGACTAAGACGCAGATATTCTTTAAAATCATCCTGCCGCTGTCTAAGCCGATTCTTACATTTGTAGCTCTCACTCAGTTTATGGCTCCATGGATGGACTTCATCCTTCCAAGGCTATTGATCAGCTCGAATGAGAAAAAGACTTTGGCAATCGGTTTATTTGAATTTATTAATGGAAATACCAATACCAACTTTACTATGTTCGCAGCAGGAGCCATCCTGGTCGCTGTTCCGATTACCCTTCTGTATGCATTCCTTCAGAAATATCTAATCAGCGGAATTACAGCAGGTGCGAATAAAGGGTAACTTGAGCTATTCAGGGATTTGCTTTCTTCCTGTTTGGCAAGTTATGATAGATTTAAGTTATTGACGATGTGAAATATGAAATTAGGACTGGTCAGTATGGCAATTACAATTAAAGATATAGCCAAAGAGGCAAATGTTGCACCTTCGACAGTCTCAAGGGTGATAGCAGACAGCCCAAAAATAACTGAGAAAACGAAAAAAAAGGTCCGCAAGGTAATGGACCAGCTCGGCTATTACCCAAACTTTCATGCAAGGAATCTGGCAAACCGGGCCACAAAATCCATAGGGATAGTCATGCCCGTCTCTGCGCAAAGAGGAAACCATTTCTTTCAAAATCCCTTCTTCCAGGATGTGATCAAAGGCATCGGTGCCTTTGCCAATGCGGCGGATTATTCATTATATATAACCACTGGTGAAACGGATGAGGAGATATATGATGATGTAATCAAAATGGTCAAGGGGAAGAGGGTGGACGGAATTATTCTGTTGTACTCCAGCGAAGAAGATCCTGTGATAAATTTCCTGACTGGCCAAGCATTTCCGTTTGTCCTGGTCGGCCGGCCGCCTGAGGATGCCGGAAGGAAAATCACATTTGTGGATAATGATAACTACGCAGTTTCAAGGGAGCTTACGGAATATCTCATTTCACTTGGACATGAGCGGATTGCCTTCATTGGGGGAAAAAAGAAACTGATTGTAACCCAGAACAGGCTGAATGGCTTTCAGGATGCCCTGGCTCTTGCCGGCATTACTATCCCGGATTCGTATATAAAACATACAGATTTTATTATGGATGGCGGAAAAAAGGCGGTAACTGAACTGCTGGATGCCGGAGACAGGCCCACAGCCTTATTTGTTACAGATGACATTCTAGCACTGGGTATCCTGAATGCCCTGAACGAACGGGGCATTAAAGTACCGGAAGAAATGAATGTTGTCAGTTTCAACAATCTGTTTTTCTCAGAATTCACTTCACCCCCGCTGACAACAGTTGAAGTCCACATATATCAGCTTGGCTATGAGGCAGCACGCTGTGTGGTTGACTTGATTGAAGAGGAAAACAGTTCACCAAAGAGCATAACGGTGCCGACGGAAATAATTCCGCGTAAGACAACTCAGCAGGTAAAAATGAAAGAATTTAATTGATAATGCAGGGGCCCGGGAGTTCGGGCCTCTTTTTTTATTTTTCATAAGCACAAACACCGGGGAAGAATACCGCATATGATACCTCAGAAAGCGTTTTCTATATTGGAAAGGGAGGTTGATCGTATGAAATTTTTATCCTTCATTACCTGGCTTCTGCTCGCTGCAGGAGGCCTGAATTGGGCTTTTGAAGCAGCGGGCTATAATTTTGTAGAAGGGCTGTTAGGTTCAGCACCATCTGCTGTCAGTACGGTATACTGGCTGGTAGGCTTTTCTGCACTTTATCAAATATTTTTGAAGTTAAAGGGTAAATAGCTGCCTGATTTTTAATGAAGCCTCCGTCTCTCTTATTAATTTAAGAGGGACAGAGGCTTCTTTTGGCAGACTTAAAAAAGATAATAGCCGCCCGCCAGATCATGGATTTTTCCTTGACCGGTATTCTCCGTGAATTCAATTCCAAAGGGCCCTTGTCCTTTATCGGAAAGAACCTGCTTGATGAGCCCTTCGCCTTTTGGTTCTAAAAAGGTTATGGAGGCGCTGCCTAACTTTACTTCCGTACATATGGCATTCCATTCCCTGCTATTGGTGTAAGACTTAATTTTCCTGATATTGAACCATTTCTTCCAATCTTTGATTACTGAATCGATATCGTGTACAGCGTAAAGGACTCTCCCAATATCTGCTGTCTGATTTATAGACCCGTCGCTGGTTCCCGTCAGCTTTTTCCCTTCTGGAAGGTCCCATTCAATAAAGAAGGGAAGATGGAAGGAGGATTTTGCAGATGAAACAAAGAGCATCTTCCATCTAAGCAGCTCACCAGTGCCGGTCATCCGCTGACCGGAGAATGGACCGGCCACCGTTAAGCCCAGCTTAGAAAAAGTAATGGCATCTCCCTCGATATTATCGGTCCTGAGTGCCATTTGAAAGATGCCCTCATCACCATTCAAGGATGATATCTGGCTGATCAGCGGATTATCGCTGTTCCGGGCTGTCTCCCGGTTATCAATGCTTAATAACTCCAAGTAGCTGCTGCCAAAATAAGAAATACTATTACTGGTTCCCCAATCAGGGTGCCTGCCTCCTTCCTGCATTCCTATGCCATTCATATTGAAAATTTGTGCAGCGTGCGTCCTGCTGTTCACTGCATGAACGATGTGGTCTAGTTCTATCAATATACGCATTCCCTTCCTTTTTGCCGTTTGGTTTATTTTACAACTCTTTTTCTGATTATTAAAACGAAAAGGATGCGGACCGGCAAAGAAAAGATCCAGCGGATTTAGACCGGAGATTGCCAGGAACGTATTTAATGTAAGGAGGGAATGTTGGGGGGAGCAATTTGGTTAAATTCCTGCTGCCGGGTTTGCAAGTATCCGAATGGAATGCAGGATAATATGAGGTTGGACCGTTAACAGGTATAAATGATCCGGCCTGGAAAGCCGCCAGGTTATTTCTTTACATCTTAATGGTTGGACATTTTATCTCAATATATGCGCCGGTCTTTCCGAAAAGCCCTCCAGCTGTTTTTAAAGGAGGAATATGTACCGATTGCTCCGTACCCGTAAAAATATCCCATGAATACTGCTCCCCAGAAATTGTTAGGGTGACTTAAAAAAAGGGAAACCAACAGACCGGCCGCAAGAGCAAAAAAAGGTATGAAATGCTTAGGTACCATTAAAAAAAGCTTAACGGCTTCAGTAAGAAGCAAAACTACCGGGACAGCAATTACGCCATCCCAAAAGTTCGTTTGGATCAGCGGGAAATTGAACAAAATGATGCACTCCTTTATATAAAGCGATATCCATATGCCATTCTTTTCATAAATATCCAGGGGTTATCCAGCATGCATGTCATGAATTAGATTCTCCAGATTAAGGAATATTATCCCTTTATAAGTTAGAGTCTGTAAGGTACAGGAATTTGCAGAAGTATTATCATAAAAAATTAGGAATTTGATACTATTACCTGGATATATGGGATGATTTTTGATAGGATTTAATTTAGACTGCATAAGGTAGTTAATAGACTCCTTACTGGGGGGAACAAGCATGAGAATACCAATATTAAAATTAAATAATTTACTTTTAGTTTCTATACAAATTGAACTGGATGACCAGAGTGCACTACAGCTTCAGGAAGATCTTCTGGAAAAAATTCATGAAACTTCTGCTGGAGGAGTTGTCATCGATCTTACGTCACTGGACATGATTGATTCATTTATAGCAAAAGTACTTGGTGATATCGTCAGTATGTCCGGTCTAATGGGCAGCAAGGTCGTATTGACCGGCATCCAGCCAGCTGTTGCTATTACACTTGTTGAGCTCGGAATCACATTATATGCAGCAAATACTGCCATCGACTTAGAAAAAGGTATTGAGATACTGAACGAAAGCGGTGTGCAATGACCATTAAAGAGAATATTCCTATCATATCCGAATGGGATATCGTGGCTGCACGCCAGGCAGGCAGGAATGCGGCAAAAGAGCTTGGTTTCAGTTCAGTGGATCAGGCCAGGATTACCACTGCTATTTCTGAGCTGGCAAGGAATATCTTTTTGTACGCACTTCCCGGAAATATCATTCTGGAAGAAATCATGGATAATCATAGAAAAGGTCTTAAAATAATATCTGCAGACAAAGGTCCTGGAATGAAGGATATTAAGCTGGCACTTGAAGATGGATACTCAACATCCGGCGGTCTTGGTGCGGGGGTACCCGGAGTTAAGCGTCTTATGGACGAATTCTCCATCGACTCGGCTGAAGGTGCAGGAACGAGGATTGAAGCCATTAAATGGCTGAGAAGGTGAGAGGAGCAGGTCAGGTCTTTATGGCTTGCTCTTTTTTTGTTTAACCCCGCTTCAGAAGGGTAAATAAGAATCAAACCTGCTATATAAGGAGGAATTACTAATGAGTGGTACATCTGATAAGCTAAAAGGTGCAGTAAGCAAGGCAAAAGGTGAATTAAAAGACCAGGTTGGAAATGCGTCCGGTGATAAGGACATGCAGGCAGAAGGAAAATCAGACAAAGCAAAAGGCAATATTCAGGATGCTGTAGGAAATGTGAAAGACGCCTTCAAATCTGATCGATAAGAAAGAATTATGAACCCGGAGCAAGCTCACCCCTGAGCCTGCTCCGGGTTTTTTATGTGGAGAGGGGCGGAGCTGCATGTAACATAAAGCTCTGCATGGGTCAGAACATCATTAATCCTTGCTGGCATCCCTCTGCCTTCTCCTTACTCCGCTCCACCACTTATGGTGTATGTTCCTGCTCTTGCCATGGTTCCTTTCCATTCAAGGGCTGCGAGCCAGAAAATTTCAGTTTTGTTTTATGCTGTGAAAAAACCTCTGCCATCTTCAAAACTATTGTAAGGAAAATAAAAAGGCAAAATTTAGGGTAGGTCCAGGGTGATATAAAACGCTCGCTTTTTCCTTGATGTTGCTGAAAAATATAGTCTCTTTAGCTCATTTTGTCCTTATATAGCACAAATTGGTCATCTGTTGCAAGGAAAATTCATAACTTTAATAGAATAATAAAAAAAGTAATAGGGCTGTCATGGCCAGTTACGGAACCCGGTACCCCAAAGGCTTACAGCAAACAAATCAGGAAAACTGTGGAGGTGGAGTTATGCAGACAGGAACCAAAATCTTTATCAGCTCAGCCTATGAAAATGAACTGAAGCCATTAAGGAAGAAAATTATGGAGACTTTAGCATGCGCTGGCCATTTTCCTTTATTGTTTGAAGAGAACTTTGGGGTGTGGGGCCAGGACAAAATTGAAACCTGCATAAATAAGGTAAAGGAATCCGACATTTTCCTCCTTTTTCTTTCAGAAAAAAGCGGAAGTTTTACGGAAAAGGATCCGCGTGTCACTGCCACTTATGTAGAATTCCACTATGCCAAGAAGGAAAAGAAGCTTATCATTCCTTTTGTAAATGATTGGATAAAAAGTCTGTATTTTAGCGATATCAAGCAATTAATAGCAGAGGAACTTTATAATTTCAGGTCAAAATTCTACAGATTTCCCGGCCATATCTATGATATTGTGGAACCATTGATTAAGGATATCCAGCGGACCAGGGAGTATTTGTACAAAAGGATCAAAGACGTCGACCCTTTCGTCTGGGCCTTTTTATACGATGTAGACCAGAGCTGCCCATTCCTATATGATGTAGTCCTTGCAAATTCCGATGAGCTTTGCAGAACTGTCAATATTTATTTAAGTAATTACCTGCACAAGGGCATAGAATACTTAAAGAACGAGGAAGAAACAAAAGAAAGCCTGAATCTGGCGCCAAAGCTAAAAAAATATAAAGATTTCTCCTTCCAGATCATAAGATCCTTCAGATCCGGTTCCCCCCAGCTCGATATCGTACTCAAGGAATTGTCACAAGTACTCAAGGGTGCGAATATTTATAATAGAAAAGGGTATTATGTAAGGGAAGAAATCGCTTCCTTCGGGGATTGCAGTGCCATTTCGCTTTATAGAAGAAAGGGAGACAGCCTTGTCTATGTCTCTCATTACGGGAATGTTACCCCGCGGCCCGGGTTTTCCCTCCAGGATGAAGATGCCTTTGTTTCAAAGACCTATATATTAAACGGCGATGTGGAGTATTTATTCTATAATGAAGAAAAGCATCAGCTTTATCTGACAAAAAGGATTGGAGAAATGGTTATGTGTGCACATTTTCCATTTCAAGAATTTTGGTCTTCGAATGAGGTAGCTGCTCTTCAAGAAGAGATTTTTTCTGCTATACTAAAAGAGAGAATTTATTTGGATTTTGCAGCCGATTTAATTGGAGGGTTGGATATTGAAAAAGAATAAATCCGTCTTAGTGGCTTCAACACCAAAAAAGCTGTCCAGGGCAGCATCTGATCAGAAGCTAGACAGCCTCGTAAAAAACAGCCAGAGGCTGCTGGGAGCTTTAAACAAGCCGGTTCAGCGCAGTTAAGGAGCTTTCTTTGCAAGCGGCCGCCGTTTTCGTGCAAAGAGGCTCTTTATTTTGTCAGCGATTATTTATTCATGAAAATTTTAATTGTTTGAAAAGAGGAGAACCAAATGTCTGCTGTGCGTCTTCCTATGCCTGCGGCCTTACAGCTCGAAAAGATGAAGGCTGCCGGTGCCCCTAACGATGTCTTAATACATGCTGTTAAATCCCATGACTTTACATACCTCGCTGATTATGTGAATGATATTTATTCTGTGTCCTATTTTAAAGACTATGCCGGAAAGCACATAAATGAATGTATAACGGCCATCGAACACGGCTACCAATTTAAATTTTTGACGTTCAACGGCCTAAAAAACTATTTAATTATCAGATTTGCACTACAGGAAAATATAGATTTTTTCCTCACCGGCGCTTCCATTGAAAATGTAATACTCCATAGGGACTGGATAGCTGAACTGAAGAGAACTATACCTGGTCTATGGACCATTGAGATGACCGCTGATGATAATCCCGGCAGTGAAATCGTTATGGCTAAATTTATCCTTTCAGAGCATAGTGCTGTTTTTTAATTATAATGTCAGCACTACCTATGCCTGGCGCCCCTGTGCCGGGCATTTCTTGTTTTCTCTTCTACAGGATAATTTTCTGGACAGCAGCCTGGCTATAATTTATGCTCTTAAAGTGAATCTAACCTTCTTAGGAAGGGAACAATCAGCTTAAATGAAAGATTACAGAGGTTTACTGACTCTTTGTACATCAATTCATCAATAGTGGGTAAAGAAAATGAAAAACTGCACTTAACCGGCTTCTTAGAGCCGCGGGCATACTGATTGATACATATACAAATAGGCGGTGAAGGTTATGGATAATAGTTACGCGCTGCATACTGATTTATATCAAATTAATATGGCAGAAACTTACTGGGCAGACGGCATTCATCAAAATAGGGCTGTATTTGATCTCTACTTCAGGAAGCTGCCATTTGGAAATGGATTTGGAGTATTTGCAGGCCTGGAAAAGATCATCGAATACCTGAGAGAATTTAAATTTTCCAATACTGATATTGAATATCTGAAAACACTAGGCTATCAGGATGATTTCCTTCAATATCTGGCAGATCTCCGTTTCTCGGGAAATCTGCGTTCCATGCAGGAGGGGGAGCTGGTTTTCGGCAATGAACCTATATTAAGAGTGGAAGCGCCGCTTGCTGAAGCGCAGCTGATTGAAACAGCACTGCTGAATATCGTGAATTATCAAACCTTGATAGCTACGAAAGCGGCCAGGATTAAACATGTAGCCGGAGATGGTGTATTGCTGGAATTTGGAACAAGACGGGCCCATGAGTTTGATGCAGCATTATGGGGAACCAGGGCCGCGTTTATCGGAGGCTTTGACGGCACAAGCAATGTGAAGGCTGGCAAATTGTTTGGACTCCCTGTATCAGGAACACACGCACATGCAATGGTGCAGGCCTACCAGGATGATTACACAGCTTTTTATAAATATGCACAAAGGCATAAGGACTGTGTATTTTTGGTTGACACATATGACACGCTAAGGTCAGGCGTTCCAAGTGCCATTAAAGTGGCGAAGCAGCTTGGAGATAAAATCAACTTTAGGGCAATAAGGCTTGACAGCGGGGACATGGCTTATTTATCGAAGGAAGCGAGAAAGATGCTGGATGAAGCTGGCTTCAAGGAAACAAAGATCGTGGCCTCAAGCGATCTGGATGAGTATACAATGATCAACCTTAAAGCACAGGGAGCCAAAATTGATATCTGGGGTGTCGGCACCAAGCTGATCACAGCTTATGAGCAGGCTGCTCTTGGTGCGGTGTACAAGCTCGTTTCGATTGAAAAGGATGGACAGATGACTGATACCATTAAAATTTCGTCGAATCCTGAAAAAGTAACAACACCGGGAATCAAAAATGTGTACCGGATTATCAATAAAAAAACAGGCAAGTCAGAAGGCGATTATATTACTCTTTCGACTGAAAAGCCGTACGAGGAAGCCAGGATAAAAATGTTCCACCCGGTCCATACGTATATTTCAAAATATGTGGAGGATTTCGAAGCGAAAGAACTCCACAAGGACATCTTTATAAACGGCAAAATGGTTTATAACCTGCCGGACGTATCATCCATTCAGGATTTCCATGAAAGCAGCCTGAATTATCTTTGGGAAGAGTATATGCGGACCATGAACCCCCAGGAGTATCCAGTCGACTTGAGTCAGCAATGCTGGGATAACAAAATGGCCAGCATAGAAGGAGTCAGGAATAAGGTGGAATCTATGAAATCATAAAAGTAGGCTGTCCCCGCAGGGGGACAGCCTCTTCTTATTTGGCTTCTGTTTTGTCATTTTTGTCAGGATCGCGCTGAGGATCGATATCCTGGTTGTTTTCCTCTTTCTTTTCCTGTTCCACTGAGTCGTTCTGATGGTCATTCTTTTCTGTCATCGATCTTCCCTCCTTATGTTCTCTTTTTGTATGTACCCTATCCGTACTTGATAAAAACACAAAATTGAACCATAGGGTTGGTTGAAAGTCTTGGAAAATGGGCGGGTAAAAATGATGTACATAGTCAAATTGTCCATTCCACTTATGATCCTTTTGAATAAATTAGTCTTAGAACGACTGAAAGGAGGTCACACTATGGCAGTTTGGTTCAATAATGGAGGAAACGGCTGGGGCGGAGGATCAAGACGTTCACAGGGAGGCGGCTCTGGCTCGGGCAGGTCAAACTCTGATTCAGATGTAGATTTTGACATTGATAATGATGTTGATAGTAAGTCTGACTCGAATTCTGATGTAGACAACGACATAAATACCAAGAATATCAGTGATAATGACAATGATAATGAAAACGATCTTGTAAATAATAACAAGAGCAATTCCCACGCTGATTCTGAAGTGAAAAACAGCGGAAATGCAAAAGTGGATTTCAGCATTGATATCGATGTGGATTCCGACTCTAATGCAAGGGTCAGATCCAGGGCAAATTCTGATGCAGATTCGGAACAGGATCAAGATCAAGAACAGGATCAAGACTAGTCTTATAAGGCGGGAGAGGCAGCCCTCATCCCGCCTATTATATATTAGCAGGGGAGATGTCAATGGAGAACTA
This sequence comes from Paraperibacillus esterisolvens, assembly GCF_046237625.1. Taxonomy (GTDB): domain Bacteria; phylum Bacillota; class Bacilli; order Bacillales; family DSM-1321; genus Paraperibacillus; species Paraperibacillus esterisolvens. The sequence goes on along the minus strand of NZ_CP143545.1, from coordinate 2,489,226 downwards.
TGACCGCAGGGGCTTTTTTCTCCCTTTTAGACGCCCGGATAACGGGGACGATCTTTTTAGAAGAAGACCAACCCTCAGAGCGGAACCCCAACAATCACGACCGGTGGATTTGTCAGTGGAAAACCAGGCACTCTCAGAATCAGACTTATTCAATGAAGTGATTCAGGAGAATGGACAAAGTAACGGGACAGACAACAGGCAGAATTCCATGCTAAGTCAGGATATTCAAACCAATTCACAGTCTCAAGTGAATCACAGCGGCAACTCTGACGTCGATGTTAATGTGAACGTAGAGGTGGATACTACAGCAATCGCTTATGCTATGCTATGCTCTATGGCAGCCATGGGCCAGATGACTCAGGATGAATTCGATGATGCAGTTACCAGGCTTGAGGGTTTGGCAAAACGAAAAGAAAAGAAAACCAAGTTATTGCCCAAGAAGAAAGATCCGGACGGCGGCGGGGAAGGAAATTCAGAACCTCCTGAAAAAAGAGACAAGAAGCAGAGGAACGATAAAAGGAAAAAGTTCACTGCCAGTCCTTCTGTCGTCAAAATGTATGACCCGAATAATAGAGGATGACTTCAGGGCCTGGGTGGCTTGGATAAGTCATCCTCTTTATACTGGTTTTCATTCATAGAAAAATGGAAATGGCTTTTCTTCATATTCGCTGTAGCAGTCCAGGCAGAGCTTTCCCTGATCCTCCCTTGCGACAGCTTCTTCTTCAAATAATACTAAACCGCAGGATAAACAAAAATACACAGCCTGACCTCCCGGTACATATTTCTTTGCAGTATGCCCAGTTCCTGAACATTTAATAACCTATTCAAAGATGTTTATCCAGTAAAAGTAAGGGAAAATTATATAACAGAATTTTTTATTACTTGCGAAATTACATGTATACTATCAAGGTATACATATACAGGAAGTTAGGAGCTGTTAGCATGGATTTGCAGAAAAAGATTATAAAAGAGCTGAAAGTTAGGCCGGAAATTGATGCAAAGGAAGAGATTAGAAGAAGTGTCGATTTAATGAAGAGTTATTTAAAGAAAAATTCCTTCCTAAAATCCATGACACTTGGAATTTCCGGAGGCCAGGATTCTACTCTTGCAGGAAAGCTTGCCCAGATAGCTGTGGATGAGCTTAACGAGGAGAGCGGGGGAAACAATTATTCTTTCATCGCTGTCCGCCTCCCTTATGGAGAGCAAAAGGATGAACAAGATGCACAGGATGCCATCCGCTTCATTCATCCTACAAAACTGGTTACTGTAAATATTAAAGCAGCAGTTGAGGCGAGTACAGCTGCACTTAAGGAAGCCGGAATTGAATTGACTGATTTCCAAAAAGGAAACGAAAAAGCCAGGGAAAGAATGAAGGCACAATACAGCATCGCTGCTGCCGAAAGCGGCATCGTGCTTGGTACGGATCATGCCGCAGAGGCCATCACCGGTTTCTACACAAAGCATGGGGACGGTGCCTGTGATCTGCTCCCGCTCTATCGATTGAACAAGAGGCAGGGCCGGGAGCTTCTAAAGGAGCTTGGCTGTCCAGAGCACTTGTATAAAAAGGCGCCGACAGCAGACCTTGAAGAGAATAAGCCTGGCATTCCGGATGAATCAGCGCTAGGAGTGAGCTATGAAGCCATCGATGATTATCTGGAAGGAAAAGAAATTGACCCGGGACAGGCAAAGATCATCGAAGGTCATTACCTAAAATCAGAACACAAACGCCAGCATGCGGTCACTGTGTTTGATGATTGGTGGAAATAAAACGGATAGGCAGATTCCATGAGGATTCTGCCTTTTTTTCTGTGGAAAAGGGTTGTAGCTGCATGTATCATAAGGCTTCCTAAGACTTGATGTTAACAATATTTTTCCTGCTGGCATTCCTGCATGCGCCTTACTCCGCTCCGCCGCCTTATTGTGTTTGTTTTTGAATTTGTCCGTTTTTCTTTCCATGCCTGGGCTGCAGTAGCACACAGTTGTTGGTTTTTTGTGAAAAACACATCTCTTTTTACGATAAATATGCTTAAATAGTATAGACAGCTAGAATTCAATGTCTGGGGGAAGTAGTTTGAATAAACAGATGCAAAGGGAGCTTTTTAGCTTAAAAAGCTTCTATTTATTTACCTTCTTTGCGATTGGAAGCACCGCTCCGCTTTTGAGCGTTTTTTTGAGCAAGGAAAAAGGGCTTGATGGATTTGAAATAGGAACCATTATGTCTATCGGTCCAATTATCATGATTTTTTTTCAGCCATTCTGGGGAATCCTCACGGATAAAATACAGGCTCCGCGGCGGGTTCTCGCATTCACGTCGCTGCTCGCAGGGATTATGGGCCTCGGCTACCTCCTTGAAGGAGGATTTGCCTGGCTTTTGACCATCGCCATTCTGGTCGCGGTATTCCAAAGTGCAATCATCCCCGTATCTGACAGCATCACAATGATGTACACAGCCAGGACGAAGCAGAACTATGGAGCCGTGCGGCTATACGGCTCGCTTGGGTTTGGGCTCGCGGTGTTCATTATTGGCCGGCTCTCCGATTTATACCTGGGCCTGGAACTTATTTTTTACGCCTTTTTTATCACCCTGTTCATTTCTGCCTTCCTTACCGTCTATCTGCCGAAGGAGCAGCCTGGTGCAAAGGTAAATATCCTGCTTGGGGTGAAAGATTTATTATCCATGAAGAAGTTCGTGGTATTTCTCGCCATCACATTTCTGATCTTCGGCCCAAACCTTGCCAATAACACCTACTTTGGGTTGTTTGTAGAAGCAAGCGGGGGAACATATACCGGAATAGGAATCGCCTTTTTGGTTGCCGTTTTATCGGAGATTCCATTTATGCGGGCGGCCGGGGACTGGATCCATAAAATCGGTTTGCTGCCAATCGCATTAATAGCTGGGATTTCATCCCTGGTCAGATGGTCCTTTTATTTCACTGAACCAAATATTACAGTCATTTACATATCAGCCGTCATTCAAGGACTTTCTGTTGGTCTTTTCCTGCCTGCAGGACTGCAATATATCAGGGAAATAGCTCCTGTCCAGATAGCAGTCACGGCCGTGACCATATATTCAGCGGTAGGAAACGGGTTAGGCAACTGGTTTCACACCTTTGTCGGCGGAATCGTGCTGGATAAATTCCAGATCCATGGTGTATATCTGTTCTTCAGTTTCATGACCCTCCTCGGAGTCATCCTTAATCTGTATCTAATCCGGCTGGAAAAGGATTCTAGTACACAGACCGCATATTCACAAAGCTGACACTGCCTGCTGGCAGTGTTTTTTTACATATCCCCACATGAAAAATGCAATACTATGGTAAAAACCGCACCATTGTCGGAAAAGGCAGGTAAAACATGACGGCAGAAATCGATATAAAAAAAACTTTAGCTTCTTTAAAAGGGATAGAGGCACAGCTTTCCATACAGGCTTTATCCTCTCGTGACAAAAGTGCCCAGGCAGCTTTTCATGAGGCTATGGTCCGGGTCGGCGAAATCAAACATACTGTACAAAGACAGCTTTATACCAATAATGAGGCAGAATAGCAGGAGGAGCAGGAATTGAGTATATCTTCTATAGCGGCGCGCTCCCTAATATTCATCTTTATCCTATTTATTACGACCAAGATCCTTGGCAAAAAACATATATCCCAGCTGTCCCTGTTTGAGTATATATCGGGAATCACATTGGGTGACATCGCCGGAGAGGTCATCCTCGGTAAGGACATTGATATCATACATGGCTTGACGGGCGTTGTCATCATTGCGGGTGTGTCTTATCTGACAGATGTTTTGTCCATAAAAAACCGCAAATTCAGAGCATTGATTGAAGGACAGGACACCGTGTTCATTCAGGATGGGAAAATTCTAGAAGACCACTTGAAAAAAGAAAATTATTCCATAGAAGATTTGTCAGCACTCCTTCGAGATAAAGGAATCTTCAACGTTAAGGATGTAGAGTTCGCTGTCCTGGAACCAAAAGGCAAACTTAGCGTCCTCTTGAAAAAGGAAAATCAGCCTCTGACCGGCAAGGACCTAAAGCTTTTTATGCCCAATGAAAAAGAACCGCAGACTGTAATCATGGATGGGCAGGTCATCTTTGAAGCACTGGGTAAAACGGGCGGCAACCTGGAGTGGCTCAACAGCGAACTCGAAAAAAGAAGGACATCCCTGGAAAATGTTTTTCTCGCCCAGGTAGACACCTATGGAGAATTGACACTCGACCTCTACAACGACCACCATACCATCAATACGCCGAGTGAACGCCAGCTGCTTTTTGCAAGCATGAAAAAAGTCCAGGCAGAACTTGAGCTCCTTGCACTAAACACTAAAAACCAGACGAGCCAAAAGGATTTTTCTGTCTGCGCAGAAAAGCTTAAGGAAGTGCTGACGGAAGTGGAAGAGTATTTAGGGTAACTCCGGTTTTAAGGATCAAAAAGCCGGGCTGCGAAGCACAGCCGGACACAGGTCAGCAATAAAAACCTGCAGGATAATCCTGCAGGTTTTTATTGCTGATTATTCATAGCTGTCATCTTCAAAATAATTCCGGAAATCTTTTTTATCTGCTTTAGATTCTTTCGCCGGCAAGTAAGGATTGCATTCCGTAACAGATTGAGTATCAAGCTTGGTTTCAATAACAAGAGATGGGCCGGACTGGCGTTTTTCGCTGATAAAACGGTCATCCAGCTCTTTAAAATCAGGAAGCTGATCGTTTCCGGGCTTTGTTGGTTCCATCAATATGACCTCCTTTATGATAATTTGCTTCCCGGCCAGCTAAATATGTAATAAAAAGCTCAAAATAACAGGCCGTTATTTTCAGAGGATGGAAGTTACTTTGGAAAAAACGGTCCACTGCCAGGTTCATATTGCAGACAACTCCTTTCTTTAATCCTCTCATGCGATAACTGTCTCCCGTGTTGACGATTAAGCTCCTTCTGAATAGGGTAATGGTCCTTAACACAGAAAAAGATAAGGTGGGGAAAATGCATGAGCCAGCTGCTTGATCTTAAAAACCCAAATAGAGAGGAAGTCATGGCAGGAACGCAGGCCGATCAGACAGTTATTCATCCATTAAATATCACGTCCGAAATAGGAACCTTAAAAAAGGTTCTGCTTCAGCGTCCGGGTGGTGAAATTGAACACCTGGTTCCCGAATATTTAGAGAGACTTCTTTTCGACGATATCCCATACCTGCCGGCGATTCAAAAAGAACATGATTTTTTCGCTAACGCTTTAAGAGCGAGAGGTACAGAGGTAGTGTACCTGGAGGATCTTGCCGCTGGAGCCCTGCAAACTGAATCCATCCGAAAGCAATTTGTGACAGACATACTCAGGGAAAGCTGTGCGGATAATCCGGCTCTTTGCAAAGAATTGGAAGAATTCCTGCTTGCTCTGCCTTCAAAGGAACTTGTCCTTCAGGTGATGAAGGGCATGCTTAATTACACCCCTGCAGAAGCTTCCCGGTTCAGGAACCTGGAAACATACCCATTTTCGCTGGATCCAATGCCCAATCTATATTTTACGAGGGACCCTGCAGCCGTAATCGGCAATGGGATATCAATCAATAAAATGGACCGTAAAGCAAGGCAGAGAGAGACTCTCTTTATGAATTACATACTAAGGTACCACCCGGACTTCGCTCCATTCGATATTCCTATCTGGTTCAATAGGGATAAATCTCATTCCCTTGAGGGTGGGGATATGCTGGTCCTGAGTTCCGAAGTCGTGGCTATCGGGATTAGTGACAGGACATCAAGGAAAGCAATTGAAGAAATAGCGAAAAACTTATTCCAAAAATCTAAGACGGTCAAGAAGGTGGTGGGAATCGAAATTCCTAAAACACGCGCCTTCATGCATTTAGACACCGTATTTACGATGGTAGACCGGGATAAATTCACCATTCACCCAGCCATCATGGGGCCAGATGGTAAAATGGATCTTTACTTGATGGAACCGGGTGAAGACGGGATACAGATCACAGTAAGGGATGATTTATTCTCTGTCCTGAAGGAGCTGCTGGACCTTGACGACCTTGTACTGATTCCCTGCGGCGGCGGTGACCCAATCGCAGCGGCGAGGGAACAGTGGAATGACGGATCAAATACATTAGCCATCGCACCAGGTGTTGTTGTCACATATGACAGGAACTATATCTCAAATGAGACACTGAGAAGCAATGGGGTAGAAGTCATTGAAGTGCTGAGCTCCGAACTTGCCCGAGGCAGGGGCGGCCCGCGCTGCATGAGCATGCCGCTTTACCGGGAAAATTTATAGGTAATGATGGATTGTCCCTATCATGCGGGACAATCCCTTTTTCATATTGTCAGAAATGGGGAATGCCTTTTTCTGCTCCATTCAAAATCGGAGTTTATCTGATTGAATCCAGGTAGTCAGTAATTTACCATCATAATGATTCCATAGACAAATACAGCAGCAGGGAAAGAATAAAAATCCAATTAAGTATCTGCAGGCCAAAAAAAATGAAGAGGCTCCATGTATTGAGCCTTTTTTTATGTAAAGAAAGGAAACAAATCCAAATACCGGTGTGAAAAAGCTGAGTATCCCAAAATTAGGTTCAGGTGCGTCAATCAGCTCTTCAATCAAAAAAACCCAGGAATATTATACTGATAAGGACCAGGTATATTGGAAACAGTATCCTAAAGCGGGTTAATTTAATACACTTGAGTATTAAATGGTAAGCTTAAAAATCCTCCATTAAACACACGTAGCTTTTACAATTATCTTGATAAAACAAAATGTGCATTTTTAAATTTTATAGTATGATGTGATTATACAGGGGTTAGGGGGAAACACCATGAAGAACATTAAGGCGGCGGTTTTATTGTCAGCCTGCATACTGGCCGTCCTCACCGGCTGCCAGACAGATAAACAAACATCCAGCTATTTTCAAAGTTCTAAAAAAGCATCATTTAAACACATAAAAGGGCTGGGCTTTGCCGGAGAGTCTTCTCTATATATTGCAACCGAAAAAGGAATACATAAATATGAAGACTCAAAGTGGCATGCGCCGTCGAAAAACCGGAATGATTACCTCTCGCTTGCTGTCGTAAAGGATGGAATCTATTCCAGCGGATATAAAGAAGGCACCAAAGGAAAGCCCCTTGGACTTGTAAAGAGCGGGAATCAGGGGGAAAGCCTAAAAACTGCGGGCGGAATTAAGAAGCAGGCATATGATCAGCTGGCAGCCAGCTATAAAACAGGCGAGGTTTACCTTTTTAGCAGGATAGAGGGCAGAATTCTCCATACTGCTGACGGAGGAAAGAAATGGTCGAAAAGCAAGCTTAAGGGTTTGACGTCCAAACAGCTCGGCGGGATTGCGGCTCATCCTGATCAGGCGGGCAGCATTGGCATATTTGCCAAAGAAGGCATTTTCCTTTCCACTGATTTTGGTGAATCCTTTCGACTTTTTCCGTCTGAAGCTCCTGTCACTGCCCTGGTATTTGGGGAAGGCTCGATTGTTTATGCGGACATAAATGAGGGAAGGCCATCCATCTACCTGCTGGACCTTGCCACTATGAGCAAGAGACAATTGTCGTTTCTGGATGCCAAGCCAAACAACCCCATTCTTTATCTGAGTATAAATCCGGAGGACCAGGAAACGATTGCTGCAGCAACCTATGAAAATGAAATTTTCCTTTCCAGGAATTCTGGACAGACATGGGAGCAGATAAAGAGTTCAAAAAAGAAGTAACTGCCTCATGGAGACGCGATATGCGTCTTTTTTCTTTTAAGAGAGAATTCACATTATTTCCGGATGAATATGGATGTTATTTTAAATTCTATATTTAAAATTGCATGATAAGCAGAGGCTGAGACGAATATAATGATGATGGCTGGCTTGCAGCTGAATAATAATGCAGGCCCGCTTTTAAACTTTCTGTCAAGTCTTCTAATCTAATCGATGGCTTTAATGTAGAATAATTTGATAGAATACAGGTATAATTCTCCATAAGAATCCTCAAAACATTTCCACCATAATCTTTAGTATCCACTTCTAAGTCTTCTCATGCGCGATTTAGTCAGAATATTTTGTTAAATTAAGGGGCTTCATATGAAAGTAAAGGATTGTAACGCTATCACCAAGGAATTGGGCAGGTCTGTGATTTACTGTCCTTGTGATATAAGGGATGAGGGGAAGGTAAAGCTCTCACTCGAGAGCGCCGTGCAGCACTTTAAACAAATTTAATCTTGAATCATTTGAAAGAGTTATAGGGGTAAATCTGATAGGAACTTTTCAATTCAGGCTTACTGCAGAGAGAATGGCAGGTAATGATAAGGATGGAGACGGAGAAGGGGTGTTATCATCAATACCGCTTCGATTGCCGGCTTTGAAAGACAGCTTGTACAGGCTGAGTATAGTGCCTCCAAAGCAGGTGTGGCAGGGCTGACACTGCCGCTTGCCCGGGAATTCGCAGTCCATGGAATCAGGGTGATGACTATAGATCCGGGCCTGTTTGATACCTCCATGTTTGCCTCTCTGCCCGAAGAAGCAAGGAAAGAGCTTGGCAGTTCAGTTCCCTTCCCTCCCCGTCTTGGAAAGCCGGCAGAATATGCCCGGCTGGTAAAGGCAATCCTTGAAAATCCTATGCTGAATGGGGAGTTCATTCGTCTGGATGGAGCAGTCAGGCTGATGCCGCAATGATGGCTCTAATAAAAATCAAGGGAGTGATGTGATTGGCTGGTTCATACATAAAGGAAGAACATCAAATCTTTAGGAAGTCACTGGCTAAATTCCTGGACAAAGAAGCTCGTCCTCATTATGGAAATTGGGAGGAAAACCGGCTGATACCAAGGGGATTCTGGAAAAAGCTTGGCAGGCAGGGCTATCTTTGCCCTGACATTCCTGAAAGGTATGGGGGAGCTGGAGGAGACTGGGGCTATTCTGCTGTTCTTGTCGAAGAACTGGAGCGAATTGGATCCGGCCTCATAGGAGTCAGTCTGCACAATGACATTGCCGTTCCTTATATAACGGCATATGGCACAGAGGAACAGAAAGAGAGATGGCTCCCCGGGTGCACCACAGGCGACATCATTACGGCTCTTGCCATGACGGAGCCGGGAGCCGGTTCAGATTTAGCTGGAATCACAGCATCCGCAAGAAAAGAGGGCGGAAGGTATATCCTTAACGGACAAAAAACGTTCATCACCAATGGTATACAGGCAGATCTGATCATAGTCGCCTGCAGGACCCATAAGGATGAAAGTAAGAGACATAAAGGAATAAGCCTTCTTGCCGTAGAAAAAGATTTTCCAGGCTTTCGGCGTGGACGGAAGCTTGAGAAGATGGGGCTCCACTCACAGGACACGGCAGAATTATTTTTCGAAGAATGCGAGATTCCTGCAGAAAATGTAATAGGATCAGAAGGGGAAGGGTTTGCCTGCATGATGGATAAGCTGCAGCAGGAAAGGCTTGTGGTAGCAATTGCTGCCCAGACAGCGGCCGAGGAAATGCTCGGACTCGCAATGCGATATGTGAAGGAACGCCAGGCATTTGGAAAAACCATCAGTTCTTTTCAGCATATACAATTCAAGATTGCTGAAATGGCGGCTGATATAGAAATGGGCAGAACCTTCCTTGATTCACTGGTCGCAGATCACATAGAGGGGAAGGATATTGCCGCCAGAGTTTCCATGGGAAAATGGAAATTGACCGAATTGGCGAGAAAGACAGCAGCTGAATGCATGCAGCTCCACGGAGGCTATGGCTTTATGGAAGAATACGAGATTGCCAGGAGGTACAGGGATATTCCTGCCTCAAGCATTTATGCAGGAACGAATGAAATCATGAAAATGATTGTCGCCAAAAATCTTGGTTTATAAATGGAGGAGAAGTAATGCGAGAAGCAGTTATTGTAGCTGGAGTCCGCACCCCGGTTGGAAGGAGGAACGGCACTTTGAAGGATATCCGGCCGGATGAATTGCTGGCGCTGACCCTGAAGGAGCTTATGGATAGATCTGGTGTAAATCCGGGAGCAGTGGAAGATGTGATAATAGGCTGTGTATCCCAGATTGGGGAACAGGCTGGGGATATTGCCAGGGCAGCTGCCCTGATGGCCGGGTTCCCCGAAGAAGTACCTGGAACCACAGTTGACCGGCAATGCGGTTCCAGTCAGCAGGCGGTCCATTTTGCAGCCCAGGCAATTCTGAGCGGGGATATGGATATTGTTGCCGCCGGCGGAGTGGAGAGCATGTCAAGGATACCGATCGGCTCTAATTATCAGGGAGTGAAGCCGTCCTCGATGTATACAGACCGTTACAGGATTACTCATCAGGGGATATCAGCAGAAAGGATTGCGGACAAATATAATTTTTCCAGGGAAGAATTGGACGTTTTTGCCCTTAACAGCCATGAAAAAGCATTGCGGGCAATTGAACTGGGCTACTTTGATAAAGAAATATTTCCTCTGGCGCTGTCTTCTATGGATGGAAAGGACTTAATCATTCGTGAGGATTCAGGGCCCCGTAAGGATAGCTCCATAGAAGGCCTTTCCTCCCTGAAACCGGTTTTTGAAGAAAATGGGGTGATCACTGCGGGGAACTCCTCGCAGATCAGTGATGGTGCAGCGTGTATGCTTATCATGTCCAGGGAGAAAGCGGAAGAACTCGGCATCAAGCCGCGTTTCAAAATTCATACCAGAGTGGTCACAGGCTCCGATCCGGTGCTTATGCTTACAGGCCCTATCCAGGCTACCCAGAAAGCTTTGGAGAAATCGGGTCTCACCCTCAATGATATTGATATATTCGAAGTGAACGAGGCATTTGCCCCTGTTACCCTTGCATGGCTTGAGGAAACTGGTGCAGATCCGGAGAAGCTGAATCCGAACGGCGGCGCGATTGCCCTGGGACATCCCCTTGGAGCAAGCGGTGCCAGGATCATGGTTTCCATGATTCATGAATTAGAACGGATCAAAGGCAGGTATGCACTTCAAACCATGTGTGAAGGACATGGAATGGCTAATGCAACCATCATTGAGAGACTGGATTTTTAGAAATCTTGGGTGATAATAAAGGAGGCCCTGAAATGGGAGTGACAGTTGGCCGTATTTTTGAAATGACCGCAGCTAAATTTCCGAACAAAGAAGCGTATTATGATTCCAGAAAGGATAAGCATTTGACTTACAGGGGCTGGCAGCAGGAAGTCCATGCACTTGCAAATGCCTTCCGTGCAGCGGGTGTAAAAAAAGGGGACCGTATCTCCACCTGTCTTTATAATACGGAGGAAATGGGAACCTCTTACTTTGCCTGTGCCCTGATCGGCGGTGTCTTTAATCCGATCAATTTCCGGCTGACTGCAGAGGAGACGGCTTTTATTCTGGAGGATGCGGAGCCAAAAATCGTTTTGTTTGAAGAAGCTACACGGCAGGTGATTGAAGCTGTCCGGATGAGGTTTCCGCATATTTCATTCTGGTTTATCGACCAGGATACCCCCTCCTTTGCAAAGAGTTACCTAGCTGAAATGGAGGCAGCAGTCTTAAAGGAAATAACAGTGGATGTGGATGAGAATGATCTGTATGCCATCATGTATACGAGCGGTACAACAGGCAGACCGAAGGGGGTCATGCATACGCACAGGGACGCTGCCGAGCAGAGCCTGCTGTGCATTGCTGCGACAGGCATCACTTCTAAAGACTGCGGTCTAGCGGCTGCGCCTATGTTTCATTGTGCTGAGCTCCATTGTGCCTTTCTGCCCCGTGTCCATGCAGGGGCGAGTCATGTATTTCTGCACCAGTTCCACCCCGGAAGACTGCTGCAGCTGATTGAGGCTGAAAAAGTGTCCATGCTTTTTGCCGCACCCGCCATGTGGAATATGATTCTTCAAGAGGATATGGAAAATCATTCCGTCCGTTCCCTGCGGTTGGGATTGTACGGAGCAGCACCGATGGCTCCCGCCCTTGTAAGGGCTTGCCGTGAGAGACTGGGAATAAAGCTTGTCCAAGCCTATGGGATGACTGAAATGGGCCCAGCCATATCGTTCTTGTCAGATGAAGATCAAATAGAAAAATCCGGGTCAGCGGGCCAGGCCGCACTCAATCATGAAATCAGGATTGTGAAGCCGGCAGAGGATGGCCCTTCTGATCCCGAACAAACTCTCCCGCCTTATAAAACCGGTGAAATTTTAGTCAGGGGCCCCTGTATGATGAGCGGATATTATAACAAGGTAGAAGCCTCGAGGGAAGCCGTATATAAAGGCTGGTATCATTCAGGAGATATAGGCTATCTGGATGAAGACGGTTTTTTATATGTTAAGGACCGTCTTAATGATATGATCATCAGCGGCGGTGAAAATATCTATCCGAGGGAAGTGGAGGACCTCCTCTACGAGCATCCGGATGTCCTTGAAGCTGCCGTAATCGGGGAGCCGCATGATCTTTGGGGAGAGTCGGTGACCGCCATCATTGTAAAAAAAGATCAAAACCTGACCGCCGAGATCCTTGAGGACTTTTGCAAAAACAGCAACAGACTGGCAAATTATAAACGGCCTCGTTCCTATATCTTCATGAACAGCCTGCCGCGGAATGCCAGCGGGAAAATATTAAAATATCAAATCAGGCAGGAAATCAAGAGGTAATGACTGGCCGGGATAATGAACACTTGTGAAACAAAAAGATGGCAGCTGCTCCATTGCCGCTGCCTGTTATACACTCTAAAAATGAAGCACCGCCAGCTAAAAACAGATTGATTTCATATTGCAGGTCTTGGTTCTTTGAACCCAAGAAGGAATTCGAGATTGGAGCGGAATGTATCTTCTCCCTGCCAGTCTTTATAATCGGCAGGAATGGATGCTCGTTCAAAGGGGGCCTCATCGCCTGTTAATCTGGCGGCCAGTTCCTTAATCGTAACCAGGTAATTCATCAGGTCTGCAATGGCTTGTTCGTCAGCTGCCGGTCCGTGGCCGGGTATCAAAGCGTCGACTTTGTACTTCGCAAGCTTTTCAAGGATTCCATGCCAGCTTTCTGGATTGCCGTCACGAAGCATAGGGTGCCGGCCCACTGTGACCAGATCTCCCGTAAAGAGGATTCTGTCTTCCGGGATATAGAGGAAAGAGTCGCATATACTATGTCCGCCTCCCAGCGTTTCAAGCACTGCTTTTTTTTCTGTCCCGCTGAAAATCACCCGTTTGTCAAAGGTGATGGCCGGGGGAGTGAATTCAAGACCGGGAAGGGATCGTTCAATTTCCTTGAGGAAGTCCAGCTGAATCTTCAATTTTTTTGCTTTTTCCGCATTGTTTTCTCCTTTAAGATCGCCTTCCAGTTTTTCTATATGTGACAGCAGCTGTGGAATCTTCGACTTCTGATCTGAAATCCTTTCTGGGTGGGTTTCAAGCATTTTAGTCCTTGTCGCAATAGAGGAGATGATAACTGCTTTTTTAAAACATTGATTTCCCCTGATATGATCTCCGTGCCAATGACTGTTAATCACATATTGAACCGGCACTTTAGTCAGTTCTGCAGCAGCTTCTGCTAATTCTTTTGCAGCACAATGGGAATTAAAGGTATCGAAAATAATTGTTTTATCACCCAAATCAATTATGCCTGCATTTGAAACGGCACCGCCGCCTGACTTTGCAATGGCAGCATAAATTCCATCCTTGATTCGTTCGATTGTAAAATGTTCTGATTTTCTTACCATATCATCACCTGCTTGTTTATTTGTTTTGAGGACTTGCCACAGGGAAAAACTATCATGGTGACTGGGAGGGGTATATTCAGGAAAAATATAAGAGTGAAGCATTCATATAATGATAGCTTTTTCCTGAAGGCGGGGTGGATCTCTTTTAAAATGGCTGTAATCGTGAATTAGGAGCTATTGGAATACGGGCGCCCCTCAGGGTGTTTTTTTCTCTATTTCTGCATTTGGATGTGATATAGTTGTTTTCAATATATCCTTCACAATATCCTGCCTGCTTTAACAGAATACTTTAGGATTTCCAATAGGAGGTTAAGTATGGAAAGAAACATAGAGAGGCACCTGGTCGCTGCAATCGGGTACAGAGCAGGATTTGCATTCCGGCAGGCTCCCGCTGAATACATGGGATTTCGAGCGGGGGAAGGAGTCCGCACTCCGCTTGAAATTATTAATCATATGAATGCTGTGCTCACAAAAGCGGCGCGCGCATTTGGTGTGGACTGTGAAGACATCGGCACTCCGGCTTCAGGAGAAGCAGAAATAAGCCGATTTTTTGAGCTCCTTAAAGAAATAGATCTGGCGATGGAATCTGGGGCAGAACCCTTAACTTTAACCCTTGAACAAATCATGCAGGGGCCGCTTGCAGACGTATTGACCCATATAGGTCAGCTCTATATGCTGAGGAGGCTGTCCGGCTCGCCGGTCTCAAACCCGGGGAGCTTTATTCAGGCAGATATTACAAAAGGCAGAATTCAATACTGAAAATTAAATGTATAAAAAGAAAGTTTCTGAAAAAAATACTTCCAAAGGAGGTATTTTAATGAAAAAGTTAGCATTCACTTTCATGGCAGCCATCGCGCTGCTCCTGTCCCATAACTCAGCGGCATCAGCCCAGACGGAACAGCCGCAGCCAGAATTCAAACTGACTCAACAGCAAAAGGAAGAGCTTTTGGTCATTCATCGCAATCTCTTAACTGAAAAGAAAAGACTCATTTCCAAATATATTGAATTTGGCGTCATACCTGAAGAAAAGGGAAAAAAGATGCTGAAAAGGATTGAAGAGCATTATACCCTGATCGAAAAGAAGGGGTTCGTTCCCTTTGAAGGGAAAAAAGAATGGAAGCATCATCACAAAGGAATGGAGCATCGCTAATAATTCCTTTAGAATTACTTCATAATATAAAAAAGGCGGCTGCCCTGCTGATCCGGGGCAGCCGCTTTCCAATTCCCCGATCTGAATTGCGATCTAGAAATAAATTATGTCCATTCCAGGTGCAGGCAGCATGTTGGCCCTAACATGGACTTATGACCAGAATGCAAGTAAACCAGCTTCACTTTGGGGAAAAGGGAATCATTTTGGTCGTCAGAGGATTTCCCGGTCAGACTGCCAATCAACCGGTGTTAATAGAAAAGAACTTTCAACAGTATGCTTTCGTTATTCTATTATATTGCCCTCAAAGTTTTCCCGTCCAGCATCCCTGAACTTATGCACAAGCAGGGGAAGGGCTTCCGGGCAAGAGTAATTTTTTGTATCGAAACAGGAATCTTTTTAACGAAATTTTTAGAAAGATTAAACAATCTGTGACTTTCGACCGATATATAAAATATACATACATTTACAGCAAAGAGGGATGAAATAAGATGAGATTAAATGTTGGTGCGAAAATCAGGGGCGGTTTTTTTGCAGTCCTCATTTTAATGGCAGGTGCAGGGATGTTAGGGCTGTTCCAAATAAGCCAGGTGGACAAGTCTTACTCGGCAATCATTGATAAGGATATAACCAATGTAGCGAGGATAAAGGAGCTGAAGGCTGATTTATTCAAACAGTCGGCTGAAGTCAGAAGCTTCCTCTTGACCGGTGAAGAAGCTAGTTTGGCAGAATATCAAAGGGCATCAGACAGATTCCAAAAAAATGTGATGCTGATTATGTCACAGACGAATGATCCTAAGATGAAAGAGCTTGTAAAAGGAATCAATGAAGTGCATATTGAATTTCAGCAGATCGTTGAAAAGGAAGTAAAGGCTAAAAGAGAAAATAATCAGAATGTCTACATGACGATCATAAAGACTTCTGCAAAGAGTATTGGAGCAAGGTTCGGGGAATCCGTTGACAAAGCAGTCAGTTATGAGATGGCGAATGTTGAAAAAGAAAGCAGCAGGCTCACACAGAAAACCAGAAATGTTATCATTTTAATTTCTGTCTTCAGTCTTGCAGCGGCAGCGGCAGCTCTCTTAATCTCCTATTTCGTAAACAGAAGCATAACAAAACCGATCATTGCAGCTTCCAAATCTATTAAGAAAATTGCCGGGGGAGAGCTTTCGGTAGATGAAATTAAAGTGAAAAACAAAGATGAAATAGGAAGCCTGGTCGCTTCGTTAAATCATATGACTGGAAATATTCGTCATATGGTAGGAGAAATCCACCATTCCTCCAGTCAGGTTGCAGCCAGCAGCCAGCAGCTGGCTGCAAGTTCAGAAGAAAGTACAGCGGCGGCCGAGCAGATAGCCGGTAACACACAAAAAGCGGCACAGGGAATGGAGCATCAGCTGGAACAGTTTCAAATGGTATCTTCTTCTGTTGAAAATATGGCAGATGGGCTTCGTGAAATTTCCGAAAGCAGTGAGGAAATGCTCTCTGCTGCCGAAGATGCAGAAGCAGTGACAAAGCAAGGAAGCAATTCCATTGTGAATGTTGTCAAACAGATGAATTTAATCCACCATTCAGTCAGCCAGGCATCCGGAACCATTCAGTCCCTGGATGTGAAATCAGCCGAAATCAGCACCATTGTGGGTCTGATTACCGGAATCGCCGATCAGACGAATCTTCTTGCGCTTAATGCCGCCATCGAAGCGGCACGTGCCGGGGAGCAGGGCAGGGGCTTTGCTGTTGTGGCTGACGAAGTCAGGAAGCTTGCTGAGGAATCCAAGCGCTCAGCGGATCAGATAACGGTCATGATCAGTCAGATTCAGGAAGAAATCAAAACTGCAGTTCAGACAATGGAAGAAGGGTCCCTCCTTGTGAAGGACGGCCTTGGGGACTCTGCCGAAGCCAATGAAGCATTTACTTCGATTGCGGAATCGATTGGAGGGGTCACTTCACGCGTCCAGGCAGTGTCTGCTTCAGTCCAATCATTATCAGAAGCCAGCAGCCAAATATCTGAAGCGGTCGCTGAAGTAAGGGTAATCAATGAAGTCAGTGCGGCAGCCGCACTCGAAAGCTCTGCAGCGACAGAAGAGCAGCTTGCTGCCATGGAAGAAGTGTCTACCTCGGCAGAAGCGCTCTCAAAACTTGCAGATGATTTGCAGACTTCTATTTCACACTTTAAAATGTAACAAAGGGCCGGAGGCAGGCTGCCTCCGGTTTTTTTATAGGCATAAGAATAGATTGCGCCCCAGGTTCAAAACATAAGGGAAGTTTTCTTAAACATTCAGGAGGTTTATCATGTATACATTGCTTACACATAATGATTTAGATGGTGTGGGGTGCGGAATACTGGCCAGACTTGCATTCGGTGAAAATGTCGAGGTACGTTATAATTCCATAGCAAGCTTGAACAGACAGGTGGAAAAATTTATAGAAACTGGGGATACTTCTAGAAAGCTGTACATAACAGATTTATCTGTAAGTGAAAAGAACGAGGAAAACATACAGGCATTTATTGATGCTGGCGGGCAGGCAGAGCTGATTGACCATCACAAGTCTGCAGACCATCTGAACCGCCATCCTTGGGCAAGTGTTAA
Organism: Paraperibacillus esterisolvens; assembly: GCF_046237625.1. Lineage (GTDB taxonomy): Bacteria > Bacillota > Bacilli > Bacillales > DSM-1321 > Paraperibacillus > Paraperibacillus esterisolvens. The sequence continues at coordinate 2,471,841 of NZ_CP143545.1, read as the reverse complement.
AGTTGAAGAGGACGGAAAGCCTGCTTCAGCAACCTCACTGTTTTATAAGCATCTGACCGCTTCTGGAGCTTTAGAAGGATCCCGGACCGCCGATGAATTTGTAGAACTGGTCAGGCTGTATGATACATGGGAATGGGACAGGCTTTCGGTTCAGGATGCAAAGCGCCTGAATGATTTGTTTTTTATGTATCCTATTGAAGAATTCGCAGAAAATATGCTGAGCCGCCTTGCTGGAACCACACCGTTTGAATTTAGTGAATTGGAGAAAAAGCTGCTTGAAATTGAAGAAAGTAAAATAGATCGTTATATCCGCAGAAAGAAGAGGGAAGTATACCAGATTTATAACGGCGCGGAGTGTGCGGGCGTAGTCCATGCCGAGAATTACCATTCTGAACTTGGGAATGAACTTATGAAAGAATTCAGCCATCTTGATTATATCGCTATTGTCATGGTCGGCGGAAAGAGAATTAGCCTCAGGACCATCCATGATCATGTGGATGTCTCAGAGGTGGCTGGAAGATACCAGGGCGGCGGCCACCAAAAAGCATCCGGATGCACCCTGACTCCGGAAGGCTTCAAACTATTTGTGGAAAAGCCGTTTGAGATCGAGCCTTTAAGAGCGGACGCCCATGACAACCGCTATAATGTCAAAGAGCCCGATGTTTTCTGCCTGTTCAGCAACCACGATCAGGATACCATTCTAATCCGTAAAAATGGTGGTTCTTGGGTATTGGAAATTAATAGAGAAACAAAAGGATCCTTCGATTCGTTCGCGGAGGCAGAAAAAGTGGTGAAGAGGAATTACTATGCCTGGCTGGTGCGGGATGATATTTATGTGGATTTCCTGAGGAAGAATTACTTGAATAGCGAGAGTTGAAAAAGAAGAACCAGATGCCGGGGCATCTGGTTCTTTATCATTCAGACTAAAACCAGCTCTGAAGAATAGAGCTGGTTTTAGTATTACATCGACGCTAATTCAACTAAATCCGTTTCATTCACGATCATGTCGACTTCCCAGCCCTCTAGTGTTTCCTTTTTCAGAAGGGCATTATACAGGGCATTAAATTGAAGGCGGTGTGTATCAATGAGCATCTCCGTCTCGGCTAGTGCTTCGTAAAATAATTCTTTCATCTTTTCTTCTTTATCCTCTTTGCTGAAAGACAGGGTAAATCCTTCCTGCAGTACGCCCAGGTCGACCATTTGCTCGATGATCTTCTTAGCCTGCTGGACATCACCGCCGACTCCAATGCTGTGCTCACCAAGGAAGAGGCGTTCTGACACACCGCCTGCAAGGATCATTTTAACCTTATCCATCAGGTCTGATGCAGTAGCAAGATGCATTTCCTTCTGAAGCGGAGCTACATAGCCCAGTGCCTGTCCGCGGGGGATGATGGTAGCTTTGCGGACTGAACCAGGTTTCGTCAATGATGATATCAGTGCATGTCCGGTTTCATGGATGGCAACACGCCTTTTTGTCTCAGCATCTTTAAGGTCCCTGGAAGTGGAGCCCAGGATGGTGCGGTCCAAAGCAAAATCAAGGTCTGACTTCTGGATGGATTCACTTCCATTTCTTACAGCCCTTCTGCTGGCGATTTCAAACAGGGAGCTGAGCTCCGCTCCTGAAAAGCCCGAGGTGCTTTCCGCAAGGATATCTAATGAGGCTGCGACATCATCGGAAAGTTGTTTGCCTTTAGCATGAATCTCAATGATATCCCTCCGGCCGTTTGTATCCGGAAGCGGAACTTCAAATGAGAAGTCGATGCGGCCGGGGCGGAGGAACGCTTCATCCAGCATATCTTTTCTGTTTGTTGCCGCGATGAACAGAATGCCGTCGTTTTGATGGCCTCCATCAAGCTGGACAAGGAGTTCTGTTAACGTTTTTTCGGATTCTTCTCCGCCATGCTGCTTCCGTTTTGCTGCAAGGGCATCCACTTCATCAATGAAGATGACAGCGGGAGTCTGTTTCCTGGCCGTCTGGAAAAGGCTTCTCACACGTGATGCGCCGACCCCGACAAACATTTCATTGAAGGAAGCTCCGCTTGCAGTATAGAAGCTTGCCCCAATTTCTCGGGCCATAGCCTGTGCAAGAAGGGTTTTTCCTGTTCCGGGAGGGCCGTATAATAAAATCCCCTTAGGGGGCTTTATGCCGACTTTGGCAGATTTTTCGGGATCTTTGACAATGGAGAGGGTTTGCAATATTTCTTCCTTCATTTCATTAGGAAGGCCGCCTACATCGCTGATCGTGATGCTTGGTAGCGCACGTGCTTTTGCAACACTGTTTTTCATGGTATTCGCAGCACCAAGGCCGCCCTTGTTTTTCCTTTGATACACCACGGCGGCTGCGATGACAGCAATCACGAGTCCGCCAAGAATCCAGCCGGTATATTCACTGCTGTTTGTGTAAGTATATTGAACATTGAATTTTTCAACTAATTTATCTACCATTTGGCTGTTTGGGGGAACATAAGAAATATAATCCCCTTTTTCAGTCGTCAGGACCAGTTTACCGTTTTGATGTTCCTCAAGGCTGACAGGAGCGCCTTTTTGAGTCTCTATCATTTCCGTCATCGAGGAGAATGGAATGGCCATCTCCTTTGAAGTCCCTTTAATAATCCAAGACACAGCACCAACAATGATCAATAAAGCTGCCAGCGGCAGAACGAACTTCGACATTAATTTTGGACGTGAATTCAAAGACTCATCTCCTTCTCAAGTATATCTAGATTATAGAAAATTAAGTCTTATTATACAAAGGATAAAACTGGATTAACACCCGGTAATTATTGGTAAATGATTTAAACGGGTTTAAAAAGCAAAAACTTTGAAATCAAAGAGTGCACAAAAAAAAATAGTGCCCTTCCGGACACTATTTTCCCTTATGATTAATGCTCTAAAAACGTTGACAGCATCCATAAATGTTTCTCCAGCGAGACGGAAATCCCGAGCAGCAGATCGCTCGTGCCTTCATCTCCGGCATTCTGCGCTGTCTGCATTCCCGCTGACAGCTCTTTGATTAGCTGCTGGAAATCGTTTGATAACGCCTGTACCATTTCCTTTGTAGTTTCATTTCCGGAAGCCTCATTAATGCTGGCTACCTCCAAAACCTCTCTAAGGGTAGCGGATGGACGGCCATTTACAGCCAGGAGCCTTTCTGCGAGGACATCAATATTTTCATTTGCCTCATTATAAAGCTCCTCAAATTTCTCGTGGAGGGTGAAAAAGTTTTCTCCCCTGACATACCAATGATAATTATGCAGCTTTGTATATAACACAGTCCAGTTGGCAACCTGCTGATTCAATACCTGGCCAATTTCGGATTTCTGTGCATTCTTCTGTGAAAATTGTGGTTTGCGTGCGAATTCTGACATGAAAATTCCTCCTATAGTTAGACTCTCAAAAAAAACATGGATTATACCACAATGTTTTTCGTTATTTTATTTTTCCTCATTTAAGGAAGGACTAAACATTTTCTCAATTTCCGGATAGAGATGTTCTTATGAAAAGCTGGGACCAAGTGTGCATGCCGAGATAAATTTTCCATATATATAAAAATAATCACGGCTAGGCGGTGCTTAAAATGGGAATCAGAATCCGAAATGATCAGGCTGTTATATCACTTGATGGAGAACAGACCAGTTACATCATAAGTGTCGATGAACAGGGTGGGCTTCTACATTTATATTGGGGAAAATATATAACGAATCTGGGCGATTTTGAACTGGCACCCTTAAAAGGGCTGTCCACCTTTGAAGGAAGGGATGATCTGCTGCCTGAGGAGTTTTCAGGCTGGGGAGGTTTAATGTATAAGGAACCCTCATTGAAAGTCAGTTTCGCAGATGGAACAAGGGATGTGCACCTATTGGTGGATTGCCTGGAAGCTGATGATGATATCCTTACCATTACTTTAAAGGACGCCAGGTTCAGCCTCGAAGCTGTGGTAAAATACCAGACCTTCGAGGAACAGGATATGATTAAAAGATCGGTAACAATAAATAACTTTGGAGATGCCGGCCTTATGATAGAACAGCTGTTCAGCGGCGAATGGAATTTTAAAGAAGGGAACTTCTTTCTGACAAATGTATCTGGTAAATGGGCAGCGGAGAATGCAGTTTTCCGGAAAGAAATTCCCCCGGGAAAGATGGTCCTTGAAGGCCGGAGGGGCATCACCGGGCACAATCACAGTCCTTATTTCATGTTAGACACGCAGGCATCTCCAGATTCTGGAGACGTTTTTTTTGGAGTCCTTGCACACAGCGGCAACTTCAAAATTGAGGTCGAGAAGCTGCCTTTTGGCAGTACCCGGGTCCTTGCAGGGATGAATGATTTTGATTCAAGAATTGAACTTGCTCCAGGGGCAAGCTTAGACTCACCGGCAGTATACTTTGGATTTACGTCAAAGGGGCACAACGGGGCGTCCCAGGCACTGCATTCTTTTGCAAGGAACTTCCTCATTCCGCAATCCCACCGAAGTACATTGAGGCCGGTCTTATACAATAGCTGGGAGGCAGTGCGGTTTGAAGTTACGGATGAAAACCAGTCACTGCTTGCTGAAAGGGCGGCGGAAATCGGCGTCGAACTTTTTGTAGTAGATGACGGCTGGTTCAAGAATCGGAATTCTTCGGCCGCAGGCCTGGGGGACTGGTATCCGGATGAAATGAAATTTCCTCATGGTCTTGCACCACTTATTGAGAAAGTGAAAAATCTAGGAATGAAATTCGGGATATGGATCGAACCGGAGATGGTGAATAGGGACAGCTATCTATACAGGATGCATCCCGACTGGGTCTATCGCTTTGAAACCAGGGAGGGGACTCTTTCCCGTAATCAGCTTGTACTGGATTTGACCAGGGAGGAAGTTAGGAATTATCTGCTTTATGCCCTGGATCACCTTCTGACAAAGCATGATATTTCATACGTGAAATGGGATATGAACAGGCCGATTTCAGAGCCGGGAGCTTTGGATCTCCCGAAAGACCGCCGTCAGGAAATCTGGTATCTGCACAATAAATATGTTTTTGAACTGATCGGTGAGCTTAGAAAAAGACATCCTGATGTTTTATGGGAAGGCTGTGCCTCAGGAGGGGGCCGGGTAAACTTTGAAGCTATACAATATTTTGACCAGTTCTGGCCGAGCGACAACACCGACGGGCTGGAACGCCTTGCGATACAGAGCGGGTTCAGCTATGCATATCCTGTGAAAACCATGTCCTGCTGGGTTACCGATAGTCCCAATTCATATACGAAACGAATCATCCCCATTCAGTTCAGATGTCATGCTGCGATGCTTGGATCATTTGCAGTAGGTTCGAATTTAATTCAGATGAACAGCAGCGATCTTTTAATTTTAAAAAAATCTGTCTCTGAATATAAAAGGATCAGGAGTATTATCCAGCACGGTCAATTACACCGGATAGAATCGGAGGAAAAAGGCTGCCATGTTTTTCAGTACATAAAGGAAAATAGGGCGGTGGTTTTTGTATTTAAGCATGGAGGAGGAGCTAAGGACCCTTTTATACGCTTGAAAATCAAAGGCCTTGAACCGGCGAGGAACTATTGTGCCGCTTTAGATGGAAAAATTTTATTCATAAAATCTGGAGATTATTTAATGTATGAAGGAATTAAACTGTCCCTGAATAAAGAATATGACAGCAGGATGTTTGAGATATTCCCAAAAATGGCATATCTATATAGGGGAGAAAAGAAAAATCATTTTTAACCCGATTGCCACTATATGAATCTGCACGAAAAGAATAAGGCTGTCACAATGTTCGTATTTGCAGGTTGTGAAATTGAAGCAGGCAGACAGAGACCTGATAAAGAAGACAGAAGCCTGGCCGTACTTATCGTTATCGAATGTCCCGCTTGAACAGGAGTCTCGTACTGAAGCGAAAATCTTGTATAATAATTAAATTTCTTCACAGGAAAAAACAACAATCGCCTAGAAAAGAGCTGCCTGAATAGATCTGAAGGAGGGTCAATCATGCCCAGCTATCGATATGCAGCCACCATCCAAAAAAAGGAAGGAGCTTATGTTGTAAAGTTCCCTGATCTCGAAAGCTGTTTTGCCGAAGGAAGCACAGAAACGGAAGCAATCCAGCTTGCTGAGGACACACTGAGAGCTTATCTTTCCTTTTGTGAGGATGAGAAGAAGGAAATTCCCCCGCCTTCAGGAATGCGAAATGTTTCTGAAGCAGACAGGGCAATATGGGTTAATGTAAATACCGATTACATTTAGCGGGCCAATTAAAAAAGTTAATCCAGGCTGCCCGGCCGGATTAACTTTTTTTGGAGCCGTGATAAAAATCCACAGCAAATAAATGATCATTATTTCTTGTGAAGATTAGGAGTGATCTTGACTAAAAGACGCTCGCCCGCAGCCATTTTGCTGCCGCATAAAGGGCAGTCGGGCTGATCTTCAAATGAATAATCCTTCCTCATCCAGCCTTTGCAATCCGGGGATTGACATTCCCAAATCTCTATCTGTTCTTTAGGCTGTGGTTCATCCCATTTTTTGCTATTATACATTTATAATCACAACTCCTTTATCTTATTATAGCATGTAAAGCAGGCATTTTTTGAAGCGGGGGAATAAAATGTTGAAAGTCGGTGTTATAGGTTTGGGAGATATAGCCCAAAAGGCATATCTTCCTGTTTTAGCTGGTATTTCAGATACAGAGTTTCATTTCTTTACCAGGAATCAAAAAAAACTGGCTGCTGCCGGGCGGATGTACCGGTGGACCCATCTGCATGACAGTTTGGAGAGCCTGGCGGGGTCTGGTATAACGGGCGCTTTCGTCCACACTGCCACTGAATCACATGAACAAATCATCAAGTTTCTGCTGGAGCATCATATCCATGTTTTCGTGGACAAGCCAATCAGCTATCATTTTGAGACATCCAGGAAGCTTGCCGAACTGGCAGCCCAAAAAAAACTTTTGCTTTCGGTTGGTTTCAATCGCAGATTTGCGCCTTCCTATAAATTTTTGAAGAAAGCAGAAGGGATAAATATGGTACTGGTCCAGAAAAACAGAAAAAATTCTCCAGATGAGATCAGGCGTTTTATTCTTGATGATTTTATTCATGTTGCCGATACAGTCCGACACTTATATCCTTATGAGGCAGAAGAGACGATTATTACCGGAAAGCAGAAAGACGGCCTCCTCACACAAGTGACACTCCAGCTGGCAGGGAAGGATGGGACTGCAATCGGTATCATGAACCGTGACGCCGGCATTTCCGAGGAGAGGGCCGAGGTTTTTGGGCCTGCTGGCAAAAGAATAGCGGAAAATGTAGCAGATGTTTATATTCATCAGAATAAGGATATATGGAAATCAGGCGGCGATGATTGGGAACCGACCCTGGTTAAACGGGGTTTCCATGGGATGGTGCATAATTTTCTTTCCGCTCTTAAAGGTGAGGAAGAGCCATTTATCCCAATGTGGGATGCTTTGAAAACGCACGAGCTGTGCGAAAAGATTATCTGTAAGCTTGAAGGCGGCGAAATGATTTAAAAAATTATAATTAAACTCTTGACATTTGTCTAAGGAAGCTTTATTGTTGTCATTAATCAAATGAAACGAGTGGCGCTGACGAAGAGTAGTACCTTATGTGAAGACAATCCAGAGAGCCGGTGGGTGGTGTGAACCGGTGAGTTTCCTAGGGGAATGGACTTCCGAGCCTTTAAACCGAACCCTGCATGTGCAGGCAGTAGGCTTTAACGTAAACTTCCACGTTACAGGAAAAAGGCATTGAAACTTGTCTTCAATGCCATTAAGAGGGCTGTTTCAGGCAGTCAACCAAAGGTGGTACCGCGGGCTTCCCGTCCTTTATTCAGAAGGATCGGGGAGCCCTTTTTGCGTACAAATAAAAATAGTAAATCATTGAGAAAGAAGAGTAGTTCAAGCGAATGATCACAGAGAGTCGGTGGCTGGTGTGAACCGATACATGCGCTTGTATGAATGGGCTTTTGAGAGATCCCTTGAATCTAGAGTAGAGGGAAACGGCTTCCCCCGTTACAGGGATAGAATATCTGGAATCTTTTAGATTTTCCACGTATTTGAAGAGATAGGAGGCATCTTGCCTCCTAACGGAGGTGGCACCGCGGACTATTCGCCCTCCATAAGCTGTGGCTTATGGAGGGCTTTTTGTATTTATTTTTAAGCAGGAGAGGGATCGAGATGAATTTAAAAACAAAGTCAAACAAGGTATTTACCAAGAAACTGCCGGCAATGGATCTTATTGCTGCCTTTGAAAGGCTCGGCGGAAACAATAAAGCGATACTGGAGTTCCCTGACTATGCAGGGGGAACAGAGACCATTGTCGGATTTACACCTTACATGGAAATCCAGGCAAAGGGGAGCAGGATCACTGTTCATAAAGACGGGGAGAAACATTCCTTTACAGGGAACCCTTTGGAGGAACTTAAAAGAATCGCAGCCAGTCTTCCACCGGAATTCGGGAAGCATGGCAGAGCGATAGGATATTTCGGATATGATTTTATCCGGAATTATGAGGAAATAGGGGAGGAACTGCAGGATAGCTTGTCTGCTCCTGATATGTGCTTTCTGTTTCATTCAGAGTATATTGTCAGGGCATCAGACGGAACAGCCGCCTGTTATCTTTTAAACTATGACGGATCCCTTACCCCAGAGGCAGCTGAAGCCCGAATGAGTGAACTTGAGCAAATGCTGAAGGAGCCTCAGCAGCCTCGGAAAACAGAAGATTTCAAATTTACTGGTTTCTTATCTGAAATGGGGCAGGAAGATTATATGGCAGGCGTGCTGAAGATAAAGGACCACATCCTGGCTGGTGATATTTTTCAGGGAGTGCTGTCACAGCGGTTAAAAAGCGGGTACAGCGGCAGGCCATATGAATTCTTTAAGAAGCTGAGAAGCTTTAATAAATCGCAATATCGATTTTTTATAGAACTGGAAGATTTACAGATTGCAGGCAGTTCTCCTGAGAGGCTGGTGACGATCCGGGAAGAAAAGGCACTTTCCAATCCGATTGCCGGCACAAGGCCGAGGGGGAAAACGGAGACGGAGGATCTGAGTTTGGAGCAGGAATTAAAACAGGATGAAAAAGAGAGGGCGGAGCATTTTATGCTGGTGGACCTGGCTAGGAATGACTTAGGGAAGATATCGAGGCCGGGGACGGTCCACGTGACAAAACTGATGGAAATACAGAAATATGTGAATGTCATGCATCTTGTTTCTGATGTAGAGGGTGTTCTGGATCCCGGCGTACACTTTTTAGATGCTGTACCGGCTGCATTGCCGGCAGGGACAGTATCGGGTGCACCGAAAATTAAAGCGATGCAGATCATAAATAATCTCGAGACAACAAAGAGGGGGATTTATGGAGGAGGAATCGGCACCTTTACCCTTGATGGATCACTTGATCTGGCCCTGGCCATCAGGACGATGATCTTTTCGGGCAGTAGTGCTTATCTCCAGGCTGGAGCCGGCATTGTCCATGATTCGGACCCAGAAGCGGAATGGAATGAAACGTTGTTTAAAGCTAAAGGATTGATGGAGGCGGCCAAATGATACTGCTGATTGATAATTATGATTCATTCACTTATAACCTTTACCAGATGCTCAGGAAATTGGACATCCCGGCTGTTGTGAAAAGGAATGATGAAATATCCATAAAGGAAGTAGAAGAGATGAAGCCGGAGGGAATCATTTTATCCCCAGGACCGGGCACACCGGATTCTGCCGGCATCTGTAAAGAAATCGTCAAGAACTTCAGCAAAAGCATCCCCATACTCGGGATCTGTCTCGGCCATCAGGTTATCGCAGAAGCATTCGGGGGTCTTGTAAAAAAAGCACCTCTGGTAAAGCATGGGAAGACTTCTACTCTGAACCATGATGGAAAGGGAATATTTCAAGGAATAGAAAATGCAATAACGGTTATGAGATATCATTCTCTTCACGTTGAATCGAATTCGCTGCCACGGTGCCTGGAGGTTACAGCCGTTTCTTTAGAGGATGAGGCGGTCATGGGGCTGAAGCACAGGGAGTACCCGGTAACCGGCCTGCAATTCCATCCAGAATCAATCGCTACCCAATATGGCATGGAGATGATGAGTAATTTTATTAAATCAATGGAACGGGGGAATTTATATGAAAAACTACTTACGTAAACTTCAGGATGGGAAAGCATTCACTTATGAGGAAATGAAGGAGGCAGCGCACCTTCTTTTAAACAAGGAAACGACTGAAAGTGAGATTGGCGCTTTTTTAATGGGCCTGTCCTGCAAAGACGCAGAAACGGCTGAAATGGCTGCATTGGCTGCAGCCATACGTGAAGCATCCACCCATCAAATTGAGGCTGGTGAAGGGGCCATGGATATATGCGGTACCGGGGGAGATGGATCCAACAGCTTTAACATCAGCACAACCTCCGCCCTTGTTTTGGCTTCAGGGGGAGTAAAGGTGGTCAAACACGGAAACAGAGGAATCACCAGCCGTTCAGGAAGCATGGATGTACTCGAAAAGCTCGGGATATCACTTACACAGGATGCTAAAGCTGCGGGAAGAATGGTCAGGGAGGCGAATATTGCGTTTCTTTTTTCGCAGCATGTCCACCCTCAGCTGAAAAAGATTGTAAAAGTCAGGAAAGACCTGGGCATCCCGACCATCTTCAACAGTCTGGGGCCGCTGACAAACCCGGTCAATCTGGACTACCAGGTAACTGGTGTGTACAGTCCATCGCTGCTAGATCCTTATGCTGAAGTGTTTATGAAAATGGGCAGGAAAAGGGCTGTGGTCGTCCATGGGGCGGGCGGCATGGATGAAGCCTCTCTCCAGGGAGAAAATCAATTGCGGATCATAGATAAAGGGGAAATAACAGCTCTTACTGTAAGTGCTGAAGAATTTGGTTTGGAGCAGGCAGGAAATATCGAGATACGGGGAGGAAATCCGGACCGTAATGCCCATATCCTTCTCTCTGTACTCGAAGGCGAGAAGGGGCCATACTCTGACATTGTTATTCTTAATGCAGGCATTGGTTTTTTTGCATCGGAAAAGGCGGAAAACATATACGAAGGTGTTCAGCTTGCAAAACAGCTCCTTGAGAAAGGCGATGCCTATGCACACTTTAAAAAAATATTGGAAGTATCAAAATCAGCAGCCACAAAGGAGGCGGTGATATGAAAGATTACCTTGAACCGATTCTAATTGAAAAGAGGAAGACTTTATCCAGGAAAATTCCGGCTGAGCCTGGCGGAATTCAGCTGGAGGAAAGGCACCCGTCCTTCAGGCAGGCATTGAAAGATGGGTTTTGCATCATAGCTGAATTCAAGCGTGCATCCCCTTCCAAAGGGGATATCAACCCGGGGGCAGACCCGGCAAAAGTTGCAGCAATGTATGAGAATGCCGGGGCAGCTGCTGTCTCAGTGCTCACTGAGGAAACGTTTTTTAAAGGGAGCCTGGAAGATCTTAAATCTGTAAGGAATCAAATCGCTCTCCCGATTCTATGCAAGGATTTCATCCTGCAGAGAAGCCAGATTGATGAAGCAAAGGCGGCCGGTGCTTCCATCATCCTGCTGATTGTGCGGGCCCTGGACAATGAAGAATTGCAGGACCTGCATGGATATGCTCATTCAATCGGCCTTGAGGTCCTGGTGGAGGTTCATAATGAAGAGGAGCTGAACAGGGCAGCAGACATCGGGGCTGAAATCATCGGCATTAACAATAGAAATCTGTCAACCTTCGAGATCGACCTTGCTGTGACAGAACAGCTGGCACAAAGAGCCAGGGATGCAGGGGCATTTGTGATCAGCGAAAGCGGGATATCCACTCTTCAGGACTGCAGAAGGGTAATGGAAGCCGGGGCAGACGGGATTCTCGTCGGCGAAGCTTTCATGAGAGAAAGCAATCCTGAGGAGATGATCAGGAAGATGAAGGATTTAAGGGGAGAAAAAATCCATGAAGGTTAAAATCTGCGGCATCACCGACAAAATGACAGCAGCTGCAGCTGTAAACTACGGTGCAGCAGCACTCGGATTCGTATTTGCCGAGAGTAAAAGGAAAATAGACAGGAAGCTTGCAAGAGAAATCATACATTCACTACCGCCTGGAATTGAGAGTGTCGGGGTATTCGTCAACGAAAGTCCTGAAATTATTGAAGAGACAGCGCTATTTACGGGGCTTACCATGATTCAGCTGCATGGAGATGAAGATGAGGAGACCGTTGACGCTATTAACCTGCCAGTAATAAAGGCATTTCCCTACAGTGCAGAATCTTTACAGAAATGGAAGGGCCATAATGCCAGGTACCTGCTGCTGGACGCACCGGCGGGGAGATACCGCGGCGGAAACGGAACCAGCTTCAATTGGAGAGAAGCTGAGGGACTCGGCAGGAAGGTCCATAACCTGATTCTGGCTGGAGGTTTGAATCCGGAAAATGTACAGGAAGCCATTTCCATTGTATCCCCTGCCATGGTGGACGTAAGCAGCGGCGTTGAGACAAACGGGAAAAAGGATTTGCAGAAAATCAAAAAATTCATCGAGAATGCGAAAAATGGAGGAATGACAAATGTCGGTTAAAGCATATACACTGCCTGATGCTAATGGGAAGTACGGAGAGTTTGGAGGCAGATTTGTACCAGAAACCCTCATGACGGCCGTGACCCAATTGGAGGAAGCCTACAAGTCTATTGCGGATTCGGAGTCTTTTCAAGAGGAATTCCAGTCCCTTTTAAAGAATTATGTTGGACGTGAAACACCCCTGTATCATGCTAAAAGGCTGAGTGAAAAATTGGGAGGGCCGAAGATTTATCTAAAGCGGGAGGATCTGAACCATACAGGAGCACATAAAATCAACAACACTCTTGGCCAGGCGCTCCTGGCAAAGAAAATGGGGAAAAATAAAGTGGTCGCCGAAACAGGAGCCGGCCAGCACGGTGTGGCAACCGCAACGGTCTGTGCATTGCTGGATATGGAAGCTGTCATTTTCATGGGGGAAGAGGATGTCCAGCGGCAGAAGCTGAATGTGTACCGGATGGAACTGCTTGGGGCAAAGGTTGTTTCTGTTAAGCAGGGAAGCAGGACCCTGAAGGATGCTGTTAATGAGGCATTAAGATACTGGGTTTCCCATATAGACGATACGCATTACATCATGGGATCGGTGCTGGGGCCGCACCCATTTCCGCAGATTGTCCGCGATTTTCAAAGCATCATAGGGAAGGAAACAAAAAAACAGTTTTTGGCGGCAGAAGGCAGGCTCCCCGAATATGTGATTGCCTGCATCGGCGGAGGAAGCAATGCAATGGGCATGTTCCACCCATTCATCGAGGATGAAGAAACCGTGCTGGTCGGCGTGGAGGCTGCAGGAAAAGGACTATCAACAGAGGAGCATGCAGCTTCCCTGACAAAAGGGCGGAAAGGTGTCCTGCATGGTTCGTATATGTACCTTCTTCAGGATACAGAAGGTCAGATACAAGAAGCCCATTCCATTTCGGCAGGACTTGATTATCCGGGAGTCGGCCCTGAGCATTCTTATTTGTTTGAACAGGGAAGAGTTGAATATCATTCCATCACAGATGAAGAGGCGCTTGAGGCCTTTCACCTTCTGACAAAAACAGAAGGCATTATCCCGGCTCTCGAGAGCTCCCATGCAGTAGCCCATGCAGTAAAAATGGCACCTGGCCTTACTTCAGCAGAAAGCATTGTGATCTGTCTATCAGGAAGGGGAGATAAGGACGTGGATACCATCAGAAAAAGCGAGGGGGCAGCCAATCATGAGTAAAGAGAAACTGAGAGTGACCTTCCAGAAGTTGAAGAAAAAAGACCAGAAAGCTTTTGTTGCTTATATCATGGGAGGTGACGGAGGGATAGGCCGCCTGATCAGTGATATTCTTTTTCTGCAGGAGAGCGGAGCCGACGTCATAGAAGTGGGAGTACCCTTTTCGGACCCAGTGGCCGACGGACCTGTCATCCAGGAGGCCGGGCTTCGTGCTTTGAGGGAAGGCACCACACTGAAGTCTATTCTCGCAGAAATACAACAGAACAAAGATAAAATCAAGGTACCCATTATCCTGATGACCTATATCAATCCGGTCCTTCAATATGGAATCCAGGAGTTTTCCAGGGACAGTGCAGCTGCAGGTATTGCCGGCTGCATATTCCCGGATCTTCCCCTTGAAGAGGAGGAACTTGTATCTTCAAGCCTGACAGAGGCAAGTATAGCAATCATCAGGCTCGCTTCCTTGACGAGTACTGAGGATCGTCTGGAGAAGCTCTCTGGAAGCAGTGAAGGCTTTCTATATGCAGTCACAGTAAAAGGTGTTACAGGTGAAAGGGCCAGACTCGAGACAGGGGAACTTGCCGAAAGGGTCCGGACTATCAAGCAATTCACGGATACCCCAGTACTGGCGGGTTTCGGCATTTCAAGCGCGGATACTGCGGGCGGGGTGCTTCCCTTCTGCGATGGAGTTATTGTTGGCAGTAAAATCGTAGCAGCACTGCATGAAGGTGAACGTGAAACCATTCGTGAATTAATCGGTGAAATAAAAGGGCTGCATGCTGTGAGCACACGATAAGGTAATGAGAAGCATCCGGAACCGGGCCGGGTGCTTTTTTCTTCGGAAGAGGGGCCGAGCTGCATATATCAGAAGGCTTCCTGCAGCCGGGCGTGAACATCATTTAATTACAGACATTCCTGCCCGCCTTACTCCGCAGCACCTCCTTATTGTGTTTGTACCTGATCCTTTCCCACCAATGGAATGGGCTGCGAATAGAACTATGTTTGTTTTATGCTGCTCTCTGTTTGTATTGCGGAATAGAAGGAACAGTCACCGGCCTCCATAGGGATAAAACAAAAATGTCATCTCTCTGACTGAAATAATGGTATGATTTAGGAAGTATATGTAAAGGAGAAGGCAGCATGATTTCCCGATTTTTTTCTTATTATCTACCACATAGGAAGCTTTTTATCATTGATTTCACAAGCGCAGTGATAGTGGCGCTTCTGGAGCTTGCATTTCCACTTGCGGTAAAGTGGTTCATTGACACACTTCTGCCGGGTGAAGACTGGGGGGCTATCATCAGTGTCAGTGCAGGGTTATTGGCATTATACATAGTCAGTACATTCCTCCAGTATATCGTCAACTATTGGGGGCATATGCTCGGCATCAATATCGAGACAGATATGAGGCAGCAGCTTTTTCAGCATGTGCAAAGGCAGTCTTTTAAGTTTTTTGACAATACAAAAACAGGTCATATTATGAGCCGTGTGACAAATGATCTGTTTGATATTGGAGAACTTGCACATCATGGCCCTGAAGATCTCTTCATTGCCCTAATGACCTTTGCAGGAGCTTTTTGGATTATGCTGACCATTAATGTAAAGCTTGCGCTCATCACAATATGCATTCTTCCCCTGCTTGTAATCCTTATTGTCTATAGCAATTTAAAAATGAATAAAGCATGGAACAAGATGTACAGTGAGATTGCCGAGGTCAACGGCCGGGTAGAGGATAGTGTTTCAGGAGCCCGTGTCGTGCAGTCTTTTACAAATGAAAAATATGAGATTAAGAGATTTAAAGATAACAACCAGCGATTTCGGAAAGCGAAGCTTGCCGGCTATAAGGTCATGTCGTTCAGTTCCTCAGGCATCTACATGCTGACCAGGCTCATCACGCTGGCCGTTCTGGTGGCAGGGGCGTGGCTTTCGTATCATAATCAGCTGAGTTACGGGGAACTGGTGGGATTTGTTTTGTATGTGAACGTTTTGTTCAAGCCTGTCGACAAAATCAGTGCCCTTATGGAACTCTATCCCAAAGGCATGGCGGGTTTCAAGCGGTTCACTGAATTGATTGACCAGGATCCGGATGTCAAAGATGCGCCTTCCGCATTTGATGCAGGCAGTTTAAGCGGCAGCATTTTATTTGATGACATTTCATTCAGCTATGAAGGGAATAAGCCTGTTTTAAAAGGGATAAATCTTGAAATTCATCCCGGTGAAACGATTGCTTTCGTCGGGCCGAGCGGTGCGGGAAAAACTACCATCTGCTCCTTGATTCCGCGGTTTTATGATGTGACGGAAGGGTCCATTAGGATGGATGGCCATGATATACGCACCCTGACAAAGGAATCACTCAGATCCCAGATCGGTATCGTTCAGCAGGATGTGTTTCTATTTACAGGTACGCTGAAAGAAAATATTGCTTACGGCAATCTAAAGGCTTCACAGGAAGAGATACACAGGGCTGCGGAAATGGCCCATCTTGAGGAATTTGTCACTTCACTTCCGGATGGCTACGAAACTCAAATCGGGGAGCGTGGACTGAAGCTGTCAGGAGGTCAAAAGCAAAGAATTGCGATTGCACGGATGTTTTTGAAAAACCCTCCGATATTAATTCTTGATGAAGCCACCTCAGCACTTGATACCGAAACGGAAAGAATTATCCAGGCCGCCCTGGCCGATCTGTCAAAGGACAGGACTACTCTGGTGATAGCTCACCGACTTGCAACCATTAGGAATGCAGACAGAATCGTGGTCGTCACGGAAGATGGCATTGCTGAACAGGGAAGCCATGACGAACTCCTGGAAAGGGCAGGGATTTTTGCAAATCTCCACAGAGTGCAATATCAGAATTGATGCCTTTAGTAAACGGCAGAATGGGAGGAGAGAGTTTAATGGCTAGAAAGCACTATACAATCCCGTGGAATGGGACAGAGCTCTCGGCAGCAGTTGATACGTCCGGCACACCAAAGACCCCGCTGGTTATAATCAGCCATGGATTTATCGGCAGCAAAACAGGAGTGGATCGATTATTTGTTAAAGCAGCAGAAGGACTGACAAAGCATGGAATGGGAGTCTTGAGATTCGACTACATGGGATGCGGCGAAAGTCCGGGTAACTATGGAGATACAACTTTTGAAGAAATGATCAGCCAGACAAGGGCGGTCATCGATCACGCTTTCAGTCTCGAATGGGTGGATGCGGATAATGTGATTCTGCTCGGACACAGCCTTGGCGGGGCAGCCGCTGTTCATGCGCTGGAAGGTGATCCGAGGATTTCACGGCTCATCATGTGGTCAGCGGCTGCAAAGCCCTATGAGGATATCACCCGCCTGCTTGAGGAAGGGGCGCGCAAGGGATCAAGCATCGAGTATCATGGCTATACCTTTACGGAGAGGTACATCGCATCTTTATCCGGATATGATCCGCTGGCTTTATTGGGTGTATTCAAAGGGAAGGCCCTGTTTGTTCACGGATCCCGGGATGAAGATATTCCCTTTTCATACAGCCTTCAGTTTAATGAAGCCTGCTTAAATGGGCGGGTTCACATTGTGGATGGAGCTTCCCATACTTATTCCAATGCCTCTCATTTTGATGAGCTGCAGGCCGTCACGCTTGACTGGCTCATACAGTCGGGAAAAAAACCGGAGTAAGAGGAAGGAAAAGGGATTGTTCCCTCGAATTCTTTAAATATAGTCATTCAGCAAAAGATAAGGAGTATTTACATATGCAGAATCCAGGATTACAGAAGCTATATAACAGCTGGCTCGCTGATGCAGACATTGACAGTATGCAGGAAAAGATGGAAACCGGCGAAGTGACTGCAAAGGAATTGACACTCCTTTATTTGAAAAGGATTGCAGAAATCGATAAAAGCGGTCCCGCCATTAATTCTATTCTTGAGATAAATCCAGATGCCCTCCAGACAGCCGAGGCGCTGGACGCAGAACGTAAACAAAAAGGAGCCAGGGGCCCCCTGCACGGCATCCCCATTCTTCTAAAAGATAATATTGATACTGGGGATAAAATGCATACGAGTGCCGGTTCATTGGCTTTGGAAGAATCCAGGGCAGAAAAGGATGCTTTTGCAGCAGCGAGGCTGAGGGAAGCAGGAGCAGTGATACTTGGAAAGACGAATATGACAGAATGGGCGAATTTCATGGCTGAAAATATGCCAAACGGATACAGCTCAAGGGGCGGGCAGGTATTGAATCCCTATTCCCCCGGGAATTTTGATGTGGGCGGTTCAAGTGCCGGGTCAGGAGCGGCGATTGCCGCCAGCCTTGCTGCCGCTGCAGTGGGCACCGAGACTTCAGGATCCATCCTCAGCCCTGCCAGCCAGAATTCCATTGTAGGGATAAAACCCACGGTCGGCCTGATCAGCCGGAGCGGCATCATTCCGATCGCCCATTCTCAGGATACGGCAGGTCCGATGGCCAGGACTGTGAAGGATGCTGTTTATCTGCTTGCCGCCATGACTGGTACTGATCCTCGGGATCCTGCAGCAGGGAAGTCCGTTCAGTGTGACGGCGTTGATTATGCCGCCTGCCTGAAGCTGGACGGTTTGAAGGGAAAGCGGATCGGCATAGCAAGGGATGTCTATTTTGATTATCTGCCAGAAGATAAAAGGAGTGTCCTGGACGCTGCCATTAAAGTGCTTGATGCTTCAGGTGCAGAAGTGATAGAGAATGTGCGGATTCCATCAGGAGATGAAAAATGGGGATATGAGGTTCTGACGTATGAATTCAAAACTGACTTGAACGCTTATCTAAACGGGCTGCCGAACACTTCAAAGGTTAGGTCCCTTAAGGATGTCATCCAATTTAATGAGAGGAACAAGGAAGCCGCTTTGAAATATGGCCAGGCAGTTATGATGGAATCGGAGAATACCAGCGGCACCTTGACTGAGCAGCAGTATATAACAGCACTGGAGCATGATGTGTATCATTCGACAATTAATGGCATTGATGCTGTTCTGAAAGAAAATAATCTAGACGCCATTGTTTTTCCTAATAACCTGGGTGCGGGCATCCCGGCAAAGGCTGGATATCCTTCCATTACCGTGCCTGCCGGCTATTCAGGAGAAGGCGAGCCTGTTGGGATTACCTTTACCGGGACAGCCTTCAGCGAGCCTGAATTGATTGAGATCGCCTTCTCCTATGAGCAGGTTTCCCGGGCAAGGATTGCCCCTCAGCTGAATATAGGCGAAGAGCAGCTTTTCTAGTAAAACCTTATATGAAATCCGGCCGCCGCTCTTTTACAGGTAATTCCATGTGAACGGACACCGGAGAACACTCGCTTTATCCGAAAGCCGGGTTGAATGAGTCACCGGCAGCTATTTTGGAAAATCAAGCACATATGGACAGGAGACATAGCTATGTTAAAGGGAAAGCAAATATGCTTACGGCCCCTCGAGGAAAAAGATGCCGCTGACTATGCAGAGCTCCTGGTCAGGAACCGTGATGTCTGGCAATGCTTTGAACCAGCCAGGCCAGAGGATTACTATACAATAGAACGGCAGCGGAGGACAATCGCAGAAGATCAGGAAGCCTTCAAAAGCGGCAGGGCCTATAATTTCGGCATATTTCTCCAAGATGATACATTGATCGGCGACATCAGCCTTTATGATGTCAGAACAGCTTTCTTTCAATCGGCCTCTGCAGGTTATTCAGTAGACGGCATTCATACAGGGAGGGGTGCTGCGACTGAGGCTTTATCCCTTCTTTTGCACTTTGCCTTTGAGACTCTTAAACTGAGGAGAGTGGAAGCCGGTGTTTCCCCGGAGAATGCTGCATCGATCCGCGTCCTTGAGAAGACAGGTTTTATCAGGGAGGGCTTGATGCGTGAATATCTGCTGATCAATGGCCGCTGGAAGGATCACTATCTTTATGCTGCCCTTTCTCCCCTGCGGGAATTGAGCGGCTGAAGCGTCATGCACAGCCTGAAAGTTTACTTTTAAATTCACATTGAAGTATAATCATGAAGGTATGAATTCTTAAGTAGTGGAAGGAGTAATGAATGATGAGTAAATATGCTGTAATTGATTTAGAAAAAGGCGGACAAGTTAAGATTGAATTATTTCCAAACGAAGCTCCGGGCACAGTTGCCAATTTTGAGAAGCTGATCAATGAAGGTTTCTATAATGGTTTGAACTTTCACCGTGTAATCCCTGGTTTTGTAGCACAGGGAGGCTGCCCGGAAGGACGCGGAACCGGCGGACCTGGCTACACTATCAAATGTGAAACAGAAGGCAATCCTCACAAGCACGAGCGAGGTTCCCTTTCAATGGCCCATGCTGGTAAAGATACAGGTGGATCTCAATTCTTTATCGTATTCGAGCCGCAGCCGCATCTGAACGGAGTACATACCGTTTTCGGAAAAGTGGTTGAAGGTATGGAGAATGTGGATGAGATCGGCCAGGGCGATGTAATGAAGGAAGTTCGCATCATAGAAGAATAATTTTAGATACTGAAAGAGCCAGCGTTTTTCCGCTGGCTCTTTCTAATTCCATCTAAGCTGAGGCGTTCATCTTCCTATTACGGCTGAACAGCTGCCGGTATGCTCCCGAACCTATAATGACACCAGTAATGATCATCAGCAGGCCTGCCAGATGGACCAGTGTTATTTTTTCTCCAAGGAATAGAGCAGCACCAAGAAGCGAGAAGAAGGGAGTGAGATTCAAGAAAATGGATGCCTCAGCCGCTCCTATCTGCCCGATGCAGTAGTTATACATCATATGGCCGAGGGCACTTGCAATCACTGCAGAGAGAAGGAATAACAGCCACAGAGATGGACTTCCCCCAGCCATGCTCTGCATTCCCTCCGGCTCCATGATTCGTGCAAGGACAAAGAGCATCCCGGAACCAATGATCATCATATAACCGGTCAGAAGGCGGGGATCCATGGTCTCCGATACCTTTTTTATAAGGATAAAGCTGAAAGCCTGCACAAGGATAGATAAAAAGACCTCTATATCACCGGGCCTGATGCCGTCAAGGCCTGCACTGCCGTCCATGACAGTTATGAATACTCCGGATAATCCAATCATGAAACCAGCCAGCTTTATAATGGTCAGCCTGCTTCCTAAAAAGATGATGGCAAGAATGGCAGTAAGCAAAGGTGATATGCCGAGTATCAGACCCCCATTAATTGCTGTGGTTCCCTTGAGACCGACCGCCAGGAAAGAATGGTGTGCAGCTACATTCAAAACTGCACCAAGTGTGAGAATTTTCCATTCATTTTTAGCTGGAAGCCGGAATTTTTTGATGACCAGAAGAATCAGCATGACAGTGATGCCGGCAGTAAAGATTCTGAAGGCTGTCATGGTCAGGGGCATGAAACTTTCCACCAAAAGCTTGGTCGCTGTAACATTAAGACCCCACGGGATCATGACAGCGAATAAAATCAGGTAAATTTGGTATGTACGCAAAGTCTCATCTTCTTTCAACCTTTATAGTTTTCTGAATAATGTTTTATTCTATAGCTAATGGGCGGGAATGTCACGGCTTAAACCATATATATCTGCAGCAGGGTGTTTGAGCGGGACAAGAAAGGGAAAACTAGTACTGGATTCAATTTGAAGGAGGTTTCATAAAATGAGTGTATTATTTACAGCTAAAGCAACTTCAAGGGGCGGAAGAGAGGGTACTGTCCGTTCAGATGACGGCGTTATCGATTTTCAGCTGGCAAGCCCCAAGGCTTTGAATGGGGATGGCGGCAATGGCACAAATCCTGAAGCCCTTTTCGCAGCGGGATATGCAGCTTGCTTTAATTCTGCGCTTGGCCTGGTGGCCGGGAAACAGAAGGTAAAGGTCGAACCAGTGGTAGCCGCAGAAGTCAGCCTCTTAAAAGATGAATCTGATGGAGGATTCAAGCTTGGGGTTGTATTGAATGTAGATGTTGAAGGAATTTCCCAGGAAGAGGCACAAAGCCTCGTAGAGCAGGCTCATCAGGTCTGCCCGTACTCTAAAGCAACACGGGGCAATATCGATGTTCAATTAAAAGTGAATGCGCAATAAATAGTAATTGCCTTAAACATGCCAATATGTTATATTATTATAGCGATGAGCTGAGTTGTGTAAGCCGGACAGCATACCTCCGGGTACGCACTATGTGGAGTGCGGCTGTCCGCCTCAATACGCGAAGAGGCCTGGTTTACCAGGCCTCTTTTATTTTTCCTGTTTTCAGGCATAACCGTTTACTTCACTAGATGAAAGATATATAATATTCAAATAAATGAATACATAAGCCTTATCAAGAGTGGTGGAGGGAATGGCCCTATGAAACCCGGCAACCCCTGTTTTTACAGACGGTGCTAAATCCTGCAGATTTTTATCTGCAAGATAAGGAAGAGCCTGCTTTACAGTTAATGAATTTCGCTCTTCCTTTTAAAGGAAGGGCGTTTTTTATTGCAGGAATTGCTTCTTCACCACATGGCAAATACATAAAAAGGAGATTTAAAAATGGAAAAAACTATACTAAAGGCACCATTTAAAGCAGATCATGTCGGCAGCTTCCTTCGTCCGGAGCGTCTCAAGCAGGCAAGGCAGAAAAAATCAGCAGGAGAAATTACTGAAGCGGAGCTGCGCAGGATTGAAGATGAAGAAATCATAAAATTAGTAGAAAAACAAAAGCAAGCCGGGCTTTCTGCAGTTACAGACGGAGAGTTCAGGAGGGCATGGTGGCATTTTGACTTTCTCGCCGGCCTTAAGGGTGTCGAACTTTTCGAACCAGAAACCGGGCTGCAATTTAAAGGCGTACAGACAAAGGCGCATGGACTCAGGGTCACTGGGAGAATAGAGTTTGAGGAACATGAAATGATTGGTCATTTTGAATTCTTGCAAAAAGCAGCTGGAAGCCATCTGGCCAAATTTACTATACCAAGCCCTAATATGCTGCTTTTGCGTGCAGTCATTGATGAGGACGTATATCCCGAGAAAGACCAGCTGTTTACCGATTTGGTCACTGCCTACCAAAAAGCCATACAAGCATTTTATGAAGCAGGATGCAGATACTTGCAGCTGGATGATACATCCTGGGCTGCCTTCCTGTCGGAAGAAGGCAGACAGAAACTGAGGGAGCGGGGAGACGATCCAGAAGAGCTGGCGCTGCTTTTTGCTAAGGCCGTGAACGAGGCCATCTCCAAGAAACCTTCTGATATGGCCATCACCATGCATATCTGCCGCGGAAACTTCCGCTCAACATATATGTCAAGCGGAGGCTATGATTATGTGTCTGAAATCATTTTTGGAGGCCTGGATGTCGATGGGCTGTTCCTGGAGTTTGATGATGACCGCTCAGGAAGCTTTGAACCCTTGCGTCATGTGAACCGGAAAGACCTCAAAATTGTCCTTGGTTTGATCACTTCAAAATTCGGCGAACTGGAAGATCCCGAATATATTAAAACCCGCATTCAGGAGGCAGCTTCCTATCTCCCGATCCAGCAGCTATGTCTGAGTCCGCAATGCGGTTTCGCTTCAACCGAGGAAGGCAACATCCTGACTGAAGAGCAGCAATGGGAAAAGATACGACTGGTCCGTCAAATTGCCAATGAAGTCTGGGATCAATGATTGGATCAGGGCAGCGGCATTAAAGCGGATGAATGAAGCTGTCATTTAACTATGCAGCTTAAATTTAGATTGGCAGGGAGACATTGACAATGAAAGCACTATTTCCTTTATTGGCGTTCATCGGGGGACTTGCCATTGCTGTGCAGGCACAGGTGAACGGGGCTCTAGGCAAGAAAGCAGGATCCATTGAGGCTGCTTTTGTCTCATTTTTACTAGGTACAACCGTCCTATTCTTCGTTTTGGTGTTTTTTGGAAAAGGGAATTTACTGGCGGTTGGATCAGTTCCTAAGTGGCAGCTTCTGGGGGGACTCCTCGGGGCGTTTTATGTATTTGTAATGGTGCTCACGGTTCCCAAGATCGGTGTAGCAGCAACCTTCGTGGCCGTGATTGCCGGACAGATGATCCTTGGCCTGCTTATAGACCATTACGGATTAATGGGAGGAGTAAGGGACCCGATCAATGTGAAGAAAATAATGGGCATATTGCTTTTATTTGCTTCTCTCTATTTGTTTAATAAGAAATAAGGCAGGATTTTGCCCAGGAGTTCGGAACATTTTGTTTCTGGACTCCTTTTACTTGAGGGCTGAAAAAAAAGAAAAGATTGCAGTCCGGCTCTTACATGAACTGAGGCAATCCTCTCCATTGTGAGATCTCTTTTAATTATTGCTGCCGACACCCGTGATTGCCAGAGCCTGCTTCAGTGAGCTGAAGGTTGGTACTGCAGTAAAATTCAGGCCAAGCTGAATGGAGATTTGAGCTGCTGTCGGCTTCATCCCGGAAATGAATGTTTTTACTCCAAGCAGTGAAAGGACCTTAATGCAGCTTATACATCTCATTGGCCAACATTGTATCTACGAGCGAAACACCAGAGATATCAATAAATAACTGGCGTATCCCATTTTCCTGGCATTTTTTTGTGCAAGCTCAAGGAAGGAACGTGCCCGTGCAGTATCAATATCCCCTACGATGGGCAATACGGCGACTTCCTCCAGTATCGGTATGATAGGTGTGCTTAATTCAGTGATCAGGGATGCCTGTGCGGTCAGCCTGCTGGCAGCCAGTTGATGATGATACCTGGCAGAAAATTCATATACCAGGCGGTCAAATGCGGAGTTGAATACCTCGTCCATTTAATGATGATTTCAGCTGTAATTTCTGCCTCGTTCTCAAGGCAAAATCGCTCGGGTAAACTTCCAGATAGTTGCCCGGGTTTTGCTCAGGGCTTCAATGACCTCATGAATGGGAGTTTATTTTCTATCCTGCTTGTTGCCACTGTTTCTGCCCAATCTGTTACTTTTTGGTCAAATTCAGGACAGCTGCCTAAAAAAGCATGCGCAATGGTCCTGATTGTCAGTGAGTGCTGATCATTCAAAACTTTATCCATTTTATTTTTAGTATAAAAAGAACCTGGTAATGTTTCCTTCTGCAGAAACCATGCTTCAAACATGACAACGTTATACCTCTATCTGATTCAAACAATCTTCTAGTTTCTCATTATACTGGGCAGCAAAGGAAGTTTCATTCATTTTGCACGCTGGCTATAATGCCATTATTTCTCGGGAAACCGCAGGGTCTGACAAGAAAAGTGCTGATTGTCGAAAAAAGGCGGTATTGCTGGCTGTTTGAAAATGGGTTTGTTTTATATGTAAGTATAGGAAAACAATAGTTTATAAAAGGATGGGAACATTGTTATCAATTATTTTATCAGGAGTTATGCTTGCCTTCGGACTGATTTTGCCTTTAGGTATCCAAAACATTTTTATTTTTCAGCAAGGAGCACAACAAAAATCCCTTTTACTGGCACTTCCAGCTGTTCTTACAGCCTCAGTCTGCGATACTATACTCATTTCACTTTCAGTGGGGGGCATCTCAGTGCTGGTCACGGCACACCCCTTAATAGAGACTGCCATTTCTGCAGCAGGAGTCCTTTTTCTGCTGTATATGGGAGTCACGATATGGAATTCTCAACCAGTCGGGCAGGAGATGGGTGAGAGTCCGGATATAAAAAGACAAGTCATCTTCACAGCCTCGGTATCCCTCCTTAATCCCCATGCCATTCTCGACACGGTAGTGGTGATTGGAAGCAGCTCACTTCAATATGAGGATTTTGACAGACTCCTTTTTGCCTGCTCCTGTATCGCTGTTTCATGGATGTGGTTTTTCAGCCTTGCCGTTGCAGGGCGATACTTTCAAAAGCTTGATGAAAGCGGCAAAATGACGGGGATCCTCAATAAATGCTCCGCTATCATAGTATGGGGGATCGCTCTCTCGACCTTATTCCGGCTGATAGAGTGATTTCACGAAGGCGTGTAAGGTTTGCGTGTAACACATTCGAAGAGTAGCCGATGACTCTGGCTCATCGCGGTTTTATAATACGAAAATGCCGAATTGAATGTACTCATCATTTAATTCATATTTTATCCAACCGGCAGTCCTGCTCCGCTTCTGCCAATGAAAAAAGGATACCCCCTCATCTGGGGTATCCAATTTATATAGTTATTTTCTTAAATTTTCCTGATCCTTTATTCTATGCTGTTGATCTGGCACCCTGCCTTTTGCATCACCGGATGGAGCCTGTGCGTTATTTCCATAATCCTGGAATTCTCTCTCGGCTTCCATTAAGTTTTCTTGTTTTTCTTCTTTTTTCTGTACATTTTTATCCATAAGAGCTGCCTCCTTTAGATGTTTCTATACCTTTTCCCTGCGTATCAGTTCCAAAACAATAAATTTAAGAATTCTATTTTTTATCATTAAGGATGGAATCCGGGACATATCCTTTTTTCTGCCGCAGACGATAGAAAAGCCTGAAGTTTTGTATTAAAGTCTTTAGCACAGAATATAGGGGTATGGATATCAGAATTCCGAGGAACCCGAATACCGAGCCTGCTGCCAATAGGAGCAATATAATCGTCAGAGGATGGATGTTCAGACGTTTTCCCATGACATTCGGTGTTACAAGATGCCCCTCCAGCTGCTGAACCGCAGCAAGGACAATCAAGACTTTCAAGGCCATATATGAATCTGCCTGCAAGGCTATGAAAAGGGCCGGGATAATGCCGAGCAGGGGACCGGCAAACGGGACAATAGTCAGGAACATCGCAAATACTGCCAGTACAAGGGCATAATCGAGACCGATGATTAAGTATCCTATATACATAAGCACACCATCAACAAATGCGATGATGAACTGCCCAGTTATGTAAGTGGATAATGTTTTGTCCACATCCTGCAGGATTTTATTTCCCTCTGTTTCATGTTCTTTTGGCAGGGATTTCAACAGAAAAGGCTTCAATTTTTCGTCATCCTTTAAAAAATAAAAAAGGATGAATGGGACTACAATCAGAACTGCTGCAATGCTTGTGATGGTGGTGAACAGCTGCATCAGATTTTTAGAAGCATACTGCGAGAAAGATTGGAAATACTTAAGCGCCTTTTCCTGGAGATCACCGCCTTGGAAAAAATTCAAGTGATGCCGGTTCATGGTCTCTTCAGACTGTGAGGTCAGCTCCTTCAGCTTCCTTGGCAGCTCTTCCATCAAATTCTTGATTTGATCCGCTATAGCAGGGCCGAATAAATAAATGAGAAGATATATGGAGCCAAACAGGATTGCATATACCAATAGAATGCTGACAGGCTTCGGCAGGAATTTTGATAATATTCTCACAACTGGCCGAATCAGATAATAAAGAAGCCCCGCTATCAGAATGGGAAAGAACATTGTTGCAAGGAACTGTTGAATCGGACCTAAAAAATAATCAATTTTTCCAAACAATAAAATGATGATCAAACAAAGGATAATTCCTAAAGCATACTTAAAAAATGGCCTATTAATCCACACGTTCCCATGACCTCCTGCAAACTGTCCGATTTATGTATAACTATCTTACTCCTTTCCTTTTTGAGTAAGTTTTAAACCGGTAAACTTTTGCATTAAAAACAACAGCCTTTGAATAATGAGCCGTTATTTTTCGAAGGTAAGTATTGAATAACATTTTTATCCAAATCCAGAAGGTTCAGATGGATTGTTAATATGGTACTGCTTTTAAAGGAGGCGTTCACTATGGAAAAAAGAATGTTTGAAGATTACAAAAGGAAAACCCCTGTTTATACGGATTAAACGTTTTCACTAAAAAAGAAGGCAGTTTTCGCATATATTGTCACTATTGAACAAGAAAGTGGACTTCCGCTGCAGGACTCTATTGGAGCTGCCTTACACTCCAAACCACAATTTAATAATTTGATATTCTCAGAGAACTCGTTCTAAAATAACAATTTTTAAAAAAGAGCCTATAAAAAGAGTCAATTCAAAAGGGGGAAATCATGGATAAAGAAAAAGTAAGGATTGAAGAATTAAATGGTGAAAACTGGTATGAATGCTGCAGTTTAGAATTGTTTGAAGATCAGAAAAAATACATGGAACCTATTGCCGTTTCAATAGCTCAATCAAAGTTTGAACCAACATTGAAACCATATGCAATTTATTTAGATGATAAAATAACAGGTTTTCTAATGTTCAATTTCAGTTATGGAAGAGCTTCAGGGACATTGGGTTTATCGGATCATGATAGATAAGGCGTTCCAGGGCAAGGGGATCGGGAAGGCAGCAACGGAGCTGATGATTATAGAGATGAGTAAATTACCTCATGTGAAAAAGATTATTGTGGGATATCATCCTGAAAACATGGCAGCCCAACATTTATATTCCCAACTGGGATTTACTGATGAGGGTGATAGATTCGGTAAAGAAATGGCTGTAATAAAGACTTGAATGAAATGATCCAGGAGGGGCCCGGACAGGGTCTCTTCTATTTGACTATCTCTCTTCGCATCCATAAACGCCTAATAAAAAACATCTTGAAAAGATGGTATTGCAGGACCAAATCATAAAGAGGCTGCCTGCCAGCTGGCAGACAGCCTTCATCCATATTATTCAATTGTTAAATGATTAACGAGTTGTACCGCCGAATTGGCCAGTTAGTTGAGATTGTGCTGTAGCAACAAGACGTTTAGTAATTTCACCACCAACAGATCCGTTAGCGCGTGATACTGTTTCAGCTCCAAGCTGTACACCGAATTCTGAAGCGATTTCGTACTTCATTTGGTCGATAGCCTGCTGAGCTCCAGGAACTAGTTTTTGACGATTAGAACCACTGCGTGCCATGTGTGTTCACCTCCTCGTGGGTTAATACTGTTAATCTGCCTCTATTTCAGGAGTTCATACATTGTAATAAAGATAGTTAATTATTGGGAGGGGACGGATAGGTTTATAATCGATACCAACATAGATCTTTATTATAATGCATGCTCTTTTCAAACTTTCATGTGTTTTGTGTGAAGAATAAATGATTTAAACCAACTGGAGAGGTAATCCACTTTTTCATTCACTAGACACAATATATGTGAAAACAGCCAAAAAAAAAAACAATATGAGTTATCTATTCGCAATCCCATGCATGGAAAGGAACTGGAGGAAAGCAGGAACAAACATAATAAGGCGGTGGAGCGGAGTAAGGCGGCAAGATGGCCAGAAAGACAACAGATGTGCATATCCCGGTTGCAGAAAGCCTCATGATACATACAGCTCCGTCCCCTTTCCACAAAAAAGAACTCTGATACAGTCTAAAGAACGTAAGAAAGCCGGGCATCCGCCGCCCGGCTTATTTAGATATCAGCGTTGAAAAAGTTCAATCCATTCTTTATCTGGCCCTTTTATGAAAAAGTATTTGTAGCCGTTAGGGAGGATCACAATTTCAGGATCAATGATCTCTACATAACCAAGCTCCTTCATTTTGAGGTACTCTTCACTAATATTTTCCACACTAACTGCAAAATGATGAACTTTTCCTTCTGCCGGCAGTGAATCGTTATACCCCTTTATCAGCTCCACCTCGGTTTCGGAGTCGGTACCAAGTCCGAGAAAGGCAAGCTCGATGATGCCATCTGTATGGGGAACCCTATCCTTTAATTTCAGTCCCAGTACATCCTGGTAAAATGAGATGGATTTCTCCATATCGCTTACCATGATACCTATATGATCAACTTTTTTTATCATGAATGATCCTCCTGCTTAACTAATGATTCTGCAGATGGCACACTTAAAAACTGAAGTGCCGTACCCACAAACATCTCTACTCCCATGCCCAGTGACTCCTCATCAATGGAGAATTTTGCGTGATGGTGAGGGTAAGTGATGCCTTTTTCCTTATTGCCGGCGCCGGTAAAAAAGAAACAGCCTTCCGCTTTTTGGAGGTAGGCTGAAAAATCTTCTCCTACCATGTTGGGCCGCATCAGCTCAACTCCATTTTCCCCGTAAAGCTTAAGGGCAGTATCATGAATAATTCGGGTTACAGAGTCATGATTGATCACAGGCCTGTAGCCATATTCATAAGAAAACTTAAAGGAGCCGCCATGTGCTTCCGTGATTCCTTTGATGACGCGTTCCATAAGCTGGGGTACTTTTTGTCTCAGTTCTGGATTGAACGTCCGTACGGTACCCATCATTTCGAGCGAACCAGGAATAACGTTATGAGTAGTGCCTCCGGTGAATTTAGTCACCGAGATCACTAGCTGTTCAAGGGGATCAATATTTCTGGATACAATATGCTGAAGGTTCGTCACTACCTGCGAACCGATTGCGATGCTGTCCACGGTTTCATGCGGAAGTCCGCCGTGTCCTCCTTTACCTGTAATGGTCAGATAGAATGTATCCGGCGATGCAAGCATCGGGCCGTATATGATACCCGCCCTGCCGGTTTCAAGCGGTGACCACAGGTGCGTGCCGATGACTGCATCGACTCCATCCATGACACCTGCCTCAACCAATTCTTCAGCACCACCGGGAAACAGTTCCTCTGCATGCTGAAAAATAAAAAGAATTTCTCCCGATAACTCGTTCTTTATGGAAGATAGCACCTTTGCGGCCCCGAGGAGCATGGCTGTGTGGCCATCATGGCCACAGGCGTGCATGACTCCATCGCTTCGTGATGAGAATTCGAGCCCTGTTTCCTCTTGAATGGGGAGGGCGTCAATATCTGCCCGTATGGCCAGTACCTTTCCCCCGCCACTGCCGGACAGCCGAGCCGTAACGCTGTTTTCTGTGGGACGGGAGAGTGAAAAACTTCCCATTGCTTCCAATGTTTCGTATATAAAATCCGCTGTATTTTTTTCATAGAAAGACAGCTCTGGATTTTGATGCAAAAATCTCCTCCACTCAATAACCTGATCCTTGACAGCAGCAGCTTCCTGTTTAACTTTTGAAGCAAACATTTCTTATTTCCCCCTATGCTGGAAATGGATTATGTAGCCCATTATATAGTTATTTAAAAATTTTGAAAAGCTCAGTGACTGTATAAGCCTCGACTCTTTTACCAGAATGGAAATGGACATTGTGAAACAATCTAATAAAAAAAAGTCAGGAAGAACACGATGAACCATGTATTGGAAATCATAATCAGGACTTTTTCAGCATTTATTCTGCTGTTGCTTTTTGTGCAAGTTTTAGGGAAGCAGGTAATTGCTCACAGGACACTCAATCTCTATATTGCTTCCATCACAATGGGGACGATAGGAGGCAACATGGCATTTAATTTAAGGATAAAGTTCAGCTATTTTATACTCTCCCTGATTACGATGGGCGGAATTTACTATTTGTTGAGCAAGGCATCCCGCCTTCATTGGGCGGCTTCCCTCATAAAAGGAAGGCCGGCTGTCTTGATTGAAAACGGAAACATCAATAAAGAGGCAATGAGAAAAACAGGATGCACCCTGGATATTTTGGAAGCGATGCTCAGGGAAAAAGATACTTTTAATCTGCGGGATGTGGAAAAGGCGGTCTTCGAAATAAACGGAACACTTTCTGTATTAAAAAAAGAGAAGTTCCTGCCTTTGAACCGTAAAGATCTGGAAAACATTGGTCCAAAGGGAAAATATCCTATGGAGATAATTATTGGGGGCAGATGGGCTTTAAATGGAGAAACACCAGAAGAAGAATTAAAGAAAGTAAACATCGAACTGTTGGAGAGAGGCAAAAGTGTTCATGATATTGAGTATGCTGCAATTGGGTCGAACGGCAGATTATTTATATTGCCAAAAGAGGAATAACAGCGAGGGATGGCAGGGTTGCCATCTAAGATTGCATGGCTGTTTCCGTCTTTAGTATGTGCCTTCTGTCCATCATTTAACCAGTGTTTCCCATCATGCAAAGGGAGGAAAGAAGACATGCTAATAGGAAACATCGATGCAGGAGGAGTTTGTATATGGGAAGATCCAGAACTTTTTTGATTGCAGCTGCCATTCTGCTGTTTGCAACTGGAGTTGTTCTCTATAATTCAGGAAATAGACAGGAGGAGCAGTACCGGCAGGCTGTCAGCGAAAGGTTTCCAGGAAGGCCTATGATAGCAGATGTGGAGCAGGGGAAGAAGCTGACCCGGATTAACAGCCTGGAAAGGGGGAGCGGACTCAAGGATTATTTGAGGAGCCAGTCAGGAATAACCCTGATCAAGCATAATAACCGCGATGAAAGCCACTATCATGAGCGGGAAGCTACCGTAAAATATAAAGTAAAACCTGATGCAGAAGAGTCGGCAAGGATTGCAAGGGAAATCGATGGAGAATTGATAAAATCCTTCGATCACACTAAAGTGTACAGATCCCGCACCAAGGATACTGATTTTCTGCTGAAATACTTTAATCATAATCCTAAAGTATTGTACGCTGAGCCTAATTATATCTATATGCAGAATGATGAAAAAAAAGGCCCCAATGACTCCTTATACAGGAGAAATTATCAATGGAATCTCCATTCTGTAAGGGCGGAAGAAGGATGGGTTATTACCAAGGGTGATAAAAAGATTAAAATTGCTGTCGTTGACACCGGTGTGGACCTGGATCACCCGGATCTTAAGCAAAGACTGGTACGAGGCTATAATGTGCTGGCTAAAAATAATATCGCTGATGATGATAATGGGCATGGAACCCATGTTGCCGGAATTATTGCTTCAAAGACGAACAACTTGAAAGGTGTTGCCGGACTGACGTGGTTTAATAAAATAATGCCTGTAAAGGTGATGAATGATAAAGGATACGGAAATGCCTTTGATGTAGCGCGGGGAGTCATCTGGGCAGCCGACCATGGGGCAGATGTAATTAATTTAAGCCTTGGGAACTACCAGCCATCGGCCGTCATGAAAGAAGCCATCCAATATGCTTTTAACAAAAACATTGTTATCACCACAGCTGCAGGAAATGATAATACCGATCAGCCAAGTTTCCCGGCTGCCTATCCTGAAGTAATTTGTGTGGCTGCTGTTGATTATAATGGGAAGAGAGCGGATTTCTCCAATTTTGGGGAATATGTTGATGTCTCGGCTCCTGGGGTGGAAATTCCAAGCACGTATTTCCATAAACAATATGCCTCACTTTCGGGAACGTCAATGGCCGCACCGCATGTAGCTGCGCTGGCCGGATTGATACGTTCGTCAAATCCCGGCCTTAAAAATACAGAAGTGATGACGCTCATCAGTAAAAATTCCTTCGATCTTGGTAAAAAGGGGTTCGACCCCTATTATGGGAGCGGAGTGATTGATATAAAGCGCTCGCTTCAACAGGTTAAAGATCCCGGGGGGGACAGAAATAATAACTTATGGGATGAATTCAGGCAGGCCCTGAATTTCAAATAAAAAGCAGCGGCCCTCAGGAAGAGCGGCCGCTGCTGTTTTACGTAGCAGGAAGATATCTGTCATATATTTTCCTGCCGCCGCAGTAAGTCTTGATTACGGAAGTTTCAGCCAATTCATCGGGAATTGCAGCAAGGATGTCGGAATCAAGGATAATGAAGTCAGCCCTGTACCCTGCGGAAAGCTGGCCAGTTTTTGAAAACCTTGTAATTTCTGCGGCTTTTCTAGTATAAAGGATAATGGCTTCTTCTGTTGAAATACGTTCTTCCTGTCCAGCATCTTCACCATTGTAGGTTTTCCTGGTCACACAAGCTTGAATTCCTGTAAAAGGATCATGCGGCACTGACCAGGCCGTGGCTGGTGCATCTGAGGAGATGCAGACAGGTATGTTTTTTTTCAGCATGGTTTTAATAGGGTAAGCTTTTTGGGTCCGCTCGATCCCCAGATTAAAGAGGTAGCCTTCTATTTCCGCAAATAAAAATATAGGCTGAGGAACCATTGCAATACGGCGGGCGGAAGCCATTTTCAGAACTTCGGCGGATGGAAGGGAAGCATGTTCTATCCGCTGGCATATCTCCTCTCCAAGCCAATGGCCGGATTCGGAAAAAACCTGGACCGCCATCTCAATAGCCTTTTCTCCCATGGCATGGATGGCTGCCTGAATTCCAGCTTTTTTAGCAAATGAACAAAACTGGATCATTACTTCCCGTGAAGAAAGGCGTAACCCGGTCTGACCGTCCGTTCCCAGGTATGGCGGGGATACCCAGGCTGTCCGGCCGGTTATGCTTCCGTCGGCAAACAGCTTGGCACCTCCAATAAAAATCTGGCTGCTTGTATCGGTGCTTGCATCGGACAATATGGAAGTGTCGAGTTCTTCCCAAATGTAGTAGAGGGAGCATCTTTGATGGAAGCCTGCATCTTTTGCCGCGATAAAAAGTTCAAAGTCTCCTTTGCCCGCCATCATCTCGGTAACAGAAGTTATCCCATAGGAAGCAAGTTCGGTGCTTAAAGCCAGAAGTTCCCGTACTGATTCAGTGCGGTCAGGAGAGGGAGCAAGAGAAGTGACCAGTTTCATGGCGGATTCTCTCAATACTCCGGTAGGAACACCGTTTTCATCCAGATCTATCCTTCCCCCGGGAGGGGCAGCTGTTTTTGAATCGATGCCCGCTAATCTTAGGGCAGTGCTATTGGCAATGCATACATGGAGGCAGGAACGGGTTATTACAGCAGGGATATCACCGGTCGCCAGGTCAAGGTCCCAGCGGGTCAGCATTCTTTTTTCTGCCATCTTTTGTTCATCATAGCCCCAGCCTCTGATCCACCCAGACGGCCATTCTGTTTTTGTTATTTTATCCAGAAGCTCCTGATTGGATTTAACTCCAGGCGGGGTGCATGCAAGCTGGCCAAGCGTTTTTGCAAGCATGGCTGCATGCATATGGGCATCTACAAATCCAGGAAGGACCCTTTTCCCCCCTAAATCAATAATATCACCTTCATTATCAGGCATGCTGGACATATTGCCGATCCATCTGATCATTCCCTCATCAATGATCATTGCCTCCGCATATGGCTGGACTGCATCAGATGTGAATATGAGGCCATTGATATATGTCTCCATGATCTTCCTCCCCGCTCAAGTAGAATCACATTATTATATGTGTATGAATGGGGGGAGAAAGTATGTTTTTGGTGGTATGGGCACTTCCGCCAAAGGGGGCTGCCGGCACAAAGAGCCCTCCCGCAAGAGAGACGGGGAGGGCTCCTTATAAAATGTTTAGATAAGTTAAACATTTATGTAGATATTTGCTCTAAACGAACATAAACTGCCTGTTCCCAAGCATTCAATAGGGACAGGCAGTTTTTCGGTACTCCATATTGGATCTATCAGGAATTCCAGTTAATCATGCTATTTTTTTAAACCTCATATAATCCTCGAGCATCTCCCTATGTACACCTTTTTTTGATTTTTTTGAATATTTAATTTTAATTTAACTCTACTGAAATCATTTTTTAATAAACTTGTATTATTATTTACTTGTACATAATTTCTCATGGGAGGTAAAAAATGAAAAATCTCAGCAAAAAACTGGCGGGTATTACGATTGCTGGTGCAGTGGCTCTATCAGGCTTTGGAATCACCGCAAAAAATGACAGCGGAGAGGCGAAGGACAAGAAAAAGCAGCCTACAAAAGTGATTATGATGGTTATGGACGGTACAAGCTCTACTGTAACAACCCTTGCCAGATGGTATAAGGGCGGAAATCTGGCTATGGATGAAATGGCGGCCGGAGGTGTGAGAACTTACTCAGCAGAATCCGCTATCACGGATTCTGCTCCTGCCGGAACTGCACTTGCAACCGGCCACAAAACCAATGACAAATATATTGGAGTCCTGCCTTCCGTTGTGAATTCACCAGGACTTAAACCAGTAGACGAAAAAGATGCCCAGCGTCCGGTAGCCAATGTATTAGAAGGCGCAAAACTGCTTGGCAAATCTACCGGCTTAGTTGCAACAGCGGAAATACAGCACGCTACCCCGGCTGATTTCTCTGCTCATGCGACACATAGGAGCAATTATGGCGACATAGCCGAGCAGCAAGTCTATCAAAATATTGATGTAGTGCTGGGCGGGGGTAAAGAATCGCTTTCTCCAGCTTCATCAAAGAATGCAAGACAGGACGGGGAAGACTTAATAAAAGTTTTAGATCAGAAGAAATACGACTTTGTTGAAGACCGGAACTCTCTTCTGAATTCTAAGTCCGATAAAATTTGGGGAAGCTTTGCCCCAAGCGCTCTTGCCTATGATTTTGACCGGAAAACAGCCAAACCATCGGAGCCTACTTTAGCAGAGATGACAGATAAAGCCATTAAAACATTAAACAAAGATAAAGACGGTTTCTTCTTATTTGTTGAAGGAAGCAAGGTCGACTGGGCAGCACACGCGAACGATCCTATCGGGATGATAAGTGATACACTTGCATTTGATGATGCAGTGAAAAAAGCGCTGGATTTTGCCAAAAAGGATGGAAACACCATGGTAATCGCTGTTACGGACCACGGAAATAGCGGAATATCCATTGGGAACCTTAAAACAGGAACGGGTGCATATTCTTCTACACCGGTATCTGCATATATCGATCCTCTGAAGAAAGCAAAATTAACAGTTGAAGGTGCAGCCAGCAATCTAAAGGATGACTTATCGAATATTGAAGAGGTAGCAGCTTCCTATGGCCTAGACAATTTGTCAGCTGCTGAAAAAGAAAAATTAAGCGCAGTAAAAAAGAAAACTGATGCCGGTGGAATCCTTGTAAAGCTGCTTGCCGATCGTGCTAATCTCGGGTTTACAACGGGCGGCCATACTGGCGAAGATGTATTCCTTTATTCATTCGGCCCTTCCAGACCATTTGGTTTACTTGAAAATACTGACCTTCCTAAAAAAGCAGCCAAATTCATGGGCTTTGATTTAGGGCAGGTTACAAAACAGCTGTATGCGAATGCAAAAGAAGAATTTGCAAAAAAAGGTTTTGATGTCCGCATTGATGTAACGGATGCAGCTAACCCTGTTTTCATCGCCCAAAATGGAAGTCAAAAGGTAGAAATTCCTGCAAATAAAAATATTGCTATAATCAGCAATGGAAAAACGTCTGTTAAAAAAGAAGTAAATGGTATTGCGGTTTATAATGGTAAAGACTTCTATGTAACACAAAGCATTCTAAAGCTCGTAAAATAATTAATTTCCCCCCTTGCATTTAGAAGGGGGGATTCTTTTGTACTCATCTGTTTCCACCATACGCCGTGACAGGGGCAGGGGTCCCCGCTTGGATGCTGATGGCTGACCAACATGTGGGCCGGCATTATAAATCCCATACTGCTGAGCCTTTTGCGGCCAGCTTTTTTTGAGCGGTGACGCAAACATTTGCATCATTAGGCTACGACCACTGTAATTTGTTAAGCCTTGATAACGGAATGCTAATCCCAAGAGAGAATATAATGGAAAATGGCTCGATCATAGATAACTCTTTCTTAAATCGTAAATTATTAACTGTTTCTGTTTTCAGCAATATCATTTCTCAATTAACAATCTGCTTTATACCTTGTGCCTTGATTAATCAACTCTATTACGATGACAACCCTATTTACATTCTTATTACTTAGGTCCTGCAATGATGGACGGTTATTATTTAGCGGGAAATTGAATGAAAATGGATAGCAACTATTAAGAAAGGTACTCAAGTTATTGAGCACCAAGAAAAACTTGTCATTTACCACTAAAGGGTAGAAACGAACTCAAACCTGAAAAAAGGACACCGATTAATAGTGTCCTTCCTTCGGGATTTAGCTATGTCATCAGGATTCCCTGCATACCATAACAAAAGTACTTTAAAAATCTATTATTTATTCCTCAAAGACTGAGCAGACATCCATTCCATAATTGTTGTTGTGCTGCCATTGATTACTGCCTTAGGTTCGTTATTGTATACGTAAATCCACGACCAATGTCCATTGTATTCATAAGGTGTACCGTCAGCGTTTTTATATAAGCCGGTAGTATCATGGACATTATCAAATAACGATAAGTGAACATTTTCTGCACCAGCCTTGATCAAGCGTTTATAAGTCGGAACAGTATTGATTTCCGGAGGCAATGTGGTGTCTGTTTTGGCAGTTACAAACCAGGTTGGTGTTTTCATCATTTTCATGATATCTGCATCGGTTATTAAAGTATCATTTAATCCTTCACAAACAGGAAATGCAGCCGCAAAGTATCCAGGATAGTCCCGGATCATAAGCATGGTCATATATCCGCCGTTCGATGCTCCGCCGATATAAATTCTGTTTGGATCAATGTCACGATTCTTGGAAACATAATCTTTTATTAGCGCCATGAGTGCTTTTTCATAGATGGAAGTCCCATCTGCTCTCCCCGTGAAGCCGTCCATCCATCGGGTTGGGGTCTGGGGCACTAGTACGTAAGCTCCATTAAAATGGGATTGAATTTCTTTGGTCGCAAGGTTTACCGCTTTATTGGCAGAAAGGGGAATTGTTGCATCTGTGCCGCCCTCACCGCCGCCATGCAGCCAGATAATTAATGGATTCTTTCCCTTGTCTTTGGGTGGTGCAAAGTCTGCATATGTCAGTTTGGTATTTTCGTTTGAGAACTCACCCTTGGTGAAATCGTCTACTATTTCTCGAGTTCCGCCATCAAACTTTGTGACAACTAATCCTGAAAAAGTTCCTGACTTGGTAACGATATCTTTTACCAGGGTAATGGTGTAATCGCAGTCAATCCATACATTCGATCCGTTATAATAATTGAGCGGTGAACCTAATGAAACAGCAGGCCCAATTTCCATTTCCAAAGCTGCATATTTTCCTTTGGAAACAGGTTTTCCATTTTGGTCCGAAACATATGCTTTTGTGACTTTGCGGTAACCTTCTTCTATTAAAGGCTTTGCCAGCCTATAGTCTGACCTGGAAACATGTACTTTGAAGGTAGCACTTGTTACTGAATCTTTGGGTACGGGTCTGCCTAGATCCACAATCACCTTTGTAACTGCTGCACCCCAGTCATGAATTTCTGTCACCGTACGATAGCTTGTTGATTTTGTCTTTGAAGGTTTTGCAAGTGCCCCGGAACTGAAGGATAGAGTCAAAACTAATGCGAAAACAAGTAACATCAGTGTTCTTAACGGCTT
Source organism: Paraperibacillus esterisolvens (assembly GCF_046237625.1). GTDB lineage: Bacteria > Bacillota > Bacilli > Bacillales > DSM-1321 > Paraperibacillus > Paraperibacillus esterisolvens. The sequence goes on along the minus strand of NZ_CP143545.1, from coordinate 2,433,150 downwards.
TCCAATTGTTTTCATCCCATATGCCTCCTTTAATGGTTGTGATGATTATTTTGAGGTGTGTACCTGAAAATCAGTAAGTTCTAGATCATGTGAATTTGCTGCGCTTATTACCAGCCTGAAACCTTATTATCAGGAAGCACTAATCCTCCTTTCTCCTCGATGCCTTCACAATTTTCCATACATCACTTTGTAAACCCTTTCAATTTTTCGAAAACCATTCTAAAGACATATGAAAAGTTTAATAGGATGGGACCAATCACTTATATATAAAACTTTAAAAATTAGGCATTTCATTGTAAAACAGGTTCTGCTTGACCTAAAAAACTCACTTCAGTGTACGGTTGGTAAACCCTAATGGAAATATGGACTATTTTTCAGGCAATGTCATGAAGAAATTTGTATCAGGAAAAACCCAATTTGCTGAACCCAAAATTACTGTGGAAAAACACAGCACTCTTTTCTTTATTTAACATAGTAGAGGGGGCCAACTGCCTAAACGACTCTACAACTATTGGTAAGATGATAGTTCACAGCTGTCTGTTTCCAGTTTCCACCTATAATAAATTCAAGTTAACAACATTCGGAGTTTCATAAGTCTGAATCAATTAAACAGGGCAGGAAAGTTAAAGGAACCAAGTACTAAGACAATACAAAAATTCAAAAAGGGTATGTTTTTTGAGAAAAACTTTACTGGTGTTTCCTTTTGAGTAGCATTTTTTGGCTATTGCAGCTTGTAACTCTTAGGAAACAATAAAAGAAGAGAAATGGGGTGATAAGACTCGGAATTTGCTAATAAATACTGCGGAATGTTCGGAAAGCAGGCAGTATTGGAATTATTGTTTCTAAAAATATTACTGAAAATAGACAAAAGTGAATATGGCATTTTGGGGGAACCGAAGACATATCATACAAAAAGTAGGATGTAAAAGCCTTAAACGAGGAGAAGTAAAAGTCATAAACCCAATACACTTTAAAGATTAAAAATAAGTCCCTCATGATGTTATCAAAACGGACTCTTTAGTTCAGAGTAGCAGGATTATGGAAGTTAAGGGTATATATTGATGGCAATTATTTTGATGAAATTATTTTAGAAATTAATCAACATTAAGAAACGGTAACATTTTCTTATAAAAAGGACTGGTGCTTATCTTCAAAAACAAGGACCCACTAGTTGGGTCCTTGTTTTATGGTCTTGATCAACAGTATTATTTAACATAGCTAGATGTTTAAAAAGAAGCTGCCTTTTCCTTCGCTTCCTCAATACCTTTTTCCTTAATTTCCGCCGCACGGTCAGGATACTGGTTATGACCTTCAATGAACACGCCATCAAAGGATGGGACACCAAAGAATTCCATGATGAGGGCCAGATAACGGTGCCCCATCTCAGAAGAGGCTGCCGGTCCTTCTGAATATACGCCGCCTCTTGCCTGAATGTGGAGGGCTTTTTTATCTGTAAGGAGGCCGACAGGGCCTTGTTCCGTGTATTTGAATGTTTTCCCGGCCACACAAATAGAATCGATATAGGCCTTCATAACTGGAGGGAATGAAAAGTTCCAGAGAGGTGTGACAAAGACATATTTATCAGCGGCAACAAATTGATCCACCAGCTCGGACAGCCTTCCCACCTTGGATTTTTCCTCGTCAGTAAGCTGTTCATAGGAAGAGCCGGAGCGGAGCTTGCCCCATCCGCTGAATACGTCTGTATCCAGCTGCGGGATATGTTCTTTGTATAGGTCCATAATTACGACTTCATCTTCCGGGTGCGAGTTCCGGTAAGCATCAATAAATGCCTTTCCTGCTGCCATACTATAAGATTGTGTTTCATCATGCGGGTGTGCAGAAATATAAAGTACTGTAGCCATTGTGTATACCGCCTTTCACTTTTTTAGTGTCTACCTTATTCTGCATTAATTCCTTTTGTATATACTTGCTAAACCTTGCCTTTTTAATTAATGTGTTATTACTTATCTCCAGGATCGAGTTCATCCGAGAATTCCGTTCCATAAAGAAGACCGCGGTTTATGGATGGCTGAGTTTCAGGCTTCATCTGCTTTAGATAAACAGGACTGTAAAAGAATTTATGGACGAGTACTTCCCCGGCGGTGATGATGCCTGCGGATATAAAACTCCCCCAGGCAACCTGGAGGTAACTGTGAAGCAATACACTTCCGAACACCCATACCAGCAGATAGGATAGGGAAAACTCGAGCAGCAAAGTATTCCAATTGCCCACTCTGGATAGAACGATCCTGTCAGCCAGGATATAGGTAAATACTACATTGAAGAAACTGAAGGCAAGAATCTCTGTGAAGGAAGCATCAAAAAACAAGTCTAATCCAATGGTGAAAGCTGCAGCTGAAATAATAAACTTAACAAGAAGAGCGGACATAAATTTCATCTCTCATTCCCCCTTTAAAAGGATCTTTTCTAAAAGCTTGTTACTAAAAATTAGTTGCAGCGAAATTAAATTATTAAACAAGCATTGGAGCGAAAGGTACGGAAATTCAATTTACGATCAAGAACTGGCAAATGGGAGGTCATGGAAAGATTGCATGAAGTACGCCAATGCTGCCTTTTTAAAAGTGTTAACTAATAGCTGCATTTCATACCCCTTACGGCATTGATAGATGCTGGAATAGGAAATTTTGAAAATTGGACATGCTCGCGTTTAAAGATGGATGTTACTGGATATAATACATAGGCAAGTTAATTGCAAATATTTATAAGTGTTGCTAGGAGGAAGTAAAAAATGGAACGCGGTAAAGTAAAATGGTTTAACAGTGAAAAAGGATTTGGATTCATTGAGCGTGAGGGCGGGGAAGATGTATTCGTGCATTTTTCAGCTATTCAAGGAGAAGGCTATAAGTCCTTGGATGAAGGCCAGGAAGTGACTTTTGACGTAGAGGAAGGCCAGCGCGGACCGCAGGCTGCAAATGTCGAGAAAGCCTGAGTAAGTCTTTTCCAGGCTGAATACGCCTGTTTTGTATTCCATATAAAAAAGATTTGGCGGGGCTGTTTCGCCATAGCTCAAACCTCAAAGAAGCCGGAGTCCCGAACTCCGGCTTCTTTATATTGATGAAAGTTTTTTTAACTTATTGCCGTTCAAGCTTTTTTTGAACAATCCTGTTATACTAACCTTTTAGTGCAGTTCTATATATTCATAAAGGAAAGATTCACCATTTCGATAAAATCTCGGGTCATAAACCCCTACCTTGCGGCCGGATTTTTCAATGACCACAAAAGGCGCCCACCGGTAGAGGGTCTCAGCCTTTGGATTATTCTTGAATAAAACCTTGAGATCCGACTTTGTTCCATTTGAAGTAAGCTTATAGAGGTGAGAGGGCTCTGTCAGAGTGGAATCCTTCATTATATCCACCGTATTGCCGCTCTTCGCAATGATGGTAAACTGCCAGGGGACAAACTCAGCTGAAAGAGCAACCTGGTCATATCCACTTTTGTATTGATTATACAGATAGATTCCCTGAGCTGACTGGATTGTTACGTGCAGGATGATAACCAGCCATCCCAGTTTAAAGATCGTCTGCTCCTTCAGCCCGGCACTGGTTCTGGATATAATAAAACAGATTAAAAATATAGCCCAAATGACAAAATCGACAATGGATATGGTGCCGAATGTGAGCCTAATATCGGTAAAGGGTTCAAGATATCCCGTGCCCCATGCATTAAATACATCGCTGGTGTCATGTATGAAAACACCCAGCAATCCCAGAAAGTATATTTTTGGGCTATTAACCTTGAAAATGAACCGGGCAGCTAAATAAAATACCAAAGCCCAAACCGGAACGAGGACAAGGGAGTGTGTAATGCCCCTGTGCCACATCTGGTAGAGGCCTTCTGTATCCCATAGCTGAGAGATAATATCACTGTCGGGAGCCTGGCTTGCGCCAAGGGCCGTGAATAGATATGCGTATTTTTCTTTTTTGGTCATTCCCTCTTTGCTGATGGCCTTATATATGCCGGCACCAAAGAGGGTATGTGTGATTGAATCCATCTTTCACCCAGCCCCTGCTATTTTTTATTGGTTTTTGCATCATATCTGAATATACATAAACATTTTTACTGAATAGAAACCCGCATCTTTATTTAAAGGGGAAAAAATAACCGGAGGTACCAATGGAACATATTATAACAGAATTTATGGACAGATTCGGGTATCTCGGTATTTTCCTGCTGATAGCCCTGGAAAATATATTTCCGCCCATACCTTCCGAAATTATCCTTACTTTCGGCGGATTCATGACTACTACATCCGATTTGACTAAAACAGGAGTGGTTATCGCCTCGACCCTTGGTTCAACAGGCGGTGCAGCCGTCCTGTATGGAATCGGGCGCAAGCTCGGGCTTGATGGAATCAAACGACTGATAAAAAAGAAGGGGCATTATCTGCGGCTGAAAGGAGCAGACATTGAAAAGGCAGACGACTTATTCAATAAATATGGCGGCTGGACGGTGTTTTTCGGCAGGCTGATCCCCTTGATAAGAAGTTTGATTTCCATACCTGCAGGCATGACTAAAATGAATATAACGTTCTTTTTTATCCTGACAGCCGGAGGAACCTTGATATGGAATACGGTCCTGGTCAATCTTGGGGCGGCATTCGGTTCTTCCTGGAGAGATATAGCTGGATACTTTGATGTTTTTGCTAATTTTATTTATCTGATTTTGGCTGCCCTGTTTATTTTGGTTATCTTAATCCTGATAAAAAAGAAGGGAAAAGGATAATATGCGTCTAAAGGTATTTAGACAACAGGTCTGAAAAATGTAAAATATAGGACGCTAAGCTTGTCTTTATTTCGTCCATTAAAAAGGAGATAGAATCCGTTTATGAAGCACGAATTACGTTATATGGGAGAGAAGATTACAGAAAATTCCCTGGCTCTGGCAAGCGCAGTTTATGAAATCAGAAATGGAACGGAAGAAGACCATATTGAAAAGAAACTTAAATCCACGCAGCATGTCAGCTATAGGGCCCAGGTTTTTGAGTACTTCGGTGAAGCTCTATATACGGAAGATCAAGAGTCAATCCGCCGCAAAGTGGAAGAATGGAGTAAGGCTGCCGGCAGCATTTCCATAAACTCTGGACTGACTTTAAGCGAGGCGCTGAGGATAGTGAGCTCCTATAGAACAGTCCTGTGGGATTTATTTACAGATGAATTGGAGAAGCGGCAATTGGCAGGCATTACGATGCTCGATGTCACAAAAATTATCGATCCCCTCATCGACAGGATTGGAGCCTCTTTGGGCCATATATATGAGGAACATACGAACCGGCTGATGAAAATAGCCTATTCTGCGCTTGAAGAACTTTCTGTGCCTGTAGTCCCTATAGCCGAAAAAACGGCCATTATCCCGCTTGTGGGTTCTGTTGACACAGAGCGGGCTAAAATGATCATGGAAATTGCGCTGACAGAAAGCTCCAAGCTCCAGCTCTCATACCTTATCCTCGATGTATCGGGAGTGCCGATCATTGATACGATGGTCGCTGACCAGCTGTTCCATATTATTAATGCATTGGAATTAACAGGCGTGCAAACTTATCTGACAGGCATCAGGCCGGAAATCGCACAGACGATTGTAAGTCTCGGCCTTCGGTTTGACCGCATCCAGACCAGGGCAAATATGAAGCAGGCCCTGTCAGAAATAGGGTTCACCCTGAGAAGCTGACATCCCTTTATCAGATTCAGGAGCTTTTTAACAGGAGGAAAAAGATGGGGTATATCATGGATCTAAGGAAAGCGATCGGCACCCGGCCGATCGTCATGGCAGGTGCGGCGGTCCTGCTTATACATGAGGAAAAAGGTCTTCTCCTGCAGCTAAGGACAGATAATTTTAGCTGGGGCCTTGCAGGCGGCTCGATGGAGCCTGGTGAAAGTTTTGAAGAGACAGCAGCAAGGGAGCTTTATGAAGAAACCGGCTTGGTTGCCAAAGAACTGCGATTGCTTTCTTTATTCTCAGGAAAGGATTTTTATTATAAGTACCCAAATGGCGATGAAGTCTTTAATGTAATTGCTGCTTATATATGTACCGATTATGATGGAAAGCTTGATGCCGGCAGGGAAGAAGTATCTCAGCTTCAGTTCTTCAGGCCGGAAAAATTGCCCGGCAACCTGAACCCGGCGGACCGGCCTATCATCGGTCAATGCATCAAAAATTATTGGGGAGAAACCTTTTGATATGGATAATCATGAAAAAGGACAGACTTTGAATCGTCTGTCCTTCGTTTCATTCAGGATACAAGTTATTAGTAACCTACAAACGCAGCTCCCACGATAACCAGGAGAATGAATAAAACAACGATTAACGCAAATCCGCTTCCGTATCCGCTTCCGTTTCCACCCACAAAAATCACCTCACAATCCCTTTATCCTTTTGTCGCGGCAAGTCAAAATCATTTTCAACAACTTCTTAATAACAGATTACCGCGCCTATGATTACTAACAGAATGAATAGAACCACGATCAACGCAAAACCGCTGCCATATCCACCACCGCCGTAACCAGCACCATAATTGCCGTAACCGCCATAGCATCCCCAGCCCATTTATCTCACCACCTAAAGGAGTTTTAAGGAAATCCTTATGTAATAACTTATGAATCCTGACAGTAAATGTGAGGACATGCAACCAGTTTGTCAAGATTTCCGCGCTTACACTATCCAACAAAAAAAGGCCCGGTAAGGACCCAGGGTGCTGTGCGGTGGCTTATACAATCCAATGATTTTTATTCTGGATTTCTGAAAAAATTTATCTATCCTTGCATCTTTATTTTCCTGATTTCCCCATTAAGATGGTCTTGAAAAAATCAAAGAAGCATTTCTTCCAAAACACCATTCATTTATGTATATTATTTTCCCTTTTAGAAGGTTTTTTAATAATATTTTATCTTCTAAAAAAATGGGCAAAGACCCCAGGGTGGTATCCAATAGTAAGCTGGGTTAATTTGTGGATGGAAGTGGTTTAACTGGATTTAATTTCTAGTGACAAATTTTATCAATTTACTAAAATATAAACTGAAGACAATTATAATAGCTTTAATTGTTTTCTTTTTACTCATGCGGCCAGTCTTCCTTCAAAAGACTGGCCGTTTATTTTTTTATAAGGCTTGCGAGTGGCTGGAATTATTCTTTCTGTGGAAAATGTCCGCAGCTGCATGAATTATTTGGCTTCCTGCAGCTCGGTATGAACATTATTTATCCTGCTGACTTTCCTGTTTTTTCCTTACTCCGCTCCCTTTTCATGAATGGGCTGAGAACAGAAAACTCATGTTTGGTTTCTGTGTCATTTTAAGTTAAGTAAAAGATGGGGATTATGATATATTAAGGAAGGAGATTCAAACGAATTCAGATGTGGGAGAGTGATGGCTTCACGTGAGGTTCACCAAAAGTATTCCAAATATGTTTACTCTGGGTAATTTATTTTGCGGCTTTTTATCAGTAGGTTATGCTGCCAATGGACAATTTAAGAATGCGGCTGTTTTGATCTTGATCGGCATGATGCTCGATAGTATGGATGGAAGGCTGGCAAGGATGCTCAAGGCAGACAGTGCCCTGGGAAAGGAACTGGACTCCCTGGCTGATATTGTGACGTTTGGGGTAGCTCCTTCTTTTTTAGTGTATTATACATATTTTTATCAATTTAAGCTGCTCGGACTGATAGTGGCGGCTCTCTTTCCTTTGTTCGGAGCCTACCGGCTGGCAAGGTTCAATATAAGTTCTGGAAAAGTTTCCGCCCATTATTTTGTAGGTGTTCCGATAACAGCGGCAGGGGGCATTCTTGCTATACTGACACTGTTTGGTGATAAAATCCCCAATATTGTCACCACCGTGATTTTTACCGGACTGTGCTTCTTAATGATTAGCAGACTTAGGATCCCCAGTTTGAAGGAAGTGCCCCTGCCTAAATATGGTACAATCATCACTTTTTTCCTGGGCTGCCTCCTGTACCTGCTTTATCAGGGGAAATATGGCCAGTCTCCCTATTTAATCTATCTGGCAACTCCATTATATGTGGCCTTTGTCGCCTATAGATTTGTAAGAGGAAAGAACAAGAAGGATCTGGACTAGCATATGGTCATTCCAGATGAGCGGAAAGTGCCCCGCATAGCAGGAGAATATCATCACAAATGATTTCCTGTAATGAACCATTTTCACATTTTTTATATTCTTCAAGCAGATTGGACAACTCTTTGAGAAAAATGATGCGCTCTTCCTGGTTTACCATACAGTCCCACCTTTCTTGTAAAGGGTACATACCTTATGTTATGTACTTTTTTATATTTACATGCACAGTGGAGAGTAATGTTTGGAGGACAGCCTGCTTGACGATTTGCTGGCTGCAATCAGGAACATGCGGCCAGCAGCGATGCAGCGGCAGAGAAGGATGAAACAGGAGCAGGAATGGAGTATGGACGCAGACATCCAGATGCCTGCGTCCATTTTGCATTAATGGCGGTGCTTATTTTTTTTGTGATGATGGTTTTGATGGTTGTTCTGCTGTCCGTTACTATTGGTGCCTGATTGATGTTCCTGGCCTCCAGCTATATTCCTGACCGCATCTGCAACAGTATGGGCAGCGCTGGAGATAACTCCCATGAACCCATTATTTTCGTCGTTTCTGCCGTTGTTATTATGAGTAGTCATCTGAATTCACCTCCTGCTATTTAAGATACGGAAAATAGCAGGAGCTTATCCAGCGGCAGTCAGGGAATTCACGGCACCAGGCACCAGGTTCCCTGATGCCTTGGGATCCTGTGGAATCATATGAGGATCAGCTTGGAAGGATTATTGATTTTATACCGTATTTCCTTATTCAGCTTTCTGTCGACTATCTTTGCGTCAAATTCAAGCCTGGAACCTTCCTTCAGATCCAGCTTTTTCAGTGTTTTGCTATATCCGCACCACGCATCGCCTATATCCACTGCATCATCTCCTGATATTCTGACGTTTTCCAGGATAAGGATTTCTTCCTCGGTTTCATTAAAGTGATTATATTTAGTGGAGAACTCTTTCACCGCTGCTTCAAAATGGACCTTTTCTGCAGGAAGATCAATCTTTTCTGCTTTTTTCTCCTTAACAGTCCCAGCGTCCGCTTTTCCTTTTCTGCTTGCTGATGGCTTGGAGACTGGAAGGCCTTCCGCGTTTTCTGATGCGTTTATGGAGGTTTCTCTGCCGAATGACCCGCTCTGCATTTCTTTCAAATAGGAAGGATGTACACAATGAAGGACCTCATTTTCAAATGAGACCACAGCTGTCTCGTGATCCCCCGTACTCACAAACCCTGCAATTTTTACTATGTAATGAGAAGATCCCCGCTTATAAAGAAATTCATGCTTGGCGGTTTTGGCAGCTGAGGAAATCAAGCCCCAGTCCCGGATCTTCTGGATATAGTCTTCTTCATTTACAAAATCAGTAAAACTTCCCTTGGGCTCAATTGTAGTAAACATACGCCTAACCTCCTTGTTTCACATGTTCTTATTGTACAGGAAAACCGCTTAAGCTGTTAACTGGAGATTATTCTTCATGATCTGAATCCTTCTCGATATCTGCTACCTTTTCAATTGCTGCATGAAGTTTGATGGCTGCACCGAACAGTTCGTCAAGGATGTCAAGAAAATAAAGGAATTCCACTTCATTCTTCGAGCATATTTGTATAGCATTCATTATTTCTGGATGAAAGCGTTTGTACATTTTTTCATATTTGAGCTGTTCCATTTCCCGGATGGTGATGCCTTCTATGGATATTCCATGGAAGATAAGGCCTGATAAAATATCGATAGCTCCTTTTACCGCTTCTGAATCACTTCCTCTGGTATCTTCCGGATAATAATAGAAAATATCACTTAGTGCAATATAATAACTTTCAAGGCTTTCATCAAATTCCACATGCTCCCGTGCTGCCATTTCACCGCTCCTTTTATCAGCAATATTAGACTCAGCTGTTTCTTAAAGAATAACTTCGGGTAAAAGGATAAAAGCTCAATACCTGGAGGTTAATTCGAATGGATAATTACGATATCTTAATTAGGCGATATATAAATCTTCATGATAATGCTTTCCACCTAACAGCACAGTTAAGCGAAGTTAACAAGGTCCTGTTCAATATTGAGGAAGTATTGAAGACGTCCTTGAATGGTAAGAAGTTTACAGACAAGATGGGGAACTCCGGCTATATCATGGCAGCAAAGGACACTGGTTCCGGCCGTGAGGCGAATCATCACGTTCAGCTGGTATATGATGATAATAGTATTACCCAGGTCAGCCTTAATTCACTGAAAAATTTTAGGATTTATGAATAAAAAAATTGCCTGGCTGCAATGCGGCCGGCTATTTTTATGAGCAAAATTCACCATTTTCAAAGGGTTTCTATTCCAATTAGGTTTTACTGATTTATGGACAGGGTAGGGAAAATGTTAGAAAGAAAATTTTATTAGGTGAAAGGATGAGGACGCTTGTCAAACCCCATACATGTAAAAGTCAACGGAGTCGAAGTTCCTGCTTCGCAGGACGAAAGGGTCCTTGATTTCTTAACAGACAGTTCGATAGATATACCGCATGTCTGCTATCATCCTGCACTGGGTGCAATAGAAACCTGTGATACTTGTATTGTATCTGTTAACGGTGAGCTGGTAAGGTCGTGCTCAACGAAATTAAAAGAAGGAGACAGAATCGATACTGTTTCTCCTGAAGTAAAGCAGTCACAGACAATGGCTATGGATAAGATTCTGTATAACCATGAGCTTTACTGCACAGTTTGTGATTACAATAACGGCGGCTGTGAGGTACATAATACCGTTAAAGAAATGAAAATAAACCACCAAAGCATTCCTTTTGACCAAAAACCATATGAAGAAGACAATTCAAACCCTTTCTACCGCTATGACCCTGACCAATGCATCCTTTGCGGCCGCTGTGTGGAGGCGTGCCAGGACCTCCAGGTCACTGAGACTCTGCGCATAGACTGGGATAGAGAAAGGCCGAGGGTCATCTGGGATGATGATGTGCCGATCAATGAGTCATCCTGTGTTTCATGCGGCCATTGCTCAACTGTCTGCCCCTGCAATGCCATGATGGAAAAAGGGATGGTCGGGGAGGCTGGTTTCCTGACAGGAATAGCCAAGCAGACATTAAGGCCGATGATTGAGATCACCAAGGGGGTCGAGACAGGCTACGGGTCGATCCTTGCGATTTCAGATATGGAATCAGCTATGCGCGATGAGCGGATAAAGAAAACCAAGACTGTCTGCACCTACTGCGGAGTCGGGTGCAGCTTTGACGTCTGGACAAAGGATCGTGAAATTCTGAAGGTCGAACCGCAGATAAAGGCTCCTGCAAACAGTGTGTCAACATGTATCAAAGGTAAATTCGGCTGGAGCTTTGTCAATAGCGAGGAGCGCCTTACAAAGCCATTGATCAGAGAAGGGGATACTTTCAGGGAAGCGGAATGGGATGAAGCGCTGACCCTGATTGCATCCAAGTTCTCGGAAATAAAAAACAGCCACGGCCCGGACGCCATGTCCTTTATAACCTCATCCAAATGTACCAATGAAGAGTCGTACCTCATGCAGAAGCTTGCGCGAAGTGTGATAGGAACTAATAACGTCGACAACTGCTCAAGATATTGCCAGACACCTGCAACAGTAGGGCTTCTCAGGACGGTCGGCTACGGCGGGGATTCAGGATCCATAAAGGATATCGCCATGTCCGGCCTGGTCATCATGGTAGGTTCAAACACCTCTGAATCTCATCCGGTTTTATCCACCCGGATCAAGAGGGCACAGAAGCTTCATGGACAAAAAACGATCGTCGCGGATATACGGAAGCATGAAATGGCTGAAAGGGCTGACCTTTTCTTCCGTCCAAAACCAGGCTCTGACCTGATCTGGCTGTCTGCAGTAACCAAATATATCATTGATATGGGCTGGGCAGATGAAGACTTCATCAGGGAAAAAGTGAATGGCTATGATGAGTATGTTAAGAGCCTGCAAGGTTTCACCCTTGGCTATGCAGAGGATCAGACAGGCATATCACGCGAAACGCTCATTGAGATTGCAACCATGATCTATGAAGCCAAGTCAACATGCATCCTGTGGGCAATGGGTGTAACACAGCATATCGGCGGTTCAGATACGAGTACAGCAATCTCCAATCTGCTTCTCGTCACTGGGAACCACGCGAAGCCGGGTGCCGGTGCTTACCCGCTTAGGGGGCATAACAATGTCCAGGGAGCAAGCGACTTTGGCAGTGCACCTGCCAATCTGCCGGGCTATGAACCTGTAAGCGATCCAAAGGTCAGGGAGAAATACGAGAATGTTTGGAAGACATCAGTACCTTCCAAGATTGGCATGAACAACCATCAGATGGTAGAGGCAATCCATCAAGGCACTCTGAAGGCCATGTACCTGAAGGGCGAGGATATGGGGCTTGTCGACTCGAATTTGAATCATGTTCATGCAGCATTTGAAAAGCTGGATTTCTTCGTTGTCCAGGATATATTCCTATCTAAGACAGCAGAATTTGCTGATGTAGTTTTGCCGGCAGCACCGAGCTTTGAGAAGGATGGAACCTTCACAAACACAGAACGCCGGATCCAGCGCCTTTATCAAGTCTTTGAGCCGCTTGGAGATTCCAAGCCTGACTGGCAGATCATAATGGCTGTTGCCAACCGCCTGGGCGCAGGCTGGAATTATCAGCACCCCAGCGAAATCATGGACGAAGCTGCTTCCCTTTCGCCCATATATGCAGGCGTAAGCTATGACAGGCTCGAGGGATACGACAGCCTGCAATGGCCGGTCGCCAAGGATGGAACAGATTCGCCGGTATTGTATACTGAAAGATTCAATTTCCCGGATGGTAAGGCTAATCTTTATCCAGTCAAGTGGTCTATTCCGCTATCTTTCCCAGAAGAATATGACATCCATGTTAACAATGGACGACTCCTGGAGCATTTCCATGAAGGGAATATGACTTATAAATCAAAGGGAATTTCATCGAAGACTCCTAAGGTATTCCTGGAGGTTTCACCTGAACTTGCAGCAGAGCGGGGCCTTGAAGATGGCACTTTGGTCCGCCTGACATCGCCATTTGGAAATGTCAAAGTCGAGTGTCTGGTAACAGACCGGGTACAAGGCAAGGAAGTTTACCTTCCTATGAATGATTCCGGAGATGCAGCAATAAACCTCCTTACAAGCAGTGAAGCGGATAAGGACACCGATACTCCTGCCTACAAAGAGATCAACGCCAGGATGGAGATACTGAGTCAGGGCGGAAAGAGCCCGCTTCCAAGAGTCAATCATCGTAATGGGAATCCGCAGCCTCAGCTGGGTGTCCAGGTACAGAAGAAATGGGCCCGAAAGGATTATATCTTCCCTGGAGACCTGGTCAAAAAAGGAGTGGGTGCAAAATGGCAAAAGCGATAAAATCCATTCACCGGATTGAAATTTCAGAAGAGCAGAAGAGGCAGAACGACCTGGAAGAGGTGCAGAATGCCCTGATAGAAAGCAAGGATAGCATTCTTGAAGTCCTTCAGACCCTGAACCATATGAATGACAGGGGAGTCCTCTCGCTTGTCAGTGCCCTCTTCGGGCAGGGAGACAAAGTCATGGATATCCTGGTGAAAAAGGCTGATACACCGGAAACGGCCAATACACTCAAAAACCTCCTTCTTATGGTCGGTGTTCTTGGAACGCTGAATGTCAGCCAGCTTGAGCCTCTGCTTCTCAAGGTGAATTCTGGGATTGCCCGGGTGGCAGATGCCAAGGATACGCAAGAGAAAACAGGAATCTTTGATATCATGCGGGCGCTTAAGGATCCTGAGATTAACCGGTCGGTGACCCTTCTTCTTACATTTCTTAGGGGAATGGGCGAAGAAACGAAAGGGCTGGAAAGGAACACACAGCTTCCTGAAAACCAGCTGAAACACCAGCAGCCGGATCATGAAGTAAAATAGTGAAGTTGCAATCAGCATGCCCAAGCGGTATGCTTTTTGCATTAATGAAATTATGCAGCTTCTAGCATTGAAAAGATCTTACAGAATCAGTAAAGCAGGAGATGGAATGGCATGAAACCAGTAGAAGTATCGAGACAGGTCATCAAGTATGCAAACGGAATAGCGAGTAAAATAGAAGATACCATCGTCTCGGAATATACTGTGACAGTCAAGGTGAATGGGCAGGAATTGGTAACTATGGTATGCACTCCGGAATATATCGAGGATATGGTGATAGGATATCTGACCTCAGAAGGCCTTATTAAAGGATTTAAGGATGTGGAAGATATATGGGTGCAGGAAAAGGAAGGATATGTGCATATTAAAGTATCAAAACTTAACCCGTTTTATAATGACCTTTCCGGAAAAAGATACATTACGTCCTGCTGTGGAATGAGCAGACAGGGATTTGTATTTGCCAATGATGCACTGACATCAAAAAGGATGCAGAATTCCCAGGTAACACTAAGCCCGGATGACTGCTTCAGGCTCATGAAGGAAATGCAGGAGGAAGCTTTCCTTTTCCAAAATACCGGCGGTGTACATAATGCTGCGCTTGGGACCATTGACGGCCTCCTGCTTAACCGCAAGGACATTGGAAGACATAATGCACTGGATAAAATCTATGGCCACTGCCTGAGGAACGAAATATCCATGCAGGATAAGATTATCATTTTCAGCGGCAGGATATCTTCTGAAATCCTGCTCAAAGTCGCAAAAATTGGATGTGCGGTTGTGCTCTCTAAATCGGCTCCGACTGAATTGGCGCTGGATCTTGCGGATGAACTTGGGATTACGGCCGTAGGATTCATCAGAAACAGCAGCATGAATGTATACACGCACAGCCATAGGATCACATCTGATTAAGCGGATAAGTTGAACTCCGTCCCTCTTCACTTGTCATTGCAAATGATTGTTTGATTTGACTGGCAATCACCAGTGAAGAAGGGGCTTTTTCTGAGGAAAAGGGCAGACCTGCATGGATCATAAGGCCTCCTGCAGCCAGGCATAAACATTATTAGCCTTCCATGGACTGCGGGTAGAAAACTATGTTTGTTTAATGAAAGGCTCTTTTTTAAAAGATTGTTGTTTTCTGATGGGTCTGTAAGGAAATCCACGCTCTTGTCCCGTAGCCAAACTGCCGGATTAAATACCATTTATTCTCATATATCCCATGTCCCGAAATAGGATAATAGAAAAAGGATAGTGGGGAGTAAACAATGAGTGTCCATGGTTTTGTTAATCATCCTTATCTCCATTATATTGATAAAGGTCTCGGGAAAACGGATAAACCCAAAAAAATTGCCATCATAGGTGCAGGCATGTCAGGGCTGGCTGCAGGTTCTCTTTTAAGGGAAGCCGGCCATGATATTACTATTTTAGAAGGCAGTGACAGAGCTGGCGGAAGAATCTATACCATCAGGAAACCTTTTACAGATCCTCTTTACTTTGAGGCGGGAGCCATGCGGATACCTGGAGTGCACAGCCTGACCCTCGCCTATTTGCGGAAATATAAATTGAAGGTCAATAGATTTTATAACAGTACCCCAGAAGACTTAATTTATGTAAATGGCCGCAGAATTAGGCTCAAATATCTTAAAGCGATAGGAACCGACCTGAACTTTCCTGTTGCGGGCTGGGAAAAAAAGAAAACAGCGCTGGAACTTTTTCAAATAGCTACTAGGAACCTGACAAGTATGATCATGAAAAATCCTGATGAGAACTGGAAATATGCTCAAAAGCTGTATGGGGATTATTCTATGGATTTATTTTTGAGGAAAAACCCCATTGGTCCTTCCTTATCTTCAGGTGCCATAGATATGATCAAGGTAATGCTCTCCCTTGAAGGGTTCCCGGAGCTTTCGTTTTTTGGGATTTATCGTGAACTTTTATATCTATTTGATCCTTTTATGAAGTTTTATGAGGTAGAAGGGGGAAATGACAGGCTGCCACTGTTGCTGCTCGACGAGCTGAAGGAAGATGTGCAATTAAGAAAAAGAGTGAGCAGGATCAGGGGGGAAGGGGGAAAGAGCATTTCACTTGATGCTTTTGATACAAAAACCCATGAGCCCGTAACAGTGAAAGCTGATTGTATTCTGATTACCATACCTTTTTCTGCTTTTCAATATATTGATGTTGTCCCGCAGAGCCTTTTCTCTTATCACAAATGGAGGGCCATCAGAGAGCTGCATTATGTTACTTCCACTAAAATCGGAATCCAATTTAAGAAAAATTTCTGGAGCAGGAATGGGTACAGCGGCGGACAAAGCATTACAGACCTCCCCATCCGGTTCAGCTATTATCCCAGCCGGCCGGGGAAAGGAGCCAATGTAATGACAGCAAGCTATACCTGGGAGGATGACACTTTGCTTTGGGACAGCATGCCTCAGGAAGACTGCGTCCAAAAAGCGCTGGAAAACCTGGCGAAGCTTCATGGAAGTATTGTTTTCAGAGAGTTCGAGGCAGGAGTCTCCTATAGCTGGAGCCGCAATCCTTTTTCCTCGGGTGCGTTCTCCCTTGCTAAGCCTGCTCAGGAGCAGGAGCTGGGACCCTTTATTGCATCGCCAGAAGGCAGAGTTCATTTTGCAGGGGAGCACACTTCCAACTTTCCGGCATGGATTGAAGGAGCAGTGGAGTCCGGGATACGCGCTGCCATTGAAATACACCTAAGGTCTGCTGAAAGATAAGGTACTTTAATAGCGTCCAATCAGAAATAAGGAAAAATTCCTATTAATAATATATCGGAAACTAGCTTGAAAGTACTATGTTCGCTGGGGTTTATACCTTGTTATTGAAAGATTTTTTTTCCAGAAAACCCTGCAGTGGCAAGCTTTTTGTAACTTCATTGTAAATAGACTGTAAAAAATGTATTGCTTTATGTCAAATTCCATATCATAATAAGACTAAATCTTCAGATTATTCAAATGGGAGGGTATTATTGAATGAAGAAAAAGTTTTCATTTCTACTAGTTCTGCTGCTGGCACTGTCCACATTCCTTGCTGCGTGCAGCGGAGGGAGCGACAGCAGCAGCGCGACACCGAAGGACAAAGAAGGGGACAAAAAACCAGCGGCTGAAAAGAAGGAGCAGATCCTGAACCTGATTGCCGGCTCTGAGATTCCATCCATGGACAGTACACTCGCCACAGACTCAGTTTCATTCAACGTAATGAACAATGTTTACGAAGGCCTTTACCGCCTGGGACAGGATAACAAGCCTACTCTCGGAATGGCCGCTGAAGAGCCAAAGGTAAGTGAAGACGGCAAGACTTATACGTTCAAGCTCCGTGATGCACAGTGGTCAAATGGAGACCCTGTAAAAGCCCAGGATTTCGTATTCTCCTGGCAGCGTGCGGTAGATCCTGCAACAGCTGCAGAATATGCCTATATGCTGTATGATGTGAAAAATGCAGAAGAAGTTAACACAGGCAAAGCTAAGAAAGAAACATTAGGAATCAAGGCAATTGACGATAAAACCCTTGAAATCCAGTTGAAAAACAATATTCCTTATTTTAAATCATTAATGTCTTTCGCAACGTTCTTCCCGCAAAATGAAAAATTCTTCAAGGAGCAGGGAAAGAATTATGCACTTGAAGCGAACACAGGAGTATATAATGGTCCATTCACACTCAGCGATTGGAAGCACGAACAAAGCTTCCAGCTGAAGAAAAACCCTACATACTGGGATAAAGATACAGTCAAGCTAGAAGAAATCAACTTCAACATCGTTAAGGATACTGCTACCGGCGTAAACCTATACGAAACCAAAAAGGCTGACCGTGTTGGCCTGACCGCAGAATTTGTTGACAAGTATAAGGATGATAAAAACTTTGCAACATCTCCTGATACTGCTGTTTACTTCCTGCGCCTGAATGAGAAGAACAAGGTTCTCAAGAACAGGGATGCCCGTAAGGCAATCGATATGGCCTGGGACAAAAAAGCGTTTGTTGATGTAATTCTAAATAACGGATCCACTCCAGCCAACTTCCTGGTACCTGCAAACTTTGCAGCTGGACCAGATGGCAAAGACTTCCGTGAAACAAACGGCGATCTTGGCAAACTTGATGTTGAGCAAGCTAAAAAGCTCTGGGCAAATGCCAAAAAAGATGCTAAGTTCGATAAAGTTTCCCTGGAACTTTTGACTTACGATGATGACAACTCTGCTAAAATCGCACAATACCTGAAAGAGCAGCTGGAAAACAATCTTGAAGGCCTGTCTGTCACAATCAAACCGCAGCCATTCAAGCAGAAGCTGGATCTTGAGTCTAAAGGAAACTATGACTTCTCTTATGCTGGCTGGGGCCCTGATTACCAGGATCCGATGACTTTCATCGACATGTTCGTTACAAATGGTGCTCACAACCAAATGGGCTACTCTAATCCTGAATATGATAAGCTTGTAAAAGATGCCAGAGGTCCACTTCTTTCTGACCTGGATGCCCGCTGGAAAGCATTGCTGGATGCGGAGAAAATCCTGTTGGATGACGCTGCGATCTCACCAATGTTCCAACGCGGAACTGCATACCTTCAGCGTGAAAATGTGAAGGATATTGTAGAGCACCCATTCGGCGGAGACTTCGGCTATAAATGGGCTCACATTGAATAACCTCTAAAAATTACCGAGAAGAGTATGTGCCATAAGCGCATACTCTTTCGTTTATATGGCAGGGGGCCTTAAATGCTAAGATATACTTTTGAGCGGATTTTGTATATGATCATCACATTATTCATTATTGCAAGTTTGACTTTTTTCCTTATGAAATTACTGCCCGGTTCACCTCTCAAAAACCAGGAAAAACTTTCCCCGGAACAAGTACAGCTTATCAACCAAAAGTATGGGCTTGATAAACCGCTTCCTGTTCAATACATAAGATACCTGAGCAATTTAGCTAAAGGAGACCTTGGCTTTTCGTTTCAATATGACAACAGGACGGTTACCCAGCTCATATCGGACAGGATCGGGCCATCTGCACAGCTTGGCTTCCAGGCGCTCATTGTTGGATCGATATTGGGACTCCTGCTGGGAATTCTTGCAGCCATCAAACATAATACTATTTTTGATTATGGTGCAACCGTGCTTTCAGTTCTCGGCATATCTATCCCGGCATTTGTCTTTGCGGGTTTCCTTCAATATTTTTTAGGAGTGAAGCTGGAGCTTTTGCCTGTCGCTCTCTGGGAAGGCTTTACTTATACTATAATGCCGACGATAGCGCTATCTGGATTTGTCATAGCCAATATCTCCAGGTTCATGAGGACGGAGCTTATCGAAGTAATGAATTCAGACTATATTATGCTTGCAAAGGCTAAGGGTATCAGCCAGCGGGGGATCATCTATAAACACGCAGTCCGGAACGCATTGATTCCTGTTATCACGATCATCGGACCGCTTGCAGTTAATATCATGGTGGGCTCTCTCGTTATTGAGAGAATTTTTGGCATCCCCGGTCTAGGTGAGCAGTTTGTCCGTTCCATAACCATGAATGATTATACAGTCATCATGGGTACCACCATCTTCTACAGCGCCCTCTTTGTATTAATCATTTTTGTTGTAGATGTGCTGTATGGAATTGTCGATCCCCGTATAAGACTGTCTGTAAAAAGGTAGGGAAGAGAGTTTATAAAAAGGAGAAAAGCGCCGTTCCTGGCGCTTTTCTCCTTATTTTATTCAACTGGCGGCATTTCGCTTTTACGCATCGTGTGGCTTCTTTCTGCAAGCCTGTCAATGCTTCCGCGGATATTTCCTTTGCCTGACAGGTTTTCGATCAACTCTTTTACGTCCAGACCTGAGGATGCCTTAAGTGCTTCCTGCATGGTGGACATCAAATTGGTTGCATAACCGGTAATTTTATTGGCGCCTCCGTTTGCTGAATCACTGCCTGTGTCCACAACGGTGATTTTTTCAATATTGGAGAGCGGAGCTGCTACTTCTTTTGCGTACTGTGGAAGCATATTGAGCACCATGTCGAGAACAGCTGCCTGGCCGTATTGTTCGAAAGCTTCAGCGATTTTCCTTTTTGCTTCTGCTTCTGCTAGCCCCTTTAGGCGGATAATATCGGCTTCGGATTCCCCTTGGGCACGCTGGGAGTCGGCTTTCGCCACTCCATCAACACGGACTCTTTCTGCTTCTGCCTTAGCCATTGCTTCCACCCGGTATTTGTCTGCATCCGCTTCAGCCATTTGTCTTGATTTGCTGGCAGCTGCTGCCTGTTCGACTGAGTAGCGGTCGGCGTCAGCCTTTTTCTTTACTTCGGAATCATATTGCCGTTCTCTCCTTAATATCTCTTTTTCCTCAAGCTCGATCTGTTTTTGTCTTTCAATGATCCGTACCTGCATTTCCTGCTCTGTTACTTCCTGCTTCGCACGGGCAGTTTCCAGGTCATAGGCCTGGTCGGCCCGGGCTTTGGCAATGTCCTGCTCCCTGCGGTATTCCGCTGTTTTCAGCTTATTGACCTTTTCAGCCTCCGCAATCTCAGTAGCTCTTTCCAATTCTGAGCGTTTGGCATTTTTGTCTGCTTCTGCACGTTTGATCCGTGTTTCTTTCTCTGCTTCAGCAGTGGCGATGTCTGCATCGCGCTTTACCTGGGCAATTCTCGGCTTTCCGAGAGATTCAAGGTATCCGTTTTTGTCTCTCACATCTTTAATGGTGAATGATACGATGACAAGCCCCATCTTTGCCAGGTCCTGTGAGGCCACACGCTGTACTTCCTGTGAAAATTTTTCGCGGTTTTTATATATTTCTTCCACCGTCATGGAGCCGAGTATGGAGCGCAGGTGGCCTTCAAGAACTTCACGTGCTTCGCCTTCACGATCCTGTTTGCTTTTGCCAAGGAACTGTTCGGCGGCAGTTGCGATTTCGCCAATCGATCCGCCAATTTTGATGATGGCCGTTCCATCAGCCATGACAGGCACGCCTTGTTCGGTATATACTTCCGGTGTTGTTACCTCAAGTTTTGATGAGAGCAGGCTTAATGGCTTTGCCTGCTGGAAGATCGGCAGGATGAAGGCCCCGCCGCCGCGGATGATTTTTATGCGGTTGCCAGCCTCATCCGTATGTACGTTTTTGCCGCCAAGATAGCTTCCTGTTACGATCAAGGCTTCATCAGGTCCTGCGGTGCGGTATTTTTTAATGAAGACGGCAATGATGGCCAATAGAATAAAGAGCACGATAGCCGTGACAATCCAGATCAATTCCATAAAAATTCCCCCTTATAATAATGGCTCATATTCTTTCACAAGCAAAACTCCATTTTCTATGTCGATCACCAAAACTGATGATCCTTCCTTGATTAAACAATCATCATAGCTTTTGGCGGGCTTTGCAATCATTCCGCTGAAGCTGTCGATCACTACTTCTCCAAATCCTTCCCGCGGCACGGTTAGAATCACTTTTCCGACCCGGCCGTTCAGGGATTGTTCAGTATATACGAGAGATTCCTCTGCCCTGGAGAGAGGAAGTAAAACAAAAAAGTGCAGAAGGGCAGTCACGATAATAGATAAAATTGCAGACAGCGCCATAATGAGGAAGCTGTTCAGCTTTGTGGTATGTTCTAAGACAAGACCTGAGGCGGACCCGAAAGTCAGGAAAGAAAGAAGGAGGGCTGGATTCAGCCAAGATAGTGCCGCATCGGCTGCACCGGCTGCATCCCCGAAAAATAGGTACAGCAGAGTAGAGGCACCAGCCAAAACTAATAGATAAAGATAAATCGTTTCTATGGGAATTCCATTCACTTCCACCATCTTCACCTCCTTTCACACTGCCTTACCATATATACGGGGGAGGTTTGTAAAAGTTTCAATATATTACATATTATGTAAAAATAATTACGCAGAATAATAATTATATAAAGTAAGAACATTGGACAGCTATTACCTGCGCAGTGTGGAGAGGACGGCTGTTTTTAATCCCATGGCAGCATTCTCTGGGGAAACTGCAAGACTGATGGCTGATATCACGGCGATGCCGTCGGCCCCTTCACAGATCACTTGTCTGGCATTGTGACAGGTAATTCCTCCTATTCCCACAATAGGGATGGTTATTCCGGCAACATGCAGGCTTTTTAACAAAGAAGTGCCCTGTACCGGCTCTGCATCCAGCTTTGTATGAGTAGGGAAGACCGGACCGATGCCGAGATAATCAGCACCATGATCCAGGGCAGACTGTGCTTCTTCAAGGGTATGCACAGACACACCAAGGATTTTACTGCCGATTCTTTTCCGTACAGATGAGGCAGATTCGTCTTTTTGGCCAATATGAACTCCGTCTGCATCCAATTCCAATGCCAGATTGATATCGTCATTTACGATGAAGGGAATGCAGCTTTCCCGGCAGATTTTCTGAAGCTTGCGGGCCATGTCTTTCTTCTCCTGGTCCAGGAGGGCTCCTAGACCTTTTTCCCTATACTGGAAGAGAGTTATGCCTCCGCTGATTGCTTCAAGAAGTGTAGTGACGGGGTCTGTCACACAGTTCTGGGAACCCATGATGAAGTAGAGGCGGAGCATCTCCTTAATTTCAGCCGAATCGTACATCATTTGCTCCTTTTCTGTGTGCCCAGTGATTGGTGGGCCCATGGCCGCTTCCGATATCCAATGCTTCCCGGATGGCTGCACTTATAAATTGCTTGGCGGTTTGAACTGCTTCCTTCAGTTCTTTTCCTTTGGCGATCTCTGCTGTAATGGCGGCCGAAAAAGTGCAGCCTGTTCCATGGGTGTTTTTCGTTGCAATACGGAGGGCCGGGAACTGCTCAAAGGAAGTACCGTCGAATAAGAGATCAATTGACTCTGTGGAATTGCCTTCATGCCCCCCCTTAATGACTGTATTCCTAACTCCTAAATCAACGATGCGCCGTGCAGCTTCTTTTTTATCATGCAGTGTATGAATAGAAAGCCCGGTCAGGACTTCAGCTTCTGGTATGTTGGGGGTAGCAAGCAGGGATAATGGCAGCAGGTGTTTCTTCAGGGCTTCCACAGCTTCAAGCTGCAGGAGAGTATGGCCGCCCTTTGCCACCATTACCGGATCGACGATCACATTATCCCATTTATATAGTTTTATTTTTTCAGAAACTGCCTTGATGATTTCACTGCTGAAGAGCATCCCGGTTTTGACTGCATCAGCCCCTATGTCCGAAGCTATTGAATCAATCTGTGCTTCAACAAGCATCTGATCGACCGGCGAGACTGCTTGAACACCTCTCGTATTTTGAGCAGTAACGGCTGTTATGGCGGTCATCCCGTATACACCAAGCTCCTGGAAGGTTTTGATGTCCGCCTGTATGCCTGCTCCCCCGCCGCTGTCAGACCCTGCTATGGTCAATGCTTTTTTCATGATCATGCTCCTTTTATTTCGTTTTGGTGTATGAAATTTGTTTCTGTACCTCATTAGGGTCCAGATTATATAATTCATCCAGGAATAATACCTGGAGGCTTCCGGGACCGCTTGCAGCTGCAGCCGCCCTTTCGGCAGCAGCCCCATAGAGAGTCAGGGCACCAAGTGAAGCCTTCACAGTGCAGCTTTCAATAGAAGAAAATGCACCAATGACGGAAGTCAGCAGGCATCCTGTCCCGGTCACCTTTGTAAGGAGGTGGTGCCCGGTATGATTTACATAGGCAGTAGAGCCGTCAGTGACAATGTCATTCTTGCCGGTAATGACTATGGTTGTGTTCAATTTCTTTGCAGCCATTAAGCCAAGGGTGTGCATATCCCGTTCACTATCCACAGAGTCTACTCCTTTGATTTCCCAGTTTTCTCCTGCAGCATTGGCTATCTCGGCGGCATTGCCGCGGAGTATGGAGATTTTCACTTCACCCATTATCCGCTTGACTGCATTAGTCCTGAATTCCGTTGCCCCTGTCCCGACAGGATCCAGAACGACCGGGACTCCAGCTCCATTTGCGGCTTTTCCCGCTATGATCATAGCTTTTATGAGCTGGCTGGATAGAGTGCCAATATTAAGCACCAAAGCATCTGATGCCTCCGCCATTTCCGCTGCTTCCTCAGGTGCCTGTGCCATGACTGGGGAAGCTCCTATCGCTAGTAAACCGTTTGCCGTAAAGTTTGAGACGACCGTATTGGTAATATTGTGGACGAGCGGGGAGCGGGCCCTCAATTTTTCGAGCATCCTGCCGATTTCTTCTTTTTCCATTGTGATATCCTCCTTTTACAAAAACCGCTTATGACCGCTTCGGATTATATCCAGGAGTATGAAGGAAGCCAAAAAAAGCCAGATCCTCTACTGGACCCGGCTTGTTTGCAAAATAAAAAGGGATGTACCCTCTTTCACTTCACCACTTTCCTACGCTGGCATAATCCAGATCAGGTCCGAAGGGTTAAAAAGCATAAGCATTTCTCTCAGCCCGGCACCGGGCACCCCTAGCAGTTCGAATTATTTGATTATTCACATCTTAGCCCGAATCAGGAAAATAGTAAAGCGATTTCCTGGAAAAAGGGGACTGTCCCCTTTATTCGATCGTACCGGTTTGGGTAATTTCCACTTCGACATTCACGGAAAAGGGGAGATCCTTGTAGTGATGCTCCCACCTTTGAAAGTCAAAGTGATAGGTCTGGCTCCTTGCCAGTTCACCGAGCCCAAGAGGGTCGATATTCTTTTTTTTGAATTGATTTAGCATGCCGTATGCCTGTCGCTTAATCTGTTGTTCGAGTGCTGTTTCAATCTTGGAGACAACTTTTTTATCGGTCAGCACCAAACGGGGAGCATCGGTTATTTTTCCTTTAATAGAAATGTCTATATGTGCTTTTGGTGAACCATTGCCATCAGAAATTCTGATTTTATTCTTTGAAAACAGGTTCTCAATCGTTACGTAATTTCCATCCTGCTTGAACTCATACATTCCATTATTAAAGTTTTCATAAAGCAGCTTAAACACAAAACATTCTTTATATGGGATATAGCTCACATAGCGATCATTATAAAAGAGTGCGATTCCTTTAATCCTGATTCTGTCTTTTTCTTTTTTAATCAGGGGAAGGAATGGGTCCTGGCCCCTCAAATAGTAATGATCAAGAAAAGAATGAAGATTGGTTTTCGGAATCACATCCTTGGAGTTATGACTCAGAAGTTCCTCCACATACTGAGCAGAAGTTTCAGTCACCTTATATTCATATTCGAGGAGGTCTTCAACTTCTCCCTCTACAATTGCCATGGCCGTTGCCCTTCCGAGGGCTGGGTCCCGGCCCATCGTGGTGATAAGTGAAAGGATCCCCTTCTTTGCAATCTTTTTATTATACAGCAGGGTGTTGAGGCGGCCGGTCACAAGCGGCTCTGGTGATTCCGCCTGTAATTTTTGCCTGGTATTTTTACTCGTGTGTCCCTTGGCGGCAAAAATTTCGTTTTTTGGCGGCGTATTTTCTACCATTGGGATAATCGGAGAACTGATGACGCCTTTTATCGTATTTTTATCCACATAGTCATACCCGTAAATAGAGACAAGCTGGACATCCTCAAGGATTACCGGTTCAAGAGTATGACCCCCAATCAGCAGGATCACAAGCACAGACCATACTATTCCTTTTTTCATGTTGTTTGCCCCGGCCTATCCCTGAATTTCTGAAAGAAGAACAGAAAGGGGATGTAAAAATAAATCGTATAGAATCCCAGGCGGTTAATCCAGGTAGAAATCATGTCAATTTCGCCCCGGTCACTTAGGATGGTACAGGCAATAAAAGTTATTAAAAGAATGAAAACCAAACTGTGCTTTTGCTTTATTGAGGTCATCTGCTTGATACCCCGGCTCGCCGCCCAGGTCATCAGGCAGATATTCGGCAGGACCACAAACAGCCAGATGGACAGGCCTGCATATTCAAATCGCTGGATAAATGGTAGATTTACCGTCTGCCATAAACTCAGGGTAGGCCACACGGTGTGAAAGAGCTGCTCCTGGCTAAAGTAAACAAAGCTGACCAAGGCTGTAATGACATAAATCAAGGTAGTGGACAGAACACCCAATTGCGCCCATTTATGGGAACTTTCCGGTTTTTTTATAAATGGATAAAAGAAAAAAAGAGTCTCAAAGCCAAGGAAATTGAACGTCATAATCTTTCCTCCCTTTATGAGGTCAAGGACAGAATGGTCAAATATAGGAAGAAGATTGGAAAAATGTGCTTCCTTAAGAGGAAAAGCCTTCAATAGAAGCAGGGGCAGGGAGTAGATGACCCCAAGGAAGCAAAGTCCTACAATGACCCTGAAGCCGCCTATCACAGCATAGTATACAAGGACAAGCAGGATCATCGTAAGATACCAGGCGTGCAGGTCAGGAAACATCCAGACCTGAATGACTTCCACATAGCTCCTCAGGATGATGATAGCAAAGATGGTGATATAGCAAATTAAATAGAAGCTTATAAAGCCCCCTGCCCACTTACCCAGAACATCCCTATGTATGACAAAAATGTCGTTCTGACCCCGGTTCAGAATCTTGTAACTGAGCCATACCAAAACATGAATGGATATT
Organism: Paraperibacillus esterisolvens; assembly: GCF_046237625.1. GTDB lineage: Bacteria > Bacillota > Bacilli > Bacillales > DSM-1321 > Paraperibacillus > Paraperibacillus esterisolvens. Next base: position 2,406,685 of record NZ_CP143545.1, on the reverse strand, counting down.
CCTGAAAGAATTATGGACACCCAGGAATCCTCTCCTGCTACCTTGGAAATATATCTCTCAAAGCCAAGAATTCCTACACCGACCTGCATGGCATGGATGATGTAGAAAACAAAGAAAGGGGATACTAGTTTGTTTTCTGCTGGTTTCGGAAGCATGTCACTATTCCTTTCTAGTCATCATTCGTCAATGTCCTTGTTCTTGTCCGGCTTAAGCGGCCGGCTCGGGTGAGCTCGTGCAGGCTCCCTTGACAGGACTGCATGAGGACGGGTAGTCTGGTCCCGGAAAGGGAGCCGGAATAATGCATCCTTAAGATCCGACAATCGGAGTGGATAAACCGGATTAATATATGGAGTGCCCAATGATTTGAGTTTTAACAGGTGTACTATTATATATCCAAAGCATATTGATATCCCTAATAATCCCAGAAGCTGGGCGAATACCAGGAATGGAAAGCGCAGGAGCCTGATCGTATTACTCATTTTATAGACAGGCGTGGTAAAGGATGCCAGCGCTGCCAATGCAACAACTATCAGGAGTACGTTGCTTGTTAGCCCGGCATCGACGGCGGCAGTCCCGATTACGATACCGCCTACGATACCGATTGTCTGGCCGACCTTTGAAGGAAGCCTTGATCCTGCTTCTCTCAGCAGCTCAATGGTCAATTCCAATATGATGGCTTCGAGTATCGGAGGGAACGGAATGCCGCTTCTCGATGAGATTAATGTATAAAGCAGGTCTTCAGGTATCATTTCATAGTGATAGGTGAGTACTGCCACATACAGAGGTGTGGAAAGGACGGAAAACATGACGGCAAATAAACGAATCAGCCTGAACGCCGAAGCGATATGCCAGGTAAGGAAATAATCTTCAAAGGCAGAGAAAAATTCGACGAGGGTTGTCGGCCCCGTAATGGCACTTGGTGACCCGTCTGCCAGTACAGCAATCTTGCCTTCTGAAAGGACTGCAGCAACCCTGTCAGGCCGCTCAGTCTCAATAAGCTGCGGAAACATGGATGTATTGTTGTCTTCAATCATCTGGGTGATATACGCAGTATCCACTACCTGATCTATTTCTATCGACTCAATCCTGCTGGTAACCGTTTCTATCAATTCACGGTTGGCAATGCCCTCAATATACATGATGGCTACCTCAGTTTTTGTCAGTTTGCCCACCTTTAATGTCTTTACATATAGCTGGGGGATCGGCAGACGCTTCCTGAGCAGGTTTATATTTGTTTCAAGGGACTCGACGAAGGCTTCCTTTGGCCCGAGGACTGTATATTCGTTTTCGGGTATTGTAATAGCCCTTTTTTCCTTAGAGGACGCGGGAACCATCATGGTGTCCTTTACGCCCTTTTTTTGAATCAGGATGCTTCCGTTTAAAAGAAGCTCCTCTATCTTGGAAACATCCTTGGTAATCTGAATATCCTCAACCGGCATCACCAGCTTAAGCTGCTCCAGGCTGTCCACTTTTTGTTCTGAGAGAGAGGGGAGGATATCCTGGTGGATGGTGACTGTGTCTACCATTGATTTAAAGTAACCAACAGTATATTCCGAACCATGCTGAAAGTTTATATAATCTTTGGATTCCCCGCATATATTCAGGAGCTCCTTCAGGGTAAGCTCTTTTTTGCCGGTATTCTTGGAGTTCTTATTGAAGAGCCACTTCATAGGTGTTTTCCATGCCTTTCTCTTAAGCATTTTCGATACCGCCGCATAAAGATAATCTGCCCCAAAACTGTCGAATCTATTTTGTTTTTCCTATCTTATTAAACGCCAAGGGCAGCGAATAAGACACCGCAGATTTTGGGACGATAAGGAATATCTCAACTGCCAGGAGGTGCAGGGCAATGGCCGCTTTTAATAGCAGGAAAAATAGGAGGGAATCCGCGAAGCTCAGCTTATGGGGAACTTCTGCCATACACGCCAGAAGTCCGGTGATGGTTGCCCTATGGTCCATGGCATTTCCAGGGTATGGACATCTTCTTTTAAACAAATATATACGCGGCTATGCCTTGATATCCTGGGAATTTTTTATTAATCAGGAGACGAATTTAAACCAGGCTATGATTTATACATTCACAGGGAGCTTCTCTAATGCCACAAGCATCCTGAACCTGAATTATCTCTATTTATATATCCCTATCTATTTGTTCAGCATTTGGGACAGTTACCGTTCTACCGTAGAAATGAATAATATTTATTATTTGGATAAAAAGAGAAAAAAAATGGTGGAAGTCCAGGTAATATCTCCTTTTGAAATCAATTACCTGGAAAAAAGGAAGCCTCTGGTTGCTGTCTTATGGTCCATGGCTGTACCGGGCCTCGGGCAATTTTATCTTAATCATATTTTTTCGGCTTTATTTGCCCTGATCATGACTCTTCTCATTGTGCACTATTCTCATTTTTTAGAAGCTTTTCACCTCCTCCTTTTAGGGGATATTGCCGGATCCACAGCCATGGTCGATCCCCAGTGGCTCCTTTACTTGCCGTCTCTTTACTTTTTTAACATATATGAAAGCCATACAAGATCGGTGGAAAATAACAAGCTCTTCGAAATGGAACAGCAGAGGTTTCTGAAGCAAAGATATCAAGGGCCGGCCTTTAGAGTGAAGAAAGGGAGGTGGGTAAATTGATATGCAAATCATAGCAACTTTCGACCACTCCATTCATGTAGAGCTGGTATTGGCCAATTTAGAGGAAATGGGGATCACACGGGTGGCTGCAATACCCCTTGATACAAGCAGGGAGGAGGGGATCCTGGGTGACTCCCTGCATCAATCCGATGGGGTGACATTTCTGAATAAGGGGATGTTCCTTGCAGTGATCTTTTCCGTTATAGGAGCAAGCCGGGGATTCATCCTGGATTGGGGGCCGGTTTATTGGGGTTTGATAGGTGCAGGCTCAGGATTCGTTTTAGGTCTTATAATTGATCTGACCCTTCAGAAACATAAGCTGAAAAAGATTAAATCCGGTAAAAAAAAGCTGTCCGAAGTAGTGATTATGCTTGAATGTGAAGATGATTCCGCTGCCCGGATTGAAAGTCTTTTATGGGATAACAGAGCAATGGGAATCGCATTGGTAAAGGAGCATCCCCTTGACTATGTACATTAACCTTCCATCTTATAATGCCATTCACCGCCTGCGCGTCCAATTGAATGATACAGCCATGGATCATTGGTTAAGAGATGATGTGTTCAGCCTTAACTGGTGGATTCTCGCCGCATCTGTTATCCTGCCCCTGTTTTGCTGGTGGAAACTGGCGGACAAGCGGCGTTTAGAGGAAATTCTAGTTTACGGATTATTATGTGCTCTTTGTTCCACACTCCTTGATACGACTGGAGTGAACATGGTTCTGTGGAGTTATCCGGATTTACTGTTCCCAATGCTCCCCATCCTGGTTCCAGCGGACCTTGTCGTCATCCCGATACTCGGCATGCTCTGTTATCAATACTTTATATCCTGGAAGGCATATTTAATTGCGTCTGCCGTATTGGCTGGGGTATTTTCCTTCATATTTGAACCGTTGTTCATTCAGCTTGGTATGTTCCGAATTTATCACTGGAAACATATATATGCGTTCCTTGGATTCGTTCTTATCTTCATGATCAACAAGCTTCTCACCGCCTTCATTTTCAGAATAAAGGAGACATAGTTCTTCCAAGTTCCTCGTCGTTATTTTGTCTGCGATTTTCCAGCCTTTGAATTTCCATCTGTTCTTAGATTCTTCACATATTTCAGATGGGAATTAAGGTATACTTACTAATTGAATGAATATATAAAGAAGCTGGGGATGACGATGAAGAAATTTAAAACCATTTTTTTGATTAGTCTTTTAGTGCTCCTGGCCGCCTGTGCCAATGAAAAAGGAGATAAGCAGGAAAGCAAAACTCCAGACCCGCTGGAGGTGTCGCTTATAGTTCAGGACACTGCAAAAGTAAATGAAAAAGTCACACTGAAGGCTGAAGTGAGCCAGAGCGGAAATAAGGTAGAGGATGCTGATGAGGTTGAATTTGAAATCAGGAAACCAGGATCATCGGAATCTGAGATGCTTGCATCTAATAATCTTGGAGAAGGTATTTATACAGCCTCTGCGGCCTTTGATAAAAAAGGGAAATATACAGTGATTTCCCATGTAACAGCCCGGAATCTGCATAGTATGCCAAGCCGGAACATAACGGTGGCCGGTAACGGCGGGGCCAAACATTCTGATCATGTACATCAGCATGATTCGAATACCCTGCTCCATTTTTCTCCGCCCCCTGAACCCAAAACAGGAGAGGACCTCAAATTATCTGTCCACATCGAGAATAATAATGTGGCACTTGATGATGCAGATGTCCGCTTTGAAATTTGGCAGAATAGTTCAGACAAGCATGATTTTGTGGAAGCGAAGGCGGCAGGAGAAGGAGTTTACCAGGCAATACATGTCTTTAAAGCTGCTGGTGACTACAATATCAAGATTCACTTTGAAAAAGAAGGAATTCATGAACACCAGCTGGAAAAGCTGGCAATACAGTAAATAAGGGGAGAGCGAACAGCTCTCCTCTTTTTTCTATCTGTTTGATTGAATTTGAAGGGTTCTTTATTTAGTTTAAATGTTTCTGATCGTTATTGATTGAATTTGATTGATTTTTTAAAAAAAATCGGATAATATAAAATTGTAAAGACGAGGTGCTGAGAATGCTCGCAGATGAAAGACATCTTAAAATTCTTTCTCTATTAAAAGATCAGGGAACCATTAAAATGACGGAATTGTCTCTAATTACCGGTGCATCAGAGGCTACAATCAGGCGCGATTTAGCTGTGCTAGAGAAAAAAAAGCTGCTGAAGCGGGTACATGGCGGAGCCGCATTGCTGAAGCGTATGAGTTTCGAACCCGCACTGGACGAAAAAGCAAACAAATTCAAGAAAGAGAAACAAAAAATAGCTGAAAAAGCCGCCGGGTATATTGCAGACCGCGACTGCATTTATCTTGATGCCGGAACAACCACGGCAGAAATCATCCCTTATCTAAAGGAAAAAAATGTAACCGTTCTCACGAATGGCATCATGCATATCCCGACCTTGGCGGCTGCAGGTATTCCGGCCATGATAGTGGGAGGCACGGTCAAGTCTACTACAAATGCCATAATAGGAAGCGCCGCTGTCCAATTTTTATCACAGTACCGTTTTGATAAATGTTTCCTTGGTATGAATGGTGTCCATCCGGAACTGGGCTATACAACACCAGATCCTGAGGAAGCTTTACTTAAGAAAACCGCAATTCAGTTATCCACTGAAGCCTTTGTGCTTGCTGACAGTTCTAAACTGAATGAAACGACTTTTGCTAAGGCAGCGGATATCAGCCAGGCATTGCTAATTACTGATTCAGCTGATGAGCCGGCTCTTGAACCATTTTTAAGAAATCCAAAAATAAAGGCAGTGACAGCATGATTTATACAGTAACCTTAAATCCATCGATTGATTATATAGTGGAAGTCGAAAATTTTGCGCTGAATTCATTAAACCGGATTAAATCAGAAGCAAAATTTCCCGGGGGAAAGGGAATAAATGTTTCCCGTGTCCTGAACAGGATTGGCACATCTAATACAGCACTTGGATATATAGGAGGATTTACAGGGGCATTTATTGAAAACTCGCTGAGAGCTGAAAAAATCCAGATGGATTTTATCCATGTCTCTGAGGACACCAGGATCAACATTAAACTTAAAACAGGGGAAGAAACTGAAATAAATGGAAACGGCCCCCACATTTCAAAAGCTGAATGTGACATGCTGCTTGCGAAAATTAGAGAGATGAACAGCAATGACACCCTGGTTCTTGCCGGAAGCATCCCCCCTGCAATGCCAAATGAGTTCTATGTAACCGCTGCCGGTATTTGTGCGGAAAGAGAAATCAAGCTTATTGTGGATACGAGCGGTAAATCTCTGCTGGAACTCCTGAAGTACAAGCCTTTTTTGATTAAGCCGAATCACCATGAACTTGGCGGGTTTTTTGACACGGAAATCAGCTGTGTGGAAGATGCCGTGGAGTACGGCAGGAAACTGACAGAGCTTGGTGCCCAGAATGTGATTGTATCCATGGCAGGGGACGGCGCTGTATTATGCACCAATGCAGTCTCATACAGCGCTAATGTCCCTGTTGGGAAGGTAGTAAATTCAGTTGGTTCCGGGGACTCCCTGGTGGCTGGCTTTACAGGAATGTATGAGGAGTCGAAGGATATTCTGAAGGCGTTCAAATATGGGATTGCTGCCGGAAGTGCCACAGCCTTTTCTCAGGATCTGGGTGAAAAAGAACTGATTGATGAATTGGCAGTGCAAATAGAAATTAAGGAAATAAAGGGGGCTTTTTAGATGAAAATTACAGATTTATTGAAGAGGGATACCGTCATCCTCGATTTGGCTTCCTCATCAAAGCTGAATGTGATTGAGGAGTTGGCGTCAAAGCTTGACGAAGCAGGGCGCTTGAACGATAAGGAAGGCTTCCTATCCGCCATCACCGCAAGAGAAGAACAGAGCACAACAGGTATCGGAGAGGGAATAGCCATACCGCATGCAAAGACAGCTGCTGTCAGGATACCTTCTATTTGTTTCGGCCGGTCAGCAGATGGAGTCGACTATGAATCACTGGACGGTCAGCCTGTCCATTTAGTCTTCATGATCGCAGCAAGTGAAGGGGCAGACAATGCGCATCTGGAAACTTTGTCACGCCTTTCCACCCTGCTGATGGATGAAGGGTTCCGGAAGAAGCTTCTGGCAGCATCGTCACCAGATGAAGTTGTGGCAGTCATTGATCAAAAGGAAAAGGAAGCGCTCGCAGACGAAGAACCTCAAGGTGAAAGACAGTCTTCCATTCCATCCAAACGTGTTCTTGCTGTTACTGCCTGCCCTACGGGAATTGCCCACACTTATATGGCAGCCGATGCACTGAAAGCAAAAGCTAAGGAAATGGGTGTGGATATCAAGGTTGAAACTAACGGCTCAACCGGGATTAAAAATGGGTTAACTCAGGCTGAAATTGACGAAGCCGCAGCCATCATAGTAGCTGCTGACAAGCAGGTGGAAATGGACCGTTTCAATGGCAAGCCTGTCATCATTGTGCCGGTTGCCCAGGGAATCAGAAAGCCGCAGGAACTTATCGACCGTGCGCTTAGACAGGATGCTCCGATCTACAAAGGTTCCGGCAGCCCTGGCAAGGAATCTAAATCCGGCGGCTCAATGGGTTCGGGGATTTATAAGCATCTGATGAACGGTGTCAGCAATATGCTGCCGTTCGTCGTCGGCGGCGGTATCCTGATTGCCCTTTCCTTCCTGTTTGGGATTAATTCTGCCAATCCAGATGATCCAAGTTACCATCCTTTGGCAAAAGCTCTCATGGATATTGGCGGAGGAAGCGGTGCATTCTTCTTCCTTGTCCCCGTGCTTGCCGGTTTCATAGCAAGCAGCATCGCTGACCGGCCTGGCTTCGCACCCGGGATGGTAGGCGGACTTCTGGCTGCGCAGGCTGGTGCTGGATTCCTCGGTGGCTTGATTGCTGGATTCCTCGCAGGTTACGTTGTTCTCGGCTTGAAAGCGGTATTCAATAAACTGCCGCAGCAGATTGAAGGGTTGAAGCCGGTTTTGCTTTATCCTCTGTTTGGGATCCTGATCACTGGATTGATCATGATGTTTGTCATCAACGACCCTGTTACAGCTATAAATAAAGGAATGACTTCATGGCTGAACGGTCTTTCCGGAACTAATAAAATTTTCCTTGGCATCATCCTTGGCGGCATGATGGCGGTGGATATGGGAGGGCCAATCAATAAAGCTGCTTTCACCTTTGGCATTGCAGCCATCGAAGCAGGCAGCCTGGGTGCCCATGCAGCGGTAATGGCGGGAGGTATGGTGCCTCCGCTGGGAATTGCCCTTGCCACCACATTCTTTAAACACAAATTCACGGATTCCGAACGGAAATCCGGAGTCACAAACTACTTCCTTGGTGCATCTTTTATTACCGAAGGAGCCATTCCATTCGCAGCGGCAGACCCGCTCCGCGTCATTGTCAGCTCTGTAGCGGGTGCAGCCATCGCTGGTGCCTTGACTATGTTCTTTAATGTAACACTGCAGGCTCCGCACGGCGGGATTTTCGCCATATTCCTGGCAGTCAATCATAAATTGCTTTATATTCTTGCCATATTAATTGGATCTGCAATAACAGCCATTTTGCTTGGGCTGTGGAAAAAGAAGCCGGAAGTTAAATGACGTAAGAAGGGTGGCCGCAAAACATTGCGGCCGCTTTTTTTGTGAGCGAAAATTGGAAGAGTTATAGTAAAATATAATTATAGACTAAATTACATAAGACAGGAGAGAGGCACACATGATTGAAGAGGGATTTATAGATGTAACTGGAGGCAGGGTTTGGTACCGGCGAATTTGCAGCGGTAAGGCTGCGGTGCCCCTTCTTGTTCTTCATGGGGGCCCGGGAAGCTCCCATCTGCCGCTTGAGGCACTTGATGAATTAGCAGAAGAACGGGATATTATTTATTATGACCAGCTTGGCGGAGGATACTCGGAGCGTCCCGAAAATATTGATTTATGGCATATTGACCGTTTTGTCACAGAACTGGGTCAGGTCAGGAAAGGTCTTTCTCTAGATGTTGTACACATATTAGGACATTCCTGGGGCACCACTCTATTGGCTGCCTACCTCCTGACAAAACCTGGAGGGGTCAAAAGCGCAATATTCTCAAGTCCGTGCCTGAGTGCCGCCATGTGGGCCGACGACCAAAAAAGGCTGCTGCTTGATATGCCCCAGGAGATCCAGGAAATCATCAACCGGTGTGAGGCTGAAGGGACTACAGACAGCCAGGAGTATAGAGATGCATCAACACAGTATTACAAGAAGCATTTATGCCGGATCGACCCGCTTCCAGATGTCTCAGTCAAGGGGATGAAGCTTGGAAACTCAGAAATTTACAAACTTATGTGGGGGCCTTCCGAATTTTGTGTAACGGGCAATTTAAAAGATTTTGATGCGACGCCGAGGCTGGGTGAACTGTCGCTGCCAGCCCTTTACCTGTGCGGACGATATGATGAAGCTACACCTGAATCCACCGAATTCTTCAGCAAATTGACCCCCCGTTCTGATTTCCATGTGTTTGAGAAAAGCTCACATACTCCGTATCTTGAGCAGACGGAAGAATATATGGAAATAGTGGGTGGCTTTCTTAGGGGAACAGAAAATTGATTTACAAGCGGTTCCGCCAGAGAACCGCTTTTTTGTGGAAAAGGGGCGGAGCTATGTAAAAAGGCTTGCATAATCTGGGTGTGAACTTCATCAATCTTGCCGGCATTTCGGCCTGTACCTTTTTCCGGTCTACCGCCTTATTGTAATTGCTCCTGCTTTTGACCGGGTTCCTTTCAATGCTAGAGCTGAGGACAGAAAACACAGGTTTTTTTCTAAAACGCTGCTGTTTTTATAAGTTCCATCAGTAGATTCCGTATGCATTGAAAATCCGTTACAGGGCGGTGTTTGAGAAAATATCTCTTTTTATTTTGGCTCCAGCTGCTGGACCGCATAATCCTGTTCAGCATGCGAAGTCTAGGGTACAATATATAGTACTCTATCTTCAGGGTTTGTTCTCTGCAGTGCTGGCAAGAATGGTAAGGGGTGAAAATATGAAACGAATACTAATTTTGATTATACTGGTTTCATTCTCATGGATTTTGTTAAAGGACAGCCAGGACCTTCCAAGCGGCTTACAGGATATAAAGGCAAAATTGACGTCTTTAAGGGAAGATGAAAATCTAGCCAAAAAGATTGAAGAAACTGCCTCGGGACTTGGTGATTTAGCCCAAAAGCTGAAACAGTCTGTTGAGGAAATACCAGAAAAGAAGGATCAATTTGAGACAAAGCTTTTAGATAAACCCGCACTTTCAGCTCCAAAAAATCAAGTGTTTTCAATTTATAATATCGAACTGGGAGATACCCGCTCAGAAATTGAAAAGCGGCTGGGAAAGCCAAAACGGGAGACTTATAATGAATATGGATTAAAATGGTCGGCTTACCATCAGGATTATCAACGGTTTACAATGGTTTCCTATGATGAAAACAATAAGGCAGCAGGATTATACACAAATCAGGATTTAATCACTTCTACAAAAGGAATTGAATATGGCAGCAATAAGGCTGAGGCGGCCAGGAAACTTGGGAAGCCGCTCGACAGGATACAGAAAGGGCTCATATCCTACCTCATCCCTAAAGAGAGGGATTATGATACGTATCTGCTTGGAGGAACATATACCACGATTTTTTATGATAAACATCAAGAAAATACGGTGACCGCCATCCAAATAATCAGGAAAGATATCGAGCAGCACAAAAGAACGTTTTATGCCAGGCCAGACAAGGGATTGGAAGCAGGCTTTGAATACCAGCTTTTTGATCTGGTCAACGCTTCAAGGCTAGTGCATGGGCTCGGCCCATTGACATGGGATGCCCACATTAAGCAGACAGCGCAAAAGCATAGCGCCGATATGGCTGTACACCATTATTTTGACCATACCAACCTCCAGGGGTTATCGCCTTTTGACCGTATGAAGGAAGATAACATCCGCTACCGGACGGCAGGTGAAAATATCGCTTATGGGCAGCTCAGCAGTGTCTATGCCCATGAAGGGCTGATGAACTCGCTTGGCCACAGGGAAAACATTCTGAAACAGGATTATGAGCGGCTTGGTGTGGGAGTGGCTTTCAATGAAGAATCACAGCCCTATTATACTCAGAACTTCTTTACAGAATAGCAGGAGAAGAGCGGGGAACCAAAAAGGTGCCCGCTGACTATTAGAACACAACAAAACACCATGGTATCGGTACGGTCCTAAAAAAGTATCGATTCTATGGTTTTTTTCTGTGGAAAAGAGGGAGCTGCAAGAATCATATGGCTGCATGCAATTTCAGGAAAAGGTAGACATAACATAATTATTGTTACAAATTAAAATTGCAAAAAAACCCCGGCTCTGGGGCCGGGGGCATTATATATTCAGGTATTCAATGGGCTGGTCCGCTTCTCAAGCTGCTGGATCATTTGCCTGGAAATGGCTGCATATCCTTCCGAGTTAGGATGGATGCCATCCGGAGAAAGATACCTGATATTCTTGCCGTTGATGACACGGGTCGTCTCAATGACTACAGCGGAATCCATTTTGCTTGATGCCTGATAAATCAGAAGGTTCCATTGCGGAAGCAATTTGCTGCCTAAGCTGTAAAATGGGCTGTCCTCCGGAAGGGGATTATATAATTCGAGCATGAGTACGGCCGCTTCCGGGTTCAAGGCAGTGATATGGGCTGAAATGGCACTCAGATTATCAGTGAACGAGGACTGCAGCTTATCGAAGGTCTTTATAGCTTCGTAAATATCCCGGCTTGCGGAAGCTGCCTTTAGCAGGTCATTGCCTCCAATATTGAGAGTGATAATATCGGAGTTCCTGATTTTTTCATCAAAGGTGCCTGCCTCAATCAGGGATCTGAGTGTGGCACTTGTGATGCCATTGATCCCTTCATTCTGGTAAGTGACAGATTTTCCTGTCAATCGGCCTAATTCGCTGGAGAAATCCGAAACCAGGTTATGGCCGTCACTGCTTCCATACCCCTTTATAATAGAATCGCCAAGAGCAAGATGGCTGATCCTGGCTTTCGGGCTGTTTTTATAATAATCCAGATAAGAAGAGTGGTTACTTGCTGTCATGGTTTGTTCTTCATTCCCTTTTGCTTTAAGTTTATTCAATTGATAGTCAGGATAATAAAGCCACGCGCCCAGGGATAATGCGGCAAGCAGAAGTACTGCGAGGGTGATTTTGATGAATTTCATTTTTTTCCTCCTATCTGAAACTATTATATCAAAATTTACAAGATATTTACAGAAGAGTGCCTGGGTCAGCATCCTGAAGCAAGGCACCTTTTAATAGAAAGCGGACGGGAATATACGGAAATGTTTGTCCAGGAAGTGCGCCGTTATTATCCTTTTGGGCCATTTCCCGGAGCTGGAATCAAGGAAGAATTTGCTTGGAAATCATGCGAGTTTAAAAAAGGCGGTCTGGTCCTCCTGGATGTGTACGGCACAAACCATGACCCCTGCCTTTGGAAAGAGCCAGACTGGTTTATCCCTGAACGCTTCAGGGATTGGAAAGGCAAGCTTATTCGATTTAATTCCACAGGGCGGAGGAGAAGCGGAAAGCGGGCACAGATGTCCCGGGGAACAGACACGACCTGCGGTCATGGAGGAAAGCCTTTCTTTTCTTTCAGAACTGGGTTATTCAGTACCGGAACAGGATTTGACGATAGACCTGAAAAGGATGCCTGCGCTGCCTAAAAGCAGGTTCAGGATAGCAGTGCATATGTAAAAATTAAGGTTTCCTCCCGCTAAATGGGGTAAATAAAAGCAGACAAAACAATAAAGGAGGAGAAATGAATGCATCATGTTAAGGCTTTGATAATTAAATTCGTCATGATCACCCTTGTTCTTGGAATTATTATAACCGGCATTTTTGGGGGAGAGTTCAGCGATACGTTATTGATCAGTGCCATTTTGACCGTATTGGCCTATCTCCTGGGTGATATCTTTATCTTCCGGGGCACTAAGAATGATACAGAATACTCCAAACGGAATATGGTGGCCACCATTTCTGATATAGTTATGGCTTTCATCCTGATCTGGCTTCTGGGTAACGCGCTTTTTACGGATACCGAACAGACCCTGCTTGCAGCGTTGATTTCAGCCATTGTCATCGGCGGAGGCGAATGGTTTTTCCATAAATACCTTGCAAAAAATGTTTTTCATGAAAGAAACCACGGTACAGCTTAATAGTAAATCAAAAGGAACTGCATACTAAGTGTGCAGTTCCTTTTTTAAGATCCATTATTTTTCAATAACCCAGGAAAGTCCCATAGTTCCTGCACCTGTATGGACGCCGGCTGCCGGTATCAGCATGGTGATTTCTGTATCGATATCAGGGAAAGCTTCTTTGACCAGGCGTTCAAGCTTTTCTGCTTTCTCCGGCTCGTTCGCATGTACGATGGCAGCTTTCGCGATCTTAAACCGCTTCTTTTCTTCTCCGAGAGCATCAATCAGCCAATTCATTGCCCTTTTCTCAGTCCGTACTTTATCCTTGATTTTTGCTTCCCCATTTTCAATCGACAATATTGGATTGATTTTAAACAGAGTGGCAAGGACCTTCTGCCCGCTAGTCACCCTGCCGCTCTTTTGCAGCTGATTCAGGTTGGAAGGGACCAGGTAGAGCCTTGTTGTATAGAGGATTCCCTTCAATGCTGCAATTACTTCTTCTGCGCCAGCGCCATCTTCAGCTAAGGAAATGCCTTTCTTTACCAGAAAAGAAAGGGGATAGGAGCCTGTTTCAGAATCCAGGGCATGCAGCTTGAACCCGGCCATTTCAGCAGCCATGACGGAGGTTTCATATGTCCCGGTCAGCTTGCTGGAAGCATGGATGGCAATCCCTTCGTCATATTCCGCCTTCAGCTTCTCATATAACTCAACAAATTCGCCGACAGAGGGCTGGGAAGATTGAAAGGTTCCTTCTTCAGAAGACATCCTTTCATAGAACTCTTTTTCTGTAATATCTATTGTCTCTCTGTATGAGGTTTGATTAATCACCACATTTAATGGAATAACGTGTATATTGTGTTTCTTGATATATTCAGAATCTAAAGTACTTGTTGTATCGGTAATCCAGGCAATTTTTGGCTTTTCCATGGTCAAAATCCTCCTACGAAGTAAAACTGCTGTATGATAGTCTTTTGCTAATAGTGTGAAGGAAATAAGAAGAAAAAAACATACACAAATGTCATGTTTTTTTGACTTTTGTGAAAAAATTAGCCGCCTGGCAATTGTATGGCGGAATAAATTCATAATCAGGTACCCAGCATAAAGAATGGTCATGAATCGGGCAGGCAAAATAAAAAAGCCCGGAAAATCCGGGCCCTACTGCTGCGACCGGTTAAGTCCCGCAACAAGTATATATTTAATATAACCAATATACTTCAACCTAAACCACTTTGTTCTTATTTATATGCATATTCTTAGGTGATGTAACATAAATAATGATATTATATAGTTATGTTACATTCTGGAGGCGGAAATGAACTGTGTAGATCCATTCAAGGATGTTGAACAGATTAAGGCAATCAAAAAGTATTTGCGGGAACACTCTTATCGGGATTTGCTCTTATTTGTAATGGGAATCAATACCGGACTAAAGATTAGTGAGATACTTTCTATCAAGGTATCAGACGTACTAGGAAAAGGAAATAAGATAAAAACATCGTTCCTTCTGTCCTCTGAAGAAAGCACTCAAAGGGAAATCCATCTAAACGCCACTATAAGAAACACCATTATTGAGTATCTCGGCGGAGCCGGCCTATCTTTTGATGATTACATTTTTTTATCCCCGAAAACAAAGAAGCCGATAAGCCGTGTACAGGCGCATCGAATCATTCATGATGCTGTAAGTGCACTTGGGATTCAGGGGAGCTACGGAGCAAGTTCCATGCGCAAAACATTCGGATATCAAGCCTACAAAAAGGGTATCTCCATTTCCCTGATTCAGAAGCACTATCAGCATTCGACACCCTCTGAAACCTATAAATACCTGGGAATTAAAAAGGATGAGCCGGTAAATACAATTATTGATGTTAATCTGTAGAAACTTAAGTTTTGCTAATAAGAAAGGTGTGAGTTTATGAACCATATTATTGAGGATGGCAGCCTGTCCATTGCTAAAATTCAGCATAAAAGGATTTCAAAAGGCAGGCTTACTGTTCGTGTAATCATGATTACTATAGGGGCCCTGCTTATGGCGACCGGCCTGGAGATTTTCCTGATACCGAACCAGGTAATCGATGGAGGCATAACAGGCGTTTCTATCATGCTCTCCTACCTGACAGACTGGGAGCTTGGAGTCTTCCTCCTTTTGCTGAATCTGCCCTTCATTTATCTGGGATATAAACAAATCGGGAAAACATTCGCCTTTTCCTCTATATA
The DNA here is from genome assembly GCF_046237625.1 of Paraperibacillus esterisolvens. Taxonomy (GTDB): domain Bacteria; phylum Bacillota; class Bacilli; order Bacillales; family DSM-1321; genus Paraperibacillus; species Paraperibacillus esterisolvens. Next base: position 2,391,646 of record NZ_CP143545.1, on the reverse strand, counting down.
TGGAATCATTATGCTTTCCATTTTTGCTACGCTATTCCATCCTGTTCCAGCATTTACAGAAGATATTCTTCTGGCGACCATATTTGGCGGAATGGCCCTTGGAGTTGGGATCGGCCTGGTTATCCGTAACGGCGGTGCTCTTGATGGAACAGAAATCCTTGCAATAGTGGTCAACAAAAGGGTTCCTTTTTCCGTTGGGGAAATCGTTATGTTCGTAAACATATTCATTCTTGGTGCCGCAGGATTTGTGTTCACATGGGATCGCGCCATGTATTCCATTTTGGCATACGTGATCGCAGCCAAGGCGATAGATACAGTGGTCGATGGATTCGAGGAATCTAAATCAGCGTGGATCATCAGCGACCAAATCACGGAAATCGGCGAAGCCATCAATGCCCGGCTTGGCCGTGGAGTGACCTATCTTCACGGAGAAGGAGCGTATACAGGTGATGATAAGAAAGTCATTTTCTGTATCATCACCCGTCTGGAGGAATCCAAATTAATTTCACTTGTAGAGGATATAGATTCAACAGCCTTCCTGGCTATCGGAGATATCGCCGAAGTGAGAGGCGGACGCTTTAAGAAGAGAAGCATCCACTAAGGCCGGAAAGCTGTATCATGCCGAGTTGAATAAAAGTTTGAGACAAAAAGATATCTCCATCAGCCGTAATACGCATTACGGCAGATGGAGATGTCTTTTCAATATGGGTTAATGTGAACGAATGCCCCCCTGGTTCTACTTTATGTACTTCAAAAGGAGCAGCTATAAATAGTCCTGTCTATTGAACCAAGACTGCCGGGCTGCCGCTGTTTGTGACAAGGCTGGAAATGAATAAAGCGATATTCAGCTTTACGCGGGAAATCCCTTAGTTTTTTATAGAACGCTGATAGTATCCCTAAACAACAGCCTTGATGGTACAGGAAGATGCAGGTGCGTTTGAGAAATAACCCTGTGAGCTGGCAATCCCGTTTATGGCGGGATTTACAATTCCGGGAAATGGGGGACTGTCCCCATGGTAAACCGGACGGTGGCCAGCGGGTTGACTGCCTGGGAGATTTGCAGGCGGCCGGCGGCGCTGCACAGCATGATAAGCTCGCTTTGAGTCAGGCCGGAGAAGGGAAGAAGGAAGTCAACCATTGCTTCGGCTGCTTTATGTGCTGCCTTGTGCAGGGTGGGTGCGGAAGCCAGGGTTGAGAAGGAGCATTCATTTTTTACGATAGGACCGGCCAGCGGCTGTTTTTTGATAATATGTAAGCTCACCTCGGCAGTCCCGCTCGTTTCAATTCCTGAAATCCCCACTTCTCCGTCCCCCATTGCAGCATGCATATCCCCAAGGCCAAAGAGTGCCCCTTCCGTGAATACAGGCAGATACAAGACAGCTCCTTCCTTGATTGAAAGGGTGTCGAGGTTTCCGCCGTGGCTTCCAGGGGTGCCTGCTGGCACAGCCTTGCCCGCCGGCGCCACACCAATCACTCCTATCATTGGATTTAGAGGCAGATGAATTCTATCGTTAAATAGGGCCTTATTGCCGGAGATTGGAATGACCTTCATTTCAGGGTCTTTTACGAGATGGCCGAGAACCCCCTTGCCGGGACGTACGGTCATGACTCCTTCCCCGGCAATCTGCAGACGGTGTATTTCCACTTTTAATATATCCCCTGGCTCAGCAGATTCTATATAGATCGGTCCGGTAACTGGATTGATTTCTTCAGGCTTCAGATGATATAAATCTTCCGGCCGCTTTAGCTGATTTCTATAGCAGTCATATGTTTCTATGAATATCCGGCTTCCTGCAGCAAGCTTTATAGCAGGTTCATGGTTTTTGCTGAAGGAATATATCAGCTTTTCTTTCTGCAGGGTCTGTATCATGCCTATTTCCTCCCAACACTGAATTACGGCTCAAAAAACAAGTATGTCTTGTTCGGTAATTATATTATATAAGGGTTTTGGATAACAAATTGCATACTCAGTTTGGATAAAAAACATGGATTCAGAAGGGATTATGAACATGCCTGTTTAAATAGTAATTATGACTAAATTCGGAGGAGGAGTATCACATGAAACAGAACACACTTGTTTTTCCAATTGAGGCTGTGAGAGAACAATTTCCAGCCCTGGGCAGAGTTTATAATGGAAAACCCGCTGCCTATCTGGATGGTCCCGGAGGATCACAGACAGTCCAAAGCTCCATTAAGGCCATCGCAGGTTATATGGAGAGAGGGGGCGCCAACCTGCATGGCAGATTTCCTTCAAGCCGGGAAACAGAAGAAATTATCAGAGAGGCCAGAAGTGCTGCGGCAGACTTCCTGAACACAAAGCCTGAGGAAATTGCCTTCGGTGCCAACATGACCACCCTTACGCTCTCCATATCCAGGGCACTTGGCCGTTCCTGGGGACCCGGCGATGAAATCGTCGTTACAGAAATGGATCATCATGCCAATATTGACCCATGGCTGCAAATAGCAGAAGACAGAGGGATGACGGTTCGATGGATAAAAGCGGATGCGGATGCACTGACTTTGTCACTGGATGATATAGATGAGATCATTAATGAGAAAACAGTGCTTGTGGCTGTTGGCCTTGCCTCCAATGCGGTCGGGACCATTGTCAGAACAGAGGGAATTGTAAAAAGAGCAAAAGAAGCAGGTGCACTGGTAGCCATGGATGCAGTTCATGCCGCTCCGCATATTCCGATTGACCGGGATAAACTGGGTGCGGATATCCTTCTTTGTTCGGCGTACAAGTTCTTTGGCCCGCATATAGGCATTGCTGCCGTTAAGGAAGAAGTTTTTTCAGAGTTGAAGCCATACAAGCTCCAGCCTTCTCCTGCCTATTATCCAGACAAACTGGAAACGGGAACACAAAATCATGAAGGCCTTGCAGGAATTGAACCGGCCATAGGCTTTTTTGAAAAGCTTGGCAGCGGGGAATCAAGGAGGGAGAGGATTGTTTCAGGACTCAGGGCAGCCGGGGAATATGAAGACATGCTTCAGGACTTGATCCGCAGCGAATTAGGCAGTATGCCGCACATTGTTCTCTATCAGGCGGCTGATGATATTCCAAAAACACCGACGATTGCCTTTAAGGTGAAGGGCTTTGAGCCGGAAGAAGTATGTTCTATTTTGGCAGAGCAGCATTCTCTGTTTCTGGCGAGCGGCGATTTTTATGCTTCCACACTTGGAAAAAGAACAGGGGTGAGCACATCAGGCGGATGGATCCGTGCAGGATTAGCCCCATATAATACAAAAGATGAGGCATTAAGATTAATAAATGCGGTCTCTGCATTGAAAGGCTGAATATCAGAAAGAGTCAAAGGGCCCCCTGGAGAAGGATTACTCCCAGGAGCGGCCCTTTTATTTTATATAGAATAATAGTCCTATTTAATTATTAAATATTTCTCTTTGGTACTCTATAATTAACTCATCCAGTTTCTGGCTGAAGTCAATGGTTTCCTGGCTGTTCAGGCCTGTCTCAGCTGCAATGGAGAGCATTTCCTGCTGCATGGAATTGATTCTATCCAGTAGTTCATTCATTTTTGATTTCAACCTCTCACAGAACGATTACCATTAATTTTAAATTATTCAATTCGCAATTAGTATAAAATCATATAGACATTTTCTTATGATTTGCGACAAAAGACGTCCTTTGATGTAAGCGGACTTTCCGCCTGTTATATGTGCTTCCAGGTGTTTAGGAACTTTGTCCCTGTCATTTCCCATTTATCTTCATAGTTTATAAAAAAGCCGATGGGAGATGCAGGGATGACTAAAAATAAAAAAACACGCGGCCTGTGCCTGTTTCCGGGATACCGCTGGTGCGGTCCCGGCTGCAGCGGGCCGGGAGCACCAATCAATGATGTGGATGGCTGCTGTTACAAACATGATTTATGCATAAGCCGGGGCAGGCCGCGGTGTGAATGTGACAAGGCCTTCATAAGATGCTTGGAAACAAAGAGGAATCAGTATAGTGACAAGGGGCGCAAAGCATCCCTCATGTACAATTTTATGAAACTTAAAACATTATTCTGTAAGTGAAAAAAATGCAAAAAACCACAGTTTTTTAGCTAATCGTTAATTTGCAGCAGGTTTTATGAAAAAATTATCGAACTAAAATAATATGAATTCATCAATATGAGCTGATATTGTACAAACTAAGATTGCAGATGAAAGAGGGTATAAGATTTGACTGGGAAATTTTTCGCGGACTATAGCCAATTCATTGTAATTCCAGAAGAAGAAAAGAAAACATTAGCAAAACAATTTAATCCGGCAGATTATGCCTCCCATTATATCCTTACCCTGTCTTTGTATGATGCCCTGGTTACTAAATGGTCAGATGCAGGGAAATACGAAGTGATTCCGGAAAAAGGCATACAAACCGTTCTCGATGATTTTAATTTGAGGCAGAGGGAAACATTATACCTGCAGCTGCTGGAGCTGGATAAGGAAAAATCTTATTTTGTCATGGCTCTATCAATCAAAGATAAATTAAGCCTGGAGGAAAGCGAACTTAAAATCAGCCATATTGTAGAGAAAATGCTGACCAATCCCTTCTATATAGGACAGAGCTGGTATAAACTCATTGGTGACAAAGGCAGGATTCAGCGTAAGCTATTTTGTTTCTCATTCCGGGAATATACAGCTGGCGGGTAGCGAAGCAAATAGGGATGTCCTATCAGATCACTTTTCGGGATAACACATCATAGAGGCAAAAGACTTTGCAGCAAGGAATATCTGTGAGGGAAATACTTAAGCTAATATTATATATTGAGCAAATAATGACAAGGAGGGAGTATCTGCCCTCTTTTTTTGTTGCAGGTAAAAGAAGTTTTTAAAAGAGAATCAAGGCATCAAAATACAGGTAAGAGGCCATTGACCTTTACGCTGCGTTAAGGTGTAGATTAAAAAAAGAAAGGAGGATGAGGGTTGGAATATTCCATTCAAAAGCTTGCTGTTTTGGCCGGCATTAGTTCAAGGACGCTCAGATATTATGACGAAATCGGCATTCTGAAGCCGGCTAGGCTGTCCAATTCTGGATATCGTATTTATGGATCTGCCGAAATTGACAGACTGCAGCAGATACTGTTTTACAGAGAGCTCGGCGTAGGGCTGGAGAAAATCAAAGAAATACTGAGTGACCCCGAATTTGATGGAATGCGGCGCTCCGGCAGCATCGGGATCAGCTTCTCGAGAAAAGGAGACAGCTGGATTTGTTGATCAATAATGTAGAAAAGACTATTTTGAAGAAAGAAGGCTGGGAAGAGATGATGGATGAAGAAAAGTTCGAAGGCTTCAAACAGACATTGATCGGCGAAAACGAGAAGAAATATGGAGCGGAAATAAGAAAGAAATATGGAGTGAAGGCTGTAGAAGAATCGAACCAAAAACTTAAGAATAAAACTCAGGAAGAGTTTCAGGAGGCAGCGGAAGTTGAAGCAGACATGCTGTCTAAGCTTAAAATTGCAATGAAAACTGGTGATCCTGGAGGACAGCCTGCACAGGAAGCGGCAGCACTCCATAAACAGTGGCTAAGTTTCTATTGGGGCTCCTACAGCAGAGAGGCTCATGCAGGCCTTGCCCAGATGTATGTGGATGATGATCGGTTTAAAACTTATTATGATTCGGCAGAGGCAGGAACTGCCGAGTTCCTGAGGGACGCGGTTGTGATTTTCACAAGGCTGGATAGTACGAACTGATCATGCATGATTTTTTTCAAAATTCAGAGTAAATGGGAGGCAGACCGCGCTATTTTGAGTTTTAGCAGCATCATATCCCCTTGAGCACCTTATAAGGGGATTTCAGGACGTTGTCATAAAAGCCGCAAGCCTGTATTCTTGAGGTATCATCAAGTAACTGCAGGGATGATTTCTGTAAAAGAATATTGCCTGATTTGCTGCGCCAGGATGTCTGCATGGCCGGTGGATTACCGCTGTATAACCTGCCGGGAAAAATCCAAACATTTTATATTGAAGAAGCTGAACAATTCATTAGCTGGCATTCAATCCTTACTGACCGTTTTGTGAGATTCAATTATATCTTTTCCTAAGAAAGGAGTGGCCGAGATGGGTAGAAAAGCTGGCCGCAGACGTAAAGAAATTGAACGTTTCCTTCAGAAGGAATTTAAGAAAATCAGGAATGAGAAAAGTCAGGAGCCGAACGTAATTCTTCATATGATGGAAATAAAGTAACCAGATATTAACATCCTAACAGTTTTTAATCTATACAAGGTATATGGGGTCCGGATTTCTTCCGGGCTTTTTTGTTTGGTTTTCCCCAAAATTATATAGTCTCTGCGGCTTGAGGACTAAAATGGCTGCCATTGAATCTGAAACTTATTACAAGTAAAACCGTAAATAAAAAGAAAATACGGAGCTGGCATACTATCAGAAAAACAAATATGAGTTTTCTCCTCGCAGCCCATGCATGGAAAAGAACTGGACAAGAGCAGGACAAGCCTCATAAGGCGGTGGAGCGGAGTATGGAACACCAGGATTGCCAGAAAGATAGATAATATTGATACCAATCTGCAGGAAGCCACATGAAAAATGCAGCTCCGCACCTTTTCAAGCAATAACAGTCACTATGCCATCTGTTATATCTCCATTAATCAGATAATGTGCAGGAACACGGTATATGCCGGCTCTTTAAATAGATAAGCCGAATAGAATTTTGTATAAATTACATAAAGGAAGTGTCTGGATGGAAAAAAAGACAGCTTTGCTGGCGGGGGCAACCGGTTTAATCGGAAATCACTTGCTTCACGTGCTTCTCGATGCAGGGGAATATGATAAAGTCATTACAGTTGGCCGAAGACCCTTGAATATATCGCACCCTAAACTGGAAGAAGTGATCATGGATCTTGAAAAACTGGATGAAAACCGCATGCTTCTAAAGGCTGATGATGTATATTGCTGCCTTGGAACTACCATGAAAAAGGCAGGGTCGCGGGAGGCCATGTTCAGAATTGACGTAGGGTATCCAGCAGAACTTGCAAGAGTAACAAGAGAGGAAGGAGCTAAAAGATTTCTGGTCGTAAGCTCCATGAATGCCGATCCTGATTCACCCATCTGGTATTCCCGGATGAAAGGGGAACTCGAACAGCAGCTGCTGATAATTGGCTTTCCCTCCTTATCCATATTCCGCCCGTCCCTGCTGCTTGGAAACCGAAGTGAATTCAGGCTTGGGGAGCGTGCGGCAGCAGCAGTTTCAACCGGCCTCCGTTTCCTGTTCCAGGGCCCGCTCAGGAAGTTCAGGGCGATAAAAGGCAGTACTGTGGCAAAGGCCATGTATCTTGCAGCACAGAAAGAGAGCAGTGGAGTCATCATTTATAGCTCTGAACAGATAGAGCATTTGAAAGATTCTGTACCAGGACCATGAAATTTAAAGCCAAAAATAAAAAAATGCTTTCTAAAAGCTGTTATTCGTTTTATAATACTGTATTGGATAGAAAGATTTCAAAGGAATGTAAAGTCTTATTTGATTAAATACATACATGAATACAACAGTGATTTATTGAATATGGCGGAAATGAACTGGACAATAGAGCTATGTCTTAAGCCAAATAGAAGGTGGAGCAAGTGTGCCTTTTATTTGGCTTTTTTTGTTTTTATTGGAATGGAGGCCGGAATGAAAGATATTTCTAGAAACATCCAGAAAGAATTTGGCAGCTTTATAGGAAGGCTGTTTCGGACACAATTTGGGAAAGGGCCGGAATCTGTGTATGTCACAGTAAATGAAGCATACGTATCCATATACCTCGGGAATTTCCTTTCACCGCTTGAAAAGGCCCTGCTCGATCAGCATGAGGAAAGGGTCGTCCATCAAACAAGGGATATCATCATCCAAAAACTGCTGCCTGAAATCAGTGAGCAATTTGAAACCGAGGCAGGAGTGAAGATTGAGGCCTTCTATTATGACTGGAATCTGGAAAACAGGTCAGGAATGATACTTGGCAAGTTTTCAGAAGATGGAAGTCTCTTTTTGGGAGGACAGGAATACGAGGGAAAGAGGGGGGCCGAAGAACTGATGGCATCCCTTAGTGAAAGGATACAGAAAAGGCCAATTGCAATTGAGTCGGTTAAACTGAATCAGAGAATCCTGCTGATTAAACGAATCGGTGTACTTACCATGCTTGAACGTGAATTGATGGAAACCGATATGAAAGAAAACCTGCGCTATACGAAAAAAAATCTTGAACGCACGGTCCTGTTCAATTATGCCTTTAATTTTGAGTCCATCTTGAATCAAAGGATGGATGATATCTTTGTGGACTGGGATTTTTCAAAGGATATCAGCATGGTATTAATCATTCTTCATGCCAGAAGAAATAACACCGTTGAAGGGCAATGAGAGGTTTATAAAAAAAACGCAGGGGAAAAATAGACTAATATATATTCTTGCATTACGGGCAGAAGAAATGAAAGCTCCTGCTTAGGGAAGGGACTTCTTATGGGTAAAAAATCGCCGGACATGGAAATATCGAGCTATGTAGGAAAACTATTAAGGGATAATTTTGGTAAAGGACCAGAATCGGTTTTTGTTACGATTGCACCGCCTTTTTTTATCATCCATATTCGAAATTTCATATCACCAATGGAATCCGCCCTCTTAAAGCAAGAAGGGGAAAATATGGTTCAAAATACCAGGGAAATAGTCTTCCAGGGACTTGTTCCTGAAATAAAGGCTTTTGTCAAAGGCTTAATAAATATTGATATCGAGGAATTCTACTTTGACTGGGGAATGCGGAACAAATCTGCAGCATTCATCGGTATTACCAAAACACTGGAAAATAGCAGCCTGATTAATTCCGAATTCCAGGGCAAAGAGCTGATTGACAAAAAGATTAACGAAATCAGCCATGAAGCTCAAAAATATCCAGAATCCATGAAATCCTACTTAATCAATGACCGGGTCCTTCTGATCATCCGCGACGGCATTCTGGTCACAATCGAGAAGGAACTGATCCGCCAGGGTTACGGCAAGATCCTAAAAACCACCAAACGGATCCTGGAGAAAAAATTCCTCCACAATTCCGATTTTGAATCTTTGCTCCATACGAATATCTCGGATATTTTTGTGGATTGGAATTTTGCACTTGATCAGAGTGTAATTGTATTTATGCTCAGGCCAGCTAAATGACAGCGGTAATGTCCAGACTGAATATAAAGCTGGCCATAAGCTGAAATGACTTCAATCATAGATTGAAGCCGTTTCAGCTTTTTATTTTTCATCAAGCTTCCAAGGAGGAAACACCATGAAGCCATTAGTTTATTCGTTAGGCTGCATCCTGATAACCTATATGCCCCTGATGTTCATATTATATCTGTGCACCAATATGAGTTTAACTTCATCACTGATATTAAGTACATTGTGTACTGCTGGTTTAACAGCGGTGGCTGATTATCTAATTTTAAAACGGGCTGGAGTCCTGGCCGCCTGTCTTGCCGCTTTTTTCCTTACCTTTTTCATCTTCGGTATCGGCCTTGACCTGTCAGGCATTCATGGGTCAAAAGCCATCTTACTGACACTGCTGAGTTCCTTCAGCATCAGCGGCCTGCGGGCCTTGCTGTATGGATCTATAAAAAGGGATACGGAGGCGCCCGATTTAACACTTTAGGTTATTGGATGATTTTTTTGTCAAAAGGGAAGTCCTGTGCAATCAGATCTAGATTCTTAAAGACCTTGCTGCTGTAAGTGAAGTCCCCATAACAGTAGGGATAGCGGAAATTGTTTTTATCACCCCTGCAGTTATAAAGGTCTGGATCCTTTTTTACCTGAAGTCCAGAAAAACGTTTTGCCAGCTCTTCGCTGTGCCTGCCTCCGTTTTCTGACACATAGGAAATATAACCGGATCCCATATTATAGGCCTGAATTATCGTCGGGAAATCTACACCTTTTTTCCTCCCTAAACTGACAATCCGATTGAAGTGCCTGACTCCCTGGATGATGCTTTCTCTTGGTGTGGAAATCTTGCCAGGGGCTAGCCCGGCAGATTCTGATGACTGCATTGGATCGTTTCCCATCCCTTTGCTCTCCTGCTGCATGAGCGCGATCAAGACAGGGGTATAGGATTCCAGGTTAAATTTTTTTAATTCCTGCTCCAGTTCTGGAGCATATTTTTTTACACCGGAAAACGAATCCTGAATATATGAAGAAGTTCCTGAGGGCGCCTTGAATTCTTCAGTTATTCTCATGAGGCCGGTAAAAACGGCCATTATAGCAAGCAGCAGGAATAGCTGCCTATATCGTTTCCTTTTACGTTTATTCAAAATATCCGCTCCTGAACACATTCATATAATTATAGTATCATAAATATAGAAATTGTCAGAGTAGAGATGGAGGATTGAGTTGTAAATGGATATAGCAAAACTTATTAACGACCGCAGAACCATTAAAAAGTTCAAACAGGAGGAGGTGAAGCAGGAAGATATCTTAACCTGGCTGAACACTGCCGCCATGAGTCCCAACCATAGGATGACTGAACCCTGGAAAATCTTGTTCATTGGCAGAAACACCAGAATGTCCCTAAATCATAAAAGGAATTTCGGGGACGCTCCGGTCTTATTCGCTGTCTTGTCACATAAAGGTTCCTCTGATTTAGCCAGGGATGAAAATCTCATGTCAACAGCGTGTTTTATCCAGAACTTTATGCTCCAGGCATGGGCAGCTGGTGTTGGGGTATTTTGGTCCTCCCTTGGAGCAGCTGATGCAGCGAGGAAAGTCTTATCTGTCCCGGACGATTACGTAGTAGCAGGCATCCTGGCGGCGGGCATACCGGAAGAGATACCAGAAGCTAAGCCAAGGACTCCGATTGATTCAAAAATAGAATATTTGAAATGAAATCTATCTATACACCTAAACGAGCAGACATAAAGTCAGCCGGATTTAAACAGCTGCATTGTTTTTGAATGCGGCCCAGCGGGTATGAGAACAGGAGATGCAGGTTTAAAGGAAAAGGGAGATGGGGGCAAGTTGAAAACGTCAACCGTATTAAAGTGGATAACAGGTGCACTGGAAGCCTTTTTGGGCATTCCGTTTTTAGGGGGAGCAATTATATTGGGATTCAGCTGGATGCCTCTCATCCTGATGGGATTCCTCCATCTCATCACCCTGATTATCTCGGCTGCAGAAAGAGAAAACCGGCACGGAAGCGTGCTGGGTATCATCACCTCATGCATTGCCTGGTTCCCGGTTCTTGGGATGATTATGCATATAGTGACAGGATTGGTCCTGATAATAGATGCATTAAGGTCCAGGCGGAGGGAAGCCTTGTAATCCCGGGAAAACCTTATTAGGAATATTTGCTTTCATTTGGGGGCAATATGAACCTGTACCTAAACATGCGAGGTGAATGGATTATGGCTGAAGAGCGGTTAGAAAATCTGATAATAGCCGGTGAGGATCAGTCGCAGCAGGAAGGAAACCATTCCTCCATGCTGTCTGATGAAAGGCTGGCGATGGAGAGCAAGCTGAGAAATGATCCCCGCTATGCTGAATATTATCAATAATATTGTTTAAAGCGGTTATGTAAAGGGAGCAGATTTTGATATCAAAATCCATATTAAAAGGGCATCGGTCAGAGCCGGTGCCCTTTTGCTTATTCCCGGGCACCCACGGCTTTTTAATGGGGATAATGTAACTCTCCCTAAAGACAATCCGGCTATGGCCCGATGTGGATTACAGAACCCGTAAACTTTTTCACTTTCTAATAGAGCCAATTAAACAGGCTATATTCTCGTTTCAGAAATAGCGTTCCTAATTTTCCCAAGCGCTTCACGGGCTTTTTCTTTGTTGGCAATCATTAAATTTACATAAAGTGCATCAATGAGGCTTAATTGACCGATCCGGGAGGCAAGGGCCTCTGAGCGATATTCGGTTTCCTCCGAGCTTGTATAAAGGGCTATTTCCACCTGCTGGCTGATGGGGGATTTCGCAAAGCCGGTGATTCCTATTGTTCCCGCTCCATTTTCTACAGCTGTTTTCAATATCCTTATGGTATCTTTATTCGTTCCTGAATGGGAGATAACGACTGCTGCGTCTTTATTAGTAAGCTGGGATGCGCTCATAAGCTGGAAATGGGAATCCGCGAATGAGTACGCCCTAATGCCTGTCCGCAGGAACTTATGAGAGGCGTCCATTGCTATGACCGCAGAACCCCCGGTACCATAGAATTCCACTCTATCCGCACCTTTAAGAATATCTACTGCTGCCTTGATGCTGTCACTGTCGATAAAGTGAAGGGTATTTTCCAGTGTTCTGATATTAGAGCGAAAAATCTTTTCTGCAATGGCTTTTTCATCATCATGTTCGGAAATTTCCTCGTGTATCTGCTGGATTGGGCTCATTACTTCAGAGGCAAGGGCAATCTTCATTGCCTGATATCCCTTAAAGCCCATTCGCTTGCAGAAACGGAAAACGGTTGCATCCGCTACATTAAGATCCTCAGAGACTTCATTGATAGTTCCATGAATAATTTTCTCCGGATGTTTTATGATATAGTCTGCGATCATTTTTTCTTTTTCACTGAATACTGCATAAGAGGAACGGATCCTTCCCAAACAATTTTGGCTCATTTAGAGGTTCTCCCTTTTGTTTTTATTGAAAATAGTATAGCATAGAGAATGTTGAAAAAATATTTCTTGAATTGTATCCTATAAATGAAATATTTTTTGATTAACCATACCAATACTTATAAAAAAGAGGCGTAGCAAATGAAAATCGGTTTAATTGGTTTAGGCAAAATGGGTTATAATCTTTCATTGAATTTATTAGATCATAAGCATGAAGTGGCTGCATATGATGTGAATGAAAATGCTGTGGCTGATATCACCAAAGCGGGAGCTGAAGGTGCTGCTTCCATTTCTGAACTTGTAGGGAAATTATCTGCTCCACGGGTTGTCTGGATTATGGTGCCAGCCGGGGCTATCACTAATAATGTAATAAAAGAACTGAAGGAGCTTCTGGCCGAGGGTGATATTATCATCGATGGCGGGAACTCCAACTATAAAGAATCAATGGCACGGTCAAACGACCTAAGTGAAAAAGGGATTTATTTCCTGGATACAGGGACAAGCGGCGGGATGGCTGGCGCAAGGCATGGTGCCTGCACGATGGTAGGCGGAAATCCTGAAGCATTCAAACATGTTGAGCCAATATTCAAGGATATCTGTGTGGAAAACGGCTACCTTTATGCCGGTGAAAGCGGAAGCGGACATTTCCTTAAGATGGTTCACAATGGAGTAGAATACGGAATGATGCAAAGCATCGCGGAAGGCTTCGATGTTCTGGAGAAAAGCCAGTTCAATTTTGATTATGAGCAGGTAGCCCGTGTCTGGAACAATGGCTCAGTTATCCGTTCATGGCTGATGGAACTAACGGAAAATGCATTTTCAAAAGATGCACGACTCGAAGGACTAAAAGGAGTTATGCATTCTTCTGGAGAAGGCAAATGGACACTGGAAGAGGCACTTGACCTTCAGGTGGCAACTCCAGTCATTGCCCTCTCACTTATGATGAGGTACCGCTCCCTCGAAGAAGACACGTTCTCCGGAAAAGTAGTCGCAGCCCTCAGGAACGAGTTTGGCGGACATGATGTCGTAAAATAATTATTGCAGAAATCAGGACGATTCACAGCCATCTGGTGATGGAGTGTATCGTTCTTTTTCTGTTGGAAAGGGGCGGAGCTGCGTGTATCCTAAAGCTTCCTGCAGCCAGGTGTACACATCCCTGGTCTTGCTGGCTGGCTGCAACTAAATCCGCTCGACCGTCTTATTATGTTTGTTCCTGCTTCTGTCCAGTTTCCATGCATGGGCTGAGAGAAGGAAGGAAAATCAGTAATTGTGTTAAAAATAATGATTGACATTATAATTTATGAAGGAGTAAACTGGATAAAAATTCAATTAAAAAAGTAATGACAGGAATGAGTAGCGGAATATCTCCCTGTACCAGAGAGCCGGTGGGTGGTGTGAACCGGTCAAAGATACCGTGAATTACCTCCTTGAACTTTCTCTGTGAAATTAAGTAGCTGGGAACGGCCCGAACCGTTACAGGAACCAAGCGGAAGGCATTATGCCTTCAACAAGGGTGGTACCGCGTGCAAGACCACGTCCCTTATTTAGGGATGTGGTCTTTTTTATATTCAAAAAAGGAGACATAAAACATGAAGCAGGCTGAAAAGGCACTGACTGAAGAACAGCTGCAAGAGGTAAAAAGGCAGCTGGACATTTACTTAAATGGCACTCATGAAATCCTGCCGGTTGAAGAACTAAAAAGAAAACTTATACATTCTGTTCAAAATGGGAAGCCGTTAAAGGTGAAGCTGGGACTGGATCCTTCTGCGCCGGACGTACATATCGGGCATACGGTAGTACTCTATAAACTGAGGCAGTTTCAGGATCACGGGCATATCATTCAGCTGATCATTGGGGATTTTACAGGAAAGATTGGTGATCCGACTGGGAAATCAGCTGCCCGGAGGCAGCTGACAGACATGGAAGTAAAAGAAAATGCAGCAACATACTTTACCCAGTTCAACAAAATTTTGGATATGGATAAGGTAGAGCTCCATTATAATTCAGAGTGGCTGTCGAAGCTGCGGCTGGATGAGATTATCCAGCTTGCCGCAAAGATCACGGTAGCGAGGCTCATGGAGCGGAAAGATTTTTCAGACCGCTTCCAAGAAGGCAAGCCGCTGTCTCTCCATGAATTCTTTTATCCCCTCATGCAGGGCTATGATTCAGTCGAGCTGGAAAGCGATATCGAACTTGGCGGTACAGACCAGCATTTTAATCTGCTCATGGGGAGGCACCTTCAGGAGGCGTATGGAAAAGAGAAACAAGTAACCATCCTGCTGCCATTATTAGAAGGATTAGATGGAAAAGAAAAAATGTCAAAATCAAAACTCAATTATATTGGGATAGATGAAAAGCCAAGTGAAATGTACGGGAAAACGATGAGTGTGCCTGACGAACTGGTTGCAAAATATATCGACCTGGCAACAGACCTCTCCCTGGATGAGAAAATATCCTTTAAAGAACGCCTGGAAAGAGGCGTTCTGCACCCAAGGGATGCTAAAATGTTATTAGCAAGAACATTGGTGAGAATGTATCACGGAGAAAAACCTGCCGCTGAAGCTGAAGCCGAATTCAAACATATCTTCCAAAAGGGCGGACTCCCCTCTCAAATACCTGAAGCAGGGTGGCCGGCGGGTGAAAGAATTTCAGCCATCGACTTACTGGTGGCCCTGGGGCTTCAGTCTTCAAAAGGAGAAGCTCGCAAGATGATTCTAAATGGGGGAGTCAGGATCGATAATCAAAAACTCACAGATTTTACCGCATCCATCCAGCCGGCCGATGGCATGGTGATTCAGGTGGGTAAGCGGAAATTCATCAGGCTTAGAAAGCAGGACTGAATATATTAAAAGGTGAAAGGAGAAGGGAATGAGTAAAGAAGCGCTGATCATAGTGGATATGAGCAATGATTTTGTCTCGGATGCCGGTAGTTTGACCGCTGGGAGGCCGGCACAGGAAATCGTTCCTTATATTAAGGACCAGGCGGATAAGTTCTATTCGGAAGGAAAGCTCGTGGTGTTTACCATGGATGCACATGAGGAAAATGATCTTCATTTTCAACTTTGGCCTCCGCATAACATAGTAGGAACGGAAGGCCAGGAACTTTTCGGTGATCTGAAGGAATGGTATGAGCAGCATAAGGTCCATAAGAACCGGGTATGGTATATTCCTAAAACCAATTATAATGCATTCTATAAAACCGGCCTGGCAGAAATGCTTAGGGAGCAGGGAATTGAAAAGGTTCATGTGACTGGAGTATGCACTGACATATGCAGCTACCAGACTGTGGCGGGAGCTAATGCGGCAGGATTTAAGACAGCCATCCATAAAAGAGGTAATGCGACATTCACTGATCTCGGGAACACTTTCATCGAACATATGAAGCTGTGCTTCCACACAGAAATAATCGAGTAGGTCCAGGTTAAGGAGGATGACACAAAGGTTGTGGTGACCTCCATAAGCTAGAGAATTATTTAAAGCTTCTAATTGGCGGGTGTGAATCCGGTATTCTACCGGGCTCATGCCTTCCAGTTTTTTCTTTTACGCTTATAGTTATAATTTATATAGCTTTCTATTACCGTTTCAATTCCTCGTATGAGCGCATATCTTCACTGTATTACATTTCCTTGCTTCGGCCGCTTACTTATCCCGTTTAACCATTGAACCTATCCATAATAGGATTCAGACTTCCCGTATTTTAAAAATGAAATGTTTACATAACATTGTTATGATTGGTTACTTGATGCCATACAAAACAAAATGGATCTAAAAGTTTTCAGAAAATATTGACAGCGCTTTCAATGTGTTTTATACTTCAAACAAGTTAATATTTTGTGACGGAGAATAGGAGATTCACAGTAGAGCCATTAGGGGTTTTTTCTGTGAATCTCCTTTTTTCTTTAAAATATTCACTTATATTAGAAAAAAGGAGGAGTTATTATGTCACCGTTTATGGGGGAAGTAGTTGGGACTATGATTTTGATTGTGTTTGGCGCTGGTATCGGTGCGGGCAGTTCACTGAACAGAACGTACTCGAACAATCCAGGGTGGATTGTTATTACTGCAGCCTGGGGGCTGGCAGTAACAATGGGTGTTTTTGCAGTCGGATCGATAAGCGGGGCTCATCTGAATCCGGCAGTGACTGTTGCTCTTGCTATTAATGGTTCGTTTCCTTGGGCTGATGTTCCTGCTTATATCCTGGCTCAGATGATTGGCGCAATACTGGGAGCATCGCTAGTTTTCCTTCATTATCTGCCCCATTGGAAAATTACGAATGATCCTGGAGCAAAACTTGGCGTATTCTCAACTGGCCCTGCAGTTCCACATACGTTCTCTAACCTTTTTAGCGAAATGTTCGGTACTTTTATTCTCGTTTTAGGTCTATTATTTATCGGTGCAAACAAGTTTACCGAAGGGCTGAATCCGATTGCTGTGGGGCTATTGATTGTCGTAATCGGGATGTCGCTGGGTGGAACGACAGGATATGCCATTAATCCTGCAAGGGACCTGGGGCCGAGGATCGCCCATTTCCTGCTTCCAATACCGGGTAAAGGAAACTCAAACTGGGGATATTCCTGGATTCCTGTCATTGGACCGCTATTGGGCGGTGCGCTAGGGGCAGTATTTTATGATCTTGTGTTTTCAGAAAAAATGAGCGCGATGTTCTGGGCTGTGACTGGGATTTCTGCCCTCGTACTTGTCCTCGCCTTCATATCAGGAAATAAACAGTCAGGCCATTTAGGATCATCTAAGGCGACAGCATAACAACTTAATAAAGAAATAGGGGGATATTCATGGAAACTTATATCATGGCACTCGATCAGGGAACGACCAGCTCAAGAGCGATTCTTTTCAACAAAAAAGGTGAAATTATCCACACCGCTCAAAAGGAATTCACCCAGCATTTCCCAAACCCGGGCTGGGTGGAACATAACGCAAACGAAATATGGGGCTCCATTCTTGCTGTCATTGCAAGTGTGCTGGCAGAGTCAGGAATCAACCCAGAGCAGGTTTCCGGCATCGGTATAACCAATCAGCGGGAAACAGCTGTTGTTTGGGACCGTGAAACAGGTAAGCCGGTCTACAATGCCATTGTCTGGCAGTCGAGGCAGACAAGCGGCATATGCAATGAGTTAAAGGAAAAGGGCTATAACGATCTCTTTAGAGAGAAAACAGGTCTGTTGATCGATGCTTATTTCTCAGGGACGAAGGTGAAGTGGATCCTTGATAATGTGGAGGGGGCCAGAGAAAAGGCAGATCAAGGGAAGTTGTTGTTCGGCACAATTGACACATGGCTAATTTGGAAGCTTTCTGGAGGAAAGGCACATGTCACCGATTACAGCAATGCTTCAAGGACCCTCATGTTCAATATCTACGACTTGAAATGGGATAATGAGCTACTGGATATATTAGGAGTTCCTGAATCCATGCTCCCTGAGGTAAGGTCTTCTTCAGAAGTATATGCCAACACAGTGGATTATCACTTCTTTGGCAGGGAAATACCGATTGCTGGTGCTGCCGGAGACCAGCAGGCGGCGCTGTTCGGGCAGGCATGCTTTGAAAAAGGCATGGCAAAAAACACGTATGGGACAGGCTGTTTTATGCTTATGAATACTGGTGAAAAGGCTGTCAGGTCAGAGCATGGTCTGCTGACAACACTTGCCTGGGGCTTGGATGGCAAAGTTGAATATGCCCTTGAAGGAAGTATTTTTGTTGCCGGCTCAGCGATCCAATGGCTGCGTGATGGGATGAGGATGCTTAAGAATGCGAAGGACTCGGAAGATTATGCGGTAAAAGTGGAATCCACCGATGGCGTCTTTGTAGTGCCGGCGTTCGTCGGACTTGGGACCCCATACTGGGATAGTGATGTAAGAGGAGCGGTTTTTGGCTTGACCAGGGGAACGACCAAGGAACATTTCGTAAGGGCGACCCTGGAATCACTTGCTTACCAGACAAAGGATGTCCTGTCTGCAATGGAAGCCGATTCAGGCATTGAGCTGAAAACCCTCCGTGTGGATGGAGGTGCGGTGAGTAATAATTTCTTGATGGAATTCCAGAGCGGCATTTTAAATGTACCAGTTGAAAGACCGGTAATAAATGAAACGACTGCACTTGGGGCGGCCTATCTTGCAGGGCTTGCCATCGGATACTGGGAGAGCCAGGAAGAGATTTCTCGCCAATGGGCGATCGATCGCACTTTTGAACCGGAAATGACTGAGAGCAGTAGAGATAAATTATATGAAGGCTGGAAAAAAGCTATAAAAGCAACAATGGCTTTCAAGTAAAGGATTCCTCCCATTCTCGCATCACTTAAAATGCCGCCTCTTTTCTTTAATAGCTTTTAAAGATTTTAATGGCTTATTTACCCTTAAATCAGCTAAAAAGAAATAGAGGCGGTAATGGTGCAGAACTTATGCAGAAGTTACTTCCAGGACCTACATATTTTAAAGACACTGAAAAGTTTCTAGAAAGCTCTTTTGAAAAAAGGTTATTTTTAGAATTACATATCACACAGTTGAAAAAAGTTGCCAGCATGGCTGGACCATATAATAGAAAATGATTTGCCACGTGAATTTGAACCAAAGGCTTAAAAGAGATGGTACAGAATTCGTATATCAGGAATTAAAGCATTTGGAGTTATCTCTACGAAATCCCAAAGCAAAAGTGAGTTATAGCCATCCAGCTTAAGTTCCTCATGGATTAACAGTTTTTTGGGGAGACTTATGCTGCTTATCCGCTATTTAAACGCCTTCATTTCGAAAAGTCCTCACGCAGGAAGAATGAGCAATTCAATTGACACCCCATTTATATCTTTCCACATACCTCAGAAGGAAACATTGAAAATAAGGATAGCCACGCTTATTTATTGCTCAGTTATTTATCCATATAGAAATGGGTGATTACTGGCAGTATGATTTAAAATGGTAATGCCATGGTTCTTTCGCCAGTCTAATCCTGGCTCCCCACTATGAGCTTTAAAGAATTTGAAGGGGGCTACTAAACCGAGCCCGTTCTCTTTTTCCTTATTTGTGTAAAAGGCTTTGCCATGAGTTATGATTCAATCTTCGGTGACGTTAACGCTTTGTTGATGATATTGGATCTGGCTGGCTTTTTACTTTGTGCCTTTGACTTTAATCTTCGCGTCAGAAAGCATACTTCAATGAAAAGATTTAGAAAAACCGGCGTGAGCTTTTTTCTCACCGCTTTTTACCACTCCAAGAGATTTAAATTGCATGAAAATATGCTTTCCATCACACGCTATTCAAAAAGCGGAAGGGAAGGTGTGGTAAATGGATAAAGAGTGGCTTTCCATCATCCCGTTCCTTTTGGTAATACCGATAGCCGTTAAAACGAAACAGGTACTTCCCGGCTTAGTTGCCGGGCTGCTGACTGGTTCATTCTTATTACAGCCAACGCTTGCAGGAGGTCTGCAGAAAACCCTGGACTTTCTTGTAAAGGGATTATTAGACCCAGGTAATATCAAAATCTTGCTTTTTCTATATTCCTTTTCAGGGCTGATCGGGATGATCAAGGTTTCCGGGGGAATTAAAGGCTTTGTTGAGGCTGCCTCAGAAAGGATTCATACAAAAAAAGAGGCACTTCTTCTGACCTATGTTTCCACCCTGGGCACTTTTGCTGCTCCAAGCTTCCGTTTTGTGACGATAGCCCCGATCATGAGGGCTCTGTTAAAACGGGTCAGCATGTCTACCCGTGAGCTTGGCTTTGTAATTGAAACGACTGCCACACCTGTCATTGTTTTGATTCCCATCGCAACGGCCTTTGTGGGATACATGACTTCCATAGTGGATTTGTCCCTGCAGAATGAACAAATTACGGTTGATCCTTATACACTCTTCATCAAGAGCATACCTTTTAACTTTTTTTCCTTTTCCATGATATTGGTAGGAATTTATTTAAGCTTCTTTCACAAATCGCATACGGGAGGAAGCAGCGATCCTGATCAAATTGACAAGAATGGAGCGGGGGATGATTGGCATGACTGCGATGCAGCTGTCCACGTTTCTCTTCCCTCTAAACCCTGGAATTTGATTCTCCCATTAGTACTTGCTATTCTTTTTACTCTTGCATTTACCTGGTGGGATGGCCGGCAGGAGGGGAGGAGTTTTTTATCTGCGTTCATATACGCAGATGTAATGGGCGCGATGCTTTCTGCCCTTTTGCTGACAGTCATTCTTTTATTCATTTTTTTAAGAATACAGCGATTAAAAACAGCTGAGCTCCTGACAAGCTTTATTGAGGGAGGGAATGAGATGATGTCAGTCATCACGCTGCTTGCAGTTGTCTGGGGGCTTTCTTCGGCAACAGAACAGCTTGGCTTTGCAGGATTCATTACCAGCCACACAGGGTGGATTCCCCATTCGGCATTGGTTCCCCTTTTATTTTTATTCGGGGGGATGGTCTCCTATGTAATCGGGTCAGCCTGGGGAACATGGGGTATACTAATGCCGCTCGGAATTTCCATTGCTGACTCTAATGGAATTTCCCTTCCGCTTGTCATAGGTGCCGTATTTGCCTCAGGTACCTTTGGCGCCTTTGCCTCTCCGCTTAGTGATGATACCAATACCATTGCCAGAATTTTGGATCTTCCTGTTATCAGCTATGCAAGGTTTAAATTAAAGCCAGCTTTGGCGGCAGCGGGCATCTCTGCCATCTGCTATGGCATTACCGTGTTCTTTTCGTAACCACTCGGCCTTGACAGGAGAGGGAGAGAGGTGTTGAAGGTTTGGACAGATTTCCATGTAAAGGGGAGAAATATTATAAGGGATTCACAGTTTTTATGGACATTAAAAAGAGACCTGCGGCGGGTCCCTATAATTTTTATAGAAGTTCAGCTGTAGAGGATGAATTGGTTTTTGCCATTGCGCTTGGCTTCATATAACGCAAGATCTGCACATTTTTTTAGCGCCTCAGCGGAATCAGCCTTTTCAGGGTAGAAAGCTCCTCCTCCAGATATGGATACTTTGACTGTACTGCCCTGGAAGTTCAGGGGATTATTATTGAGAAAGGACTTCAACTCAAGGAAAATGCTTTCAAGGTCCACATGTAAGGCATCCCTTATAATGAACATAAATTCATCACCTGCATAGCGGTAGGCCTTCCGATTCGCTGAAGAGAGTCTTTTCATACCGTTTGCGAGTCTTTTTAAGTACAGATCTCCGGCTTGATGGCCGAAATGGTCATTGACTCCTTTTAGTCCATCAGAATCAATCATCAGTAATGCAACCGGCGCATTGCTGCTCGTCATCATTTTTTCCAAATCGGAGTGAAAAGCACGGTAATTTCCCAGGCTGGTCATTTCATCTGTCTGAGAGAGCTCATAATTCTCTGAATAAAGCCTGGCAGTTACGATAGAGCTGATAACCTGGTTACCAATGATCTTCAAGAGGTCTTCATGCTCCCTCCTGTAGGCAAACTCATGGTTGCTTTGTGCGGATATGACTCCCTTTACTTGATCATCAATTAATAAAGGGACAAAAATACAGGTATTTCCTTCACCGGTTCCGATTATATAATTAAATTCATCCAATTCCTTGGCCGTTTTACCATGGATGGTTTCCTTTGATGTGATAACTTTTGCGGTGAAGCTGTTATCATCAAAAGGTATTTCTGTTCCCAAAATAAATTCACCATCATCCATCATAAAGGGTATTTGAATTTTCTGATTTTCTTTATCGTATAAGGCAATAAAGAAAGCGTCAGTCGGCATAACCTGTGAAACAAGATTATAAGCTTCTTCCATCAGCACTTTTTCATCCAGCGTCTCGGAACAGGTTCTGCCAAAATCATTAAGGATTCGAAGATGCTCATTGAGCCAGGTCATATCAAGAATCCTCTCGTTGATATTCTTGAGCTCAGAATGTATGCAGGCAAGGAGATGGCCTGGATCGTCAGCAGTGAAGCCGTGCTGGAAATCCATGTACTGTTTTTCTGCTAATCCAAATGCAGGCGTTCCGACAGCTCTTATCAGGTTCAGTGTTTCACTTAGCAGGCCACCAAGCGGCTGGGTCTTATTGTCATTCATATTTACACTCCATATTTAAACGTATTATTACCAGGACCGGCTAAACTTTCATTCTAAAATTATAGCATTTATTACCATAGTAAAACTATAAAATTTCTATAATAAAAATTATAAATTAAATATTTTTAGAATTGTTAATCATTTTATCGCTTAAATCCATTTACGAAAAAAAAACCGGGTACTGGGACCCGGTTCTGTTCTGTCATTTTAATCCTTCAGTAAAAGCTCCATAATTTCTGCGGCCATGCTGTATTCCTATCCATTTGAGTGTGGTGAACTCATCAAGGACCCATTCACCATTAAACCGTCCGAGACCAGAATCTTTTTCTCCTCCAAAGGGTACATGTGCCTCATCATTTACGGTCTGGTCGTTTACGTGTATCATCCCTGTATGAATGGAATGGGCAAGCTTTGCACCGCGCTCGATTTCTCCCGAATGAACAGCTCCGCTGAGTCCAAACGGATAGGAATTGGCCATTTCAATCACTTCTTCCTGGGAAGAGAAAGGAATGATTGCTGCCACCGGGCCGAAAATTTCATTGACGGCAATCGGCATGTCATTGGTTACCCCGGATAATACAGTAGGCTGAAGGACATTGCCTTTCACTTCTCCGCCTAACAGGACTTCGGCTCCCTGTCCGACACTTTCCTGGATATCATTCAGAATGCGATCGACCTGAGCCCGGTTTATCAGAGGCCCTACATGCGTATCCTCCTCTGCCGGGGAGCCATATTTCAGCTTGGCTGCCATCGCAGTGAAGCGTTCAGTGAAGGCATCGACTATGTTTTCATGAACAAATATCCGGTTAATAGCCATGCATATCTGCCCCTGATGATAAAACTTGCCGAAGAGGGCTGATTCCACCGCATAATCCAGGTCAGCATCCTCCAGCACGATAAAGACATTGTTGCCTCCGAGCTCGAGGGCAGCTTTTTTCAGATTTTTGCCTGCCAGCTCACCTATATGCCTGCCAACCTCAGTAGATCCGGTGAATGATATGAGGCGGGGGATGGGGTGTGTGACAATGTCATCGCCAATCTCCGATCCTTTTCCTACAACTACATTCAGGAGTCCTTTCGGAAGTCCGGCAGCTTCAAAAATGCTGGCAAAAATCAGGCCGCCAGTGACCGGTGTATCGGAAGCGGGCTTTATGACCACTGCATTCCCGGCAGCAAGGGCTGGTCCAATTGAACGGATGGCCAGGTGGAGCGGGAAATTCCAAGGGCTTATGATGCCGATAACACCAAGCGGGCTGCGATAGACCCGATTTTCTTTGTCAGGGTAGATGGAAGGAAGAATCCGCCCTTCCATCCGGAACGGGAAGGAGGCAGCTTCTTTCATGATACTGATGGATGCCTGCAGCTCCACCCCAGCTTTCATGACTGTGCTTCCGGCTTCCTTTATGAGCCACTCAGTGATCAATGCCTGATTTTCTTCCATGATACCTATTGCCTTTTCTAATACCTTCCTTTTGATCTGGGGAAGAACGCTTGCCCATTCCCGCTGTGCCCGTGCTGCCGCTTTATAGGCTTCGTCGAGGTCTTCTTTGCTTGCCGCTTGTATTAAAGTGAGCTCTTCGCCGGTAAATGGGTTGGTATTCTTCATTTTCTTTGTACTTGAGCCAACTTTCCAAACTCCATCTATATAAATTTTTGAGAAGTCTTTGTTCATGATTTATTCGCCCCTTTTTTAGTTAACTTCATCTGGCTTTTTACCTCTAACCTGTTTTTTTTAAACTTTGCCAGCAAAGCAGGTTTTCATTGCCGCTTAGTACAAATATTGGTAAAATAATGAAAAATTAAGAGGGGGGATAATCCTGATCATTTATCCGGAGCTTAAAAGCGGCGACACAATTGCTGTCACTGCCCCTTCATCAGGTGTACCGGAAGAACTGCACGGCCTTCTTCACCAGGCTTGCAGGCGGCTTGAAAAAAAGGGGTACGGTATTGAGCTGGGTGCTACCGCTTGGAAACAGGAGAAGGCAAAATCAGCACCTGCTGCGGTTCGTGCTTCGGAATTGAATCATCTTCTTTCGGCCCCTTCTGTTGGGCTTATTCTCCCGCCATGGGGAGGAGAGCTGCTGATAGAAATCCTTGAGTATGTGGATTTTGAAAAGATCACACCTAAATGGGTGCTGGGATATTCAGATGTGAGCCTGCTCCTCCTTGCCATCACCCTGAAAACGGGTATAGCTACGGCACATGGAACAAATCTGGTGGATCTCAGGGGTGAATTTTCTGACAGCACTACTGCCATGTGGGAGCAGGTGCTTACAACAAAGAGAGGCAGTGCTGTTTCCCAAACTTCTTCGCTCCTTTACCAGAAAGAGTGGAATCATGAGCACCCTTCGCCTTGTGTTTTTTATCTTTCAGAGCCTGCAGTATGGAAAGCGGCAGGCTGCGCGGAAGCCAGGATGCAAGGCAGGCTTCTGGGCGGATGCCTGGATATAATCAGACACATCGCCGGGACTCCATTTGCAGATATTGACCGGTTCCGGGAGAAGCATATTGGACATGAACCAATTCTCTGGTACTTCGAAAATTGCGAGATGAATTGCACTGAATTGAGGAGGACGCTCCTGCAATTAAAGCTGACAGGCTGGTTCAAGGGAATATCAGGAATCATGTTTGGCAGGAGCAAGGCAAACCAGCCGGTTGAAGGGTACGAAGCAGCTGATGTTTACCTGGAGCTGACACAGGAGCTTGGAGTCCCGGTTGTTTACGATATTGACTGCGGCCATATGCCCCCGCAAATGACGTTTATCAATGGGGCATGGGCGGAGGTTGAAGTTTCAGACGGGAAGGGAAGGGTAGTGCAGAAATTCGTCTAAATTCGGACAGAATACAGATAAAGCTGGCTGAATAGGAATGGATGCCATTCAATCAGCCAGCTTCTGTTTTGAAAGATATGCGGTCAGGACATAGCGTTCTGGGGCAGAACCTACAAAATGAAAGGGATAGCAGGTACTTACCGTAAGAGTTGCCCTCGGTTTTGGTACGATGACGGTACGGTCATTGGCATCAACGATCCGGACCTTGTAAACTTTATAGGTAAATTCACCAGCTGAGGTTTGTACGATGAGTTCGTCTCCCTCGCCCACATCACCCAGCTTTCGAAAAACTGTGTCCCTATGGCCGGAAAGGACTGAATTATCCTGTTCACCGGGAAGGACACTGCCTGCGAAATGACCTACTCCCTTTACAAGTTCGTCCTCATCAGTTCCATGATAGATGGGAAGCTTTGCCTTGAGTTTAGGAATGATTAAATCTCCGATTAGATCGCCCTGCTGAGGCCGTACCGTGTAAAGAACACCCGGGGCGCGCTTCTCTTTTTTCAAAGGAGCTGCAGATGCCTGACTTTCTTTGCCTGCTGGTGCAGGGGAAGAAGTTTTGTATAGGAAATATCCCATTGCGAATTTATACAAATTTGTCGTCGAGAACCAGATTCCGCCGCCTATCAGCATTAATGAACATAGAAGAAGAATCAACCGCCCAGGGCGGTTGATCTTTTTATTCCATCTTGTCATCCTATGCTTTCCTCATTTTTCTAAACAGGAAAAGCCCGGAAAGGATCACAATCAGTCCAATGGCTGCATTGGGTATATAACTGGAAGCTGTTTTTGGAAGCTTTGCGCCGTTTACCGTCTTAAGAGAGGATTCTGGCTTTTTTGCAGTTTTAATCAAATGTGCAGGTTTCTCCTTTTTAGGTGCTGCTGCGGTCTGCTTAACTTCCTTGACAGTCTCTTTAATCTGGTTTCCTTTATCCTGGATAACATCTGAATCCACCATTTCGCCTGTTATAATCAAGTCGGCAAGGAAATCGCCCTTTGAGTTATAAAGCATGATTTTAAGGTTTGCCCCTTTTAGTTCATCCAGTTTAAGCAGGTCTGCGATGGTTATGGGATGATCCTGGCCATCCTTCACGAGAAAGTAAGCTGCCTTTAAATCAAAGATTGCCAAAAACTCATCATAGATTGCAATCATTTCTGCGATATCAGCCGGTTGAAGTTCATCCATGGTTTCAAAATCGTCAAAACCGGCCATCCTGTCCCCAAGCGCCTCCATTCGTTCAAGAATGGCTGGATCGGCAAGTTTAGATTCAATTGAATTTAGATGATCTTCTATCCTAGTCAGCTCGGCCTGTGTTAAACCAAGTTCATCTTCAAAAATCGGCATCATGTCCTCAGCGACCTCTTCATCTGAATCACCGCCCTCTGTGAAGCTCCATACATCCTCTTCTAATTGATCAATGAAAATATAATCGTCGATTTTTTTTCCGTTTTCTTCGAGGAGGGCAAATAATTCAGCCTGTGTTAATCCGTAATTTTCCTGGAAGTAATCCAGATTCCTAAAATCCTTTTGGATAACATCTCCCAGTGTTTCACGGACTTCTTCCACATTTTTGTAGTAGGCAAGCTCATCTTCCCAGCCCGCAAGATAGTTTTCAATAAATGTCTTGGTGACTGGAATGCCACGGGTTGCGGATATTTCCTCTAAATAATTCTGAAGATCTTCCTCAAAGGTGGGATCCTGAACAACCTCTCCGTCTTCTTCTTCTTCTTCGGAATCCGGCTCATCCAGGTAGGAAGAAACAGCATCATAAAGATCATCCACATATATATAGTCACTCAGCTCTTCGCCATAAGATTGCATAAGCTTTTCAAGGCTTACAGCATCCAATTCATATTCTTCATATATACCATCTAGATTGCTTAGATCTTTCTTGATGACCCTGCCCATAAAGAAATTGAGTTCACTTACCTTATCGAAGTCAGCCAGAGTGGTTTCGTAAGCAGCAAGCGCTCTCTCAAGATCCGCTTTGGTCACTTCCTTCCCGCGAATCATACTTACCTTTTCCAAATAGGTTTTCAGGTCACTGTTGAATTGGGGTGATTGAGCTGCGTGTGTAATACCCGGAAAGAAGGCAAGCAGCAAAGACAATGATAATAAAATGGCGCCCAGTTTTTTCATGCATATCTCCCTTTTTTTATGTATCAAAACTATGTTTCTAGAAAATTATAAGATAATGAGCTTAAATAGACAATGAGGATAATATTTCCAATCCATTACGTGAAACATTCAGAGATATTGACATTGAAAAATGAAGCATATGCTAATATAGAGATATCAGAAATTTCAGGAGGTGTATTTCAGCTCATGTATCCGATATTTGATGGTCACAATGATACGCTATTAGATTTACTATTGGGAAAAAAAGGGGAGACTAGATCCTTTTATGAGGACTCGCATAAGGGGCATCTGGATTATCCCCGTGCAGTAAGGGGAGGATTTGCCGGCGGATTTTTCGCGATGTATACGCCAAATCCGGACCCGGGGGAAAAGACTATCATGACAGGACAAGGGTATCAGGTTCCACTTGCAGACCCTATTTCCCATGAATATGCCTTAAATCATACAACAGCGATGGCCCGAAAGCTGTTTCAAATGGAAAAGGAATCAAACGGGAGGGTCAAAGTAATAAAGAAGGCTGAAGAATTAGCAGACTGCATGAAACACGGAGTCATGGCAGCGGTGTATCATATAGAAGGAGCAGAGGCTATCGATCCTGAATTCAGGAACCTTCATCATTTTTATAAAGAAGGACTGAGGTCACTTGGGATTGTATGGAGCAGGCCGAATCGGTATGGCGAGGGAGTACCGTTTCAATATCCATCCTCCCCAGACACTGGCGGCGGACTAACGGGGGATGGAATCCGCTTAGTGAAGGAGTGCAACAGGCTCGGAATCATGATAGATACCTCGCATCTAACTGAGAAGGGCTTCTGGAATACGGCAGAAATATCTGATGCCCCCATAGTGGCCAGCCATTCGAATGCCCATTCCATTTGTGCCCATTCACGAAATCTTACCGACAGTCAGCTGGCGGAAATCGCTTCAAGCGGAGGAGTTGCCGGAATAAATTTCTCAGTCAGCATGCTTCGTCAGGATGGCGGGGGGGATCCGGATACACCCCTGACCGAAATCGTAAGGCATATTGAGTACATAGCGGAAAAGTTCGGAGTTGACCATGTTGCTTTTGGATCTGATTTTGACGGAACATTTATACCCAATGAAATAGGGGATGTCACCGGCCTGCCAAAGCTTTTGTCTGCATTGAAAGCCAGGGGCTTCGGGGATAGCGATCTTCGGAAGATAGCCTATGAAAATTGGCAAAGAGTTTTAAACCATACGTGGAAGACACAAGTAAAAGGATAAGTGAAAAGCGGGAGAGGGTACCTTTCCCGCTTTTCCTCTTGCATTAAAGTTAATTCTTCATTTTGTCCAAGTCATTATGTACTTTCAAAAGACTGGATAATAAGGCCCTGAACCTGCTTTTATCCTGATGAGGTGTTTTATCCAGTTCCTTTTTAATCTCATGGCTTCTATTTAAAAGGTCATTTATTTTTTGCTGAAGTTTGCAGTTCTTACTCTCCATTGCATTCTTTTCTCCCATAAAATTAATTTCTTATCTTACTATAATTTATCAGAAAAACATTACTAATAGATGTATTATTTATTAAAAATTCATGTCAATCGTATTATTCCTCTTACTTATGACTTATTTTTCTGTTTAAAAACAGGCATAAAGGCTTAGTGAAAAATAGGATGATAGTCAGGCAGAGGGAAGGATAGGACTGAAATTCTTGTATGATTGTGGATTTTCAGGCGGCATAAGCTTGACGATATAAAGGAAGAGAAAAGATTGACCATATCTGGCATTAAACAAGAAGCGAAATCTGCAATAAAAGGAAGTTGGGGGGCGGTACTTCGGCCTTTTTGAAATCAGACATTCGCACGATAACGAAAACAAAAAAAGAAATAGAGATTTTGGATTAGAAACAGTTTCAAGAGGCTGCCCGGAAGCATATGCTTTCAGGGCAGCCTCTTTTTTTGGCTGCTGCCGCATACATGCACTAAATGGATTACCGCCTCAAGCTGTCAAAAGTCACGCATACTACAATCCTGACAATCTGGTCCAACTATTTTTAAAGCAATAACTGTCTAAAAAGCTAATGTAGTAATGTACCAGCAGAAGCTATGAGTATGGGGTCTGAATTAGAAAATTACACAAACCCTGGGCAGTAGCTGGTACAACTATTTTCGCTTTGCTCAAAATCGTTAGCTGTTATTTAAAATGTTGGATATAGTAAACTTTTTGCGCTATATTTCATACTTATATGCTAAGGGAGGGAAACACATGGAGGAAAACGTATTGCTAGCGATCGGGCTGACTTTATTTGCAGGACTTGCAACTGGTATCGGCAGCCTGCTGGCGTTTTTTACTAAAACAACAAATACTAAATTTCTCTCAATAGCACTTGGTTTTTCTGCTGGTGTCATGATATATGTTTCGATGATTGAAATTTTTGTGAAAGCAAAGGATGCGCTCGTGAACGCTCTGGGTAAAACGGGCGGGAATTGGGCAACTGTGGCAGGATTTTTCGGTGGGATACTATTAATAGCGGCCATTGATAAATTCATACCTAAGCAGGGGAATCCGCATGAGTTAAAAACAGTTGAGGAAATGAATCCACCCCGAAATCCGGCTGTCGATCCGGCTCTTCTAAAGATGGGAACGTTTACTGCACTGGCCATCGCCATTCACAATTTTCCAGAGGGAATCGCGACTTTTGCTTCGGTCCTGCAGGATCCGGCCCTCGGCATTGCCATTGCTTTTGCGATTGCCATTCATAATATTCCTGAAGGCATAGCTGTCTCGGTGCCCGTTTATTTTGCAACCGGGGATAAGAAGAAAGCATTTAAATTATCTTTTCTTTCCGGGCTGTCTGAGCCGGTGGGAGCCATCGTTGCTTACTTTATTCTCATGCCATTCCTCAATGACATCATGTTCGGTATTATTTTTGCAGCGGTTGCCGGGATTATGGTTTTTATTTCACTTGACGAACTGCTTCCGGCCGCAAAAAAGTATGACGAGGACCATCTGTCTATTTATGGCTTAATCGGTGGAATGGCCATAATGGCATTGAGTCTTCTTTTGTTTATATAGTCTTGCAGCAGGGCTGGAAAGAACAGCTGCATCGGGAAAAAGGAGTCCGGATAATATCCAGCCGGACTCTTTTTTTATTTCAGTGGAAAAAATAACAAGGATTTTTTGAAAAGTTCTCTTTACTTAGAGCTGGGCATGAAATGAGTACTCTGGATAAAAGAAGCCATCCAGCCTTCATATTCCACCATATGAATTACAACTTAAACAAACGCTATAAGGTTATGTCACAGATTATAATTCTATAAATACTCTAGAGCGTTCTCAATATCATAATCCTTCAGGTTGATATCAAGCTCCCTTCCCAGGGCCAGATCTGCAAGCTGGGAGCCGAGATAGGGGCCGGTGGTGAGACCTGAGGCGCCCAGTCCATTTCCTGCGATCAGGCCCTCCCAGCCAGGCACATGGCCGATCACCGGAAGATAGCCGGGTGTATAAGGCCTGAAGCCAGTCCTGACTTCCAGCAAAGTGGCATTAGAGAGGCGGGGTGCCACGGAAAAAGCCTTGGACAGGATATCTTGAACTCCTCCTGCTGTCGGCCTTGGGTCAAAGGTCTCTGTGTCTTCATGGGTGGTTCCGCAGAGGATGCTGTTGTCGCTTAAGGAGAGAAGATACTGGCTCCCGGGAGGCATGACTACAGGCCAGCGGGAAGTCTGTATATCCGGAAGCTCCATATGGACAATTTGGGCTTTCTGGAAGCTGACTTTGAATTGTATTCCAAGCGGGGCAAGCAGACTCGCGCTCCATGCCCCGCCGCAGTCTATCACTCTGTCTGCATGGATAATCTCTGTATTAGTTTTGATCCCTGCGACTGCTCGTTCTCCTTTAAGAAGTTCAGCATGGCCTGAAATAAACCTTGCGCCGCTTTTCTTTGCGGCTTTTAACAAAGCATCTCTTAAAGATCTGCCATTTACCCTGCCGGCCCCGGATATATAAACGGCACTGAACTCCTCGTCCAGCAGCGGGTATAATTCTCTTGCTTCTTCAGGGGATATTATCTGGATCTCTCCCATTTCAGGAGCATTTTCCCTTCGCTCTATTGCCCTTTCCTTCAGTTTTTGTAATTTATTCTGATCGGTATGGAGGCATATGGCCCCTACACGGTCATAGCCAGTATCGGTTTCCCCGACTTCAGCCAATTCATCAATCAAAGAAGGGTAATAAGCGGCCCCTTCCCTGGCCAGCTTGTACCATGCTTTATTCCGGCGCTGTGAGATCCATGGGCAGATGATACCTGCAGCGGCAGCGGTAGCCCCTCCATCATCCCCGCGGTCGGCGATGATAACATCAGCACCTGCCTTCGCAAGCCGGTAAGCGGTGGATGCTCCCAGGATTCCTGCCCCAATTACAATGATTCTCATTATTCACACTCATTTCTATACGATAAAATGGATCGGCATAAGTATTATAATCTTTTATCATATAAATTAATAACGCAGCCCCGGCGCACCCCAAACTTTTTTATAACTCTTAGGGTGTTAAATTTGATAATATATTACATGCCGGAAGGAAAAAAGAAACACACTAATAGAAAAAGGATGTTCTGTTTATGAATGTAACCAAATTAGATGAAAGAGTCATATCCATACTAAAAGATAAAATCGAGACTATTGGCACAGATCAGGGAGCGATATATCTGGTCGGTCCAATCAAGCTTCCTGTAAATTTATATGGAGAAACCACTGTATTTCAATGGTATTGCTGGCTTAATTGTGACGAAGAAACAACAAGCTACGAAAAGATCATAGATAAGCTGTCTTCACAGAACCTGGCGGAGCTGCAGCAATCGAGTGTCCTGGTTTACGGAGATTTTGAACAAGGTGAAGATGCCTTGATCCGCATGCATTCCATCTGCCATACAGGTGATATATTCGGCAGTAAACGCTGTGATTGCGGCTATCAGCTAAAGCAGTCCTTAAAGATGATTGCAGAACACGGTACTGGGGCTCTATTTTATCTCGCGAATCATGAAGGCAGGGGAATCGGTTTATTCAGCAAGGCAATGGCCTATGTTCTGCAGGAGAATGGCTATGATACCGTCGATGCAAACATTCAGTTAGGGTTTGTTGATGATTCAAGGAATTACAGCGATGCCATCTCGGTTCTGAAAGCACTGAGGAGCAAGCCGGTAACCCTGATTACGAATAATCCAAAGAAGCTAAAAGCGCTAGAGGAGTCCGGGATGCTTGTTACAGGCAGGACACCGATATGGGGAGATATATCAGAGTTCAATGAAAAATATCTGCAGACTAAAATCAACCGTTCCGGTCACATGCAGAATGAAGGGTACACGAATGAGCAGCCATGAGTTTTATATGAAGCTGGCCCTGGAGAGTGCGGCTGCCATGAAGGGGCAGACCGACCCCAATCCTCTTGTTGGCTCAGTGATTGTAAATCATAACCGGATTGTCGGAATAGGTGCCCATTTAATGGCGGGAGGGCCTCATGCTGAAATCCATGCGCTCCGGATGGCTGGCGGGGAAGCGGCCGGAGGGACTATCTATGTGACTCTCGAACCTTGTTCACATCATGGAAGAACTGGACCATGTGCGGAGGCAATCGTGGCAGCAGGCATTAAACGGGTTGTTATTGCAGCCGGAGATCCCAACCCTCTCGTGTCTGGGCGCGGAATAGGTATTCTTGAAGGGGCAGGTATAGAAGTGATTACCGGGATCCTTGAACAGGAATCGATAAGGATGAATGAGGTATTCAATAAATTTATTGCAGAGCAGCTTCCATTTGTCACCCTTAAGTCAGGAATCACTTTGGACGGAAAAATTGCTTCCCGCAGCAATCACAGCAAGTGGATTACATCTGAGGAAGCAAGACTCGATGTCCAAAAGCTGAGAAATGAAAACAAGGCGATCTTAGTTGGCGTCGGCACCGTCATTCATGATGACCCGTCCCTTACTGCCCGCGTCCCGAATGGCCGCAATCCCATCAGGGTGATCATGGATACCACGCTAAGAATTCCGCTGGATGCGAAAGTCATACAGGATAAGGAAGCTGAAACATGGATATTCACCGGAAGCCGTTACGATGATCAAAAAATGGATCGGCTTAAGGAACTGGGAATCAAGGTTTTTACTACAAACAGCTCCACTGGAGTTGACGCTGTCCAGCTTCTTCGTATTTTAGGCGAGAATCAGGTTTCATCACTTCTGATAGAAGGCGGCGGGACCGTAAATGCAGCCTTCCTTGAACAGGGACTGGTGGATAAGGTTGTGTTATATTTTGCTCCCAAGATAATAGGCGGGCGCAATGCACCAACTTTTTTCGAAGGAGCCGGATTTGAAAAAATGTCAGATGCGCTTGAATTTAAGGATTACAGCATGAACCCGGTAGGTCCTGATTTTAAGTTCATCGGCTATCCTGTCAATCATTCTATGAAGGGGCCAGGAAAATGAGAATCGGCTTTGACATCGACGACACACTGATCAATCTTCGCGAGCACGCATTTAGTCTATATCAGAAAAAATTAAGCAAAAAGATTCCTCTGGAAGTATTCCGCGCTTTAAAAACTGTTGAAATCCATGAACCTTTCGGAATGGATGCAGAACAGGGGAAGGCAATGTGGAACGGCTTGCTTGAAGAGATTTATTATACAACCTGCCCGCCAATAGAATCAGCAGTGGAAGCCCTGCAGCAGCTGGACAGGGAGGGCCATGAGATATACTACATCACCGCCAGGCCGGCTGAACATGGGGAACGGACGAAGAAATGGATGCAGGAGCAGGGTTTTCCAATCCACCCTGAGAGATTTTTCTGCGGAATGAAAGATGAAGAAAAAATACGCACCATACAGGAGCTGGAGCTTGATTATTATTTTGATGACAAACCGGCAGTGTTACGCACTCTTGCAGGTGAAAAAGTAAAGGCAGTTGTGATGGATCAATCTTATAATCAGGATCTCCAGATGCCGCGGATTAAAGATTGGTCCCATCTTCATGATATTTTTGAAAAATGATAGAGGCTGCCCGCTGAAATTCGGGCAGCCTGCTTCGCGATCTCCCAGGTCCAGGATTCTTTTAGCGGCAGGCAATTAAGTGCAGCACCTCCGGCAAAGCCTCAATTTCACTAACCAGTCCAACGGAAGAAAGATTGTCCGTTTTCCGATTGGTCCTTGCTGTTTTAGATAAAGGATGAAATGGCTCTTTAATTATAGTGCAGACTGGAAATGAGAAAATATGCAGGCAATCCTTAATTTAAACTAGGGCTTTCTCCTTAATATCTCCCTAAAATTCCTTATGAATCTGCAGGAAATATAACCTCACCGCCCAGTACGGAACTTAAAAAAAGCGAAAATCTTCGTTGTTTACCCGAAGTTCAGTGAAATTCTCTGACCGCAGTAAATGAAGTCTGTCAATATTAGTCGATATTTGCTGATATCTTTCATGCCTGCCCCCTGTTAATATAAATTTATACTAATCAACAGGATTTAGGCGGCCCGCATCGTAAGGACGGTTTTAGTTACATAGGCAACTATCTGGAAGCTGGCTGGATATTGACTCATCAAACATATTGGAGGGATCCTATAGTGAGTATAGACTTCGGAGTTAGCCTGGCAGACCATCCTGCAAAATTGAACGATGAAGCACTTGTCAGGCGCGTTCAAGGCGGGGATGGGGAATCTTCTGAAATTTTGATCAATAAATACCGTAATTTTGTCCGGGCGAAGGCTGGACCGTATTTCCTGATCGGTGCAGATAAAGAGGATATCATTCAGGAGGGGATGATCGGGCTTTTTAAAGCCATGCGTGATTATAAAGAGGACAAGCTTTCCTCTTTCAAAGCCTTTGCTGAGCTTTGTGTGACCAGGCAGATCATAACGGCCATCAAGACCGCGACAAGGCAGAAGCATTTACCGCTCAATTCCTATGTTTCATTGGATAAGCCCATCTACGATGAAGATTCTACACATACTCTGATGGATATCATTCCTGCTGCCAAGATCATGAATCCGGAAGCATGGATTATCAATCAGGAAAACGCAGACGATATCGAGCTTAAAATGGCAGCGCTGCTGAGTGATCTGGAGCGGAGGGTGCTGGCGCTGTACATGGACGGACAATCCTACCAGGAGATATCCTATGAGCTGAATACTCATGTTAAATCAATAGACAATGCACTGCAGAGGGTAAAACGAAAGCTGGAGCGTTATCTGGAATTGAGAGAGGTCATTCATTCTTAATCATGGCAAACGGCGATTTCTTTGTGAAGTCGCTTTTTTCTTGATTCCCGGAATTGTATGTAAATCTGCTTTAAATACATAAAACAGGCGATATAAAGAGTTTTATACCGCCGCAGGATTGTAATTTTAGCTATCTTGATCCTGGTCCTGGTTTTGGTCCTGATCAGAATCTGAATCAGCTTCTGATCGGGATCGGACTCTCGATCTTGAATCAGAATCAACATGGATGTCAATGCTAAAATCTACTTTTGCGTTGCCTGAATTGTGGATTTTAGAGTTGGCGTGTGAATTGCTTTTATTATGGTTTTTCAGATCATTATCACTGTCATTATTATTGTTTGAATCATTTCTGCTGTGTACATCGCTGTCTACATCCGAGTTTGACCTGGATTTATTTCTGACATCATTATCAATTGTGAAATCCACATTTGCATCAGAATTTGATCTGGATCTTCCGTTTCCGCTTTTAGCCATATTATATCCCCTCTCACCTTTTCTAAGATTACTGTATTCATCTCCAGTGAAAAAGGAATGGACAAATATCCATCCCGCGGAATTTTTTATAAAAAAGCCGGGACGGAAAGTACGAATAATCGGGCCTCTTCATAGAAAAAGCTGGATGGTGGATATTGGATACAGCTCGCCGCCTATAGCAAGGATATATGAAAAAGTAGAGGAGCCAGCAGAAATTGATTTCAGCTCTTTTATAAAAAAAGATGATCCGCAGTTATAGCAAAAATCTGTTAAAACCGACTGGTGTCCAGAATATGAAGAAATTGTTAAAGAACAAAGAGTGTTTATTTTATAACTAAAAAGTTGTTTTAAACATTAAGCTGTCTCTAATAATAAAGGACTGGCAGCTAAACCTAAACTGTCAGTCCTTCGTTTCTTTAATTTTCCTGCTTCATCGACATCTTATCATTTGTCAGCATAAAAACAAAAACCAGTACAAAGAAAGCTGGGAGGAGGGCCCAGGTAAAGGCGAAAGATATCGAATCTGCCAGTGCATTTGTTATCTTCTCAAGAACAGGAACTGGTATATCCGCCCGCAAGCATGGGGCAAGGATTGCTCTGGGGTCAGTAAGATCCGCATTCTTTGCCAGGTTTCCGAGACTGGAAAACAGCTGCTTCATATTGTCTGTAAATTCGTTTCTTTGAAGTATGCCGAAAATGGTTATTCCGATTGTCATGCCAAGCTGCCTGACAAAAGACACAGTAGAATTTGCTGAACCCCGCTGCTGCGGGGCCACATGATGAATGGCCGCCATACTTAGGACAGAAAAAGATGCTCCGGTCCCAAGCCCCACTATGATCATGTACATCGTAACCGTACTTTTAGCGGTGTGTGCATCAATAGTGCTGAGCAGGGACATCCCGATTGCAAAAATAACTGCAAAGACGACCATTACCCGCCGATATCCCAGCCTTGCTGCGGCTATTGCACCAGCCTGGCTCGAGACCACTACACCAAGCATCATAGGAAGAAGTATCAAGCCTGAATTAGTTGCAGTGCCGCCATATACCCCCTGAACGAAGATAGGAATATAAACTGAAGCAACAATAAATGCAATTCCATAAAACAGACCTACTAACGTACTTGCAGCAAAAAGACGGTTCTGAAACATATTAAATGAAATGATAGGGTCAGCAGCTTTTCTCTCGGCTGCAAAGAAAATGATAATCAACACTCCAAAGCCAGTGAACAGCCAGATAATCTGTGATGAATCCCATTCGTATTTATTGCCGCCAAGCTCTAGTGCAAACATCAAACAAACAACCGCACCCACCAGGGTCACTGCACCCAGCCAGTCAATCTTCTGCTCTTTGTGCTGAAGTGATTCTTTATAGTTGAAAAGAATAAGGAAAAAGGCGATTATTCCAAGCGGAAGATTAATATAAAATACCCAGTGCCAGCTGATATAATCAGTTATGTAAGCTCCAAGCAGCGGTCCAAACACACTCGAAAGCCCAAAGACCGCACCAAAAAGGCCTGTCATCTTCCCCCTCTTTTCTGGAGGAAAAACATCAAAAATGATGGTAAATGTAATTGGAATAAGTGCACCGCCGCCGATCCCCTGAATAGCACGGAAAATGCTCAGCTGCTCGATCGTCTGTGCAGTTCCGCAAAGGATTGAACCAAATAAGAATAGCAGCATTCCAAAAAGGAAAAATCGTTTTCTTCCATACATATCCGACAGCTTGCCGAAAATTGGCATGCCAGCCATCTCCGCGACCATGTATGCAGAAGTGACCCAAATAAACTTCTCAAGCCCGCCAAGGTCTGAAACTATCGTTCCCATAGCAGTGGCGACAATGGTGTTATCCATTGAAGCCATTAAAATAGACAGCAGCAGCCCTGCCATCACTAAACCGATTTTGCTTTCCTGTGCTTTAACCATATAGCAGCCCCTTTTATATATATATACATGGTACTCAGGGTTAAATTTTAGCAGACGGAAAAGTCCTTTGGCAATATGAATTAGAAGTGTGCTGGGACTACTTTTCAGACGGCCTGCTTTCAGCCTCAAACAGGATATATGGAGATTCCTTTAAGGCAGCCTGCGATATTATAGACAATCCCATTCCATTAAAAATATTCTGGTTTAATGAAGTCCGGTAAAAGGGAATTCTATAGGAATAACCGAGAACCTGCAGCAAAGAATGGAGTGTGAGTTATGGCAAAACGGTCATTAGGGCCCATTATTATCGTTGGCGGCATCCTTGTTGTCCTGATTTTCATGCTGATGGGAAGCTATAACGGGTTTGTGAATGCTGAAGAAAATGTGGATCAATCATATGCCCAGATAGAAAACCAGCTTCAGCGCAGGCTGGATTTGATTCCTAACCTGGTAAATACTGTGAAGGGCTATGCTGCCCATGAAAAAGAAACAATAGAAGCTGTATCGGATGCAAGGGCAAGGCTTGCAGGCGCCAGGTCGCCTGAAGAAGAGGCGACTGCCAATGCAGAACTCAGCGGTGCCCTCAGCAGACTTCTGGTTGTAGTCGAGAACTATCCCAACCTTAAGGCTGACAAGCAGTTCACACAGCTCATGGACGAGCTTGCAGGAACTGAAAACCGCATATCAGTGGCAAGAAAGGATTATAATGAGGAAGTTTCCATTTACAACAAAAAAGTTAAACGTTTCCCAGGTGCCCTGGTTGCGGGGATAACTGGATTTGATAAAAAGGAATATTTCAGGGCAGATCCTAAATCACAGGAAGCTCCAGATGTAAATTTTGGAGGAAAGTGATATGCGTTCAGGAAATAGAGCGGCCATCTTCATGCTCGTTCTCCTTTTCGTTCTCATAGCAGGCAGAGCTATGGCGGCTGGACCCGAACCAATCCCGCGCCCCACTGGTGACGTATATGTTCAGGACCATGCCAATATTTTGAATCCAAACGAAGAAGCTCAAGCGATCCAGCTTGGACGGACGGTTGAGGACAGAACGACGAACCAGGCTGCCATCCTTACTGTCCAGACGATCGGAAATGAATCCATCGAGGAGTATGCGAATAGAGCCTACCGTGAACTTGGGCTTGGAACGAAGGAGAAGGATAACGGGGTGCTCCTGGTGCTTGCTATGAAGGAGAAGAAAATCAGGATAGAGACCGGATATGGTCTGGAGGGAGAACTGCCGGATGGGAGGGCAGGCAGGATTATTGATGAAAACGCCCTGCCCAGCCTTAAGGCAGGAAGGCCAAATGAAGCAGTCATCAAGACGTACGGCGCAATAGCAGACGTTATTTCAGGCGGCACAGGTACAGATGATGCAGCTGCTGACCAAAAAGGAAGCGGCATTCCTGACTGGCTGTTCATTCTTATCGTGATTGCTTTTGTCTTTATCGATATAACCTTCTTTGGAGGAACTCTTACCTTCTTCCTATTTTCCCTGATCGGAAGAGGAGGAGGAGGAAGGGGCGGACCCCGGGGAGGCGGCGGAGGTTCTTCAGGCGGCGGAGGTGCCAGCCGGGGATGGTAGGAAAAAAAGGCAGCAGGCCGTATACGGCTGCTGCTTTTTTGGTTCCGGAAGCTTATCAAATTTCTTGCGAGCCGAAAGCACTTCTCTCACCTTCTGGAACGGAGTCCGGCCCATGTTCCGGCAGCCAGGCCTCCAAGACTGTCTGTAATAAGGTCTGTCATCGTATCCTTGTTTCCTCCTCCTTGTAAAGTCATCCCGAAAAGCTGGTCAGAAGTAAATTCATATACTTCCCATAAAACTCCGCCAAAAACTGCAAAGGAAAACGTGAAAAGGAAAACAAACCAGGGAGAAATACGCTTTCCTGCTTCTCGATGAACCAGCCTTTCATAGAGCGCGATGCCCATGAATCCGAGTAAAATGCCGCTGAGGCCGTGAAGGAACGAATCCCACCAGCCAAGATGATACCAGCCGCGGATGGATCCAAGATATTGTGAGGCGGTAAGGAAAAGAATGTAGCAAATGGTGAGGGGACCGTTAAAGCTTATGTGTATCAAAGGAAGGAGCAGAGGAATGGCACCGCAGAAAATTCCCGCTGCAGCAACGGATGCTTTGAACGTTTCCCCATTGAGATAATAGATTACAGCCAGGGCAGCCATAAAAAAAACGTATAAATAACAGAGAGCTTTAATCAGTTTTTTGTCCATAATTCACACCTCGTTATATGTTCGACTGCTTTTGCCGAAATGCTGCATAGATGGCAGAAGCCAGGCCTCCGCCTAAACCGGCGAGAAGATCCCGCATAGTGTCCGCGTTACCGCCTCTCTGCATCGTTTCCGTATAGTAAAGGTCTCCAAAAA
Source organism: Paraperibacillus esterisolvens (assembly GCF_046237625.1). Lineage (GTDB taxonomy): Bacteria > Bacillota > Bacilli > Bacillales > DSM-1321 > Paraperibacillus > Paraperibacillus esterisolvens. Next base: position 2,351,061 of record NZ_CP143545.1, on the reverse strand, counting down.
ATTCGTATACCTCCCAAAAGACACTGGAAGAAGCAGCAAGGGATAGACTGAAGAGAAATAGGAGCAATGGAGAAGTTCCTTTCCTATCCTCTGGTTTCACGAAAATCTTAAATAAAAAAAGGGCGATGAAACCCATAAAAATGCCTTTATATAAATGTAAGACCGTGTCCCACCAAAGGATATGCAAATAGAATTTTCCGATTGAGCCCAGAAAGGTTGAACAAAAGATGAAAACATAATAAGCAAGGATGATTGGTATATTGAAAGGTCGATGTTTCATAATTAACAGCAAAAGCGGCAGGGCGCTGACCAAAATTCCGCCTGCTGCAACCTGCCAGCGTGAAGTGTCATCCTTCATAAAGTAAAATATGAATAGACCGGCCATAAAAAACATAAAGATGACAGACAGGGCAAGAATCACCTTTTTTTCCATTTTATTTTTCACCTCCCTGTCATTATGCCCAGCCCGGCTGAAAAAGTACGCTTTGCCGAACCGTTTTTTTAAAATACTTGAGCAAAAAAGCCTTTTGTTTCTCTGGAAATGTGATACTATAAGATAGTCATTATTAACAGCATATAAGAGAGGTTCTTAGCTACCCTCTATAAAAAACTAAGGAAAAACAGTGCTGCTTTTCTTTAGCGGCACTGTTTTTTCGTGTAAAGGAGCGTTCACATGCAAAATGAAAAAGCCCTTGTTGTTTTCAGCGGGGGACAAGACAGCACCACCTGCCTTTTCTGGGCTATAAAAACATTCAAGGAAGTAGAAGCAGTCACCTTCAATTATGGACAGCGCCATGCGCTTGAGATTGACTGTGCCAAGTCCATTGCCAATGAATTGGGAATTCGGCATCATATATTGGATATGTCTCTTTTGAATCAATTGGCACCCGGTGCCTTGACGCGTGATGAAATACCGGTCGAGGATGGTGAAGATGGCGGCTTGCCGAATACGTTCGTGCCGGGAAGGAATCTGCTTTTCTTGTCATTTGCGGCAATCCTGGCAAGGGGAAGAGGTGCGAGGCATATTGTAACCGGCGTATGCGAAACCGATTTCAGCGGGTATCCGGACTGCAGGGATAATTTTGTTAAGTCCCTGAACGTCAGCATCAATCTGTCCATGGATGAAAACATGGTTATCCACACACCGCTTATGTGGCTGGACAAAAAAGAAACCTGGGCGCTGGCAGACAGCCTGGGCGCACTCGGCTTTGTCCGGGAAAAAACGCTCACCTGCTACAACGGAGTAATTGCAGAAGGATGCGGTGAGTGTCCAGCCTGCCGATTAAGGAAAAAAGGGCTGGATGAATATCTGGCTATAAAGTCTTAAAAATACAACATCAGCCGGCTGATTGAGCCGTGGAAAGGAGCATGCCGCATGATCAGAATCATCCTATATTTACTATCCATTGTGGCGGCGAATGTGGTGACTGCCAAATTCGCGCCGCTGACTTTCGGAGCGTTTATCGTCCCAATGGGGACCCTGCTTATAGGGGCAACCTTCATCCTGCGTGACCTTGTGCAGAACAAGCTGGGCAGAAGCAGGACTTATGCAGCAATCGGAACTGCTCTCCTGGTTTCGGCGGCAGTCTCCTTCATTTTGGACGATACGCTTTTAATTGTTCTGGCGTCAGCCATTTCTTTTGCGATATCGGAAACTACCGATACAGAAATTTATACAAGGCTCCGCCTCCCTTTGGCATGGCGGGTATTTTACAGCGGACTTGTCGGCGGCCTGCTTGATTCCGCGGTCTTTGTCCTGATCGGCCTAAGCCCTCTTGGGGCAAATATCCTTCCATGGGAAGCCGTTCCGGCAGCCATCCTGGGGCAGGTTATTGTCAAAACCATCATTCAGGGGCTTGGCGCTATGATTCTCCAGAATGTATGGAGCAGAAAGGAAGCGGCAGCATAATAAAGAGTTCGATGGGTCTTTTGGATACCATCTTTTTTTAGGAAGCTGGAAACTTGGATTTCCGGCACTGAAAAAATTCAGAATTCTGTCCTGTGATGTACCATTACAGGACTCGTTAATAAAACCGCAAAAGAGGCGATTCCCAGATTGAATTATTCAACCTGTGAATCGCCCTCTTTCTTTTTATCGGCGATGCTCGACCAGGTCAATGACTCCAAGGACCACATGGGCCAGGCCAAAACCAAAAACAGTGTTGGCCACCATCTTGTTGGAACGCGGCATTTGCTTCATTGCATATCCTGCAGCTGTCACTGCGGAACCTAATGCAGCCGGGATCAATCCTTCACGAATGTCCATCGTCAGTTGCCCCCCATAATCGCAGATATTGATGATTGAAATCATCCTGACTAGTTTTGCCTTCAGGATCTGAGGTATGCAGATAAAGTGTTAAGGAATAATAAGGTCTGTGTGATCTTTTGGGAAAATTGTGATGTGATGCTGTCAGGCGTTTAATTTGCCTTAATGGGAGCCGGGTGTAAAAATGATATAGTATAAAACAGCATACAGCTGAAGAAATGGAAGGAAGTGCAGCATATGGCTAGCTTATTGGATTCATTTGAATACAAAGGCCTTAAATTGAAAAATCGTATCGTAATGCCACCGATGTGCCAATATTCCGTAGACAAAAAGGACGGAGCTCCGAATGAGTGGCATTTCAGTCATTATACAAGCCGGGCAATCGGCGGAACCGGGTTGATCATCATGGAAATGACAGATGTGGAACCGGATGGAAGAATTACTGATAATGACCTCGGGCTGTGGTCTGATGATCAAATACCAGCCTTCAGGAAGATCATTGAAGCCTGCCAATCTTATGGTTCAAAGGTCGGCATTCAGATTGCGCACGCAGGAAGAAAGGCAGAGGACGCAAAGGTTCCGGTTTCTTCCACTACCGATGCTTTCTCGGATCGATATAACCAGCCCCGGGCTCTTTCAACAGAGGAAACAGAGGAAATGGTAGAAAAGTATGCAGCTGCAGTACGGAGAGCCATCCAGGCGGGTGTGGATACAATTGAAATTCACGGCGCGCACGGTTATTTGATCCATCAATTCCAATCTCCGCTTACAAACAAGAGAACAGATAAATACGGTGAGGACAAGGCGCTCTTCGGTATCGAGGTAATCAGGGCAGCGAAAAAAGAAATGCCGGAGGATATGCCGCTCATCTTCCGTATCTCTGCAGTGGAATATGCGGATGGAGGTTATGACCTGGAGCATTCAGCCGAGCTTGCAAGACGCTATAAAGAAGCAGGTGCAGATATCCTGCACGTATCCTCCGGAGGAGAAGGAACCACCGGTCCCCAATATTCAGGACCGGGCTATCAGCTCGACTTCGCTGATAAGCTTCGCAAGGAAACAGACATGCCGGTCATTGCGGTCGGCCGCCTGGAAGACTTCGAGCTGAGCGACAAAGCCATCCGTGAAGGCCATGCTGACCTTGCTGCCATCGGGAGAGGCATGCTGTCAAGTCCTTATTGGGCTAATGAAGCGTCCATCGCCCTTGGCGGGGAGCCTTTGACTCCAAAGCAGTATCGTGCCGCTTACAGCATAAAATAAATACCAAAGACAGCCAGCCCCGTTGCTGGCTGTTTTTCTATGGAAAAGAGCGGAGCTCATGGTCGTAAAGCTTCAAACAGCCAGGTTTGAACATCATTTATCTTGCTGGCAGTCGTACCTGCGCCTAACTCCGGTCCACCGCCTTATTGTGTATATCCCTGCTCTTGTCCAAGTTCCTTATATTATCTGGGTTGCGGGTTGAAAACTCATGTTTTTTTGCTCCTGAGCCAGCCTGTAAAAGATATGAGAGCGAGGAGGTTCAGCAGGTTCCAGGATACCTGGAAACCGTCCCGCCCAGGCGCCCGCATAAGTCCCCTTTCTTGTCTTCCCCGCATAGACTGTTACGGGGAAGGAGTGATTGAAGTTGGCGGCTGTGGTCATTTACAGGAACCTGGAGGCAGTAATCACAAAGCAGCATTTATTAAAATGGCTGAAGGTAATGGCTATTCTGTCTGAGAAAGCCTTTCTAAACGAACATGAAAAGTGGATAAAAGCGGATATCATTGATGGAAATCTGTCTCTGCCTTTCACTTTTTTCAAACTGGCTGACGGTTGCTTTTCCTTTCAGCTTGAATACCAGCGGATGGAAGATCCTCGCGTTGAGATAACAGATGCCATCGAGCTATTGCTGCTTGAAGGAGACACTAAAGGCGAGAAGCATATTATCAGGGGAAGCGATAAAGCGGTCATCACATTTTCATCTGCTTTACCAAGAGCATCAGAGGGAGAGGTTTTTCAGCTGTGGCTGGAAAAAGAAACACAGCTGGGAAAGCTTGCGCTGCTGCTTGACTCGGTTGAAACAGAGGAATTTAAAAAAGAGGAACAAGGCATTGAGAGAATGAGGATGACTGTTAAAAAGCATATAAGATTACTGAATAAATTTGTTTTATAGCAAAAGGACAATTGTTGAATATTGCGGATTTCTCCTTCATATATTGTTTACGTAACAGAGTAACTACGTGGAGGGGAATTAAATGAGCGCACCTTTAGTTACGAATGAAAGATTAAGATCTTATTTGCGTGAATGTGCTGAAGCCTGCAACGCATGTGCCGAAGCATGTGAGTACTGTTATAGGGAATGCCTGAGAAACGAAGAAGTGAGGCGGGAGGCTGTAAGGCTTGTCAGGGACTGTGCCGATGTTTGCAACCTGGTGCGCCAGCTGATTACGAGGGAAAGTCCTTATGCCCGTGTGCTGTGCAGTGTAGCTGCTAATATTTGTGATGCTTCGGCCCGGGTCTGTGAGCAGTATGAGGATGATTATTGCCGCCGATGCGCAGAAGCATGCCGCCGCTGTGCCGACGCCTGCCGGGAACTTTGCATCAGCTAAACCCGGGGAATACTTATACTTACATGAAAGTTGTCTAAAAAGGGCCAGCTTCAGCCAGCCGCCTTCTTGGTATATCCCTTACCAAAAAGGCGGCGGCGAGCTGGCCTTTATGCTGCAGATTTTAAGTCCTCATTAGTCCCTGCACCCATTTTAGGCAAGCGAATATACTTTAATCAGGAGTCGATTTGCCCAAAAAGAGAAGGGGAGAAGAAATTCGTGTGTATACAAATTTTCAGGGGAGCAGACCCTGAACTTCCTCGAGCGGATGTGAACATAGTAATAGATGTGATCCGGGCCTTTACTGTCGCTCATTATGCTTTTGCCAATGGGGTGCGCGGTATCTTTCTTGCACGGACAGTGGAGGAGGCCAGGCGTTACAGGTCAGAAAATCCCGGGTATATGCTGGCGGGTGAAATCGGGGGGCTTCCCATTGATGGTTTTGAGCTGGACAATTCTCCAGTAAGCCTGTTAAAAGCTGACTTGGATGGTAAATATTTAATACAAAAAACAACAAATGGAGTTACGGCCGCCTTGCATGCAAGCGGCGCTCGGCATGTGCTCGTTACCGGTTTTTCGAATGCAAGAAAAACCGCCGAATATGTCAGGAACCTGACTGCTGAAAATCAGGGGCCCATCAACATTATTGCATCCCATCCCAGTGGTGATGATGATTTTGCATGTGCAGAATTCATGAGGGAAATCATATCGGGAGCCATGCCTGATGCTGATATCACAGCCGCCAGGATCAGAAACTCTGCGGCGGCGCAGAAGTTTGCAGACGATGCCTGCCCTGAATTTGATGCTGCTGATATTGTATATTGCACGAAAGAGGAGCCTTCAGACTTTGTAATGAAGGTTTCCTATGACAGAAGGATACCGATGATCGAGAGGGTGGTCATATGAAACATTCAGGCCTGAATCTGCCTGAAAGAGTAATAAAGCCGAGGTCACATGGATTGACTATATTAATAGATAACGGAGTTCCGCTGCAATTCTTCAGAGATACTATGGAGAGTGCTCCTCAGTTCATTGATTATGTTAAATTCGGCTGGTGCACGTCCCTGGTTACCCGGAACCTGAAACAGAAAATTGAATGCCTGAGGGAAAACGATATCAGCTTTTTCTTCGGTGGAACTCTGTTTGAAAAATTCCTCAGCCAGAACAAAGCAGCTGAATATCACAGTTTTTGTAAAGAGCACGGCGCAGAGTACATTGAAATATCGAATGGCACCCTTGATATGGCAAATCAGGTTAAGGCAGGTTATATACGGGAATTTGCTAAAGATTTTACCGTGTTCAGTGAGGTAGGCAACAAAGATTCGGCTTTATCAGTCGGCCAGCATCCGGAGGAATGGATGGAATATATCCAGGAAGACTTGGAGGCAGGGGCTTTCAAGGTCATTACCGAAGCGAGGGAGAGCGGCACGAGCGGAATCTGCACAGACAGAGGGGACCTGCGTCTTGAAATTATCGAACTTATCATGAACTCAGAAATACCATTGGAAAATATGGTTTTTGAGGCGCCGAATAAAAAGATGCAGACCGCCTTCATTAAGATGGCAGGTCCCAACGTCAATCTGGCCAACATTCCTTTTGCCGACTTCATTTCGCTTGAAACACTGAGACTGGGGTTAAGGTCTGATACCTTTTATACATTTAACTGGGAGGAACAGACATGAGAAATACAAATAAAGTGTTTCATCTGGCAATACCATGCAGGGAACTGAATGAAACAGCAGAATTTTACGAAAAACTCGGGTGCAGGACAGCCAGGCGATATGAAGACAGAGTGACTCTGGATTTCTTTGGCGATCAAGTGGTATGCCATTTAAGCCCTTCGGAAATAGATGAGAAGCCGTCTATGTATCCAAGGCATTTTGGAATCACATTTACGGAAGAGGAGGAGTTTCATAGAACGTATCAGCAGGCAAAAGAGCAGGCTTTGCCGCTCTTCCAGGACCTCATGGTGCGATTTAAAGGGAAAAGAGAAGAGCATATTACCTTTTTCCTGGCAGATCCTTCAAATAATTTATTAGAATTCAAGTACTATCATGATCCTGAAATGGTTTACTGATCCCCATGTCTTCTGCCGAGCGCCATTCTTTGTATTTTTATGCTGATTGAGGTACGATCAGTACAAAAACAAGAGGTGCTGAATATGAAAGTTAAAATCAATCGTAATGCCGCAAAGGTATTGAATAGAATGCTGGAGGCAGAGTTTGCCGGGCAGATGCCGCGTGTGATCGTGACAGAAAAGCATGGAACTCATGCCCATTATGCCCTGACCTTTGATACTCCCAAGGAGCATGATGAAATCGTCAAGACAGATAAGGATATTGATGTCCTACTAGACAGCAGGGAAGATTTTCTTGATGGTGTTTGGATACAGTTTTTCTTTGTGCCGCAGGAGGAATTCGTCATTACCAATCCATCTAAGGGCTATGCCCATCGCCATTGAGCTCTATGCCAGGCTATGCCTGGCTTTTTGTGCGGAAAAGATGCGGAACTCCATGGATCATAAGGTTTCCTGCATCCCGGTTGAATATCATTGATCTTGGGCAAACCTGCCTGTGCTTTACTCCGCTCCACCCCTTATTGTGTTTGCTCCAGCTCTTGTCCTGTTTCCCTCCTTATTTGGGCCTGTAAGTAAAGCTCATGTTTTTTTCTGTGTTAAAAATAATGAAGCAGTCTATACGCCGGCTTTCTAATATGTTAGTATACCTTAGGAGTTTTTATCATTTAGGCTGTTAAGCTATATATAATGTACGGGGGTGTCAATGTGCAGATGAGAGTATCAGCTGTTCAATACGATCTTAAGACTATAGCGAGTTTCGCTGAATTTGAAGACCAAGTAGAACACTATATAAAGACAGCGGCAGAGTTTGATTCTGAATTTGTTCTGTTTCCAGAATTTTTTACCACCCAGCTAATGAGCATCCCAAATGAATTTGGAGAATCCCGGACTATAGAAGACCTCCCTGAATTCACCGGGATGTACCAGGCGCTCTTTACCCGGCTCGCGATGGAATACCGCATTCATATTATCGCGGGTACTCATGTAGTGCGGAAGGCTGGCCGTTTATATAACACAGCACACCTGTTCTATCCGGACGGACGTGTAGCCGGGCAGGCCAAACTGCACATGACACCCACAGAAACCAAAGAGTGGAACATGTCACCTGGCGAAACCCTTGAAGTTTTCGAGACAGAACAGGGACGGATTGCGATGCTCACCTGCTATGACATTGAATTTCCGGAAATCGTGCGCATGGCAAAAGCTAAGGGCGCCGATGTAATTTTCTGCCCTTCCTGTACGGATGACCGCCACGGCTTCTACCGGGTCAGATACACCAGCCATGCCCGGGCGATAGAGAACCAGGTATATGTTGTAGGCACCGGGACTGTAGGTTCCCTCCCTACTGTTGATTTCATGAGATCGAATTTCGGACAGGCAGCTATACTTACACCAAATGACATCCCTTTCCCGCCGGGGGGTATTGCTGCTGAAGGCGAAATGAATCAGGGGATGCTCATCACTGCAGATCTCAACCTGGAACTGCTGTACAAGGTGAGGAAGAGCGGATCGGTCACCACCTGGCGCGACCGCAGGACGGATCTTTATACGGACTGGGAAACAGAATCGAAAGTGTTGGTATAGGATATGGCTGCCTATTATCATTCTTTTTATGTTTTTGATAAAACCGGACAGAGCAGGAAAGCTGTAATCCGGAATTATAAAGAAGAGGACTTTCCTGAGCTGATCGCCATTCAGAAGGAATGTTTCCCTCCTCCTTTTCCACAGGAGCTTTTATGGAACAGGGAACAATTATTGAATCATGTGAGTCTGTACCCCGAGGGGGCACTGTTTATGGAAGTGGACGGGGAGGCAGCAGGCTCGATGACTGCCCTTCTGGTAAACCATGACCCAAATAAAGACCATACCTGGTCGGATATCACAGATGACGGCTATATTCGTACACATAATCCAGATGGAAACTCACTCTATATCGTCGACATCAGCATTCGTCCGTCTTTCCGCAAATTCGGACTTGGCAAATGCCTGATGCAGTCCATGTACCAGATTGTCACGGCACATGGCCTCGACCGGCTGATAGGCGGAGGCCGGATGCCAGGGTACCATAAACACGCAGAACGCCTCTCCCCCGCGGAATACCTCGAAGAAGTCTGTAGGGGTAACCTGAAAGATCCGGTGATTTCCTTTTTGCTCCGCTGCGGGCGGTCTCCGGTAAAAGTGATTGCGAATTATCTGGATGATGAGGAATCACTTCATCATGCCGCACTTATGGAATGGAAAAACCCGTTCAAATCAGATGAAACACCTTCCTGAAAATGGAAGGTGTTTCAGTGCTTTAAGCTCTGTGTGGAGAGAATATGCTTCAAATCGCGGAAAACCCCTATTGAACTTACGCCTTTCTGATTCATTTATGGTAATATATCGAGGAAGAGAAATGAATGAAGCAAGCTTTTTGCTGAAAGGATAAATGTTATGAAAAGACAGACACAGAGAAAATTCACACTAAGCCCTGCACAGCTCATTATTGTGTATTATGTGGTTTCTGTGACAGTATCCACTTTACTGCTCAGCCTTCCTGTGGCCCTTAGGCCCGGTGTGAAGCTGGACTTCATGGAAACGCTGTTCACAGCGGTGAGTGCAGTGAGCGTTACCGGTCTGACTGTCATAGATGTCAGCGAAACATTCAGCACCACAGGGTTATTCCTTCTCATATTTATCCTTCAGTTTGGGGGGATTGGCATCATGACCCTTGGCACCTTTTTCTGGCTGATCATGGGAAGGAAGATTGGAATAAAAGAACGACAGCTGATCATGACAGACCAAAACCAGACCCAGCTGTCCGGTCTTGTCAAGCTCCTCATCCAAATCGTCCAGCTTGTGCTCATCATCGAATTGGCTGGCGCACTTGTACTGACACTGTATTTTTCATCCTACTTTCCAACATGGAAAGAAGCATTCATTCATGGTCTGTTTTTATCGGTAAGCTCCACTACAAATGCTGGTTTTGATATCTCGGGTGAATCGCTGATTCCTTTTGCGAAGGATTATTTTATCCAGACAGTCACCATTATCCTGATTACACTTGGAGCTATTGGCTTTCCTGTATTAATCGAGGTCAAGGAATACTTTTCCCGCCGCAAAAGTGAAGTTCCTTACAGATTCCGTTTTTCCTTATTTACCAAAATAACTACCTTTACATATGCAGCATTGATTGTTGTCGGGACACTGTTGATTTACCTTTTGGAAAGAAAGAATTTTCTGATGGATAAGTCATCACTGGATACTTTCTTTTATTCAATTTTCATCTCTTCCAATACGCGAAGCGGCGGGTTAACGACGATGAACATCAGTGATTTTACAGCACCTACAGAACTGCTTCTCAGCTTTCTCATGTTCATCGGTGCTTCCCCAAGCTCCGTTGGCGGGGGGATCAGAACAACGACCTTTGCTGTCATGTTCCTGTTTGTCATCAACTTTGCAACAGGAAACCGGGCGATTAAGGTTTTTAAGCGGGAGATATACGAAGAAGATATTTATAAGGCGGTCGCAGTTATGACTATGGGAGTGACCTTATGCTCGCTATCCACTTTTGTTCTGTCCATTACAGAAGATTTATCTCTTTCACAGATTGTGTTCGAAGTTTGTTCAGCTTTCGGTTCAGTCGGCTTGTCACTTGGCATCACCGGCGATTTGACGAATACAGGCAGGGTAGTGATCATGATCCTGATGTTCATAGGCAGGGTTGGCATCATATCCTTCTTATTTATCATAGGAAGGCAGGAGAAAACCGGGAATTATCAATATCCTAAGGAAAAGATTATCATTGGCTGAAAGAGTGCTTCCCCTGACAGGGAAGCTTTCCTTCTGGACTCTCCTTCTCTTTTGTTTTATCATTTTATACAGGTATGTACATAAATGAGGAATCGTCCCTCTTAATCTGAATTATAAGGAGCTTGAAAATGGAAAAATTTCTGATCTTTGGTCATAAAAATCCCGATACAGATACGATATGTTCTGCGATTGCCTACGCGGACCTTAAAGCACAGCTTGGCATCGAGGCGGAGCCGGTCAGGCTTGGAGAAATCAACGGCGAAACGGAATATGCGCTTAATTACTTCTCGCAGGAAGTGCCCCGCCTGATTGAAACGGCTGCAAATGAAGTGAAATCGGTGATCCTGGTAGACCATAACGAGCGCCAGCAAAGCGTACAGGATCTAGCTGAGGTACGGATAGCGGAAGTCATTGACCACCACCGCATCGCCAATTTTGAAACAAGCGATCCACTTTATTACCGTGCTGAGCCTGTCGGCTGTACAGCTACGATCTTGAATAAAATGTACAAAGAAAATGGAAAAGAGATCAAAAAGAACATTGCAGGTCTGATGCTTTCTGCCATTATTTCGGATTCACTTTTATTCAAATCGCCAACCTGCACCCCTGAGGATGTGGCAGCAGCCAGGGAACTGGCGGAGATTGCCGGTGTGGATGCTGACACTTATGGCCTGGATATGCTGAAGGCGGGAGCTGACCTCTCAGATAAAACCATTGACCAGCTGATCACACTGGATGCAAAGGAATTTGATATGGGTGAAAGCAAAGTTGAAATCGCACAGGTGAATGCGGTGGATACCAGGGAAGTGCTAGCCAAAAAACACGAGCTGGAAGAAGCTATTCAGTCTGTTATCGAGAGAAAAAATCTGGACCTGTTTCTTTTCGTTGTCACTGATATCCTTACCAATGACTCGGTGGCCCTGGCACTTGGGAAAAAGACGGCTGCTGTAGAAAATGCTTATCAAATCAGTCTGCAGGATAACACAGCAATCTTAAAGGGTGTAGTATCACGCAAGAAGCAGATTGTACCTGTTCTTACTGATATCTTTAATAAAGAAGAGGCTTAATTCTCTATAAACCATGCCGGCAGTCTTCTGCCGGCATTTTTCGTGTTTGAAAACGGTGCTTAATAAACTTGTCTTCCGGGAATAAGAAAAAAGGAATGCAAGGAAAGTAGGTGTTTTTATGATTTCTCTTGATAAACAGCACGACCCTAAAGGCAACAGGGATTTGATTGCCCGCTTTGCCGGAAGCATTGACATGGCAGAAGCAGTGCGTGAGACAGACGATCTTTTTGAAAGCCGCAAAACAGGGTCTGAACCTTTTCATTATAAGATAGGCGGATTTAAAGGCCTGCTGAAACGCTTCTTACTCATCAAGAAAGCTGAATTACTCGATGCAGGCAGGGGTGATACCTTTGTGGACAAAGAAGGCAATCCCTGGCCATTCTGGAAAGGGAAGCTGGACGGGGCCATGGACAGCCTTCTTAGCCAGGTGTCCCGGGTAGCATCCGTTAAAGACTACGGAGCACGCGGGGATGGAGTGACGGATGATACTGAGGCGTTCAGGCGTGCAATCGGAAACGGCCGTGTTCGCGTTCGGGTCCCGGAGGGAAAATACACCGTCAAAGGAATCAAGCTGCCTTCCTGGACAATCCTGGAGGGTGAAGGAAAGGGGAAAACCATTCTTAAGCTTCATGACAGGGCTCCTAAATCGGAATGGGTCATCACGAACAAACACCACTATACAGGAAATCGCGGGATCCTCGTGCAGAACCTGAGCCTCGACTGGAACGTAGAACGAATACCGCCCGGAAGGAAAACTGCAGCAGGCAATAACCGGTCCAGCTGCCTGACATATGCCAATGTCAAATACGGCTGGGTCAAAAATGTGGAAGCCATCAATGCGGGTCTCCATGCCTTTGATGTTTCCTCAGCCCTGTACACTTATCTCGGTGATGGGACGAGGGCAAGGAAGGGAAGCAGCTACATATGGCTTGACGGCCTGAATGGATATGGATTCGGGGATGATGGCGTCACTACACACCATAGTGACAATATACTGATCAGCAATTGCCATATGTGCGACCCGAGCGGGAGGGCACATAAGCGCGGATTTTCAAACTCGAATGGTTTTGAGGTGGATGACGGCTCAAGGAATGTTTGGCTCGTCAACAATTCTTCCACCAGATGCTTTGGCGGGGTGGAAATTAAGGCTCACCATAATTCTGCCGCCGCATCCAATGTCTATATAACAGGGCATATTTCCATCCGTGATAACCGGTCATTTAACTTCAGACATATCGGCCATCACAAGCTGGAAGATCCCAAGTCACTGACGGCTTATAATATCAGGGCTGCCTGTCTAGTCGCTATCGCCCCGGTCAGAACTTCACTGTATGAAGGTTCTAAGGCCCGCGGGATGGTGGTGTCCGGATATACAAATGTGGCGGTAAATCATTTCACGCTGATTGGCGATCCAGAATATGATTATCGCGGAGAGCCTGTCCTCACTGTGCAGTACAGGGCAAGGAACATAACTCTTAAAAATATTTCCATGGAAGGATTCAAAACGGCCGGGCATTACCTTAAAGTCTATGGCGGTCCCCAGCGGGCTGATTCTGTGTCTGTGATTAACGTGAAACTCGACACTGATGCAGAGGATGCCGTTTATGCAGGTGCGGATTTAGAAGATATTTTGATAGGGAATATCATGAAAGCTGGATCAGGCACCTCCCTGGGGTAATACTCCAGTCAAAAAAAAGTTTTAGGCAGAAAAGATGGGGAAATAGAGAAGCAGGCAAAATATGCAGGGAGGCTTTTCGTTGATTTATCTATCCATTGTTCTAAAACTTGTCGTCGGCCTGGCAGCACTCGTTGTTGTAACCAGGCTGGTAGGAAAAAAGAGGATGTCACAGGTGACTCCTTTCGACTTTGTCTACGCCTTGATACTCGGCGGTATGGTAGAAGAAACAATCTATCATACCGACCATACAATTCCGCAAATGTTATTTTCTGTAGCTGTATGGGGAGCTTTGATTTATTCGGTGGAAAAACTCACGCAGAAGTTTGATAAGCTGCGGGCGCCGTTGAAGGGATCAAGCCAGGTACTCATCCGTAATGGAAATGTCAGCATCCATGAGCTTGAGAAGGCGAGCCTTGAGCTTGAGGAGCTGAGGGGCATGCTCCGGCAGAAAGGGGTTTTTTCCCTGAAGGAAGTCAATTACATCATCCTTGAAAACAGCGGGGATATCTCTGTGCTTAAGTATCCCGATATGCCAGTCGTTGAAGAACCGTCTGTCCTTCTTGTCAATGAAGGCCATATTCATGAAGACAATCTAAAACAGATTGAAAAAGGTGAAGAATGGCTGCTGAATGAAATTAGGGAAGAGGGAATCAAGGATATAAAGGATGTCTATTATGCAGAGTGGTCGAAGCCGGAGGGCTTCTTTATTAAGCAATATCACGAATGTCATTAACAGAATGAAATGAAAAGGTGCAAATCCACTGGAATTGCGCTCTTTTTGCCATTGTATACGTTAAATTATGCTTCTATTAATGCAAAGATAAATGAGAGTTGGGTGAGCATGAAGTTTGAAAAGAGAATCGGAAAGATGGTTCTGGAAGACAACCAATTAAATTTAATATACGTTTGGCAGTAAGGGCAGTTATCTAAAGGGAAGGACAGATACTGCCCGTTAAATCGAACACGGGATTGAAAGCTGGTGAATCATTTGAAGTACCCATCAGATGTGAAGTGGCAGAGGAAACGGGATATGTCATATGTGTGTTTACAGAAAAGCTGGGATTGTAGTTGAGAAACAACCTGAAGAACAGGAAGAAAATGCGGTCCTTCAGATGGTCTGCCACTATTATATCTGTCAATTATCAGAAAAATCCGTCCTGCCGCTACACCTGAATCCTTCCCTGAATGCAGCTGTACGATACGTCAAGACCTCGTGCTGGAAGAATTAAAAGAACGGGATTTGGGAAATAACCGGGAAATAGGGACTGTCCCGCCCAGCAGAGTTATAGTAAAATAAGGTAAAACTTATATAAGCTCATTTGGATGGTGGATGAAATGGAGATTACCATACATTTATTCTTCAATCTGTCTTTATTGATGGTCTTGGCCTTTTTTGCCCTGGTGTGGCTTGAAAGGAAGCGGGATTCTGCCATATCTGCCACAAGCTATTCTGTCATTCTGGTAGGGGCTTTATGGATTTGCTTTAGTGTGTCCTATCCTGCCGGAAACTCCCTGCAGTTCGATTTAAGGGCGGTACCGGTTTTGATAGCCGGTTTATATTTGGGAACAGGCCCCCTCATGTGCGCTATATGTATCCTTACCAGGGGTCTGTTCGGGATAGATGAGGGCTTCCTGGCTAATATTATCCTCTATGCACCGCTTGCTTATATACTTTGGAGAGTGCATCCAATTTTCAAGAAAATCAGCCCAAAGAAAAAAATCTATGTATCTGTCATGATCATGATCTGTATCAGCATCCCTACAGCAATGGGGCTGGAAATGTTCCGGACTGATGCCGGCCGGTTTGATGCATGGTTCGCCTATCTGATCATCCCGCCGCTCGGCATCGCCATCTATTCGTACTTCATTGAATTTGTCGGCAGGAATATCCTTATGTATCAGCAGCTGGTAAAGTCCGAAAAGCTTGAAGCAGTGGAGCAGATGGGGGCTGCCATCTCACATGAAATCCGTAATCCGCTGACCGCAGCGATCGGTTTTGTCCAGCTCCTGAAAGATCAATCCCTTCCTTCAAAGAAGAGGGAAGAATACCTTTCAATCGTGGGTGAGGAACTGCAATCAGCAGAACGGGTCATCCAGGATTATTTAACCTTTTCCAAACCTTCTCTTGATTATATTGAGGAACTTAATGTAAGAAAAGAGCTCATTCAGGTTGTGAACATCCTCCGGCCTATTGCCAATCAGCATTCTGTGCAGATTACCACCCATTTTTCTCTGGCAGGCAGCATTAGGGGGGACCGTCAGAAGTTCCATCAATGCTTCCTGAATGTGATCAAAAATTCGATTGAATCCATGCCAGGCGGAGGGCAGCTGACAATTACCACCCAATATGGCCACCATCACATCATCATAGAAGTTAAAGATACAGGAATCGGGATGACGAAGGATCAGCTTCAAAAACTCGGCCAGCCATATTATTCAACAAAAGGTTCCAAAGGAACCGGACTCGGCATGATGGTGGTCTTTGGCATCGTCAAGGCGATGAATGGCACCATTCAAGTTGAGAGCGCAGTGAATTCAGGCACTTTATTTACCTTTACCTTTCCCGCTTTGAACCAGCATCAATAGCGTAGAAAAAGTAAAGCGAGATAAGCCTGCTTATCTCGCGAAGAAAAGTATCAATCTTCTGAATCCTGATCTTGATCCTGGTTTTGATCAGAATCCGAATCAGAGTCGGACCGGGAACGAACTCGGGATTGTGAGTCAGAATCCACGTTTATATCGATGCAGAAGTCAATTTTTGCGTTACCGCTGTCGGAAACCTTGGAGTGGGAAGTCGAATTGCTGCGGTTATGGTTTTTTAGCTCGTTGTCATTATCATTGTCATTATCGTTATCATTTCTGGTATCTACATCGTTGTCCACTCGGGAATCCGAATTGGAGCGGCTGTCAACATCATTCTCCACATCTGCGTCAACATCCGAATCAGAATTGGAGTTACCTGAAGAATCCCCTCCATCACTGTAAGCAAATCCATTGAATTTATCATCACCCTGAGGGCGGCGGCGGTTATTCAGCCAAAATGCCATTTTGTTGCCTCCTTTCCAGTCTCTAACATCAATGTATTCTTGACTGGGGAAGTGTGTATGGTCATATAACTCGTACTGCCAAAAATTTTAGTTATAAATAAAAGCCGGCCTGCTGAAGCAGGTCCGGCTTTGTCAGACTTTTGACTATTTCTTCTTTGGCATTCCCATTGTTTGGAGCTGGTTCATGACTTTCTGGCGTGAATCTTTATTTCTCATTAAATAAGCTGCTCCAAGGGCCAGGGTACTCATCATCATTTTTTTACGATCCATAGTTGTCATCCTCCTTAGGGTTGTTTTGCTGCATATTTAAAAATACCCTTTTGGTATCAAAATAAACGGGGCACCCTAATTTGGAATGAAATGGCATTGTTAGTTATGAAAAATATTCAGCGGTTGAACACTCTTCTAACATACGTGTTGAAATTATTGAACAGACCGTCATCATTGTTATTGTTTCCGTCTAAGATATTGTTGTCAAAGTCTCCAAAACGGCCAAAAACATCTTCGTCAAAACTTACATAAACTTTGTGTATGCTTTTATCGGCTGCGCGGACCCGGTCGGCAATTTCCTGTTCTCGCTTGGAATCCACCTTGCTGTAGGTTCTTGCTCCATCATTGTCAGCACTGTCTTCATTCCCATTATCGCGGCCGTTCAGGTCACCTGCATTATCACCCATTCTGTTCCCTGTCCCAGTACCGCCATAAGTACCCATTCTGTCTGTCCCGATGTTATTATCGATGTCCGCTCCATCCCTGTTTCCGGTCATATTGTTGTTAACACCATCGCGGTCGCGGTCATGCTTCCTCACTGCCACATATGCATCATTTCCTGAAACAATCACATGTGCATCATCGACATAATTAAGATCTTCTACTTTACCTTCGATCTTATTTTCAGTCCGCAGGTGATGATCTTTATTCATATCGGTCCTGATTTTTGTTCCGCCATTGTTCCTGATTTTAGGCGAAGCATTGTCATTATCATTATTGCCGCAGCCTGCAAGACCTGAAAGGACAAGTAAAGAAGATAAGATAAGCGTACCTTTTTTCATGTTCTTCACTCCTTTTATAAAATAGTTGCAGGCTTAGCATTCCAAAAGTCGGTGAAAATATACGGCTCTTACCGGGGGTGATTAAAAACCGGGGCAGCCTGGGTAAATGTATTATGGATAAAAGTGTTATAATGGATAGAATAAATGATGTGAGCGGCTGAGGTGAGTTTATGGATATAAAAAAAATAGTGAGCCTTCTCGAGGAGCATACACCCAAAGTACTTGGGAGTGAGACATTTTCAAAATTCTCAGTATTAATCCCCCTCATTAAAAAAGAAGATGGAATTCATGTCCTATTTGAAGTTCGTTCCCTGGAGCTTAGAAGGCAGCCAGGAGAAATATGCTTTCCTGGAGGAAGGATTGACAAAGGGGATACCGATGAACAGGAGGCTGCAATCCGCGAGACCATGGAAGAACTCGGTCTGAAAAGGGATGCCATTAATAATGTTTATCCACTGGACTATTTAATATCTCCTTATGGGATGATGGTCTATCCATTTGCGGGCTTTATCTCTGAACCGGAAAATATCGTAGTGAATGCTTCTGAAGTTGGAGAAATCTTTACAGTCCCTCTTAGTTTTTTGATGAACACTCCTCCAAGGATACACCGCGTCAATTTTAGGGCAGAGCCTGAAGAAGGCTTTCCGATGGAATTATTGGTGGGCGGTGAAAACTACCAGTGGAGGCCAAGGCAGCTTGAAGAATATTTTTATATTTATGAACGAAAGGTCATCTGGGGGCTGACTGCGCGGATTCTTTCCCATTTCGTTGGTCTGCTTGGCGGACAGGGAGAACAATTTAACGATTGATCCCCCTTTTTAGGATCATAAGAACTGAGCAGGGTGCCTGTTTTTTAACGGGCAGCCTTTTTTTCCGTGCACATAATGGATGCCATACTGCAATATGATGTTATAACGAGAATGTAAAGGTGTTGGTATCATGGCTGTTCATGTTGTGAAAAAGGGAGATACTTTATGGGCAATATCCCAGCGATACAGCATACCGATTTCTATTTTGACCGATACAAACGGACTTAAATCGGATGAGCTCGTTCCAGGCCTTTCACTTTATATTCCAGGCAGGGACTTTATTAGGGCTTATCAGATAAAGGCAGGAGATACACTATATAATATAGCCGCCTTATACCAAACCACCGTTATGGCCATCATGATGGTCAATCCGGGAATAAATCCGTACCAGTTAAGGCCAGGCCAGGTCATCAGCATCCCTTCCAATGTAAAGATGCCGCTGCAGATACTTGGTTTCGTCGTTCCCTCCAGTCCTAACAGCATCCTGCCCATCCTGAATGAAATAGGCGGTCAGTTAACTTATATTGCGGTTACAGCCTTTTCTTTTACAGAGGAAGGGTATGCTTATGCAGCCCTGAAGGATGAGGAAGTGGTGGGGAGAAGCAGGGAGCTTGGCATCATCCCGCTCCTTATGATCAGGAACTACAGGGCTGATAAGTTTGATGCGCCGCTTGCCGGACGTGTTTTCGGGAATAAACAATACCGGAGGAATCTGGTTCAGAGCCTGGCTCATCTGGCACGGCAGAGGGGATATGGGGGAGTCAGCATCGATATTGAATTCATTCCTCCCGGGAACCGGAATGATTTCAATGATTTTCTGCGCGAACTGAAAGCTGAGCTTGGGAATATGATCCTGCAGGTGAATGTCCATGCCAAAGTGCAGGATATGCCCCAGAACCCGATTGTTGGTGCCTATGATTATGAAACAATAGGACGTATCGCGGATATCACTGCCGTCATGACTATCGACTACGGCTATCCGGGAGGACCGCCAGACCCCATTTCGCCGTATTGGTGGATAGCGGAGGTAATCAGATATTCACTGACACTGATCCCTCCCCAGAAAATGATGATAGCGATGGCTCTCTACGGATACGATAAAAGCGGCCAGAATAACGAAACCAAAGCCCTCTCTGTCCTGGCAGCGCAGAACCAGGCTATAGCAAAGGGCAGTTCCATCAGGTGGGACGAAGCGGCCCAATCGCCATTCTATACCTATCAAAGCGGAGCAGTCCGGCATATCGTCTGGTTCGAAGACATCCGCAGCTACATCGAAAAAATCAGGCTCATCGACGCAAACAGGCTGCTCGGAACCACACTCTGGCAGCTAAGCCTCCCCGCACCCCAGCTCTGGACTTACCTGAAAAACAATACCCAGGGAGGACAGCCGCTCCTTTCCCGTTAAGAAATCAACTTTTTTTCCCGGACTTTCCCTAATTCCCAACTTTTTTATTGACGTACTCGTAATATTTTAATATAATAAAAAAGCTGACAAAACAAAACATGTTCCAGTAGCTCAGCAGGATAGAGCGACAGCCTCCTAAGCTGTAGGTCGGGAGTTCGAATCTCTCCTGGAACGCTAACTTGTAAAAAAAGGTTGATATATAAGGGTTACCAAAACATAAAACGGTTTTGGCTGCCTGCATATATCAGCCTTTTTTCGTTATTTCGGATTTGGCTGCAACAACTTTATAATGATTAGGTTAAACCGCAGTCGTTTAAAGTATTTACGATAACCACGGGAGAGGAAAGTATTATGCCAAGAGCATATATCAGAAAGAACCCCAGATGCTGCTTCATCTTAAACTCTTGCCCCAGCAACTGTAAATTTAGAGTGTTATGCAGGGGGGACTTTCCTTCATGACATTAAAATAAGGAATTTCAAACTTTTGTAAGGGTGCTTAAAAGCTGTTTAATACATGATTCCAGTTCCTCGAAGCTTAAGCTCTGTTTTTACTTTAAATTGAATATGCGGGTAGATTTTATTCCATTTTTTAACTTTATCTTCAGATACACCCTGTTTAGCCTGGTACTTCAGGCCAAGGCCTAAGGGGTCTGATCCTGTTTTTTGAATGGTTTCCAACGTCCTAATTACTCGTTTACTTATTACCTCAGATGCCAGCCTTTGGTCCTCCATCAGTTCATGATTATGGTAAAGCTTTGTACTAGAAGACTCGATATATCCATCGATCTTGATATGAACGTTGACATATGGCTTAGTATTCCTCGGAATAACGACGGTTGTCTTCCCCTTAAAACTTTCAACATTTACAAAAAATTCATTTTCTCCCTGTTTAACATTGATCAGTCCTCTTCTTTCAGTGTTAAGGAGCTCATTCAAAATCCTTGTTTCATCTTTGTTTAATTCCTTGCTTAATCTGGAGCCTTTAAATAAGACTGCCTTGTTGATGACGTAAGTATCTTTTAAAGGCTGAATTACAGGCAGATATGGATCTATTCCTTCTTCTCTAAGCCGCACATAAAAGTCATTAAGTATTTCAGGTATGATGTACGGGGAGTCATTGGAAGTTTCATCAAAGGACAGAATGATAGCATTTGAGGGGAGCCGTTCCGATTTCGCTTTTACTTTTATCACCTTTTCCGCAGTTGGATCGCCCAGTGCCATATAGGCTATTCCCTGAATATCCCTTCGACGCATGAACCAGTTCAAAACCTCAGCCTGGTGTTTTCGCATAATCTCCCTGCTAAAAACCAAAACTCTGCAGTGGCCAAAATCAAAGTCTTTATCTACCTTGGATTTTAAGACCCGTACCGCTTCAGCGATGGAATCCGCGTTTTCAGAAATTATCTGAAAGTTAGTTTTGCCTGGCTGAACCTGGGGAGATGGAATCGCTAATTTTAAAGAAACATGGAACGGTTTTTGTGGGTTTTTTGAGTAATCCACACCCATGGATGTCACAAAAAAACGTTTGTCAATGTCCTTATATGCACAGCCTGTCAACAAACCCATTAGTACTGCAAAAGTACAAACCATTACTACATTCCTGTTCATGCTTGTTTCCTCCTTAAGGGAAGTAAAGAAACCGCCAATACTAGAAGAATCTCCACAGGGAGCCGCAGGTTAAACCAGATTTTTACAGCCTCGAAAAAAGATCTTTGGTTGATGGTTACCTGAAAATATACAGTCAGAAACCCTACAATGCCCAGAAAGATCAATGTGAAAAGCCGCTTCCCTGTTTTTCTATCTTCTATTCCAAAAGCTCCTTTCATAAGCTCCAGTCCCACATTCCATGTAATGATCCCAAATAGAATCGACAAGAGCATAAAAATCATAACTAAAAGAAAGCTTGTCCGTTCAATAAAACCATATTCCATTCTTAATGTATCTACCGTTACCATCCAGGGGAATACAAAATCACCTATAGATTTGATTCCTAAAAATCCAAAGGGAATTAAATAGGTAAAACCTAGGATTAATGTTCCTAAGACAGGAATAATCCAGAAGTGTTTAAGTATTCGCTTGGCTTGAATATTTCTGTTCATAATGACAAGGTTAATATATCCGGTAAACATATAACTGGCAGCGGCGACAGAGCTGTAGTTGGGCATTTCCCAGCTGTATTGAAGAACTCTTTTTATATGTACAGGGTAAAAATAGTCACTCGTCACCGCTTTATAGATGATATAAGCAATGAATGGTGATGCGGTTAGGACGGTAAATCCTATTTTATAAATGATAGATTGTGTCGAGCGTGTAGATCCGTATATGAGCACAAGAACAAGAAATCCTAAAATGATTTTCAAATCCATCTCGGGATTCAAATAAAGCTTGACTAAATAGGCAAACGAACCAATAGCCAGACTCCCAGCAGCGATCCACATTAACGATAAAAAAAGTAAAAAGGGAATCCTGATATACGCAGGCAGCAGGTCCATGAATATTTCCGGCAGGCCGTTATAGGGATATTTACTCATTGCCTTTATAAATATATAGGACAAAATGGTCCCGATTAAAATACTTATAGCCATTGATATGACCGCGCCATTGAAGCGGTTTTGAATTAAAATCTGCGGAACATTAAAAATGATGTGCACTAACATATTCAAAAAAACAATCATATAAAAATAACGCGCCAATTACCCTTTCTCCCCCTTCGGATTTTCATTTATTTTCTCTATCCTCCTCGAGGAACCCCCATATAATCTCAAGAAAGGGGTACCGAAGCTTGTCTTGTCAGTAAGATAACATAGTAGCAGGGTAAGTCCTGCTACTATACCCATCATCCCAAAAAAACTTGCCAGAAGAATTAAGGGATATCGGGCCACCCTGATGGCAAAACTCATTGGATTAACGGGTATCGTAAAATTAGAAATGGCGACAAATGCAGTAATGATAATCATTATGGAACTGACCAGCTGAGCCTGCTGCGCCGCCTGCCCGAGTATGAGCCCGCCAACTGTAGTTGCTGTCGGTCCAATCGCTTTCGGCAGCCTCATGCTGGACTCTACCAGCATCTCTACAGCCAGCATCATGAATGCTACTTCAAAAAAAGAGGGATATGGAACTCCTGCACGGCTTCCGGCAATAGTAGCAGCCAGCTGAGACCTTAGTATTTCAGGATTATATGAAGTAACAGCTATATACAAGGCTGGCAGAACAAGGGTAATGAGAAGACCAATATATCTAATTGCAATCATCAGCCTGCTGGACCAAAATGTGTGTGAAGTATCATCCATTGAGGACATAAAATCGAAAAAAACAGCAGGGACAATAAGGGCAAAAGGGGTTCCGTGCATGAGAATAACTAGTTTCCCCTGTGAAAGATTGAACGCAATCCGGTCCGGCCGTTCCGTAATCATCATGATCGGAAACAAATGATGTTTTTTCTTGGTCATGGCGTTCTCAAGCTGGCCGATTGCCTGAATCATATCCATCTTAATTTCCGGCAGACGCTTCTTTACATCACTTAAAACATCGTGGTCTACCAGCTTTTTATCATACATAAGAGCAATTGGTGTTTTAGACATCGTTCCGACGGTCTGCTGTTCCATGATTAAATTTTCAGAAGGATAACGGTTTCTTACTAAATTAATATTAGTTTTTAAGTTCTCGCATAATCCCTTTTGGGGACCGAGAACCGCCATTTCAACAGCTGAATCCTCAGGCTGATTATTTATTGATATCTTTGCATCATACGAAAAAACAGAATCCGTAGTGATTATCAAGATATTGCCCTTCATAAGCAGTGATAATAAATTGTCTCCGGTTTTTAGCTGCCTGCAAGGGGGGAGTGAGAGCAAATGCAATAAATATTTATCTTCTTTCTCACATAAAAGCAGAGGGTCAATGAGGTCTTTATTTATCTTTTGGTAATCAATTAAACTTTCTATATAGACAAGGACAATTTTTTTGCGGAAAGAATCAATATCCTGTATTTTGAAATCGCTGCTATTGCCAAGCTGTTCCTTTAAGGTGCTCACTATTTTCTGTTGGTTTGCCATATCATCATCACACCTTTAGTTCATGTCATTGCTGTAGTATTTGTAAAACATTTATGACTTATACCAATGGATGGCCGATTTGGCAATTTAGGACAAGAAAGCATAATCCTGAAACATCCAGAATTATGCCATAGCAGGAATCTTTTTAGATAGCGTTGTAAAAAACCAATATGAAGGCTTGGGTACTGATTTCAATAAGCGTTCTTAACCCAAACATCTTCTCTAAACCCATCTGTGGTTGATCCAGCTACAAGGCTGCAGACCCTCGAGTCATAAGTCAATCCGTCTATTGGGAGAAAAACACTCACAAGCATAGTTTCGACTAAGCTTCTATCTTCGCATGCGTCCGCCATCAACAAGTCTCCTTTATCAGGTCTCTGCCTGCCATTTTTAAATTTTTGGAGAGACATTAAAGACTTACCCAGTCTAATTTAGATTTCATTGGGATATGAAGTGTACTTCATAAAAACTAGCTCTGGTATTGTATTTTGGAGGATAAATAAAGGAAACCTTAGGGAATTTTGGCGTGCATTTTTCAAGCAATATGCTTTTTTTTCGATTTTTGCTCAGATAGGTACGCAATACCAGTCCTGTCTAACACAAGGGCTCTCAGCTGCTGCGTTAGGAAATGATCCTAGATAGGCTTCGGGCAAGAATCGACTAAATATGTGAAAATAGTAAAACAGCTCTGGTTTTGAAGCTGGTGTTTTTCTGAAAATAATTTAAAAAATTTAATTGATATTAAAAATTTTATAATTTATTATGTAATAAAATGAAAATTTTGAATATTCAAAGGAGGGAGAGTTCTATTAATAAGGTTGAGGATGCCCCGCTGAATTTGGATGAACTAGATTTTAACATCATTAAAAGGTTACAAACAGATGGAAGAACTTCCTATACTGACATTTCGGAGGAACTAGGCACTACTGTCGGGACCGTCAGAAACAGAGTTCAAAGACTGATAGAAAACCAAATTCTTAAAATTGTAGGTGTAGTCAATCCATTTAAGACAGGAAGTCCTAGTGTGACCATCTTTGGAATGAAGGTGCGTCATCGAAAATTAGACCATATTGTAAAAAAACTAGTAGCGATCCCAGAGGTCCGTTTTGTGGCCGCCGCAACGGGTGTATATGACTTATATGTGGAAGTCATAACATCATCAAATGAGGAACTTTATCGGGTTATGAAGAATGGCATTAGCCCAATCGATGGTATTGATTCGATAGAGTCTTCGTTGATTTTGGAAATCTATAAGCAGAGCTATGATTGGGAAGTTGGTCCTCAATCTTCTCGATAATTAGAATCAGATAAGGGGGTTGCTATGAAAGATCTCGTCGAAATTTTAAAGGAAAACCAAGCGGAAATGCTGGAGACATTAAAACAAATAGTAGAAAAGGAATCACCTACTCGTGAGAAAGTATTAACTGATGAACTGGCTTCTTTCATTGCGAAATTATTCGAAAAATTAACTTCTGGGAAAACATCCATAATTCAAAATGAGTTTTACGGTAATCATGTCAGAGGT
Organism: Paraperibacillus esterisolvens; assembly: GCF_046237625.1. Classification (GTDB taxonomy): domain Bacteria; phylum Bacillota; class Bacilli; order Bacillales; family DSM-1321; genus Paraperibacillus; species Paraperibacillus esterisolvens. The sequence goes on along the minus strand of NZ_CP143545.1, from coordinate 2,325,700 downwards.
GAATTTGGAACTGGTGATGAACAAATTTTGCTCTTAGCACACTATGATACAGTCTGGAATAAAGGGGATATTGTAGAAAAAATCCCATTTAAAATAGAAGGAGATATCGCCTATGGACCAGGAGTCTTTGATATGAAAGGAGGTATTGTCCAGGGGTTATATGCACTGCGTGCACTAAAAGAAACAAATGCACAATTAAACAAAAAGGTCGTTTTTCTATGTACATCTGATGAAGAGTTGGGAAGCCCATCCTCTCAAAAACTTATAGAAGAAGAAGCAAAAAAAAGTAAATACGTGTTGGTATTAGAACCAGCTATATCGAAGCAAGGCGCATTAAAGACTGCTAGAAAAGGTGTGGGAATATTCAAACTAAATGTAAAAGGTAAAGCAGCTCATGCAGGAGTGGAACCTGAAAGAGGAATAAGCGCTATTCTTGAATTAAGCAAACAAGTAACTTATTTACATGAATTAACTGATTATAGCAAAGGAACGACCGTTAATGTAGGCAAAATCACAGGTGGAACAACCGTAAATGTGATTGCAGAAGAAGCGGAAGCAGATATCGATTTACGTGTAAAAACGAAAGCAGAATTTGATCGGATCATACCAATCATCAAAAATCTGAAGCCAAATATGGCTGGTGTTAAAGTTAGAGTAACCGGCGGTATCAATCGACCTCCATTAGAACGAACAGATCAAGTTATTTCACTTTTTAACATGGCAAAGAAAATAGCCCAGGAAAAACTGGGTTTAAAATTGGAAGAGAAAGAAACAGGTGGAGGAAGTGACGGGAACTTTACTGCACCGTTTGCACCAACCCTGGATGGTTTAGGTGCAGTTGGTGACGGGGCGCATGCTCTTAATGAACATATCATTATTTCTCAAATGCCAAAAAGAAGTGCATTATTATCTTTGATGATTAAGGAGTTAGCAAAATAACCAATAGGGGGATTTCTGATGAAGGCCAATTTAGAATCTATTAAAAGCCAAATGCTTAAGGAAGTAAATCAGAATCTATTAATGGAATATACTAAAAACGTTGCTTCAGAAATTCGTCTATCAGGATCGGAGGAAGAGCTCCGTGCCTTTTATTATGCAAAATCAAAGCTTGAAGAATTTGGTTTAACAACAGAGTTAACATTTAATGATGCTTACATTAGCCTTCCAGGAAAAACGGAGCTAAAGGTTAACGGCCAAAGCTTTCCCGCCATTACACATTCAATGGCCGTTTCTACGGATGAAAAAGGGTTAGAGGGCGAAATTGTGTACTTAGGTAAGTCAGTATGTGCAGACTATCAAAAAAATCCAGTTAGCGGAAAAATAGTCCTGCTAGATGGTCTCGCTATCCCAGGAGCGGTACTTCAGGCTCAGCAAGCAGGAGCAAAATCAATTATCTTTATAAATGCTGAATATACTCATGAAATGATCGTTTCACCAGTATGGGGAAACCCTTCACCTCATACTTTTGAAAATTTGCCAAAGATTCCGGTTGTATCGGTCAATTTTCATGATGGACAAAAGATGAAAAACTTTGTAAAAAGTCACACCAATTGTCGAGGATGGCTAAAAACTAAGGTTGATACTGAATGGAGAAAAATCCCAACTTTAACTACTGATATTCCAGGTAATGACGAGAATGATCATTTTGTATTATTTAGCGGCCATATTGATTCATGGCATTATGGGGTAATGGATAATGGAACAGCAAATGCAACAATGTTGGAAGTTGCAAGAATACTTGCCTTAAATAAAGACAATCTCCGTCGCAGCTTAAGGCTTGCCTTCTGGTCAGGCCACTCGCATGGCCGTTATGCAGGTTCTGCTTTGTATTGTGATGAACATTGGGAAGATCTTCACGAAAATTGTGTTCTTCATATTAATATAGATTCAGTTGGCGGCAAAGGAGCAACGATAATAACAGAGGCTAATTGTATGGCTGAGACTAGAGATCTTGCTAAAAGGTCTATTAAGGAACTAACAGGAGATGAGTTCGAAGGATCACGATTTGGCAGAGCAGGGGATCAATCATTCTGGGGCCCTGGTGTTCCGTCACTTTTTATGGGGTTATCTGAACAGCCTCAGTCCAACAATCCAGCATCAGAAGCTTTTTCTCAATTATTTGGAGCTGGAAAAGCCGGAGGTTTTGGCTGGTGGTGGCATACTACAGAAGATACACTTGACAAGATTTCTCCAGAAAATCTTGCCCGTGATTGCAAAATTTATTTATCCATCGTGTATGAAGCATGTACTACGGAGATTTTACCTGTAAACCAATTGGCAGCTGTAGAAGAATTGGAAACATGCATCAAGGACTATCAAGGCAAAACAAATGGCCACCTGAATTTTAGTATTGCAAATAACCGTATCGAGGAATTGAAAAATAAATTAAAACAGCTTAGCAGTCTGCTAACGGCACTTAGAGACACGCAAATTACTCATGCTAACAAAACATTAAAACAACTTTCCAATATTTTAGTTCCCCTTAATTATGTGAAAGGGGACATATTCTACCATGATTCAGCATTAAAGCAGCCTCCGATCCCGTTACTAGCGAATTGTGAGAAATTAGCAGATTTAGAGATAGGAAGTCATCAATATCATCTAGTCCTGACCGAATTAAAGCGCAATCTCAATAAAGTAAACTATGCCTTATTGAAAGCAATCCAGACCGTTAACCTCGCAGTTGAGCAAATAAATAAGTAAATAATGATATAAAAAAGGGAGAATGGTCGATCCATTTCTCCCTTTTTACAAATTCATTTTTAACTTTTACTCTTTTGCACGGTTACCATGCCAAGGGTTATTTTTAAACCCGCCATTAGTAACAAGATGGCTGCCGTTACAATCGCATACCACCCGAAATACTCCCAAACAAACCCTAAGACATAACTTCCCAGGCTACCACCTGCATAATAGAAAAACAAGTAGAGAGAGGAGGCACTTCCTTTTGAATCTTTCGCCAGGATACTTACCCAGTTTGTTGCAGCTGCATGTACGAAGAAAAAACCAAAACAGACAATGATAAGGCCGATTAATATCATTAAAAGCGAGGTGAAAAGCGTTAGCAAAACACCCGTTAACATAATGAGGAGGCCTGTACACATCCGATTAGGAATACTTATAAGGGCATCCAGTTTTCCCGATAAAGTCGAACTATATGTTCCAGCAAGGTAGGATAGAAATAAAAGACCGATTATGCTGGGAGATAAATGATACGGTGCCCCTTGCAGATGGTAGGATAAATAATTAAACAATCCCATGAAAATAAAAAAGATGATACCAGCAATATAATACGCCGATCTTAGTTCGCGATTTTTTAGATGGGCAATAAAATGCCCTAAGACCTCCTTAAACTCCAAAGAATTGGGGGAAAAATGTCTTGATTTAGGTAAGTTAAATATAAAGAACAGAAAACAAAAAAGACCAATCAAACCCATTGTTAAATAGGCGTACCGCCATCCCCATAAATCAGACGTGAATCCACCGATGATTCTCCCGCCCATTCCACCGATCGAGTTTCCGCTTATATAGAGCCCGATTGCAACACCTATAGCGCTTTTTTCAAATTCTTCAGCAATATAGGCATAAGCAATAGCCGGTAAACAAGCTAGGGTGATCCCTTGGATCGTGCGTAACAATAGGAGGAACCAGAAATCGGAAACAAAAAATATCGCAAGGGAAAGTAAAGATGAAGAAAGGAGCCCGAAAGACATTAAGTTTTTTCGGCCAATATGATCAGAAATAGGACCAGCTAATAATAAAAAAAAACTTAATGAAAATGTCACAAGGGAAACCGTTAAACTGCCCATTGCAGGAGAAACCCCAAATTCTCTGGATATTAACGGAAGTAAAGGCTGTGTGAAATGTAAATTTGAAAACACGAGGAAAGACCCGAAACTTAGTGCAATAGTGGCCTTCCAGAATTGGCTTGTTTTTTCCTTTATAAAAAAATCGAGATCTTGTTTCATGAGTCCCACAACCTTTATATTTCAACAGTTATATGAATTAAAAATGCAATTTTTATGCCAATCTAACTTGATGTCCAAAATTGGCATAGAACTTGCAAGTATTATAATCGAACACTAAAGGAGGAATCACTATGAAAATCGTTTATGTACTGCCAGGACCGATAAGCCGGACGGAACCAGGACGTCAAGAAATGGAGAGGAGATTAGAAATCCTGCGCTCCTATGCTGCGCCAGGTACACATGTTGATATTGTTGATGTTGATGAAGGCCCTGCATCTATTGAATCGCTATATGAGGAATACCTGAGTATACCAAATACTGTTGACCTTATGCTGGAGATGGAGCAAAAAGGGTACGATGCAGCCATTTTGGGTTGTTATGGAGACCCGGGTTTGGACGCAGTTAGAGAAGTGACTGAAAAAATGGTGGTAGTGGGGCCAGGTGAAGCGGGTGTAATGGCAGCAGCAATGTGCGGTTACCGATTTTCAATCATAACCGTGACAAATAGCATTATCAATCCCCTGCATCATTTAGTTGAAAAAGCAGGGATTGGCAAGAAGCTAGCTTCTGTGCGTGCTATTAATACACCTGTTCTAGAACTTGCCAATGATCGTGAAAGAACGATCCAAAAACTAGTCGAAGAGGGGAAAAAGGCCATTCAGGAAGATCGGGCAGATACACTGGTTTTAGGCTGTATGTCAATGGGCTTTCTTAATGTGGCGGAAGAAATGTCTAAGGAGCTTGGTGTTCCTGTTATCAATCCTGGAAAAACCTCATTAAAAATTGCGGAGGCTTTGGTTGGAGCAGGGGTATCACACTCCAAGCTTGCCTATCTTACACCGCCAAAGATTTCATCTGGGTCGGTTAGCTCTTCAAAAGGTTTACTCGTAAAGAAAAACAAAATCGTTCAATAACGGTATACCTACAATGCTTCTTTGAAAAAAGGTTATTGTTAAAAACTCTAATCAACCCTAAAACAACCTAATGTACCAAAAATATTCGATCATAATTTACATGGTCGTTTAAATAGGTAGGAGGGAAACTTTTGTACATTACAAAGGTAGAGGCAAAGATAGTGCGAACGCCTTTACATGTCGATTTTAAAATGACATACGGTCAAATGCCTTCATTTCAATCTCATCTTATTGTCCGTATCACCACCAACACAGGATTGACTGGTCTTGGAGAAGCATCGGAATTGCCTTTTTTTACTGGAGAGACCGTTGAAACAATGAAGGTGTTAGTGGAAAAAAAAGTCGCCCCAGCCATTGTTGGAAAACCCGTATATTCGTTAAGAGATATACATCAAACAATGGGAATCATTCTCGGGAATGGAGCTGGTGCCAAGTCAGCGATTGATATGGCTTTATGGGATGTTCAAGGAAAAAGGTTGAAAACCCCTGTATTTGAGCTTTTAGGCGGTGAAAGGAAACAACCTGTCAGAGTGGCCTACGTATTAGGGGATGAATCACCAGAGGAAATGGCCCGAGCAGCAAAAGAAATGGCGGCTGCTGGCTTCGATACACTAAAAATTAAAATTGGCAGCGACTTTCGAAAAGATATCGAAGCTATTTCTCAAATTCGACAGGCGATTGGTCCAGATATTCATTTGAGAGTTGATGCCAATCAGGGCTATAAAGTGAAAACGGCCATCCAGGTGATTAAAGAAATCGAACCATATAAGATTGACTACATTGAACAGCCAGTACCCGGATGGGATTATAACGGCTTAAGACATATTAGAAGCACAACCTCCATTCCCATCATGGCTGATGAAAGTGCCCACACGTTAAAGGATGTCTACGAGCTTGCAAAAAAGGAAGCCATCGACCTTGTTGGTATTAAGCTAATCAAATGCGGCGGTGTCACACCAGCCGTTCAAATCGAACAATTTTCAGAAGCGATTGGTCTTCAATGTGTGTTAATCAGTCCATGGGACACCCTTCTTGGTACCTATGCAAGTCTCCATCTTTCCACCATTTTACCAGGAAACTACTCGCATGAAATGGTTGGTCCGTATTATTTAAAGGACGATCCGTTTGGAGTGACGGAAATAAAAGGATTGATGGATATCCCGAATGGTATTGGGTTCGGGATGGAAGATATTTTCGATGAGATAGTGGAGGAGCCGTAATGTGAATAGATTTCAATGGTTCATGGTTTATTTCGTAAGCTTTATTCACTTTCTAGCTCTGTCTCATCGAATGGAAGTTGTTCCTTTCCTGGTTGATCTAAAAGGTATGTATCATGTTGGATTTACTGAAGTAGGAGGACTTTTATCCGCCTTTTTGCTTGGATATGCTATTTTTCAAATTCCTGCAGGAATTCTTGCAGACCGATATTCACCTATATCGCTAATCGTGCTTGGATTGTCTCTGATGATGATTTCGTCAATAATCTTTTCATTGACGCATTTCCTTTATCTGGCACTTTTTTTAAGGTTTATGATGGGGGCTTCAGCGGCAATGATATTTTCTCCGGCGATAAAGCTGATATCAATTCATAGTCCTAGAGAAAAACGAGGATTAAGCATTGGCATACTAGAAGGTGCCGCAGCTGTCGGGTCGTTATTAACTTTAACGGTTTTTCCGATTCTTTCAATCTATGTAGAATGGAACACATTATTTTTGCTGTTATCCATTCTCCTTTTGCCAACCTTACTGGTATTTTTAAAGGTGCCAAAGGGTGAAAACACTTCAGAAATAGGGAAGAAAAAAGTCCAGCCAAGAGTCTTCTTGAATTTGTTAAAAGATAAAAAAATCCACCGTCTTTTGGGAATTTCCTTTTTTGGCTTATTTGGACTGTCTGGCTTTTTATCTTGGATGCCTACCTATTTGGAAACGTCCATGGGATATACGAAACAGGAGGCCGGTCTGGTTATGGCGATTATGATGATCGCTCAAATCATCGGAGCCCCACTTTCAGGCAGGCTTTCTGATTTGATGGGGAAAAGAAAATCAACTCTCATGTTTGGTTCTATCTTAGCTGCAGGATGTTGTTTGTGGCTGATATTCTTAAACGACACGGGGAAATATTTTACAGCTTTTTTGATCGGGATTGCTATATCATGGTCTTTGGCCCCGATGCTGACTCTCGCAACTGAATTAGTTCATGTAAATAGCGCGGGTTCGCTTATTAGTATCATGAATACGGTTGGCCAATTAGGATCAGCCATCTCTGGATATGTATTTGGTATGCTCTATGATACCTTCGGGAGTTTCCAAATTATCTGGATCGTCTGTTTTATTGCTTGTCTGATTCGTATTGCGTTCACTTTCGGTGAGCTTGAACATCAAAAATCCGCAGATTCAGAGAAAGAAATTAGTATTTAATTTTTTGATTCGATTTTCCGTCGATTCTTAAGTTAAAGAATTTTGAGATCAAGACCGAAATGGAGGGGGAAAAGTGACAATGAAAAGGATAACCATGCTGCTATTTGGCATCCTGCTGTTTTCAGTTAGTACGGTTTCAGCAGAAGAAGGAACGCCAATTTTAAAAAGCGCAAACCTTGAAGTTACGTATGAAGATGTTATTAAAGTAACAGAAATAATAACGATTTCAAACTCCGAAAGTATCCCTCAGGGAACATTAGAGCATATCGTTACCAACATCGGGGGTACAGGGTTTGAGGATTTAGTCATTAATGGAGAGGATCAGAAGCTTACCTATGAGTTAAACAAAGGAAATTCTGTTAATAGAGTACTAGTATCTCTTCCTGAAGGCAGTGAGGGAGATTTTACCTATACGGTAACCTACCAATATTCAGATACAGATACTGAAAAAATTCCATTTGTTGTACCAGCTGTTAATACAGCTGGAGATGGCAATGTAGTCGCATTAAATATCAATCTGCCTAAGGGGAAATATCTGCATGAATCATTCCCGATCATTGATTCTGGAGCCTCGGGGATGGTCAAAGAGGATATGATGAACGTTCCAAGTTACGTAAATCTTAAAACAGGTTCTTCTCCTGCAGGATTATTTACAACCTCGAATCTATATACCTTTTTCGGATTGGCTGTGATACTGGGAATTATTTTGGCTTGGATCATTAGTGAAAGAAAAAGTAAGGGTGGTGAAGTAGTAAATGTTTAATCTTGGTGCTCCCTTTACCTTTTTTGTCCTCTATACCGTTGTTTGGATTGCTGGATATTTCCTATGGGCTGTTAAAAGTGAAAAATAACTAAAAAAGGAGGGGATCGTGAATGTTTGAAGTAAGTACAACGTTTTATGTGGTTTTGGTTTTATATTTTGCCGTCATTCTTGGCATCGGAATTTGGTCGGGAACCAAGAACAAAGGAACAGAGGATTTCTTGGTAGCCGGGAGATCCATTGGGCCTTTAGTAGGTGGTGCTGCATTTGCAGCCACACAAATGAGTGCAGGTACATTTGTTGGAACACTTGGTATTCATTACTTAACTGGCGGGAGCTTCCTTTGGATTTGGGCTGGTCTTTGGTTCGGATGGTTAATTGCGGCTACCCTGGTCGGGCCGAAATTCCAAGCTTTTAAAGGGTTAACGGTACCTGATTATGTAGGTACTAGATTTAATAGTAAAGCGGCTCGGGGAATATCAGCCCTTTTAATATTAGTAGCCTATACCGTTTACCTGACTGCACAGTACCAGGCAGGAGGAAAAATTTTTCAGACACTATTTGGAATTCCGTTCATCTGGGGAGCGGTCATAACCGTTGGGATCACTTTACTGTATACGATGATTGGCGGAATGAGAGCTACAGCATATAGTGATTTCGTTCAGGCGATTATTATGGCCGGCTGCTTTTTTGCTGCCCTTCCATTGCTCTTTAATCAAGCAGGTGGAACAGAATTTGTCGGGAATTTCTTAGCCGAATTTAGTCCTAATATGTTAAGCTGGCATTTCGGTTTTAAGGAGCTGCTGGGTTTTGGTGCAGCCTTTGGGTTTGCAATGGCTGCTGCGCCATATGAGTTAGCAAGAATGTATACGCTAAGAGATAGGAAGACTGTAAAATTAGCAATCGGCTTTTCATTTATTTTCCAAGCAGTTGTTGGTATTTCTGTAGCAGCAGCAGGCATGGCCATTCGAGCACTCTTCCCATATATGCCTACACCCGATATTGCTTCTACCATAATGGCAATTAATATACTTCCTCCAGTTGTGGGGTCCTTGATTATTTTAGCAATCCTCTCAGCGATAATGAGTACAGTTTCCGGCATTATGATGGTATCTGCTTCCGCCTTTTCACATGATTTTTATGCAACCATGATCAAGCCTAACGCCAGTGACAGTGAAAAAATGAAGGTAAATCGAATAGCGGTACTGGTACTGGGAATTATCCCTATTTTCTTGGCCTTAAGACAGTTGGACATTGTTCAATTCATAGTGGTTCTCCAGGCATCCTTAACAGCGAGCTTTTTCTTTGCAACGGTAATTCTTGGCCTTAACTGGAAAAGAGGTACAGCTGCGGGCGCCATTGTTTCGATGATCAGCGGCTTCTTCACAGCATTGTTCTGGTATTTGGCAGGTAAGCCGCTGGGGATCAATGAGGTTATACCAGGAGTCATGGTCAGTTTCGTCTCATTTATTATTGTTAGTCTAGTAACGAAACCTGTGCCAAAAGAAGCGCTTCAGCCATTCTTTGAGGATGTGAAGTAAATATTCAAGGGGGGGTTATTCCTTCCCCTGTTTTAATTGTCATTTGAGACAAATAATTTAGGTTATAAAGCAGGCGTGTATTCTCACCCAAATAAACCTAATTCCTATCGAAACATTAATAAAAACTATTAAAAAACCTTGTTAACCAGATTGGCACAGAACTTGCATTAATATTGTTGTATAGGAGAAAGGGGTGCAACAATGAATGTGACAATAGAAAAAGTAGTGAATTCGATGAGGAATGAAATTGTATCTCTATTGCAAAAATTGATTCAAATTCCTAGTGAAAATCCACCAGGAAACTATGAGGAAATTTGTAACTTTCTAGAACAGGAATTATTTTCGTTAGGATTTGAGGTAAAGGTAGTCAATGTGCCTGAGGATGAGACGAGGAAATTAAATCTGCCAACACCTCGGAAAAATGTTATTGCTGTAATGAAGGGGAATGAAGGAGGGAAAAATTTAATTTTCAACTCTCATATTGATACGGTTCCAGCAGGAGATTTGGAACAATGGACCTACCCGCCATTTTCAGGAGCCATTGCTAATGGCAAGGTATATGGAAGAGGTGCAACAGACTCCAAAGGGCGATTAACCGCTTATATTATGGCTGCTGTGGCGTTAAGGAAGTCCGGAATTCCTTTTTATGGTGATATTGTAATAACAGCTACTTGTGATGAAGAAACTGGCGGTGTTCTCGGAGCAGGTTATGTCACTGGTCAACGATTAGTTACCGGTGATATGGTGGTCGTGGAAGGCTACAGCAATCATATCGTTCGCGCTATGGCTGGAGTTCTTCAGTTAAGAATTAAATCAACAGGCCGTCCTGCTCATGCAGCCTTCAAATGGAAGGGGATAAATGCCGTTGAAAAAATGGCAAAAGTCATACTAGAATTAACTAACCTGCAAGAACAATTAAAAAATGAACCTTCAGAAGTTGAGGGAATGAGTTATACAACCGTCAATGTTGGAGTTATCAATGGGGGAACGAAGGTGAATGTTGTCCCTGGGACCTGTGAGATTGAAGTGGACTTTCGGGTGATTACAGAACAAACCCTTGATGACATTTATAATCGGGTATCTGCTATAATCGAAAGGCTTCAGATGGAAGATCCAGAGATGAACATTCAGGTAGAGCGAGTGACAGATTTTCAAACCAATCCAACCGTAACTGAAGCGGATTCTCCTCTAATTGAGTTATTGCAATCGGCCATTCAAGAGGTATCAAGAACCACAATTCCTGTAGTAGGAATATTAGGGCAATCGGATACACGCTGGTTTATTCAAAATGGAATCCCAGGTATTAATTATGGCCCTGGTACAAACAACAATAATCTCCATAGTTATGATGAGTTTATGGAAATCGAGGATTTAATCCAAACAACAAAAATCTTAACGGTTCTTGCTAAAAATTTCTGTGGAACAAAAGAATTCGTCACGGAATAGCAGAATCTTATCCTGAATTTTCGAAATATAAAAACAATTAAAAAAGGGGTTGGAGAAAAATGGGTACATTTTTGGGTTTATCGGCATCTAATTGGTTTATTTGGATTACAATGGTTGTCTTCATTATCGCCTATTTTGTTGTCACCGAAGCAATCACTAAAAAGGAGGAGAAAAAATAATGGCTATCGCGGTTCTTGTCGCTTATATGCTCGCTGTTATTGGGATCGGATATTACATGAAATCCCGCGTCCAAAATGAAATGGATTTCTTAGCGGCTGGCGGGAAATTAGGGGTCTGGGTTGGAGGTATGACGCTTGCAGCCACTCAGATGAGTGCTGGTACAGCCATTGGAACGGTGGGTTTCCACTATCAAGTAGGATATAATTTTGCTTGGATTTGGCTGGCGATTTGGGCTTCGTGGGTCATCATGGCCATCTTTATTGCACCTAAAATGAAAGCATTCTTTAATTCTAATAAGGCTTTAACCATTCCAGACCTATTAGGAACCCGCTATGAAAGTAATGCCATCCGAGTGATTTCTGTTCTAATTTTACTAATTTGTTACGGGATGACAGTAGTAGCTGAATTAGTTGGGGGATCGTATTTATTAAATGTTGTTTTCGATATCCCAATTACATGGGGTGTATTGATTATTGCCATTATATTTATTGCTTACACTGTGATGGGAGGGTTATTTGCCATTGCATATACTGACGTGCTCCAAATGATTGTCTTTGCTCTAGGATTTGCGGTTGCGGTGCCTTTTGCAGTATCCAAGGCAGGGGGCTTTAGTAAATTAAATGATTCATTATCTTCTATTGATCCGAATCTTGTGTCCAACGGGATGCCTTCATCTGCTTTAACGGCAGTCGCTCTGTCATTCTTTATCATGATGATCGGATATCCTATTATTGCTGTTCGTTTTTATTCTATAAAAGATAATAAAACTATCCGTCGTGCAGTAGGTGTATCTTTTATTTTTCAGGCAATTGTAGCGGTTTCAATCGCCATCCTTGGGGTTAGTGCAAGGGTTCTATATCCTAATTTAACTTCACCAGATTTAGCCAGCTCTACAATCGCCATGGATCTATTGCCGCCTGTACTGGGTGGATTGCTTTTAGCAGCGATTTTAGCAGCGATTCAGTCTACTGTAAGTGCCATTTTGCTAATGCTTGGAAGTTCAATCTCTCATGATATTATGAAAAATGTAATGAAGAAAAAATTAAGCGACAAACAACAATTAAAGATTACCAGAATAGTGGTATTGATTATGGGGATTTTACCAATTCCGTTTGCGTTAAACCCACTGCCACTAATTCAGCAAATTTGGATTAATGCAGCTGCCTTGATTGGTTCATCCTTTGCAGTCTCCATTTTGTTAGGGTTGTACTGGAAACGGGCAACAAAAGCTGGTGCTATTACTTCCATGGTTGGCGGAATAGGCAGTGCTATACTTTGGTTATCACTTGGCAACCCATTTGGATTGGAATCTGTTTATATCAGTGTACCGGTAAGTCTATTAGGTATGGTGTTGGTTAGCTTACTATCGAAGCCGGTGTCAAAACAAGCATTACAGCCATTTTTTAAAGATGTTCAAGCAGCGGAGTCCGGAAACACAATAGCAGGATAAAAAGGAGGAACTTACATTGCCTTCAACAGATACGAAGCTAATGCTTTATAAGTCAATTCAAGAAATCGGTACATTATACAGAAAAAAAGAGGTATCTCCGGTCGAGATTACGGAAGCAACTTTAGACCGCTTACAGGAATTGGAGGGAAGGCTAAATGCATTTGTTACGGTCCTGGGTGAGCAAGCTTTGGCAAAAGCAAGAAAAGCTGAAGCGGTTTTCGTAAAAGGGGAAAATGCCAGTAAATTATTTGGGATACCTGTATCATTGAAGGATATTTTTATGACAAAAGGGATTCGTACTTCACTTGGATCAAGAATTATGAAGGACTTTGTTCCAGAAGAAGATGCTTTTGTTTATAGTGCATTACAGGATAATGGCGCCATCATCATTGGGAAAAATAATATGCTTGAATTTGCTTACGGGTCCGTACACCCAGATTATGGTCAATGCAATAATCCGTGGAATGTAAGCCGTACAGCTGGCGGATCCAGTACTGGGTCAGGAGCGTCAGTTGCCGCAGGAATTGGATATGCGTCAATCGGAACGGATACAGGAGGCTCCATCCGCGTTCCATCCTCCTTTTGCGGTATTGTTGGGCTGAAGCCAACTTATGAAACAGTTTCACGTCAAGGGTTGTTCCCTTTATCTAATTCTTTAGACCATATCGGTCCGCTGACTAGGACTGTCCGAGATAATGCAATTGTTCTGGAGCACATCTCATCCAGCCGCTTTAATTTCGATACCTGGGGAGAGATTCGCGGGATAAAAGTGGGCGTCATCCGATCATTAACCGATTCTATTATGAATCCGGAAGTATCTGCGTTAATGGTATCTGCCATTCAGCAGCTTAAGGAATTAGGTGCTCAGCTATACAATGTAGAGCTTCCAGGAATTGAATCAATCGAACAAGCTGCCATGCCTATTGTCCTTGCGGAAGCTTCGGCGTATCACCAAAAATGGTTTGATTCGAGGGAAAAAGATTATTCTCCCAATACCTTTACCAACCTAAGAGAAGGCTATAAGGTTACAGCAGTAAGCTATTTGGATGCGTTAGAGAAGAAAAAGGCGTTCACAGAAGCAGTTGATCAAGTATTAAAACAGGTTGACGTGCTGATTTGTCCAACGGTCCCATATCCAGCTACTGAAAAGGACCCATCCTTTGAGGATGGAAATATCGATATTTCTCAGCGTACGATTCCATTTAATATGAGTGGACATCCAGCTTTATCTCTGTCAGCGGGTAATACTGGTTCAGAAAATCTGCCAGTGGGGCTGCAACTCATTGGACGATACTTTGATGAGGAAACCATTTATCGTGTAGGTGATGCCTTCCAGCAATCTACAGGCGGCTACAAGCAGCCTCCAATTTAAATCAGAGAAATGGATAAGGCGGAAGGAGGGATACCATGATAAAAAACGATTCAATAATTACCATAAAACCTGACCATATTCCTGATACCATGAAAGCTGTTGTCATCAGGGAACATGGAGGACCGGAAGTACTAAAGTTTGAATCAATCGCAATTCCCGTTCCAGGGACCGGGGAGGTATTGCTTAAAGTTGAGGCAACGGCATTAAATCACCTAGACATTTTTGCACGAGAGGGCTTAAGTGGACCTGGTGTCCCAGAAATCACTTTACCGCATATATCAGGTGTAGATATTGTCGGAACTGTTCAATACTATGGTCAAGATCTCCCTGGACAGAAAAGGGTGGCTGCTATAGGGGAAAGAGTCATTATCAATCCTGCTATTGGTTGTAATGAATGCCGCTTTTGCAGACGTGGAGAACCAAGTATGTGCCATGACTATCAAATATTGGGGGAACATTTTTGGGGTGGTTTGGCTGAATATGTAGTGGCCCCTTCACGCAATATAATTCCTGTACCTGTTCACATTCCATCGGAAGTAGCTGCAGCTGCTCCAGTTGTTTACACTACTGCATGGAGAGGTGTTATGACGGTTGCGAAGGTAAATCCTTCAGACGTGGTTCTAGTGGTTGGAGCATCTGGGGGTCTTGGGTCAGCCCAGGTGGAAATTGCGGCAGCAGCAGGCGCCACTGTAATCGGAATTGCCAGTACGGAAGAGAAACGTCAAAAAGTACTTCAAAAAGGTGCTGTCGTGGCGTTTGATTCAACTGGTGACTGGGAAGCAGAAGTAATGAGATGGACCAATGGACAGGGGGTCAGTGCCGCTTTTGATGCGGTAGGGGCTCCTACCATAAGGAATAGCTTGCGCTGCCTAGAGATGGGAGGGAAAATCGTCTTATCTGGAGCAACAGCCGGTGATTCGCCTGATTTAAGCATAAGAGAAATTTATCAGCGTCACCGTCAAATATTAGGCGCACCAATGGGGAATTGGGAAGATTTCTTGCAGGTGACGAACCTGATTTGGATTGGAAAATTACATCCAACTATTCATAAAGTATATCCTTTCGAGGAAATTGCTGAGGCGCAGCGAGAGTTGGAAGATAGAAAGCATTTTGGAAAAATAGTAATAAAGATAAGTTGAAAAATCGTAACGGTAAAAACAGCCTGTCGGCTGTTTTTATTTTTTGAATTGTCTTAATTGAATAAAAAATCAAAAAACTTTACAATATCCTTTAAGATAAGTTGAATTAGGGGGGAATAGGTTGCCTAAGATTTTAGCCGTCACGAAAGATAATCGTACTTATAAATTGTTTTTTAATCAAATTTCTGCCTTTTTTAATGGAAAAGCGACCATTATATCACCTGAGCTATGTCAAGATTATGAAAACGTTGATATCATATTGCTCTCTAGTAAAGAGCTTCAAGACGGCCAGTACCCCGAAGAGAAAGTCTTAATTGCTAGAAGGACGATAAATATTGCAAGACTAGAAGAATTAATCTCTTTGCCGGCAGGAACTGAATGCCTCGTAGTGAATAACTTAGCCTCCTCTGCCTCAGAAACGATCGAAATTTTGGAAAACCTCGGTTTTGAATTAACGTTCTATCCCTATTACCCTGGAATCAAAACGTATCAAAAAGTAGAGGCCGCCATTATTCCTGAGGCACTTGAAATGGTTCCTACAGGGATAAATAGAATAATCGATATCGGGTTGCGCCCATTAGATTTTTCAACCCTCATTGAACTTTCACTAAAATTAAACATCAATATCGATCGAGCCAATATTCAGTCAGCCAGATACATCCAAGAAATCATAAAACTAAGCAGAAACCTTTCGCATTCCTTTAAAGAGGTTGCCCATCTCAATCATCAATTGGATGCGATTTTAAATACTGTACATGAGGGAATTCTTGCGACAGATGCCGAAAAGAAGATTATTAAAATAAACAGATCCGCAAAATCGATGCTCGGTATGCATCATTCAGAGAATGAGATCATTGGAAAGAAAGTTTCAGAAATACTTCCAAAATTGAAGCTGGATTCCTATATAAAAGATGATTCTCAAAAAAACCATGTTATTTCCTTTAACGAAAGAAAATTAATTATCAATAATAGTTCCATTGTAGTGGATCAAAAAAATAGCGGGGATGTAACAGCTTTTCAGGATGTAACACGGATTCAGGCTCTGGAGCAGGAAATTAGAAAGAAGATACAAAAAAAGGGCCTCTCCTCAAAGTATTCCATATCGGATATCATTGGTAAAAGTCAGCCAATGAAAGATATTCTGCATATTATGAATAAGCTCGCCAGAACAGACCGGACTGTATTAATTTTCGGGGAAAATGGAACAGGAAAAGAATTGTTTGCCCATTCTATCCATCAATTATCACTCCGTCATAGCGGACCATTTATTCCCGTGAATTTTGCCGGCTTACCAGAATCATTAGCCGAAAGCGAACTCTTTGGATATGAAGAAGGGACATTTACAGGTGCAGTAAAAGGAGGCAAACAAGGGTTATTTGAATTAGCACATAATGGTACCATCTTCCTCGATGAAATAGGGGATGCACCAAAAAGCCTTCAAACACTGCTGTTGCGTGTATTACAAGAAAAACAAGTGATGCGGGTTGGCGGGAGAAGCATCATTCCAATCAATGTACGTGTGATCGCTGCAACAAATAAGGATTTGAAAAAAATGGTCGAAGATGGAAGCTTTCGAGAGGATCTCTATTATAGATTATTTGTTTTGCCGCTGCGCGTCCCGTCGCTTAGAGATCGGAAAGAGGATATTCCGGAATTAATCTCTCATTTTTTTGAAGAATATTGTCCCAGCGTTCCAGCTTTATCGGACGATGTCTTGGAAGAGCTGGTGAATTATCACTGGCCTGGTAACGTGAGAGAACTGGCAAGTGTTGTCCAATACATGATTACAGTGATGGAAAATAACGTTATCACTTTAAATGATTTACCAGAACAATTTCGCCACACTGATCCAACTGTAAAAATTGATGATACCCTTTTGCAGCTTACTAATGAAGGTGACTTGATAGATTTTCATACGATTCTATGTAGTTTACTAGAAGCAATTCAGGAGCGGAAAAGCATAGGCCGGGGGAAAATTGTCACGTACGCTAAAGAAAAGGGAGTCATGTTAACAGATCAACAAGTTCGGCGCAGAATGGAAACGTTGAGGGATTTAGGATTTATTCAATCTGGAACAAAAGGCCAGGGAAGCAAATTAACCCAAATGGGTATGAATTCTATGAAAGAAATGGAACGAATCATAAGTGAAAACGAAAAAGTAATGAAAAGGCTGTCCTAATTGGACAGCCTTTTTTAGCCTATTAGACCCTAAAAACCAATCCGTATGTGCCAATGAGATCTTTATTTCTACTACTTTTGCAGTTTGATAAATTGGCACAATACTTGCATGTATAGTATATGAAACCATGAATTCGAGAAAGGGGAAAAATCTATGGCAACTGTTACAAATATTGCTCTTGAGAAAAGCTTGCTTGATGAAATTAATACGGAGGTTCCTAAAGCGGTCCTAGAAAGATTCAGTACCTTAATTCGTGAATCTGGAAGTGAAGATGAAAGAATTGCCGCTGACTTTTTAACGAATTATCTACAAGAATGGGGTGTACCTCATAAAGTCCATCACCCTGAATTATATTTAAGCATTCCAAAAAAGGCTTATCTAAAAATAACCGCTCCGTTTGAAAAAGAAATTCGCGTTAAAACACCTTCTTTTTCAATTGCAACCGGTGATGTTTCAGTCAGTGGCGAGCTTGTTTACATTTCTACAGGATATGCAAAAGGCATTAATGATATTTTTGGAACGGCAGTAGATGGCGATTTAGGAAATTTACAAGGAAAAATCGTCCTAACTGAAGGGTATGCGATGCCAGGAAAGGTAAGGGAGTTTGCCGAAAAGGGAGTAAATGCGATGATTTTCATAAACCCTGGCAGGAATATTCACGAGGGCATTTGTACGCCAATCTGGGGTGCACCCGATTTAGATAATATGAATAACGAACCTACCATCCCAGTCCTTGCGATCAATAAAATCGATGGAGACGAGTTAAAAGCATTAATTGAAAAAGAAAGCATAACCATTGAATTCAAGACATTCCTAGAAAAAGACTGGATGAAATGTCCGGTTATCGATATTTTTATCGAAGGAACAGAAGAACCAGAAAAATACGTCCTCCTGCACGGGCATTTAGACTCTTGGCATGAAGGAATCGGAGATAATGCTACCGGTAATGCAGCATTACTTGAAATGGCCCGCATCTTCTATAAGAATCGTGACAAGTTAAAAAGAAGTGTGCGGATTGCTGTTTGGACAGGTCACTCAACGGGAAGATATGCTGGTTCTAGCTGGTTTGTTGACGAATTCGGATTAGATTTGGATAAAAATTGTATTGCACAGGTGAACTGTGACTCTCCGGGCTGCCGCTGGGCGACTTCTTATGAGTATATGATGTGGATGAGCGAAGTCGATGAATTCTGTACAGATGTTATTAAGGATGCTGTCAATCTTCCTTCCAAAGGATCGAGACCACTTCGTGCAGGAGATTATTCTTTTAACAACATTGGTATTACTTCCTTCTTCATGCTTTCTTCCAGCATTCCAGAGGAGCTTCTAAAAGAAAAAGGCTACTATCCTGTAGGTGGCTGTGGAGCAAACATTGAATGGCACACAGAAGAAGATTTAATGCATGTAGCAGATTTAGATATCCTAGTAAAGGACATTAAAGTCTATATTACTGGGGTGTTACGTGCAGTTAATAGCTCGATTCATCCGTTTAATTTTGTGAAGACAACGGAAGAGTTTGACAATACAATTAAATCCTACCAGGCTGCAGCAGGCATCAATTTTGATTTTACTCTAGCATTAAATGAGGTTTCCGCACTTCGCGAAGACTTACTAGCATTCTATGAAAAAGCAAACGCATTAAAGGGTTTGGAAATCAGTAACCCTCAAGTAAAACAAGCAAATGTAATTATTGAAAAGTTAGCAAGAATCCTAGTTCCAATTAACTTTACGAAGCGTGGGAAATTTTGGCATGATCCGGCTCTTAATGTTCCTGCCCTGCCAGATATTGCACCTGCCTTAAACTTTAAACAAGTGCAAGAAGGATCACACGAATATAAGGTTTTAAAAACTCATCTAACTCGCGGCCAAAACCGTGTAATTTGGGCTCTGCAACAAGCACGAGAATTACTATCTCAATAGTTTGTGCTCTCTTCAGTGTCAGGAGCTTGCTGACACTCTTTTTATAATTAAAGAATAAAGCATTTAAGGCTCATCCAGACCAGCCTTGGAAATGGAGGAGAAACCGAAATGGAAATAAAAAGTGCAAAAGATTTACTATTTGAAACAATCGATGAAATTGGTGTGTTGTATCGTCGGAAGGAGGTATCACCGGTTGAAGTAACAAAAGCAACTTTGGAGCGTTTGGATGAACTAGAACCAAAGTTAAATGCTTTTATTACAGTGATGGCAGAAGAGGCCCTCCTGAAAGCTAAAGAAGCAGAAGCAGTATTTCTTAAAGGTGAAGCAGCAGGCAAATTGTATGGTGTGCCAGTTTCAATTAAGGATATCTTCCACACGAAGGGAATCAAAACGACATTAGGATCAAGGATTCTACAAAACTATATCCCAAATGAGGATGCCTGCCTTTTTACAGCGCTAAAATCTTCTGGTGCGATTATTTTTGCTAAAAACAATATGCTTGAGTTCGCATATGGTTCTGTTCATCCTGATTATGGCCAGTGTAATAACCCCTGGGATATCCATAGAACTTCAGGAGGATCAAGTACAGGTTCGGCATCTTCCGTTGCCGCCGGAATTGGATTTGCATCCATTGGTACCGACACAGGAGGCTCCATCCGCCTGCCATCTTCCTTTTGTGGGATTGTCGGATTAAAGCCCACCTATGATAGAGTTTCGCGTAAGGGATTATTCCATTTATCCCATTCATTGGATCATATTGGGCCGCTCACTAGAACCGTTCGTGACAATGCGATTGTGTTGGAAAGTATTTCTTCTACTCCAGTCAATTTCAATTCGATTTTTACCGGTTCGATTAAAGGGATGAAAGTAGGTGTCATCCGTTCACTGATCGACTCAGCATCCATTCACCCAGAAGTAAGAGAATTGGTGAATGCCGGCATTAAACAGCTCGCTGAATTAGACGCTGAAGTTGTGGACATCGAAATTCCTGAACTTGCAACCATAGGCGAAATCGCTCTTCCAATATTGATGTCAGAAGGTTCCTTCCATCATAAGAAATGGTATCCAGAACGAGAAGCTGATTACGCCGAAGGAACGAAGATCGTTCTGGCGGAAGGATTCAAGGTTCCAGCCGTAAGTTATGTGGCAGCACTAGAAAGAAAAAGAGAGTTTACTGTAAAAATAGACCGTCTATTCGATCGTGTTGACATACTGGTATGTCCAACCTCACCAAGTCCTGCAACAGAACGTGATCCTTCATTTGAAGACACGACGTTTGATTATCTCCAACGAACCATTCCGTTTAATATTGCCGGAAATCCTGCCTTAACGGTTTCCGCAGGCCTTACGGCATCTGAAAACTTACCTGTGGGAATTCAATTCATTGGGCGTCACCATGATGAAGCATCCGTTTATCGCATTGCCGATACTTTCCAAACCGCTAATGGAGGATATAAACGCCCACTTATTTAAGGGCTAGTTGTTTTCTCATAAAATAAAATATTGGAGGTAAAAAAATGTCATCAATTCGTATTGCTGCTGTAGGTGATATTACACTTTCGCAGAAAATTGGCAAGGGATTATTTAGGAGTGCTTGGGACGCCGCTGATATTCGAATTGGAAATCTGGAGTCCCCAATCATGCATACACCTGGTGCTCCCGCTGATAAGCAATTTCGATTACAACAGCCAATCGAAGCAGGGGAATGGTTGAAAGAATTGAATCCTACTGTGGTGTCGATTGCAAATAATCACACGATGGACTGGGGCCCTGAGGGACTTCTTCAAACACAGGAAGAACTAGATCGCATTGGCGTAATTCATGCAGGAGGAGGCCTTAATCTTGAAGAAGCCATCAAGCCAGTATATTTTAAGACAGGGGATCATAAAATTGCATTCCTTTCTTGGGCAACTACACTGGCACCCGGGTTCCAGGCCATGCACAACCGTGCTGGTATCGCAGGTATAAGGGTTACATCCTTCTATGAAATAGGACCAAGTCTTGATTTGGAGCAGCCAGGAACTGCGCCATATATTAAATCGGTTCCCTTTGAAGAAGATCTATTATTACTTGAAAAAATGATTGAACAAGCGAATACTGAAGCAGATTTTGTTATATTAGCCCTTCATTGGGGAGTACCGCCTCAATGGTGTGTTCCATATCAAGGTGTCATTGCAGAATATCAGCCAATCATTGCGCAGCGTGCCGCCGATGCTGGTGTTGATATTATACTTGGGCACCATGCACATGCTCCATATGGTATGGAAGCATTCAAAGGCAAAGATGATAAAGAAGTGCCTGTCCTTTACAGTCTTGGAAACTACATTTCTCATTACGAATACTCAGGAATAGGTCTGGATATGTCTTCCTGTACCATTAAATTCCCGCCTAAGCTTCCAGAAAACCGCCAAAGCTGTATTGCAGATATCAAACTAACTACTTCTATTAAAAGGCTTAGTGTTGAAGGGGTTACGCTCCATCCAGCAGTCATCAGTGAAATTGGTGAAGCAATTGAAACTAGTAACCAAGATTGTTTAGATATTGCCAATCGATTAAATGAGTTTAATAATCAGCGTGGTACGGTAACCGTAATCGAAGATAATAAAGTTGTCTGGAATAGTAATAATTAAAATAACCTTATAATATGAGCTATAACCCGATTAATGGACACTACATTAAAAGTGTCCTTCAATCGGGTTTTCTGTGCGTCTGGTAGAAAACCCGTTTATAATAAAGAATGATTATGGACGGAGGTTATTTTACAAGA
Source organism: Paraperibacillus esterisolvens (assembly GCF_046237625.1). GTDB lineage: Bacteria > Bacillota > Bacilli > Bacillales > DSM-1321 > Paraperibacillus > Paraperibacillus esterisolvens. The sequence continues at coordinate 2,303,646 of NZ_CP143545.1, read as the reverse complement.
AAACAGCTATACTCGGATTCTCAGATGAATAAGTTAGAGAAGAACCCCAACATTTTGCGTGCTTCATCACAGACTATTACTTATTCGCCTGAATGCAAAGTCATAATACTCATCGTTACCGTTGGAGATTAAATAAAATGACCCCGGTACAAATACCGGAATCATTTAATAGGACCTTTTATTTTACTGTCCATTTTAGTGGATGCAGTTCATAAAAAGCCGTAGAAGCACCGTCAGCAGGCAGCACCAATTGTTCATCTGCCACTTCACAATTTTCCGGGATTTTAAAAGGAGTAAAATTCGCATAAGGCCCTAAGGAACTCAGCCTGTCCTCCAGGATAGCCGCTTGTCAAGTCCGAGTAGCCAAAAAAGCCTCCCTTATCACCATTATCATTTGGATTATCGCATTGGCTCTCCAAATGATTCTTACAGTAGAAACATTCCGTAAAGCCCCATAAAATGGGATGATTACGCGATTGCCTTTTTTTTTCACATCCGTCCGTTTTCTTCGACCATTCCCATTGGTTCATGGCCAATAATATCATCTTCAGGAAAATTCGGGATCATCCCATGGATTAAATGAAGATTAGAGCCGCAGATCGCAGAAGTAGTAATCAATAATATCATCTTTTTTCTCAATCTTCGGATCCGGGACTTCTTTTACCCTGACATCCTTAATGCCTTGAACGGCATTCCTTCGGCATTTTAGTCTTCCATATAATTATTGATCATTATTATTCCCCTCATTCACCGGGTTTGGCACTTATACAGTTCCTGCAATGACTCCAATGGACTTTAAAAACAACACAATCCCAAAGAATAAATGATTGAATCATATCGTTCAAAACCTAATGGGCATGGGAGATATAACTGACTAGGTGACCGCATCTGATTTGCTGGTCTCTGCGAATGTGAACATCATTTATCTAGCCCGCATTTCTTCCTGCGCCTTTTACTCCGCACCACGGCCTTATTTTATTTATTACTGGTCCTGATCAGGTTCCTTTCCATGCATGGGCTGAAAGTATAAAAACTCATGTTTGTTTTATGAAGGGTAAAAGAGCATAATAAAGGGAAAATATAAGTATTCCCAACTAGAGGAGGCTGCATGATGGAAACGAAGGTACAACTTAATGAAACGGAGCTAAAGGTGTACAACTACCAGCAGGAGGAGCAGGACTCTGGACTCTTAAAAATCATGTTTGAATTTACGGTGACTCATGAAGAATATCACGATATCACGACCCTTCTGTACAAACAGGAGTTTGATGTCTCAGTTCCTGATAAAAAGCTGGAATTCAGGGGGACGATTTGTAATTACTGGACATCATTCACTAATTTATACAATGCAGGCGCAACGGGTGAATTCCACCTGGAACTGATTCAAGTTAAAGATGGCTGATATTTTTGTCTAATGATATGGGTGTTTGGAAAAGCTATGACTACACCTAGATTCAGCCCCTTAAGCCTCTGTCACATGACAGGGGCTTTACTTTGTTCATTCGTTTACTAAATTGAGTGGAGTGTCAGTCGGATTTTGTCATAAAATAGTGAAGACCTCCCTGTAGGGTATATGGTAAAATCTAGTTATTAAATGCTAGGAGGAAACTATGAAACGTCTTGCCAAATTCACCGTATTTTTCATGTTCCTGTTCTCTGTACTGATTCCCTTTCAATCAACAGAGGCTGCCACTGCGAAAACAGCTTATGTCAATGTCGGCTCAGGTTCATTGAATGTCAGATCTGCTCCAAGTACCAATGGCAAAGTTTTAGGCTACTATAAAAATGGGACAAAGCTGACCGTTTACTCACAAACCAGGTCAGGCTGGTCTGAAATCCGTTATAAATCCAGGAAGGCCTATGTTTCTACAAAATATTTATCCTTCAAACTTACATATCTTCATGATAAGAATAAAGTCAATGTATATAAGAAAAGTGGAACCTATTACACAGAATACTATACAGGCAAAAGCGGAGCATGGGATGTCTGGACCATGAACAACGAAAAAGGATTCATCCGTAAAGAAGACTCCAAGGGACTGCATACAGGGAAGCTTTTTTCTGAATTCCAAACTGCGATCCAGTATCCTGTCAAGGTCAACAAAAAATGGCTGATAGGGGAAGGAGAGTACCGATGGGTCTCGGGAACAAATAAAACCGTCAAAACGGCCGCTGGCACATTTACAAACTGCCTGGAGATTAAAGACCAATCAGGGATAACTTCATATTATGCAGCGAACATTGGCTTGATAAAGCTATACCATAAAGGAAAACTGCAAACAGAGCTTGCGGGGATTACGAATAGATAAGGGAGGGGGCGTTATCAGCCCTCTTTTTTTGTACAATTTTTTCTGTACGGATAACACTGCATAGGGACGAGTTCAATGCCAAGTGAGATATAGTGATTTACTCAAAGGGAAATATAGCAAAAAAAAATTGCTGCTAAGGCAGCAGCAATTCGTGTCTAGTATTTCGATATATTACCTATTATCCACCTTTTCCGGATACAAATCATGATTCATGAGCCTGTGATGGGCCATTTCCTCATATTTCGTGCCAGGTTTTCCATAATTCGTATAAGGATCAATCGAGATGCCGCCGCGCGGGGTGAATTTTCCCCAAACTTCGATGTATCTGGGATCCATTAGCTTGATCAAATCATTCATGATGATATTCATGCAGTCTTCGTGGAAATCTCCGTGGTTTCTGAAGCTGAACAAATACAGCTTAAGAGCCTTGCTTTCCACCATTTTTTTGTCAGGAATATAGCTGATGTATATTGTCGCGAAATCAGGCTGTCCGGTGATCGGGCAGAGGCTCGTGAATTCCGGGCAGTTGAATTTTACGAAGTAGTCGCGGTATGGATGTTTATTATCAAAGGATTCCAGTATTTCTGGTGAATATTCGAACAGATATTTAGTACCCTGATTGCCGAGCAGCGTTATGTCCTGAAGCTCGTCTTTTTGTCTTCCTGCCATCATTAGTGCCTCCTATTTATCGGGTCTGTCAAAAGAGTGCAAAATAAAAACCACATCCCTCTAAGACATGGCAATAGCAGTGCCATAGTTTTTTATAGAGGGTTTCCGCTATGAACCTCTTTCGGAACAGAAGATATGAAAGTTTACATCTGTGAAATTATATCCGAACCGGGAAGAAATATCAATAGTTTATGCTTTGTATGATTCCTCCTGGATATTCCTGCGCTGGAAGGGAAAAATAAAGTAAGACATATGAATAAGGGGGGCTGAATGTATTGTATCTGGATGGACAAATCATTTCAGGTGAATTTAATAATGAAACCCAGGAATTCTCGCTGCAGAAAGTGAAACATCTGTACACCGAAACAACTCTTAAAGAAAAGCAGATCAACGAGCTATACAGCTATCTTAAGCTGCATGAAGGCGAAACAGATGGCCAGATCATTACGCTCTATGATCAAATGCTGGTCAGGCTGAGTCCTCAGGAAATCGGTATCCTTCTGGAAGAGCTGGAAATCCTTCAGCGGTTGTACTGAGCTGTCAGGAAGGACAGCTCATTTTCTATGCAGATTTATTTGCCGATTGCTTCACACGGCCCCACTTAAGGTCTGTTACCAGTATGATGCTTATGAAGATGATAACCATGCCGAGACTTGTAGTGAAATGGATCTGCTCGTCAAGAAACAGGGTTCCCCAAATGATGCCGAAGATGGGAACCAGAAAGGTTACACTTGCAGTCTTCACCGCCCCGGCTGCTGCCAGGAGCTGAAAAAACAGGAGATAAGCAAGCGATGTGCAAAAAACCGCCAAAGCTGCAACTGAAAAGATAGATGGAAGCGATGGTGCCGAATGCGGCAGGTTTGCAAGCGCGAATGGTAATAAAACCAATGATGCCCCGATTTGCTGTCCGATCGCCAGCTGCAGCGGTTTTACACCGGGCAGGGCTTTAACAATATAATTGCCGGCAATTCCATAAAACAGGGCTGCCCCCAGTGATGAAAGGGAGGCCAGCAGGAAAGGCAGTCCGAGATTGGCGCTCCAACCAGTCAGGATGGCGACGCCCGCCAAACCCAGGAGCATGCCTCCCCATTTTTTCATTGAAAGATGGTGCTTAAACCAAATCCAGGCAGTAAGCGCTGTAAACATCGGCGTGGTTGCATTAATGATCGAAGCGGTGGAAGCTGTCAAGTGCAGCTCAGCGATCGTGATGAGTGCAAAAGGGATGGCCGCATTCAGTGCACCGGCCATTAAATATTCCTTCCAGTGCTCACGGAAACTGAAGCGTGAGCGGACAATTGATGCATAGCCCAGCAGTACGATCGAAGCAATCGCCACCCTCAGTTCCACTGTCAGGAAGGGACCGAATTCCGGGGCGGCAATCCGTATAAATAAAAAAGACGCGCCCCATAATGCGGCAAGTGAGAGAAGAAGTACGATATTTTTACGGGACAAATCAGTCATCTCCTGGTTAATATTTCTTGTAACAACCTATGTATTTTACATTATATGGATGATTAAGTATCATAGAATGAAAGATAAATATACTGTTACCATGATTATCACACTATTAATACGATTGGGGCCAGAATTATGATAGTTCAGTTGTTTGAAGCGGTGGATATTATCCTGGATTTATTCAGTCTTAAGAAAAACCAGTATTCTAAAAATTATGCTTTACTAAGGAAAGAACCCTGGTTCCAGGCGCTGCTTGCTGACTATCGATATGAATACATCATACATAATAGCAGTGCCGTCACCCAATATCTTAAACAAGGAGATAACCTTAAATTACTGCTGAATAGTGAAGAAGAAAGAATTGCGTTGATTGACCTTGTCCAGGCGGAACACCGTTCTTACACAGGGCTGGATTCATGATTACTTCTCATGGCTTTAACAAATGATGGATCATCCGGTCTGGATCATCGAAAAACTGCTGCATAAGCTGGAAGTGTTCTGTATCCTGCAAGGAACGCTGAGTCAATCCGCCGTCCGAAAACTCCAGGATTACAGAGTCAGGATAAGACATGAGGATGGGCGAATGGGTGGCGATGATAAATTGCGATCCGCTCTTTACCAGCTCATGGATCCGGGACAGCATGGACAGCTGGCGCAGAGGTGACAGAGCTGCTTCTGGTTCATCTAGGATATAGAGGCCGTTCCCCCTGAAGCGGGCATTGAAGGTAGAGAAAAATGCTTCGCCATGTGACTGTTCATGCAGGGATTTACCTCCGTAGGAATCATGGATATTGCCGTCAAATTCTTCACTGCCGACTTCTTCTATATAAGTAGCGGCATTATAAAAGCTTTCAGCACGCAGAAAAAAAGCATCCTCCGCTCTGAATACTCCTCTTACCAGACGGACATATTCTGATAGAACAGAGTGTGAATCATAGGTACTAAAATTAAAATTGAGTGAGCCCCCCTCTGGATTAAACCCTGCTGCGACTGCCAGTGCTTCAAGAAGTGTCGATTTTCCCCTGCCATTTTCCCCGACAAAGCAGGTAACAGAGGGGTGGAAGCTGATTTCTTTCACCTCTTTAACTGAAGGAAGACTGAACGGATAATCGCTGTAGGCGGGTATGCGATCATGATTAATAATCATTTTTCTTATAAATGCTTCCATACCATATTCTCCTTATATATTTCCATTTTCTATGTATAAACGGAGTATACCATGATTGACCGGGCACTTCATTATAAGGCTTCCGGCTAAAAAATGTAAGTCATGAAACCGCGTGAATGTCATGTGATTGTAATGTCATTTTGTGGCTGAATCTGCTATAATTGAAAAGAATACATTTGATACCCCTCACAATTGAAAGGGGGCGGGGCAATTGGATATGTACCAGATTAGAAAGCTCCTGAAAGATTTAGCCGATTCACCATACCGGGAAAGCAATGTTTCCCATACACTGAGCAGGCAAAACGAAAAATTGGAAATCAGTTTTTCAGACCACATCAGCAAATATGAAATCAGGCTGCCTCACCAGCGGGCAACTCAATATTTTCCTGATGCCGATTCGGCAGCCGCTGTCATTTCTGCATTCATCCATAATGAAATATCAGTATAGATTGACTTAACATAAAATACTGCACCTGACCTGCTATTTTCATTTTAGCAGGCTTTTTTGTATTCTTATGTCTTTTTTAAACCCAAAAGACGGGCTGAGACATACTCTTGAGTAAAGGATGGCCATATTATGAAAGAGAGGAGGAGTCAAAATGAAGCTGAGAAGATTTGTTGAAGAATTATTGAACAGGGATATACAAACTGCAGAACAGGTTTCAGGCGGGAGGGACAGTACAGTCTGGAGGATTGAGGTTAGGAGCGGACAGAAATATGCTGTCCGGGTTTTGCCTGAAGATCGGCTGAATCAGTTTATTTTTGAAAAAGATATAATGGAACATGCTCGGCACTATGGCATTGCGGTGCCAAAGCCGATTGCGGTCCAGGCGGGCGGAGGATCGGCAGTCATGGTAATGGAATGGGGAAGAGGCAGGACTCTGCTTGAGGAACTACAGTTAAATCCCCTCAATTCAGAACGCATCGGCTATCTATTCGGAGCCGCACAGGCCGGCATACATAATATACCATCCGTGTCATGCGGCAGAAGATGGCTGGAACCTATGGACGATGAGGAAAGAATCCTAATGGAATCCATCAGCGGCGAAATAAGCCCCTCAGGCGGCTGTCTGCTTCATCTCGATTATCATCCCCTGAACGTAATGACAGATGGGGAAGGTATAACAGCTATCCTCGACTGGGCCAATTCCTCTGCGGGGGATTGGCGCTTTGATACAGCAAGGACACATGCAATCCTGGAACTGCTGGGACATGGGATGATGGAGGCAAAGGTCCTGGATCCGTTCATTGCCGGCTGGAAAATGGGATACTTAGAGGCCGCCGGAACAACTGCAGGCGATAATCCTTTATTTTATGTCTGGTCAGGTGCCAGGCTGAGTAATGATCTGGGTCCTGCACTTCCTCCTGGTGTGCCTCTACAAATCGAGGCATGGACCAGGCTCCACTTGCAGGGATAACGGCAGCCGGGCAAAAAATATGACAGCAGTGTATCGCTGCTGCCCCTTATTTTATAGATATAGAACCATCAAAGTCTCATCAAAATATTCCGCCTCTAATTTAAGTGCGCGTTTATCTTCGCCGTATACTGTAAATCCGAGTCCGGCATAGAGGTTTTTGGCGCCAGCATTGCTGGATACGACGGTCAGCAGTAATTGTTCAAGGCCTTCGAGTGACCTGGCCTTCCCAATGGCCGCTTCCATCAGCTTCCGGCCAGCTCCCTTCCTTCTATATTCCTTTTGTACATACATGGCAAATATGCTTGCCCTATGCTGAAATTTCCGCTTTGTTTCCCGTACAAGACTTACAGAGCCTATCAATCTGTTTTCCTCAAACGCCCCGAACGTAAAGGAGTTTTCCTGGGAAAACCGCCGCTCTGTCACTTCCAGCGGAAGGCCTTTTTCCTCTTCATAGCTTGAACCGAATGCTTCCGGGTTATTTCTTAGAGCCTCCAGCCTTAAAGGTTTGTATATCCCCGCATCTTCCTTCACCAGCCGTTTAATTTCCATGCCATTACCCCCTGACAAAAATACATTTTCTTTTCATATTCAATATACTTCATTTTCGGGTACAATGAGTGTTGCATATTTAATTAAATTTTAGGAGGCTGCCGTAATGCTCCAGCAGGCTAAAAGATTACTGAAAGAATATTATGGCTATGACGATTTTCGTGACGGCCAGACCGAGATCATCGAAAGAATCCTGTCAGGCAGGGATACCCTGGGGATTTTGCCGACAGGCGGCGGAAAATCCATTACCTATCAAATCCCGGCTTTGATTCTTGATGGAGTCACCCTTGTCATATCTCCCCTCATTTCATTAATGAAGGACCAGGTGGACTCCCTCAATCAGGCAGGGGTGTCAGCGGTTTATATAAATAGTACGCTTAGCTACCAAGAGGTTGAAGAAAATATGAATCTGGTTGTGAGCGGGGAATGCAAGCTGCTTTACCTTGCACCGGAGCGGCTCGAGTCTCCTCATTTCATGGACGAGCTGACAGCACTGCCGATTTCTCTTATTGCAATAGATGAAGCACATTGTATCTCTCAGTGGGGCCACGATTTCCGTCCCAGCTATTTAAGGCTTACCTCCCTGTTTGAACGGTTTTCTGACAAACCCAGAATCCTGGCGTTGACAGCCACGGCAACACCACAGGTCAGGCTGGATATTTGCCGGAGCCTCCATATTGGCGAAGAAGAAGTCATCATGACCGGCTTTGCCAGGACAAACCTTTCATTTCAGCTGATAAAAGGGCAGGACCGCTTAAAGTTCCTGCAGCAGTACCTGAAAAAGAATGCCACAGAAGCGGGCATCATTTATGCAGCCACACGGAAAAATGTGGAACAGCTGTATGAGAGGCTCCGCAAAGCAGGTATTTCAGCCGGAAGGTATCACGCCGGTCTAAGTGCAGCGGAAAGGGATATTGAACAGGATAAATTCGTCAATGATGAAATCCAGGTGATGGTGGCGACCAATGCATTCGGCATGGGAATTGATAAAAGCAATGTACGGTACACCATCCATTTTCAGGTGCCGAAAAACATGGAGAGTTACTATCAGGAGGCGGGAAGGGCCGGGAGGGACGGTCTTCCAAGCGAATGTATCCTCTTGTTTTCAGAACAGGATGTCCAGCTGCAGCGGTTTCTTATCGACCAATCCGAGTCCATCGAACATAAGCAGAACGAACTTGCCAAGCTTCAGTCCATAAGGGAATATTGCTACACGGAAAACTGCCTTCAGGGCTTTATCCTTGGCTATTTTGGGGAGGATGAATGGGTGCCCTGCGGCCGGTGCAGCAATTGTCTCGATAATCGTTCTTCAGTGGATGTTACAAGGGATGCCCAGATTGTTTTATCCTGCATCAAAAGGATGAATGAGCGGTTTGGCAAAACGATGGTTGCCCAGGTGCTGACCGGTTCATCCAATAAAAAAGTGGGCGATTTTGGCTTTCAATCACTGAGCACTTTCGGACTCATGAAGGAAAGAACGGTTAAAGACGTTTCAGAATTCATTGACTATCTATGTTCTGAACAATACATCGGTGTATCTGGAGGCCAGTTCCCGCTCCTCAATGTCACAGAAAAAGGAGTAGGAGTCTTAAAAGGTGCGGGCAGCGTACAGCGCAAGGAATCCATTCAGGTCCAGGCGCCTTCTCTTCAGGGAGATCCGCTGTTCGAACATCTCCGTGGACTTCGAAAAGAAATTGCTTCAGCGGAAGGAGTTCCGCCTTTTGTGATTTTCTCTGATGTGACACTGAGGGAAATGTGTATGAGGCAGCCCAAGAATCTGGATGAGATGGGAGATGTAAAAGGGGTGGGCGCACAAAAGCTAGAGAAGTATGGCAGCACATTCCTGAAAGGCATTGAAGACTTCCTCCTGGAGCACCCGGATCATGAACCGGCAGCAGAAGAAATGGCCCTGGCAGAACCGAAAAAGAAAAAAAGTGCAAGTTCAGGAAATTCTTATCTCGAAAGCTATGAAAAATTTAAAAATGGTGCCGATATAAAAGCGATAGCACTTGAAAGAGATATGACGGTGAATACGGTTGAAAACCATTTGGCAAAAGCTGCAGGAGAAGGGCTCGAATTTTCTACAGAAGAATTGTATACCGCAGAACAAGCCTTGAAGATCCAGAGTGCCGTCCAGACGGCCGGCCGTGAATACCTGAAGCCGATTAAAGAGCAGCTTGCAGATGAGGATATCACGTATTTCATGATTAAAATGTGGCTTGAATTTAATAAATAAGAATCCGTGCCCTTTTTGAAGAGCCTTTCATTTCATGAAATGCGTATTGCGAAAGATTGGGGAATGCGTATATAATAGGAAAAAAATGCTATATTTTGTAGATTTTTCGAAGATTACTGGTTTTTGGCGGAAGTAAAGCTTCTTAGATACATAGACAGCCAAAACCATTATTCTTATAAATTTTATTAGGGGGATTTTTCATGTTTAAAAAAAGCCTGGCCGTCCTTTTTGCGCTATTGTTCACTTTCTCTTTCGGATCAATGGCTTTCGCCAGCGAAAATGGAGCTGACTCAGCAAAAGGTCTTGAGATCATTGAAAAGGCAAACATTGAGATTGACGAACTTATCGCAAATGCTGTAGAGGAAGGGGCCAAACTGCAGGCTGATTACCATAAAACAGCTCAGGAACTGGCACTGGATACTACAGATGAAGGACAGCAAAAAGCAGCAGCAGCTGAAGCAGACTACAATGCACAGCTTGACGAGCTGATCATCAACCTGCAGGATAAAGCAGTGGAACTTACTAACAAAGGCATAGAAGAAGCAGCGGAGTACGGAGTATATGGCCAGTGTGTTTGGAAGCTGGTACAGATTGCTGACCGTTCTGTATGGGTCGATCCGATCCAAGTAATTGGCTTTACTTAATGTAAAAGAGTATTAAATTGGAACGAGTTCTTTTATTAGAACTCGTTTTATCATAGGAGCTTGATAAGGAATGGAAGGAATTCAAGTTAGGACATCTAAAGAAAGTCTAGAAACCATAATGATGGGACCCACTGAAATTAATTTATTGGCGAGTCATGCAGGATTGGAAGTTATGCTCCAAACCATCAACAAGGACAACATGTTTTATGTATATCCTGGTGACAATAATGAAGTTTCTGAATTTATCTATCTTTTAAACGGGTTCATGAGTGTTGAAATAGATGACAGTATTATGGAGCTTAAAGCTGGTGATTATTGCTTTGTAAATGGTTTGAAAAATCCGGTGCATTTTTCAACCAAGACAGATGTCACTTTTTTATGGATCATCACTGAACAAACTTTCTTTATATTAAGCAATGAGATTGATACTTTAAAAGATTTTGTTTACCAAGTTGAGAAAAAGGACCGCTATACGTTTTTGCATAGTGATAGAGTAGCAAAATATTGCATGAAAATCGCAAAAAAATTAAAACTTAGCAAAGAACAGTTAAAAAGCCTCCTTTTAGCTGGCGGGTATCATGATGTTGGCAAGATAAAAGTGCCTGAAGAAATCTTAAATAAACCTGGCAGGCTCACTAATGAAGAATTTGATATCATTAAAAAACATCCCGAAGATAGTGCCAAAATGATCAAGCACATTTACTCGGGTAGAATTCCTGATATTATTTTACAGCATCATGAGCGCCTAAATGGTTCCGGTTATCCTAAAGGCTTAAGGGACGACGAAATCCTTTTGGAGGCTAAAATTATTGCTGTTGCCGATACGTTTGATGCAATGACCGAAGACCGGGCATATAGAAAAGCCTTTACACCTGAATACGCTATTGAAGAGCTAAAAAAAATGTCAGGTACACATTACGATGAGAGTGTGGTTTCAGCATTTGAAGCTGTTTTGATAGAAGAAGGTATAATAAAAAAGTAAGAGACGTTTGACAAAGCGTCTTTTTTTTGTGCCCTCTTTTAATAAATTATTTTTTTATAAGTTTTGTGAGCAGTTTAACAAGGGGATTTCCGTTTCAGGCGCTAGACTCCTGATCCAGCAGCGAGACTTTCGACCTTCGAGTCATAAGTCAAGCAGGCCATGGAAAAACGCTTCCCACGGCCTGCCCGCTTTATGCTTGGCTTTGGCATAAGTGCGAATAAGCTTCTGTCTTCGCTTGCGCTCGCCAATCAGCAAGTCTTCTATATCAGTCGATGCTTTTCAAAAAGCAAATGGTTTATATAAGAATCTGTCTTCAGTCTGAATTCGTTTTATTAATTTTGAAAAGGACCGTTCTCCGCCTTCTAGGATCTGTTAAGTGAATATCTTACTAATTTGCTGGATCTCTTCTTCAGTCAAGCTGATTTTAAGCGTTTTTAAATTATCGACTATCTGTCCGGGCTTTTTGGCGCCAGGGATTACGGCGTCGATAGAGTCTCTTGTTAAGTACCAGGCAAGGACAATGTGTGGAGTTTCAGCTCCTTTGGCCTCCGCAATTTTTCGGATGTGGTCCACTTTTTCCAAATTGTTCAGAAAGGCTTCTCCCTGGAAGAGCGGATTTTTGGCCCGTCCGTCATTGAAGGTAGTGGATGGTGTATATTTACCTGCAAGAAGACCGGCTGCCAGCGGGAAATAAGGAATAAATGAAATCTGGTGCTCAGCCGTATAAGGAAGAATTTCCTTTTCCGCTTCTCTTTTAAACAAGTTGTATTCGGACTGGATCACATCGACATAGCCATCCTTATTGGCTTCCTTCAGCTGTTCAAGCGAAAAGTTTGAGACGCCAATCGACCTGATCTTCCCCTCATCCTTCAGCCTTTTCAGCATGCCCACGGCTTCGTCCTTTGGGGTGCTTTCGTCCGGGAAATGGATATAGAACAAATCGATATAATCTGTCTGCAGCCTGCGCAAAGAATCCTCAACACTTTTCTTCAAAAATGCAGGGGAATTATCAATTGTCATCCCGCTATCTGTTGGTTTATGTGCTCCTTTTGTAGCCAGGATAACTTTTTCCCGGACATTCAATTCCTTCACTACTTCCCCAATCAATTCCTCTGATCTTTCCGGTCCGTATATATAGGCTGTATCTAAAAAGTCGATGCCGTTTTCAACAGCAGTCCGGACAACCTCTCTGCCGGTATCCTCGTTTAAATCAGGATAAATATTATGACCTCCGACTGCATTTGCACCCAGTCCTATGGGATTTACGAAAATACCTGTTTTACCAAGTTCCACTTTTTCCATTATCAGCACTCCTTCCTCTTTTTTATAATTGTAAGCCTTTTCTGCAGATATAAAAAATAGTCTGCCTCGATAAAGTTGAAACCCGTCCAGCCATCTAATATAGTTAAACCATCAAACTACACTTATACAGGATAATCGTCAGGAGGCACTATATTGGTAGTACAGGACAGTGAAATAACTAAGATAGATGCCGTGTTTAATAAGCAGAGGGAGTTATTTAATGCCCAGAACACAAAGTCCCTGCATTTCCGCATGGATCAGCTGGTCCGCCTGAAGAAGGTGCTGAAGGATCATGAACATGAAATATTCACAGCTTTATATACCGACCTAAATAAGTCCGAAACGGAAGCATATATGACGGAACTTGGTATTTTATATTCAGAGATCGACTTTACGCTGAGGAATCTAAAGAAATGGATGAAAGCAAAGCGGGTACGGACACCGGTTACACATAACGGTTCACGGGGGTACATCATGCCTGAGCCATATGGGACGGCCCTGATCATTGCTCCCTGGAATTATCCAGTCCAGCTTGCACTATCACCGCTGATTGGTTCCATGGCCGCCGGGAATACGTCCATCATTAAACCGTCAGAGCTTACCCCGCAAGTATCTGCTGTACTGAAAAAAATGATAGGGGATGCATTTCCGGAGCACTATATTGCAGTGATAGAGGGCGGAGTGGAAACGAGCAAGGCACTGCTTGAAAGGAAGCTTGATTACATCTTTTTCACGGGAAGCGTTCGTGTAGGTAAGGCAGTGATGGAGGCTGCTTCCAGGAATTTGATTCCTGTCACACTGGAACTTGGCGGGAAGAGCCCATGCATAGTCGCACCTGATGCGGATCTAAAGCTTGCTGCTAAAAGAATTGTCTTCGGAAAATATACAAATGCGGGGCAAACCTGTATCGCTCCCGACTATCTATTTGTACATCGCGATATCAAAGAGCAGCTGTTGAAGAATATGGTTTCTGTCATACGTGAGTTTTATGGAGAAAATCCAATTAGCAGTGACAAATACGGAAAAATTGTAAATACAGCCCATTTTAACCGAATGGTTTCTTATCTCGGGCAGGGCAGAATACTGGCAGGTGGAAGGTATGATAAAGATTCCCGCCGGATGGAGCCTTCACTTCTAGGCAATGTGAGCTGGGACTCACCGGTGATGCAGCAGGAGATTTTCGGACCGGTATTTCCTGTGCTGGAATTCGACTCGCTCGATGAAGTGATTCTGGAAGTGAATAAACGCCCCAAGCCGCTTGCTTTGTATCTTTTTACATCGGACAGGGATACAGAAAGCAAGATCATGGACAGCATTTCATTTGGCGGAGGCTGTGTGAATGATACACTCATGCAAATTGCTACACCCTACCTTCCTTTTGGGGGTGTGGGGGAGAGCGGGATGGGAAGCTACCATGGGGCAAGCAGCTTCCACACATTCACACATTATAAAAGCGTCCTTAAACAAACCAGCCTATTTGACTTTTCATTTAAATATCCTTCTGCTAAAAATGGCATGAGAATTTTGAGAAGATTACTTAAATAGGGCCTGGAAAGAATGCGTTGGGGATACGCCTGCGACGGAGCTGCCCCGGTTTATTTGCCGCATTTATTGTGCCAAATGGGGTTTTTCGCTTGCCCTGGTAAGCATAAAAGAAAGAGACAGCATCGGCGGGATGCTGTCTCTTCTTTAAGGCCATCAGCCTGATATATCCGTATTTTTGGGTGTTCGCACTTTAATATTGCTGCCTCTGTGAATCAAGGCGTTGATTTCTCCTCCGAGTACGAGTGCAAGGCCAGTCAGGTACAGCCAAAGCATCAGGACAATCACTCCGCCCAGGCTTCCGTAGGTAGAGGAATAATTGCTGAAATTACTGACATAAAATGAGAACCCTAATGAAATCAGCTGCCATACTATTGTTGCGACAATGGCCCCGGGCAGCACCTGTTTGAAAGGATAATGCTTGTTCGGTGCAAATTTGTAAAGAAAAGCAAGGACAGCAGCCATTACACAAATCGCTATGATCCAGCGCAGGATGCTAAAAAGTATTTCCATTTCACTTGGCAGCGGGATGACTTTGTTAATAAGGTCAAACAGCACATTCCCGAATACCGGGAGGATAAGCGCCACAACAAAGGCGACTACGAGCCCCAGTGTCAGAAGGATCGATGTTAATCTCTGTTTGATGAAGCTCCTTGTTTCGGTTACATCAAATGCAATGTTCATGGAATGGATAAATGCATTAATCCCATTGGATGCAGACCAAAGGGTACCAAGGATACCAAAAGTCAACAGTCCGCCATTCCTCTCGCTTACAATCTTAATGATATTTTCCTTGAATACCGAGGCTGTCCCGGATGGCATGACCGAATCCATGACATTTACTGCCTTTTGCGGGTCCAGATTTAAATACGGAAGGATGGAGAGTAAAAGGATCAGCAGGGGAAACAGTGCCAGCATATAATAGTAGGATTGCTCTGCTGCAAGCCCGGTTGCCCTGTCATCACTCATTTCCTTCCCCAGTTTCTTCCCGAAGGAAAAGAGAGTGTTTTTCTTCATTATTCATCATCTCCTGAATTCTTAATAGATAAATGATTGGCTTATACTAAAAAACCTTTTCCCTTCTAAGGTGTAAGATAATCATTTTTAAAAGATAATCAAATCTTCAAAAAAGTGTAGGAATGAATTGTGTTTATTTCTAAAACGAACGGGGAATTAACCTGATAGACACAAACTGATATTCTTAGGAGGAATTGTTATGACACAGCAATCAGTAGTAGTTAACGGCAAAAAGAATAACCTAATGGTAAGAGGATTAATTATCGGGGGAGTCATTGGGGCGGCGTTGGCCTTGATGGACAAGCAGACAAGGAAGTCAGTCAAAACGACGGCAGGCGGCCTCAAGGATTCTTCAGTGGGAATGATCTCACAGGTCAAGGAAAACCCGGGAGAAGTGAAAGAGCAGATGATGACCAGATTCAAAGCGGCTTCTGAATCCCTGAAGGATGCTATGTCTGAGGCCCAGAATCTTTATGAAATGGTCAATCGTGAAGTGTTCGGGAAAGTTTCAGATGTAAAAGATATCACGAATGATGCCGTTTCAATGGCTAAGCTTGCAACTGACGAAATCAAGGAGATCGGTTCTAAGGTAGCCGAAGCGGGACAGAAGCTGACAGGGGGAGAAGAAGGCTCTTCCGTAAGCGGCAGCCAGTCTTTTGGAGCTAATGGTGCCACTGGTTCCGGTTCCTACGGTTCATCCTCATTAAACGGAAACGGCACAGCTGGCAAGAGATCTTACGGATCAGGTTCATCTCCGTTACGATGATTCAAGTGAAAAAGGCAGCATTGCTGCCTTTTTTTGCTGTCTAAATAAACTTGTTTTTTGAAGAGGTATATAAGCAAATATAATGATTTAGCAAAGCTGTTTAGAGCGGAAGGAGGAAGTGCATCTTTTATGTCTAATTGCGGCTATTTATAAGAAAACTGTCAAACTGAATGAATCAGTATGAGGTCATCTGCTGGTAAAAATTAAAACGTGCTTTCAAGGTTCTATTCTGGTATAATGTTGATTCGTAAGAATTTAGTGTCATATTTACATTAATATCTTGCAAATATTATGTGATAGGTGGCAGATGAACCATGAGTCAAAAACCGTATAGAGTACTTTTGTACTACCAGTATGTAACTATTGAAAATCCTGAGGAATTTACGAATCAGCACAAACAGTTATGCCAGGAGCTCGGTCTTTTAGGCAGAATTTTGATCGCTTCCGAAGGAATTAACGGAACCGTTTCCGGAACAGTCGAACAGACTGACAAATACATGGAAGTCATGAAAAATGATCCGCGTTTTGCAACGATGGTTTTCAAAGTCGACGAAGCGGAAGGACATGCTTTCAGGAAGCTGAAAGTCCGCTGCAGGCCTGAACTGGTGACACTTCGTCTCGAGGACGATGTGAATCCGCTGGAAACAACCGGTGAATACTTAAGCCCGGCTGAGTTCCGCAAACGCCTTGAAGACGAGGATACTATCCTGCTGGACGCACGGAATGATTATGAATACGATTTAGGGCATTTTAGAGGTGCCATCAGGCCTGATATAGAAAACTTCCGCGACCTGCCAAACTGGGTCAGGGAAAATAAAGATATGCTTGAAGGCAAGAAAGTCATCACTTATTGTACTGGCGGAATCCGCTGTGAAAAATTCTCCGGCTGGCTGAAAAAAGAAGGCTTTGACGATGTCGCTCAGCTGCATGGCGGAATCGTGACATACGGTAAAGATCCAGAAGTCCAGGGCGAGCTTTGGGACGGACAGCTCTACGTCTTTGACGAAAGGATTGCCGTACCCGTCAATCAGAAGGAACATGTAGTGGTCGGCAGGGATTATTACACTGGCGAACCTTGTGAACGCTATGTGAACTGTGCCAATCCGGCCTGTAATAGAAAAATCCTGTGCTCTGAGGAAAACGAGCACAAGTATCTTCGCAGCTGTTCACATGAGTGCCGTGTAAACCCAAATAACCGTTATATCCCTGAGCATGGCCTCACTGAAGAACAAGTTCAGGAAAGATTGGCAGCAATTGGCGAAGATACCATCCCGGCCAGCTGACCTTCTAGAGGATGTCCCTAAAGTTAGGGGCATTCTCTTTTTTAATGGCTGTTTTCGGAAACATAAAGGGGACAGGCTGTGTCATCCTTTATCCGGCATCTATTGACATCCAGAAAAGGCTTGTGCCATAATCACTGTAAATGAATATGCATTACCTTTAAATTTAGTCCCGAGAGACTGACAAGGTAAGTAACTGGAGCCGCTGCGGGCGGTCATTCATGTGAAATTTATTTTTACATGATCTGTATGGTTACCCTTACGAGCGCAAGCTTCCTGTCTCTTCGGCCAGGAAGCTTTTTTTATGCGGTTTAAAGGCATCAATAAAAGCCAGGGGGAAAAAGGATGAAATTGTATCATGTGCTTGGAGCTAAACAATATGACCGTGTGTCGCTTGAAAATATTTTTGAAACTGCTGATAAAATGGAACGGATTGTTAAGAATGGCGGCAGTGATGTGTATGCCGGCAAAATAATGACAACCCTTTTTTTTGAGCCGAGCACGAGGACACGCCTTTCCTTTGAATCGGCAATCAGCCGGCTTGGCGGCAAGGTGATCGGTACAGAAAATGCCGGCCAGTTTTCTTCAGCAACCAAAGGGGAAACTCTTGAAGATACCATCAGGGTTGTATCTGAGTATTGCGATGTGATCGTACTGCGCCATACAGACATCGGTGCTGCAGAGCGGGCAGCCGCCGCTGCTTCCGTCCCGGTCATCAATGCAGGAGACGGGGGAGGGGAACACCCGACACAAGCTCTCCTGGATGTGTATACCATTAAGAAGGAATTGGGCACGCTTGACGATATCCATGTAGTCATGGTTGGTGATCTCAAATATGGCCGGACCGTCCACTCACTTGCTTATATGCTTGCGAATTTCAGAAATGTAAAAATTACATTCACGGCTCCGCCCAATGTTCAGATTCCTTCTTATGTTAAGGAATACCTGGACAGCAGGGGCGTTATATACCATGAGGAATCAGAGCTGAAAAAAGCGGCCGGGGAAGCGGATGTGATCTACCAGACACGCATCCAGAAAGAGCGGTTTGCGTCCCAGGAGGACTTTCAACAGGCAGATGGCAGGTATATCATCAATGATGATCTGATGGACTGCCTAAAGCCCGGCTGCATCATCCTCCACCCGCTGCCAAGGGCAGGGGAAATAGAGCAAAGTGTTGATAAAGACCCGAGGGCCGCTTATTTCCGGCAGGCAAAAAACGGCCTGTTTATCCGCATGGCCCTGCTGGAAAAAAGCTTCCAGTCCGCTGGCACTAAAGTATCTGAAACTCTCTATGTATAATGAAAAGCCGGATCATAAAAAAAGATCCGGCTTTCTTTTTGTTCTGCGGTTGTATTAGGAGGCTTTATTCCATGTTTTTTCATAACTCATGACGGGAAAGAGAATATTAAGAGAGGAATCAGAGAAAGAGGGATGAATTTGGCCAGAACTTTGCATTTATTGAAAAAAGGGAATAAATCGGCCTTAATAGCGGCAGTCGTCAATACAGTGATTGCGATCATAAAAGGGAGCGCTTATTTTTTTACCGGGAATGTTGCGATGTTTGCCGAGACGATGCACAGCCTCGGAGATGCTGCCAATCAGTACTTTGTGTATATTGGATCGGCCCTTAGTAAGAGGGCACCCAATGACCGTTTTCCAGGTGGTTTTGGCCGGCTGGTTCACCTGGTGCTGTTAGGAGCGGTGCTGATAGTCGGAATAATGGCTTTTGAGACAATCGTGGAAGGCTATCATCACATTATTCATCCGGCAGAATCGAGCGGCCTGTCCATCAATATCACGATCCTTGCAGCAGCCACATTACTGGAGGCTTTTGTCCTTTTTAAGGCTATGAAGGAAATCATTCATGATGCAGGGGTAAAGGCTGCAGGTTTTGGGATCATACCAGCCAGCATCGCTAACTTTAAAAAAGGGAAGCCGGCAACAAGGCTCGTTTTCATGGAAGATACAGTTGCAACGGCCGGCGGCCTCCTTGCCATACTGGCTGTACTGGCGGCCCATTATACTTCATTTGAAGAAGCGGAAGGCATTGCATCCATACTGATTGGATTAATGATGTTCTTCGTAGTCGGCAGGGTTTTCCTGGATAATGCCAGAGGTGTGCTTGGGGAGTCAGATGACGCGATGGAACAGAAAATCGGCGCGATGGTCATGAAGGATCCGGATGTAAAGGATGTAGGGGAAGTGACAGTCATAAAAGAAGGGGATGATCTTCATGTGGAACTGGAGATCGAAATCAGCCCCGAAATGACCTTTGCCCAGGCCGATGATATCAAAGACCGGATAGAGGAGAAAATCCTGGCCGAACGCGGTGTTACAGATGTAATCATTGAATTGGACGAGGATGACGGAGTGGATAATTGGACAGCCGTTTCAAAGGAAAAGGAGCGGTAGCAGGGGCATATTCCGGCTGCTCCGTAAATAGGCTTTATTAAAAGATATTTACGGAGGTCTTAAATGGAAGAAAAACACCTGCCTGCCATTACTGAGGAAATGGCAGCCCGCTATTATGATCTGTCTAAAAAGTCCAAGCTGATAGAGAAAGAAATGAATGATCTGAAGAAACAGTTTCATGCTTATTTTGATTATAATGCCGGATTAGAACAAAAAGGTGAGATTGAACTTGGCCCCTATAAACTGAGCCGGCAGATCAGGAAAACCGAAAATTATATTTCAGAAACAACAATTGAAAAACTGGAAAGTCTGAATCTGATCGATTGTATTGAAGTCATCCGAAAACCGAATTCGGAAAAAATCCGGTCGGCTATAACTCTCGGCTTTTTGGCTGAAAGCGATCTTGAGGATTGCATCGTAAAAAAAATTTCGTCGGCCATTACCATTAAGGAAACATAAAATAAAAGAGCCAGCTCGAAACCCGCCTTTCCACCTGCTGTATTCAGCCAGGAAGGGCAGGGAAGTAAGCTGGCTTGCATTTTTTTAATAATTCAATTAATTCTCATAATTTTATTGTTTAAAGCATTGAATTTTTTAGATTTAAGAGTAAAATAGTGGTTATTAGATTTTTCAGAATAAAACAGGAGGCGGAATAATGGCCAAACAAACAATCTCTATACAGCTAAGTTCAAGCAGGAAAGAAAAGCCTGAGGCGGATCAGCTTCAATTTGGCCGGGTATTCACTGACCATATGTTCACTATGGATTATTCAGACGATAAGGGGTGGCACGATCCTAAAATCATTCCTTATCAGCCTCTCGTTTTAGAACCGGCTTCCATGGTATTCCATTACGGCCAGTCTGTTTTTGAAGGCTTGAAGGCTTATTCAAGCCAGGGAAAGGTCCTTTTGTTCCGGCCTGAAAAGAACTTCCAAAGATTCAACGTGTCCAATGAAAGGCTGTGCATCCCGGATATCGACGAAGAATTTGTCCTTGATGCACTTGAGGAGTTAATCAGTATTGATTCTGACTGGGTTCCTGATGCAGAAGGAACATCCCTTTACATCCGGCCGTTCATTATATCTACCGAGCCATTCCTGGGCGTTGCCCCATCCCGGCATTTCAAATTCCTGATCATCCTGTCGCCGGTCGGCTCTTACTATACGGAAGGTATCAAACCGATAAAAATAAGCGTAGAAAGCAATTATGTTCGTGCGGTAAAAGGAGGAACCGGAACAGCCAAGACCGGGGGCAATTATGCGGCGAGCCTGAAGGCCCAGGAATCAGCCAATTCCAGGGGCTGTGCCCAGGTGCTCTGGCTTGATGGAGTTGAAAAGAAATATATTGAAGAAGTCGGCAGCATGAATGTATTTTTTAAAATAGGCGATACCGTGGTCACCCCAGAATTGAATGGGAGCATACTGGATGGTGTGACGAGGAATTCGGTCATCCAGCTTCTGCAGCACTGGGACATTCCTGTAGTCGAAAGGAAGGTATCTATGGAGGAGCTTTACGAGGCGTATAAAGACGGCACACTTGAGGAGGCATGGGGCACAGGGACAGCGGCAGTCATTTCCCCGGTCGGAGAGTTTGTGTGGGGGGAAGAGAGCCTTTCCATTAATAATGGTGAAACCGGACCGCTTTCAAAAAGAGTGTACGATACCTTAACAGGCATCCAGACTGGAACCGTTGAAGATCCATTCGGCTGGGTAAAGCAGATCCAAAAAGAGAAAACTTATGCATGAGCAAAAGGGGGCAGGCCAAATATGGCCTGCCTTTCCTATTTAAGCAAATCCCTGGCATAATAAATCTTTCCGCTTTCAATAGTTGGAGACGTCATTAAGGCGACTAGACATTCAGCTACTTCAGCCGGTTCTTTTAGCTGTCCGTTTTCTTTGTAAGCCTGGAAGTTCTCCACTTCATCGAAAAATTCCCGGCTTGCAGAACGGATGACTTCCTGCATTCCGGTATCCATGATCCCCGGACTGAAGGCATTCAGGTGATGCGTGAGCCCCTGGTTTGCCAGCTCCAATGCAGCGGTCTCAGTGAAAGAATTCAGCGCAGCCTTTGTACTGCCATAAATGCTCCAGCCGTGCACTGCCCTTTCGCCTGCGCCTGATGTAATATTCATCATGTTCAGCTTAACAGGCCGCTCTTTAGCTCCATGCAGGAGGGCATTTATTAAAAGGACAGGTGCTTCATAATTCAGTTTTAATGCGCTTGATACCTGCTCAGGAACTAAACTTCCCGCCGGCGCGATCGGCTTAACGGTGCCGGCATTATTGATGAGAAAAAGATTCTCATTTTCCAGGTGAAAAATCTCTTCAGCCAATGCACGTAATTCCCTGCCGTCTGTCTTGGAAAGGTCGAGCGGAAAATGATAATATGCTACATTCTCCCCTTCTGCGAGTTCTTTTAGAGTAAGATTCTCCTGCCTTGAAACGGAGGCAATGCCGATTCCCCTGTTTATGAATTCTCTTCCACAGGCCTCGCCAAGACCGCTCGATGTTCCTGTGATTAATGCGATTGCCATTGATTTCTCTCCCATCTCTTATTGTATTTCGGTCAGTCCATATTTGAATACGAAACTATATTCATATGGTAAACTATTCGTATAATAAATATATCACTTATAACTGAATTATTTAAATAGCAGGAGCGGATGAACATGGATCAAACTGGGCTTGTATTGGAAGGCGGAGGAATGCGGGGAGTTTACACAGCGGGAGTACTTCGCTATTTAATGGAAAACGATTTGTATTTTCCTTATATTATCGGTGTTTCTGCAGGCGCCTGCAATGGATCGTCCTATGTAGCCAGGCAGATGGACCGAAACCGAACCGTTAATATAGATTATATTACGCATCCCGAATACATTTCGGTGAAACGATATATGAAAAAAAGAGAATTATTTGGAATGGATTTTTTATTTGATACACTTCCGAACCAATTGGTTCCCTTTGATTATCAGGCATTCAATGGAGCTGGGGAGCAGTTTGTGGTAGGTACGACAGATGCCGTGACAGGAAATGCTGTCTATTACAACAAACTAGAACATGGGAAAGACATGCTGACGATTCTTCGTGCATCCAGCTCCCTGCCATGGATGGCGCCTGAAGTTCCATATGACGGCAGGATGCTTTTGGATGGAGGCATCGCCGACCCGATTCCGATCAAAAAATCAGAACGTGACGGCAATCACAGGAATGTGGTGGTCTTGACACGCAATAAAGGGTATCAAAAAGGTAAGCCTTCATTTGGCTGGCTTCTAAAAAAGAGATATCCCCACAAAATCGGCCTTATCCAGGCCATACTGGACAGGCATAGCCGCTATAACGAGACTCTCAGGTACCTCGATGAAAAAGAAGCAGCCGGGGAAGTATTCATCATCCGTCCGGAGGAGAAACTCGAGGTAGGCAGAGTGGAAAGAAATCCTGAAAAGCTTACAAAGCTTTATGATAAAGGCTATCGGGAAGCAGAAAAGAACTTTACGAGATTAAAAGATTTTTTGGGCAGCTGATGCCGCGGAGGCAGGTTATGAATCCATTTACTCGCAAGGCGCTTAAGATTTTAAGCAGTATACCGGAGGGCAGGGTCATGACCTACGGGCAGGCGGCGGCCTTGTCGGGAAGTCCGAGGGGGGCAAGGCAGATTGTCCGGATACTCCATTCTATGTCTGATAAGCATAATCTCCCCTGGCACCGGGTCATAAATGCCAGGGGAATGATCGCGATACAGGACAGGGAGACTGCCATCCTGCAGCGGGAACTCCTCCTGTCAGAGGGCATTCCCGTGAGCAGCGAAGGTTTCATTGATTTAGCGGTTTACCGGGCAGATGTCCATCCGGTAGAAGAAATGGGGGAAGAGCATGGATACTAAAGCAAGGCCGGTTATCCTTTTTGATGGAGTGTGCAATCTATGCAACGGTGCTGTTCAATTTATTATAAAAAGGGACAGAGATGCTGTTTTTTCATTTGCATCCCTGCAATCAGAAGCCGGCGTAAAATTGCTTAAAGAATATGGAGTGCCGGCTGATACCGATTCTTTCGTGCTAATAGACGGACCTGATTTTTATCTGCATTCGGATGCTGCCCTTCGTGTTGCTTCCAGGCTAAAGATGCCCTGGAAGTCAGCTGGCATCTTCTTTATACTTCCCAGGATTTTAAGAGACAGGGTATATAAGCTGATCGCCCGGAACCGCTATCGCTGGTTCGGAAGACAAAATGAATGCATGATTCCCAGACCCGAATGGAAAGAGCGGTTTCTTTAGGGAAACGGCAGGACACTGCTGCCGCTTGACCAGGAGTGATCAGGACTTAACATTTCTTTCAGATTCTTCACATTTACTGCCTCCCCTTTCCATTCTTTTCAGCCAATTAATTTATTAATATATGCCCATTTTTTGGATAATATTGTATAATTAATATACTGGAATACAGAAAAATAATTTGGGGATGGAGGAAAAAGGGTGAAGAAGGCTGTATTACTTTCCATTGCACCTATTTTTATTACAACCGTTTTATTAACAAAAAATTATTTTTTAGCTCCCTCAACAGTGAAAGCGGCTGTCTCAGAGCAAATTAATGAGAACAGCGGGCTTAAGGGTGAGCAGAAATATCAAATTATCTCAGTCCCCGATAGTCTCTATACACTAGTGATATTTAATATCCCGCACAAGATTTGGATCTTTAAGAAGCAAAGCTTACTTGGCAGGACCAGCTATGTCTTCAAAGATGCCTTTAACACATATGAATCCTCATTTAATAAAGAAAGCGCCGCCTTTGAAAATGGTAAACTCACCTATGGACTTGTTAACCTCCCTGAGGGGAAAACCGCATATGCAGCAGGTGAAAAATTAAACGTCTTTCCAATAGGGGAATATTTCTCGAAAAGCAAATATGCAAGAGATTATAAGGAAATCTATTTCTATTATCTGAGGTCTCCTGTAAAAGTAAAGAATGAATTCACGCCTTTAGAGAAAAAATAAATGCGCAGAAGCGGATTTTAGGAGAACGTTATGAACATCATCAAATTAGTATCAAACCATAAAAAGCCAATGAATCTTCTGCTGCTCGCCGATCCTTCAGAACGGTCTGTCAGAGATTACCTCAACCGTGGAGATTGCTATGCGATTCTGGGAGCGGGAGAGATTCTGGGGGTGTATGTCCTGCTTCCTACACGGCCTGAAACCGCAGAGCTTGTCAACATAGCTGTGGAAGAAAAATACCAGGGGAAGGGTATTGGCAGGAAGCTTGTTCTTCATGCGATCAGCGAAGCCCGTTCTAAAGGATTTAAAACGATTGAAATCGGAACCGGCAACTCCAGTGTCGGCCAGCTGGCTTTTTATCAAAAGTGCGGCTTTCGGATCATGGAAGTAGAATTTGATTTCTTCCTGCGTCATTATGAAGGTGAAATATACGAAAACGGCATCCGCTGCCGTGATATGATCCGTTTATCGATGGATTTATGAAAAACTGTTTTTAAAGAAAACAAACATGAGTTTTTTTCGCGCAGCCGATGTATGTAGAGGAACCTATACAAGAACAAAAAAACGCAAGTAAGGCGGTGGAGCGGAGAAAGGAATAACAGGAATGGCCGCAATAATGTTCATACCTGGCTGCTCGAAGTCTTATCATACAAGCAGCTCCGCCCCTTTCCCACCGAAAAAAGGCAGATACTATGGAATGGATTTTCTATGGTATCTGCCTTTTTGCTGATTTTGGTGAAATTAGAAAAAATTAAAGAAACTATAGCTTTGTCAGGGCACCTGCGACAAAGATGGCTTTTATGTTCATTGATATTGAAGCAATTCAGTTTTATCATTAATTATGTAATATGCCTAAAAGAAAGGGTGAACAATTTTGGCTCAAACAAACATAAAAGTAGCTGTACAGAAGTTTGGGAATTTTCTTAGTTCAATGGTTATGCCAAACATTTCAGCATTCATAGCATGGGGATTGATAACGGCCTTATTCATACCAACTGGCTTCATGCCAAATGAAAGCCTTGCCAAAATGGTCGGCCCCATGGTTACCTACCTGCTGCCGCTCCTGATCGGCTATACTGGCGGTAAACTGATAAACGACCACCGCGGCGGAGTTGTCGGTGCGATAGCCACAATGGGTGTGATTGCCGGGACTGACATTCCGATGTTCCTTGGCGCCATGGTAATGGGTCCGCTCGGCGGTTATATTATCAAGAAATTCGACCAGCTTTTTGAAGGAAAAGTCAAAGCCGGTTTTGAGATGCTGGTTAACAACTTTTCTGCCGGAATACTCGGAGGGCTTCTTGCCATCCTGTCATTCCTTGCCATCGGTCCTGCTGTCAGCACATTTACCGGCTGGCTCGTATCAGGTGTTGACTGGCTGGTCGGGACAGGACTTCTTCCGCTCACAAGTATCCTGATTGAGCCTGCGAAGGTACTGTTCCTGAACAATGCCATCAACCATGGAGTTCTTTCACCGATCGGAGTGGAACAGGTAAAAGAAACAGGTAAATCGGTTCTCTTCCTCCTGGAAGCCAACCCGGGACCTGGTATTGGTGTCCTGCTTGCCTATTGCATATTTGGGAAGGGCACGGCAAAGAGATCTGCTCCTGGTGCAGCCATCATTCATTTCTTCGGGGGAATACATGAAATCTACTTCCCTTATATCCTGATGAAGCCGATGCTGTTCCTCGCTGTCATCCTTGGCGGAATGAGCGGTGTATTCACACTTGTCCTGCTCGGCGGAGGCTTGTTTGCACCTTCTTCTCCAGGAAGCATCCTGGCGATTACTGCCGTGACACCGCATCATGCAAGTGCTTATCTTGCTAATTTCGCAGGTGTGCTTGTGGCAGCCATTGTATCTTTCATTGTTTCAGCCTTTGTTTTAAAAACAGGAAAACAGTCTGACGAGAACATTGAAGATGCTGCACGTAAAATGCAGGAAATGAAAGGCAAAAAAAGCTCTGTAGCTGATGTTTTTGCAGGTAAGCCGGGCAATCTGCCCCACACTCCGCAAAAAATCATCTTTGCCTGTGATGCTGGGATGGGTTCAAGTGCCATGGGTGCTTCCCTTCTCCGTAAAAAGGTGAAAGAGGCAGGTCTAGATATTGCAGTAACCAATACAGCTATCAGTAATCTTCCTTCCGATGCAGAAATCGTTATCACCCAGGAAGAACTTACACCAAGGGCCAAAAATAAAGTACCAAATGCGTACCATATATCGGTGGACAATTTCCTTTCGAGCCCTGAGTATGATCATTTGATCGGCAGGCTGAAAGACGAAGGCAGGAAAGGGCAGGAAGATATTGTCCAGGATGCCGAAGAAAATGTCTCAGGTCTGCGCGGGGATTCCACAGAGCCGGGGCTCGATAGTGCGGAAACGGCAGATGTTGCTGTACAAGACTCTGATGAGGACTTGCTTCGTGAAGAAAATGTATTCATGAACCAGAAGTTCGCTTCAAAAGAGGATGCTATCCGCTTCGCCGGACGTGCGCTAGTAAATGCCGGCTATGTCAAAGAAAGCTATGTCGAAGCGATGATTGCCCGCGATGAATTAACATCCACTTATATGGGCAATGATACAGCCATACCTCATGGAACAGAGGAGGCGAAGAAGGATGTGCTCAAGTCCGGATTCACCGTTCTCCAGGTGCCGGAAGGTGTAGACTTCGACGGCCAGAAAGCCCGGTTGATTTTCGGAATCGCCGGCAAGGACGGGACTCACCTTGAGATTCTTTCTGGAATTGCGGTCACTTGCTCTGATATGGAGAATATCGAAAAAATGGTTAACGCCCGCACTGCAAGGGAATTAATGGACATAATCAATGAAAATAAATAACCGTACAACGATAGAAAAGCGTCATGAGACGCTTTTCTATTCATTATTTCTGGAATACTAAACTCATCTGAAATGAGATGGTGAAGCATGCTGATCACGTCAAGGGAAAAATCGTTAATAGAAAGTATTATAAAAACTTCGGGAATGCTTACGCCCGTAAACCTGGCATCTCAACTTGGTGTCAGTGTCAGGACGATACAGCGGGATTTAAAGTCGGCAGAGAAGATCCTGAAGTCCTTTGACCTGCTGCTTACCAGAAACTCAGAAGAAGGATTGATTATAGAAGGCAAAAATGAGCAGATTTTCCGTCTGGTACAGAATCTAAGGGCCAGCCAGCCTGTCGATCAGCCGCCGCAGGAAAAAAAATTGAACCTGCTGCGATTGCTGCTGCAGCAATTTGATACATATAAGCTCCAGGCAGCGGCAGCCGAGCTTGGAATAAGCATCACCACCCTGTCTGCCTATCTGGATGAAATGGAAGGGTTCATGAAGGGGCACAACCTCCTCCTGACAAGGAAGAGAGGGGTGGGGATTGAACTGCATGGGAGTGAGACAGACAAGAGAAAGGCACTGGCCGCCTACTATCTGAGCCATTTCCATGAAGAACTGATTGAAGCCCTCTTCAGCCTTGAGCAGGGTGACTGCCGGAAAGAGAAAATTCTATATTATTTCGTGCCTGATTTTTTAAAGGAAATTGACAGGCAGGTAAGCACTAAAATCAACAGCGGGCCTTCACGCCTGGCAGACAGTGACTATACCGGTCTCATTATTCACACTTGCATATCCATGCAGCGCACAATGAGCGGCTACCCAATTGTGGAACGCAGCGGAACCACAGAAGATCTGCTCAATGAATTTTCTTTGATCGAAAAGATCTGCAGGGAGCTTGAAGCCGGTTTTCCGATAACATTTGCTGACGGAGACTTGATTTATCTTTCGGCGGTACTTAAGGGATCAAAGCTTCAGGAAGCTGGAGCGGTGCTGTTTGATTCGATCATCCTCAGCCAGAAGATCAAAAACGTGATCAAAGAAGTGTCTGAACAGCTGCATGTGGACCTTACCAAGGATTTTTCTCTTTTTCAGGGGTTGCTTGCACATATGGAGCCGGCCCTCTATCGTATGAAGCAGAACCTGGGAATATTTAATCCACTTACAGAAGAAATCAGGCAGAAATATCCTGTATTGTTCATGGCAGTCAAAAAAAGCGTTGAACACCAATTTCCTGAGCTTGAGGCTGTTTCTGAGGATGAGGCTGCTTTTATTGTACTCCACTTCGGTTCTAGTCTTGTGATGAGGGAGGAGGATGTGTCCATACATGCCCTGATTGTCTGCCCGACAGGCATCGGTACATCCAAAATGCTGGCAAGCCGTGTCAAAAAAGAAATTCAGGAAATACAAACAATTGATATAACGACGATTAGGGAAATCAGCCGCCCTGAAAATTTATCAGGCTATGATCTCATCATCTCTACTGTCAGGCTCCCATTCATGGGGCTGGATTATATCCTGGTTAATTCTCTGCTGAAGGAAGAGGACATTGCGGCAATCAGAGGCTATCTGCAGCGCAATGTAGAGAAGCTGACGAGAGGGAAGCACTATGAGCAAAATACGTTGAAAAGAGTTCCGGGTAACCTGCCCGCATCCCGCGGGATCCGAGAGATACTTCAAGATATAAAGGCTGTCCATAAAAGTGTCGATGATATTCTGACTAACTTCCGCTTCTACCGGGTAAGGGAAGAAAGAAGTCATGAGGAAATCATGGGGAATATGCTCGATGGTGCTTGGAAGGAGGGCCTCGTTGGAGATGTTCCGGGAGTGATGGATGCTCTGCGGGAGAGGGAGCAAAAAGGCGGGCTTGGTGTCCCTGAAACGGGGATGGGTCTTTTTCACTGCAGACATTCAAGTATAAAGTCGCTGATA
Organism: Paraperibacillus esterisolvens; assembly: GCF_046237625.1. Taxonomy (GTDB): domain Bacteria; phylum Bacillota; class Bacilli; order Bacillales; family DSM-1321; genus Paraperibacillus; species Paraperibacillus esterisolvens. The sequence continues at coordinate 2,274,155 of NZ_CP143545.1, read as the reverse complement.
TTCCAAGTGTCACATCTTACCTCACCAGCGGAAATAAAAGGCATGGATGGAAACAGCATGAAAATGAGAAATTTGCTGCTAATGCTGGCACCAACCGAACTTTCCGAACGAGAGAAGGAAATCATCTCACTGATCAGCACAAGCTTAATAGAAAGCAGTGAAGCCATCTTGATTTTTTCTTCCTCAAGCGAAGAAAGCATACGCATCAGGCTAGAAGAGATTTTTCTCAACTATATAAACCATAACCTTATAAAGGAATGATGAATATGAAAACAGCTGTACATTTTGGTGCGGGAAATATCGGCCGGGGATTTATCGGCGCTTTATTTTCACAATCCGGATACCATGTGACTTTTGTCGATATAGCGGAAGATATTATTAACAGACTGAACGAAGACCGCAGCTATCAGGTGAGACTTGCGGCCCAACAACAGGAAACCCTCTATATCGAGCATGTTTCCGGGCTGAATAATATGACGCAGGAAGAAGAAGTCATCGAGGCCATTCGGACAGCAGAATACCTCACCACTGCCATAGGTCCGAATATCCTGCCGAGAATCGCTCCCCTTATTGCGAAAGGACTGGCCAGTCGGGTAAAAGACAATGATGGGAAGCTGTACATCATTGCCTGTGAAAATCAGATTTCAGCAACCGATTTATTGAAGGGATATATCCTGGAAAGTCTTGATTCAGAAACAAAAGAAATGCTTGAAGGCAGGATCTTTTTCTTTAACTCTGCCGTGGACCGTATTGTACCAATCCAGCATAATGAAAATCCGCTTGATGTCCTGGTGGAGCCTTATTATGAATGGGTTGTAGAGGCTAAAGAAAACATCCCGCATGTTGAGGGCATGAAAATTGTCCCTGACCTGGGACCTTTCATAGAAAGAAAGTTGTTTACAGTGAATACCGGGCATGCAGTCATCGCTTATCAGGGGTACCTGAACCGCAAGAATACAATTGACCAGACGCTTGATGATGAAAGGATCTCAGAAGAAGTTAAAAAGACTCTTGAAGAAACAGGCGCCTATCTGATTCATAGATACCAGCTGGATGACAGCGAGCATCAGCAGTACATTAATAAAATCATTAACCGTTTCAGAAACCCTTACCTTAATGACGATGTTACCAGAGTAGGGCGCTCCCCAATCCGGAAGCTTGGCGGAAATGACCGGCTTGTGAAACCAGCCTCGGAAGCAGAAAAAGCCGGCCTGTCCTTCACGTATTTGGCCAGGGCCATAGCGGCTGCACTGCTCTTTGATCACAGTGAGGACGAAGAAGCGGTTAAATTGCAGTCCCTTCTCTCTGAAAAAGGAATCGGAGGTACGCTTCAGGAAATCAGCGGCCTCGCCCCTGATAGTGCCATAACGAAAGAAGTGGAGAAGCAGTATCAGGAATTGAAAAAGTAACCCCGCAGCAAATGTGAACGGCAATGGAGTATGTATACAAAAAGCTTGAGGTTTGAAGACACCTCAAGCTTTTTGTTTTTCTTAAATGGACTCACAGCTTTTCCTGAAAACGATTCATAATTTCATTCAGCCTGTTTGCTGACCATTCAATGTCATACCCGGCCTTGCTGATATTCTAAAGATTGGAATTGAAAAGAAGATTCTTTCCATGGAAGATTTAAAAAGTAGATGATTCATACGTCTTTGTTCTGCTTCATTCCAGCAGCGACCCAGAAATAAAGGGATTGCTCGATGGCTTTAAAAGGACGGCGGTCCCGGAGACGGGAATGATGATTTCCACGTACAGAAAAAGATACGGATATAGATTCATTGATTAGCTATAAAGGAGGCCTTATCAGGGGGGCGAAGTTGAGTTCTAATATTAATGATGAAAGGAACAGAAAGGCAATGGAGCGTTCCAGAATAGGAACATACATACCAGTGATTTGAAGGCGGCGCTGCTGCCTTCTTTTTTTCGTCCTTCCGGCTCATTTTTCCATTTCGGGCATACAGCATCGCTGTCTTTGAATATACATTTCATATATGCCGTTCTGTTCTATGATAAGCGCCGCCCGGCAATCTTTATAGGGAATAGGCTTAAATGAAAATGATAGATGAACTACCAGGAGGGAGAGAGGCTGTTGAAAAAGCTGGTTTCGCCGGAAAAGGCAATTTCCCGCATCCGGGACGGAAGCAGAATCATGGTCGGCGGGTTCGGGCTGGTGGGCTGTCCGCTTACATTAATTGATTTCCTGGTTTCATCAGGAGTCAAGGACCTGGAAATTATCAGCAACAACCTTGGCGAGCCAGGCAGGGGACTGGGCCTCCTGGTGCGTGAGAACAGAATCCGGAAGGGAATTGGCTCATTTTTTACATCCAATCCCGAGGTTGCAGAAGCAAAGGCTGCCGGCAGGCTAGAAATAGAATTGGTGCCACAGGGTACTTTGTCCGAAGCGATCAGGGCGGGCGGGGCCGGAATACCTGCCTTTTTTACTCCTGTCGGGGCCGGGACGGATATCGCAGCAGGAAAGGAAGAAAGAAAATTTGGCAGCACGACTTGCATCCTTCAGGAAAGCTTCCGTGCGGATGTTGCTCTGGTTAAGGCTCACCGTGCGGATACCCTGGGAAATTTAATCTATTCCAAGTCGGCCCGCAACTTCAATCCCATTATGGCCACAGCTGCAGAGCTTGTAATTGCCGAGGTGGATGAAATCGTGGAGGCAGGGATCCTGCCGCCTGATGACATTGTGACTCCTCATTTGTTTGTTGATTTGATGGTATTGAGGGAAGGTGAAGGTTTGTGAATCCTAAGCAGCGGATTGCCTTACGGGCTGCCCGAGCCCTTAACGCAGGGGATGTGGTCAACCTCGGCATAGGCATTCCCACCTTAGTTGCTGACTTTATTGAGGAAGGAAAGGGCGTCTTTCTCCACTCCGAGAACGGAATTCTTGGGGTGGGTCCGACACCCATGCTGGGTTATGAAGATCGAGATCTTGTTAATGCGGGCAAACAGCCTGTCACAGTTGAAACAGGCGCATCGTTTTTTGACAGTGCTGCCTCCTTTGCCATGATCAGGGGCGGCCATATTGATGTTTCCATACTCGGTGTGCTCCAAGTGGATGAACTGGGCCGTGTCGCCAATTGGGCGGTCCCAGGCAAGACCGTGCTTGGCGTCGGCGGCGCCATGGACCTGCTGGAAGGATCGAGGAAGGTAGTCGTAACAACACTTCATACAACCGGTGCCGGAGAATCCAAAATCGTGAAAAAACTCCATTATCCAATTACCTCGCATCGGAAAGCAGACCTAATCATCACAGAACTAGCCGTGTTCCAGACAGACGATCAAGGACTCATTCTCATCGAAATGGCAGAAGGAATCACTCTCGAAGAAATAAAAACTAAAACCGAAGCAAGCTTCCGGATTGGGGAGGGGATTGTGGGGGACTGACCCAATCCCAGTTTATTTCACAAGAGAGGGGAGGAGGGTGGTTATGGAGGATAGGGACTATGTGTTTCATCGTGATTTTTTTAAGGAGTATCCGCTCATTGCGTATGGGAAGGGTGTTTATTTGTTTGATGAGGACGGGAGGCGGTATTTGGATGCCTGTTCAGGGGCTGTTGCTGCAAATCTTGGTCACGGAAGAACAGAGATTGCAGCAGCGATGCAGGAGCAGGCGTCAAAGGCAGCTTTTGTGCATACTCTCCGGTTTGAAACAAGTGTGCTGCATGAACTGGCGGAAAAAACGGCGAGGCTTGCTCCCAAGCCTTTGAATACTGTTTATTTCACTTCGGGAGGCTCTGAGGCAAATGAGAGTGCCATCAAGCTGTCGCGGCAGCTCCATCATGACAGCGGGAAGCCGCAGAAAAATATAGTGATTGGCAGATGGCAGTCTTATCACGGCAATACCTATGGTTCCCTGTCAGCCGGCGGCGATATCAAAAGAAGGCAGCTCTATCAGCCCAATCTCGTGCATTTCAGCCATATCCATCCCCCTCACTGCCTGCGCTGCCCTTACCAGAGAAAGCTCACTTCCTGTAATGAAGAAAAGAACTGGTCCTGTGCTGCCAGCCTCGAAAGCATGATCCTTGAGCTGGGGCCGCAGAATGTTTCAGCCTTCATTGCCGAACCCATCACAGGCAGCCAGCTTGGTGCTTCTGTTCCTCCAGGTCAGTATTTAAAAGAAATCCGCAAAATCTGCGACCGCTATGATGTTATCATGATCGCTGATGAAGTGATGACAGGTTTCGGTAGAACAGGATGCAACTTTGCCATTGAGCATTGGGATGTAGTTCCTGACATCATCACGTTTGGAAAAGGGATATCAGCAGGCTACGCGCCGCTCGCTGGAATGATCGTACATGATAATCTGGCCGGCTTATTGAAGGAACACAGCAATGGAGTCTTTCAGCACGGTTATACATACAGCGGCCATCCGGTTTCTGCTGCTGCAGGGCTGGCTGCGCTTGCTGTCTATGAAAAAGAAGCAATCCTGGAAAATGTGAAAAGAATGGGTGCTCATCTGGTCCTGAAGCTAGAAGAATTAAAAGAGAAGATCCCTTATATATATCATATCAGAGGAAGAGGACTGCTGATTGGGGTTGAATTCGCACGGGGACGATCGGGTATACCCTTCCCGCCCCATATAAAACTTGCTGAGAAAATCAATGAAAGGGCCATGGAGCTCGGAGCCGTATTCTACCCGGGAAGCGGCTCTGTAAATGGGGTAAGGGGAGATCATATTCTGATATGCCCTCCATTGTCGGTCAAGGCGGAAGAAATTGATGAGGCACTTGGAATTCTGGAGAAAGCAGTACTGGATGTTGTAATGGAGGAGGGGAATCAAAATGGCTGAACAAGCTGAAGTATCTATTAGGGAGAAGGCAGGAAAACACTTGTCACCCGTCATGACCCGCGTGTCGGAAATGGTGATTGACAGGGCGGAGGGAGCCAGATTCTGGACGGAAGACGGCCGGGAATATATAGATTTTGTTTCGGGAGTGGCTGTAAATGCGCTCGGTCACTCTCACCCTGCCATTGTGGAAGCGGTAAAAAAGCAGGCAGACCGCTTTCTTCACTTTGGGCTGAATTACGGCTATTACGACAGTGCTGTGAATCTTGCTGAAAAGCTTGCCAAAATAACACCGGGAAATCTGGACACTGTCTTTTTTTCCAATTCTGGGGCTGAAGCAATCGACGGTGCCATTAAGCTTGCCAAGGCAGCTACGGGGAGACCGGGGATCATCGCGTTTGAGGGATCGTTTCACGGCCGTACGCTTGGAGCGACAGCTCTTACTGCATCCAGTTCCAAATACCGCAGACTGTATGAGCCTGCATTGGGGGAGGTGTATCATCTGCCCTATCCTTATCCTTCACATCTTAAGCATGTAAATCCCGGTGAGATAAGCGAATACTGTCTCGGGCAGCTTCAGAAATTGTTTGAGCTGAGGACTGACCCGTCCAGGATAGCTGCCATTCTCATCGAGCCGGTCATGGGAGAAGGAGGATACTTCCCGGCACCTTCCGACTACCTGCAGGGCTTGCGCAAGGCTGCAGATGAACATGGAATCCTCCTTATTTTTGATGAAGTACAGTCGGGCTTTGGCAGGACCGGCAAAATGTTTGCAGCTGAACATTCTGGTGTCGTCCCGGACATTCTCGTTCTCGCCAAGGCCCTCTCAGGCGGCCTGCCGCTCGGGGCAATTGTAGCCGAAAGGGTCTTGCACGAAAAATGGCCTCAGGGTGCTCATGGATCTACCTTCGGTGGAAATCCTGTTTCTTGTGCCGCTGCCCTGGCAAGTATCGGGGTCCTGGAGGAAGAAAGACTTTTGGAACGCAGCAGCAGGCTGGGAAGCAAAATTGTCACGAGATTAAAAGAAACATTGAGTGGTATCAGGGGACTGAAGGAAATCAGAGGTCTTGGCTTGATGATCGGGCTGGAATTTGAACAAGACGCGGCGGCAGCTGCTGTACCGAAAATAAAGGAGCGGGCTCTCGATCATTCGCTTTTGGTTATGAACTGCGGTGTCTATGGGCAAACCATACGGCTCATGCTTCCGCTGAACATTGATGAAGATATATTGGACAGGGGGCTGTCTATATTGGAAGAGGCGGTTAAAACCATCTGCGGGGAGCTGGGATGATGAATCTGGGATTGTATATCAACGGTGAATGGGTTCTGGATCAGGGTCAGGCCTGCTCAGCCAGCATTGACCCGGCTACGGAGGAAGAAGTCGGGCGCTTTCCCCTGGCAGCGGCTGCCCAGGTCGATGCGGCAGTTGAAAGTGCTGCAGGAGCATTTGCTGAATGGAAAAAGACCCCTCTGCCGGAAAGAGCAAAATTTCTGTGGAGGGCATCGCTTGGTTTTGAGGAAAATCAGGAAGCCATTGCTGAGGTGATGACAAGGGAGATGGGGAAGACCCTGGCTGAATCGCGGGGAGAAGTAGGTGTGGTGATCGAGACCTGCAGATACATGGCCGGTGAGGGGCGCAGGCTTTTCGGCGAAACAACCGCCTCTTCCTCACCCCACAGGAGCATTGCCATGGTCAGGGAACCAATCGGGGTAGCAGCCTGCATCACTCCCTGGAATTTTCCGGTCGCCATGGCCGGATATAAAATAACAGCAGCCCTTATCAGCGGCAATACCGTGGTATGGAAGCCGGCTTCTGAGACGGCACTATCGGCACAGCTGTTCACAGAGGTTTTTCATAAAGCAGGCATCCCGGCGGGTGTTTTAAATCTGATTACCGGTCCGGGGAGCACAGTCGGCACCCGGCTGGCCTCCCATGAAAAGGTAAAAATCATTTCGTTCACGGGTTCCACTGAAGTAGGCATCCAGCTGGCAGGCATTGCCTCAAAATCCCTGAAACGGACTTCGCTTGAATTAGGGGGGAAGAATGCCGCTATTGTCCTGAGAGATGCAGACCTTGACCTTGCAGCTGCAGCGATTGTGAAAGCTGCCTTCACTACAACGGGCCAGAGATGCACGGCAGCGAGCCGGGTCATCGCAGAGGGGGAAATCCATGATCAGCTTTTAGAGAAGGTAGTGAAGCTGACAGAAGCTTTGAAGATCGGGAATGGCCTTGAGGAAGGTGTGGACATCGGACCGCTTGTAAACCGGGAAAGGCTGCTTTCTTCCCTGCAGTATGTGAAAGATGCGGTGAAAGAAGGAGCGGCTCTTGAATGTGGAGGGGATGCAATTCATTCTAAAAAAGGCTATTATTTCAAACCTGCTGTCTTAAGCGGTGTCAAACCGGAGGACAAAATCGCGGTTGAAGAGGTGTTTGGCCCTGTCCTCGCCTTCATCAAGGCGGCTTCGTTTGAAGAAGCAGTCCGCATCAATAATGCCACACCATACGGCCTGTCCACCTCCATTTTTACGAACAGCCTGCATTACGCAAACAGGGGGGCTGCAGAGATCGAAAGCGGGCTGGTTTATATTAACAATGGTACTTCCAACGCTGAGATCGGGGCTGCGTTCGGGGGGACAAAGCTGTCGGGAAACGGCCACAGAGAAGTATCACATCATGTGTTTGACGCTATGACTGAGTGGAAGACGATCTATACGAATTACTGAACATAAGGAGATCTGGGGCCAGTGGAAAAGTTAAGGATAGGAATCGCTTTTTTTTATCATGAATCAAACAGTTTTGCACCTTACAAGACCGAGCTGCAGGATTTCTATAATGAGGGGTATTTCAAAGGAAATGATTTACTGTCAGCTTATGAAGGCACCGGGACAGAGGCAGGCGGATTCATCGAGATCCTGCGAAAGGAAGAAGGAGTGGAAATGGTTCCGCTGCTGGCAGCGGCTGCTGTTCCGTCCGGAACGGTTGCCGAAGAAGCCTTCCAGCATATTGCTGCTGAAATGATTTCTTGTCTGCAGGATGCCGGCAGGCTGGATGGGCTGCTGATTGGACTGCATGGCGCCATGGCGGCAGAAGTGACTCTGGATCCGGAAGAAGTTCTTTTGAGAAAGATCAGGGGGTGTATCGGACCAAAGCCTGTGATTGCAGCAACACTGGATATGCACGCCAACCTCAGCAGGGAGATGATTGAGCATACTCCCTACTTTTTCGGATTTAAAACCTATCCACACACCGATATGTACCAGCAGGGCATGAATGCTGCCAGCCGGCTGCTTAAGGTATTAAGGGAGAATCACAGAGGTGAGGCCGTGTTCATAAAACTGCCCATGATGCCTCCTTCCATCAACATGAAAACTTCCGAAGGGCCGATGCATGAATTGATGGAACTGGCCTTAATGATAGAGGCAGAAGGAGGGGCAGAGACGATTTCGATCTTTGGCGGATTCCCTTATTCTGATGTTCCATGTGCCGGCGCAAGCGTCATAGCGGTAGATCAGCAGGTTGATAAAGCAAGAAAAGCCGCACAAAAGGCGGCAGACCGCTTCTGGGAATTAAGGGAGCAATTTATCGTAAAACTGCCAGGGGTGGAAGATGGCCTTAACTTGGCATTGTCGGTCAATGATAAAAAGCCTGTTGCAGTAGCTGATATTTCCGATAATCCCCTTAGCTGCGGCAGCGGGGATACCACCGCCCTGCTCGGGGAAATGCTCCGCCTGAACCTGGAATGGTCTTTGTTCGGAGGCCTGACAGATCCTGTTTCCATCCAAAAGTGCAGGCAGGCAGGCGAAGGGGCGGTGGTCAGCCTTGATCTCGGCGGAAAAATACTCCCCCAATTCGGGCCTCCGGTGCCGGTCACGGCAAGAGTAATTGCATTATCCGAAGGAATCTTCTACAACAGTGGTCCTTTCAATCATAAGCTGAAAGTGGATCTTAAGGGGGCAGCTTTTATCCGCGCAGGCAATATGGATATTCTGCTGATCGGCCGCCCGATGTCGGCGAATGATCCGGAAATGTTCAGGCATATCGGCATAGAACCGTCAGACTACAGGATTATGGGACTGAAAGCCAAGAATCATTTTCTGGCTGCATTCTGCCCCATTATCAGCACGGTGATTTATGTTGACGCTCCTGGTGTAGCAGCAAACGATCTTTCTGTCTTGAAATATACCAATATCCCGGAAAACCTGTGGCCCTTATATCATGCAGAATGGCCGCCGAAAGGAGGATCTGTAAATGGAGACCAGTGAAGATTCCTATTATACGGAGATACCGCGCTCCCTTTCCCCTCAGGATCAGAAGCTGATGATTCAGCTTGAAAAGGATGCTTTCCCGGGAATTGGAGCTGTCGATGAGCAGACACTTGTCCCGCTTGCGAGGTATGGGAAAATCATTTTTTACAGGGAAAAAGGCGATCCTGTGCCGGTTGCAGTCTGTGAACTTATGCGAGATTACTATGATCGGGAAAAAGCTTATATTTTTGGCTATTATGTGCGGTCAGATAAAAAAGGTGCAGGACTTGGCAGGCGGTTTATGGAGGAAGTGCATCGAATTCTTAGGCAGGACGGTTTTTCAAAAGCATGTTTGACCGTAAGCATCGTAAACAGGCCGGCAGTCGCGCTCTATGAAAAGTCAGGTTATGTGACCAGGGAGCTGAGACCGGATGAATATGGCACGGGAGAGGACAGATTTTACATGGAGAAAAGCCTGTAAAGCCGCTAGAACCGAGGAGGGAAATCATGGAGTTATTTAAGCCTGCAAGACATTGGAGCGAAGTGGAGCTTTGGAAGGATGTTACCGGGGAACAATGGAATGACTGGATCTGGCAGCTCACCAATACGATCAAAACACTTGATGATCTGAAAAAGGTGATCAATCTGACTCCTGATGAAGAAGAGGGAGTAAGAATTTCAACCAAGACCATCCCCTTGAACATCACACCGTATTACGCTTCACTCATGGATCCAGAAGATCCAAAATGCCCGGTGCGCATGCAGTCGGTCCCAATCAGCAAGGAATTGAAGAAAACGCGGTATGACCTTGAGGATCCGCTCCACGAGGATGAAGATTCACCTGTTCCCGGCCTTACACATCGTTATCCGGACAGAGTCCTCTTTCTTGTAACCAATCAGTGTTCCATGTACTGCCGATATTGCACGAGACGGCGATTTTCCGGGCAGATCGGTATGGGAGTGCCGAAAAAGCAGCTGGATGCCGCTATATCCTATATACGGGAAACTCCTGCCGTAAGAGACGTGCTGATTTCAGGCGGAGACGGCTTATTGATCAATGATCATATTTTAGAATATATTCTTAAAAATCTGAGAGAAATCCCGCACGTCGAAATTATCAGAATCGGCACAAGGGCACCCGTCGTATTCCCGCAGCGGATTACCGAGAATTTATGCAAGATTCTCCGGAAATATCACCCAGTCTGGCTGAATACCCATTTCAATACCTCAATTGAGATTACAGAGGAATCAAAGCGGGCCTGTGAAATGCTTGTCGACGCCGGCGTTCCGGTCGGGAATCAGGCCGTCATCCTCTCCGGCATCAACGATAGTGTGCCTATCATGAAAAAACTGATGCACGATCTGGTCATGATCAGGGTGCGCCCTTATTATATATACCAGTGTGACCTGTCTGAGGGCATCGGCCATTTCCGCGCACCAATCAGTAAAGGACTTGAAATAATGGAAGGCCTAAGAGGGCATACATCAGGATATGCCGTTCCGGTATTCGTCGTCGATGCCCCTGGCGGAGGCGGCAAGATACCGCTGCAGCCAAATTATATCATCTCACAGAGTGCGACCAAGGTCATTCTCCGGAACTTTGAAGGAGTGATCACCTCCTATCCCGAGCCCCAGGACTATCAGGCGGGAAAGGCCGATGCCTACTTCAGTGAGCGGTTCCCGGAGGTTTACAAAACATATAACAGTACCGGAATTCTTTCCGTTATGGATGATTCGAAGTTCAATATAGTGCCGGAAGGACTGGAGCGCCTGAATAAAAGGAATTCCTACAATGTAAATCCCGCACATGAAAGTTTAAAGGATAAGAGAGGGAAGCGAGATGAATTAAAAGAGAAAAAATTCCTCGCCCAGCAATCCAAAACGAAAGAAGAAAAAAGGGTGGATGAGCCATGATATGTATCTGGTGCAATCTTGAAGGGGCATCGGAGACCAGGTCCTCTGTATTCTGGGAGCTGCCAGACGGCACTAAGGCCATTGAGATTACCGGTACACCCACTATTGAATGCAGCGGATGCGGCATGAAATATCAGACAGATAGCCTGACCATGGAAATAGAAGACCAGCTGTTTTTAATCGATACGAAAACTCTTCCTAAAGTGATTGATTATAAAGAACTAATGGAAAGGCCGAGGCTGCTGAAAAGAAACTATTTTAATTTTAATAACTGAGAGGAAGGAGGCAGAATATCTGCTTCCTTTTTTGTGGTTAGCAGAGGGGACAAGAATTTTTCTGTAAAATTCCTGAGTGTCTATAATAAAAGGTGAGATATAATATTAAATAGATAGACTTTTGGTAAATATGGGTTAAACTAAGAATAGTTTCCAATACATAACAGGAGAGAATGCTGCTTGCAACTATTCAGAGATTTTCAAAAAAGAATGCTTTTTAATTACATGTTCGGCTCTTTTATTGCAGTATTTGGCATCGGCAGTTTATTTATTTTCCATACGCTTATCCTGAGATCTGAGGAAATTGCACTCCTTCTGTGCATCATGCTGATTTCTTTTGCGATCATGGCAGCGGTGGAGTATGCGGTCTACAGGCATCACATTAAACCAATCCGTAAGGTATATGAGACCGATCTCACGGATTTTTCCAGCCTGGAAAAAGCTTATCATGCGGTTCATTCTTTTCCGGTTCTAACGGTAAAAAGGATACTCGGTCCGCATTTTCTAGGTGTTGCTTTTCCATCAAGCATTCTGGTATCCATATTTATCAGCACGGGGCACCTGCATATACCCTATCATTATATCTTCATTTCATGGGCTGGTGCTTTTTTGATCGCCAGTATGCATGCGATCATTGAGTTTTTCCTGACCTACCGCACCATTACCCCTTTGATCACGGATTTATTAAAGCGTACAGAGCGGTCAACCGGCATTTTGAGCCTTCCCGAAAAGAACACAATCAGCTTGAAAAGCAAGATACTCTACAGCTCTCTTTTTATTGCCATTTTTCCCCTGATGATTTTCATCCTCGTTTCCTGGATTCAGCTTAAGCAGCTGGACGGAGGAAGTATGGCAGATTATTGGCGGTGGGCGGTCGTTATATTAGCCGTTATCCTGTTTCTGTCCACATTTTCGAGTCTGCTTTTATATGAAAATATAAACAATCCAATGGAGAAACTTAAGATTGGCTTTGCTGCAGTAGAGATGGGGAAACTCACATCCCTTGAGAATATTTATTCGGATGAGTTTTCCCGGCTCGTAGCGGGATTCAACTCCATGACGAATAAAATCATAACCAGGGACAGGCGTAATGGCGAGCTGCTGGAAAGCTTTTATACGGTTTTCGCCGCCACCCTGGATGCGAGAGACCCTTATACGGCTGGACATTCGGAGCGGGTGGCCGAGTATTCCGTTTCAATTGGGAAGAAGGCCGGTCTTGGGCATGTTGAACTGGACTTATTGAGGAAGTCAGCGCTGCTGCATGATATTGGTAAAATTGGAATCAGTGATGCGGTCCTGCTCAAGGAAGGCAGGCTTACAGCCGGAGAATATGAAGAAATAAAGAAACATCCGGTAATCGGCGCTAATATATTGGAGCAGATTAATCTACCCAAGGACTTAAGGCCTCTGCTTCCCGGCGTAAAATATCATCATGAACGCTATGACGGACGGGGTTATCCGGAGGGGCTGACAGGAGAGAATATTCCGCTGTTCGGCAGAATTATGGCGGTGGCTGACGCCTTCGATGCCATGACATCTGATCGTCCATATAGAAGGGGAATGGCTTCCGGTAAGGCTCTAGACATTCTTCAAGAAGGCAGAGGAACTCAATGGGATCCGGTCTATGTTGATTTCTTCATTGAATTGAATCGTGAAAAAGAGACAGTCCCTGCTGCAAACTAGGGCTGTCTCTTTTATTTATTGTAAAGGAGGGAGCTGCACGTAATCACGGGCTTCCTGCAGTTATTCATCTTTCTCGCAGGTCGTGCCTGCGCCTTGCCCCGATCCACCACCTTATTGTTTTAATTTATCTATATCCTCCCGGGTTTCCTGGAATTCCAGGTCCAGTATTCCCTGCTGCTTAATGAAATTACGGGCTTCGTCATCACCTAATTTATAAATTATGCTGTAGATTTTTTGCAGGGAAGATTCATATTTATCATTCTGGGAATCTTTGCTTGGTTCCACATACGGAACATGAGATCTGGCAAACGTTTTCATATCATCATTGTAATTTTCCGTGAACCACATTTTTAGTTCAGCCAGCTCTTCCTCATCTGCCTGGATTCTGAAATTCGGGCTGCCGTCAATCGGCTGTTCAAGGATTTCACCATTAGAAATATCCACAAAATAAGTATTTTTCAAGGTTTCCATATCAACACTCCCTATATGTCATTTCTTATCTGTACCACTATAATGGAGATATTAATCTCTTTGCTTGTTAAAATATGCTAAACCAGGATAGGTGAAAAAATGATGGCAAAAAAAAGATATATTAATCTGGACGAAGTGGATTCTTCAAAAGGAATAGGGGACATGCTGCGGTGGGCAAAAGAGCGCAGAAACAAGGTGAAAGACCTTTCTTCCCAGATTCCTCAGGCAGATAATAAGGATACTGAAAAATTGAAGCAGAACGAGAAACAGCAGAGCATTACCTGGATTGGGCATTCTACCTTTCTCATACAATCATCAGGAATCAATATACTCACCGATCCTGTATGGGCAAAGCGGATGGGAGTGGGAAAACGGCTCACTGAGCCCGGCCTCGGCCTTAGTGAGCTTCCAAAAATAGATGCGGTAGTAATTTCACATGGCCATTATGACCATTTGGATTTTGGGACGATCAAAAAACTAGGGGGAGACCCCCATTTCTTCATTCCGGCAGGTCTTGGCCCGCTTTTCAAGAAAAGGGGATATGATAAAATTCATGAAGCACAATGGTGGGATTCCCACAGCTTTGGCGGCGTCAGGTTCACCTTTGTCCCTGCACAGCACTGGACAAAAAGGACGTTGACGGATACGAATACATCCCACTGGGGAGGCTGGATGATTGAAAGCCCTGCTGGAAGGAATGTTTATTTTGCAGGAGATACCGGATATTTTCGCGGTTTTAAGCTAATCGGAAAAGCTTTTCCCCAGGACATCGTCCTGATGCCGATAGGTGCTTACGAACCCGAGTGGTTCATGGCCGTTTCCCATATAAACCCTGAGGATTCCATAACAGCTTTTCAGGAGCTTGGCGGCTCATTATTCATTCCCATGCATTATGGCGCCTACCGGCTGGCAGACGACACCGGCCCTGAAGCACTGCAGCGGCTGGAAGCCGAATGGGATAGACTTAGCTTAAGCCGGGAAAAGCTAAAGGTCCTTAAAATAGGAGAAACTTATTGGGAGCCTTCATCCAGCTGAATGGGTTAAAACCTGGGTGGTTATCGCTGAATTCGGGGGGAAATACTTTAAAAGTGATTATGACTAATTAATGCTGGTGTTTAGGCACTTAAAGAATTGATTAAAACCATTCCTGAGCCCGATCAGGAAAAGAACCGGTCATAAAATATATTTTATGACCAAAGAGCTATGAGATGTCAGGAGAATTAGTCATAAAGAAATGATTAAGACCAAAATGGGTCAGTAGAGGAAGAAAACTGGTCATAAAGCTTTTTTAGGACCAAAAAGAACTGAGACACAGGAAAAAATGGTTTTAAGAAAAGGATTAAGACTGCAAAGAACCGGCATCCATGGATAACGAGCTGATAAAAAAGATAAACGACAATTAACAATAACAATCTGTTATAAAAGGATCTCAAATCCCGGCTGCAGGGTGATTTGTGTTTAATCAAAAGGGATGATATAGTATTTTAGGCTGTTTTGATTTCTCAGCCAACAAAGCAATCATTCATGATCGGTCAAGGGCAATCTTCTCGGATTGTCCCTTTCCTTTTTAAATAGAGAGGTACACATGATATCAACAGGCAGGTTACTTAAAGAATGGCAGGCTGCATTAAGGGCAGAAATTTACCATTTGAAAACGTATGGCAGTACTAAATATTACTTAAAAAATGGCATCAGGCTGAACGAGGGCAGCGGGTTCAGTTATTTTTTCACTTCCCGGGATGAAGTCCGGATTCCGAACGGGACTACTGCCAGGCTGCAGTGGAATGATATGGATTATGAGGGGAGAATCCTTTCCTCAGAAGGAAAAGGGATCATTCTATCCTTTGACAGGGATCTGGGTGATCTGATAGCTGAGGGAATTCTGTTCCACGATCCCTGGAAGCTGCTCGATGAGCTTTCCTGCCGCCTTGATGAAATCAGGGAGAGCCCGAAGAAAAGAAGAAGAATAAAAGATCTTATGGATCCATCTCCAGTAGACAAGCATCCGAAGGAAAAAGCATCAAGCAGTCTTCATGAACTGGTCCTGCGGACGAAATATAATCATGCTACATTTGTCTGGGGTCCGCCCGGGACAGGCAAAACATATACTCTTGCCCGCCTTGCAGGCAATAAATACAACAAGAAGCAGCGGATTCTTATCCTCTCACACAGCAATCAGGCAGTAAATGTGCTGATGACAGAAATATCTGCTTTCCTTGCTAAAAAGAACAAGTTCAGAGAGGGTGACATTCTCAGGTACGGAGGGCAGGGCGACCCGATGCTTCCTGATTCGGTCACCATGCAGGGACTCCTTGAAAAAAGCGACCCAGTGCTTGCCGGGGAGAGGCAGAAGCTGTCGGAGGAGAGAAAACTGCTTAAACAGGATCTAAACGGTTCCTTCAGCCAGAGGGATTCACAGTCCCTTCTTGAACTCGAAACCAGGCTTGCGGCTGTTTTGGAAAAGGTGCGACAGAAGGAGACCGAATTTGTTAAAGATGCTGATATCATCGGAACGACCCTTGCTAAAGCAGCAAGCGATCCTGCCATATATGAAGGCGAGTTTGATCTTGTTATTTTGGATGAGGTAAGTCAGGCCTATATCCCGCAGGCAGGGTTTGCAGCTTCCCTTGGCAGGCGGATTGTGGTCTGCGGTGACTTCAAACAGCTGCCCCCGATTGCCGCTTCACGGCACAGCCTTACAGAAAAATGGCTGAAGGATGATATCTTCCATGCGGCCGGCGTCTCAGGTGCCGGGTCCGGGGAAGAGATGCACCCTCAGCTTTTCCTGCTGCGTGAGCAGAGGAGAATGCATCCTGATATTTCTGCTTTTACCAATTCTTATATTTATCAGTCGCTTGTCACGGATCATGAATCGGTGGCTGAAGCGCGGAGGCCGCTTGCTGAGCTCTCTCCTTTTCCTGGACATGCGTCTGTGCTGCTGGATACAAGCTATACCGGTGCACATTGCATCACCGACAAAGTCTCTCATTCGCGCATGAATTTGTTCCATCTTTTCCTCTCCTTTCAAGTGATTCATGAAGCATATTCTGCGGGCTCCAGGTCGATTGGCTATATGGCGCCATACCGGGCACAGGCCATGCTCATGGATACTCTTCTTAAGGATTTATATAACGGCAGGGAGGGAGCGGAGGATATTGCCGCTTCAACTGTCCATAGATTCCAGGGAAGCGAGCGGGAAGTCATGATTTTTGATTCAGTTGATACACATACCCAGACAAGGCCTGGTATGCTGCTTACCGGAAAGGACAGCGAGCGCCTGATCAATGTAGCCGTGACAAGGACAAAAGGGAAATTCGTCCATATAAGTGACGCAAGCTTTATCAGGAAGAACATTTATCCGCGGAAGACAATCCGGCAGCTTGTGGATTATCAGATCAAACAAAAGCAGATCGTCTCCCCGGCTGAAATCGGCAGCTGGATTAAAAACAGCCACCCCAAACTGAAATGGGTCTATGCCAGGAATCTTGAAGGAATCAAACGGGATTTATCGGCTGCCAGGAATTCAATATATGCCTCCCTGCCAGCAGGCATAAAGGCAGAAAAGGACTTGGAGGAGCTGTTGGGTGCCATGTCAGGCGAAGCAATGGCCCGGTTGAGAACGGAAGAAAACGCTGATATTCCTTTTCCTTTTATCATCATCGACAGCCGGATCCTCTGGTACGGGATGCCCCTGCATGTATCACAGTGGCTGCAGCCTCCCTACCTTTCCATCAGGCTCGACTCCGTTCCTTTTATAAAGCATTTTCTTGCTGCCGTTCCGGGCAGTTTTCAACTATAGCCGCTTTTGCGGCTTTTTTGTGTTTTTCCCTGATTGGCAAGCGCGTTCTGTGACAGCAGCTTTATCGCATTTCGTTTGACTTATAACTCAAAGGTAAATTGGCCTTTCTTATACTGTCCTTAAATCTCGGATATTCCTTTTTCTATTTTTTAGAGGTCGCATAATTATTGTCTAAAGTTCTTACAAATTTATAGTACATTTCATTGTTGTGCAGGAAGTTTAACTCAATCCAAGATTTTATTGTTTCGTCAAGAGAGCGCCAGTTCTTTAAACCAGTTGTAATATCCTCATCGAAATCATTTAAATCCTGAATTCCCAGCACACATACACCAGCGCTGCGGTCACCCCAAATGCCCCATTTACAGGATGAGGATAGCCAGAGAATCGTGTACGAATTATATAAGATGGCATCAGCTAAACTATCCTCCGGTGAAGTTTCAAGAAGGGTATAATACTTATCATCTGACGCCTCAAGTGGAATTGTAAACCAATTAAAATAACCAAACTCCTTATAATAGTATCCCGCTGGGTCAGGGTCAATTACAGCAATCAGCCTGATTTATCTCCAGATGCCGTCATCAGAAGCTTTAAGACATCCCAGAATTCTTCGTACATTGCCCATTCAAAATCCCCAAAAAGAAAATGATTGTATGATTCTTTGAATAACATGTCAGGCAGGTCTTTGTCTGTATTAAATACCCTATTAACCATCTTATTTAATTCTTTATATTTATCCGTATGCTTCACAAAAGAACTCTTCACCGATTTCCTCCTCACAAGAAAACTAGGAGCCTCATGAACTTATTGCTATGAAATCTTTCCTTCGTACATCATTGCCAGTCAACAGGCAGCACTCTAATAAACCAAAGCATCGACCAATACTCTATGCTTTGTACTTTTTAGATTCTTACTAACTACTTTAGAAAAACACTGCCAGGCCTTTAATAGGGATATTATTACTGTACCATTTTTAATGATTTTGCAGAGGTTACTTAAACATAAAATAAATGACCTTATTTAAAGAACAATTTGTAAAAAGAATCGTAATTTCTTTGGAAAAATTCTTTGCAAAAAACGTTAATAAGATATACCTTATCGGCGTCACCTATACTGCCATTTAATAATAAAATACCTATTTTTTACTGGGAAATAATCGGGAAATAGGGCCTGTCCCCCGAATAATTTTTCCTTTTTTAACACAAGTTAGTAGCGGTGAATGAGTTTTTGTGCGGGATGGTGAGGAATGGTGAATGCTGGCATCAGGGGTGAGAGACGGCTTGTTTTTTTGGCTTTGGCATTGATTTTTGTGTATTTGTCTCCGCTGATTGTTCTTGGGGAGGATGCCCATATCCGGGTCCACGATAATTTAGACAGCAATATAGCCTGGTACAGAGTCCTTGCGAGGAGCGGCGAAATGTTTGGGAGTTTGAATGCTTTAATCCCCCAGGTTGCCAATGGACTTCCGCGTAATGCTTTTGGCACAGAGTGGAGCGGGATTGTCTGGATTTACGCCTGGCTGCCGACGATGGCTGCTTATACAGTCAATGCAGCGATAACTCGCATTGCTGCCTTTTTTGGGATGTATCTGCTCCTTAAGAAGCATTATATCCAAAGGGAGGAGTGGGCCATACTCAGGATTGGAGCGGCCCTGGCTTTTGCCCTCACACCATATTGGCCATCAGGCATGCTCAGTACGCTCGGAATGCCCCTCGCCCTTTTCGCATTCCTGAACATCCGTCAGGGAGAACGCAATGTGAGTGACTGGCTCATCCTTCTTCTGCTGCCCCTTTATTCAAGCTTTGTTCTGGGCTTTTTCTTCTTTCTTGCAGCAATGGGGATTCTCTGGCTGACGGATTTACTCAGATTCAAAAAATGGAATTTTCCTTTCCTTTTGGGCATTCTCGTCATGACATTATGTTATATGGCGGTGGAATACCGGCTGGTATCATCCTTCTTCGTTTCAGGTGAGCCGAACAGCAGGGATGAATATTTTCACGCAAGGCTCTCCCTGCTTGGAGCGGCAAAGCTCGCACTTAAAAACTATGTTCTGGGGCATACCCATGTCATGACTGTCCATGGCCTGATCATTATGCCACTTTCGTTTCTTGCCATTTTTGCCATAGCGTCCAGAAAGGCATTCAGCGAGGAAAAAAGATTCGTCTGGCTGATGATCCTTAATCTTTTGCTGTCTGTATGGTACGCCTTCTGGTTTTATAAGGGGTGGGTGCCGCTGACCCGGAAGTTTCATTTTATGGATACATTTAATTTTGCCAGATTTCATTTTTTACGGCCGATGATTTTATATATTATCTTTGCTGAATCTCTCCGGATTCTCTGGGTTCATAGAATGGCATCCCAAAGGGCGGCTGCGCTTTTCATCATCCTTCAGACAGCGGTGCTCGGCATCTTTAATGATGAAGTAATATACCGTTCAAAGCCCACCGTTAAGGAATTTTATGCGGAAGAAGTGTTCCGGGATATCAAGGATTATATAGGGAGGCCGCAGGAGGAATACAGAGTTGCAAGTCTTGGACTCCATCCGGCCATTGCCCAGTACAATGGGTTTTACACCCTGGATACATATAATAACTTTTACCCGTTAAGCTACAAGCATCAGTTCAGGAAAATCATTCAAAATGAACTGGCCAGGGATAAGACCATCAGGCAGTATTTTGATGAGTGGGGAGGAAGGTGTTATCTTTTCACAAACCAGCTTGAAAAAAGATATATGATCAAAAAAGATACTAAAAGAAAATTAAGAAATTTAGATTTGAACATGCAGGCATTCAAGGAGCTTGGGGGCCATTACATATTCTCTGCTCTCCCCATTACCAACGCTGAAAATAACCATCTGGTGCTGGAGAAGACCTTCACCGGGGCCCATGCGGCCTGGAAAATATACTTGTACAAAGTGGATCTGTAAAAAAATGCATGCTGGAGGATTGTGATGATTGAACCGGTGCTAACCATCGTAGTTCCCTGTTTTAATGAGGAGGAGGCGCTGCCGGCCGCTATAAGTGAGCTGAGCGTTGTCCTTAAGGGATTGATGAACGAAAAGCTGATAGACAGAAGAAGCCGGATTTTATTTGTGGATGATGGAAGCAGTGACCAAACGTGGTCTCTAATTTATAATGAGAGCCTTGAAAATATGCTGGTTAAGGGGCTGAAGCTTTCAAAAAATGCCGGACATCAAAATGCGCTGCTTGCCGGCATGGCTGCAGCCCGGGATGTTTCCGATTGCGTCATTACCATAGATGCCGACCTTCAGGACGATACCGGAGTCATTCGGGATTTCATCATGAAATACCTTGAAGGCTGCGATGTGGTTTATGGTGTCAGAAAAGGAAGGGAAACGGATACTTTTTTCAAGAGAAAGACTGCAGAGTTGTTTTATTCTCTCATGCTGAAAATGGGTGTGAACCTTATTTACAATCATGCCGATTTCAGGCTGATGAGCAAAAGGGCGCTCATGGAACTGGGGAAATTTGAAGAAGCCAATATGTTTCTGAGGGGGGTAGTCCCGCTGATCGGCTTTAAAACGGCCTCTGTTTATTATAATAGGAAAGAACGTCTGGCGGGAGAAACCAAGTATCCGCTGAAGAAAATGCTGGCCTTTGCTTTTGACGGAATCACTTCGTTTTCAGTCACACCAATAAGGCTTGTCTTGCTGCTCGGTTTTTTATCCTTTTTTGGCAGCTGTGCCTTTGGCCTTTATTTCCTGTATTTGAAGGTGAAGGGGGAAACCTCGGCAGGATGGACTTCCCTGATCACTTCCATCTGGCTGCTGGGAGGCCTGCAGCTCATTGCAATGGGAGTGATTGGCGAATATATCGGGAAAATATACAAAGAATCCAAGCGCCGTCCTAAATATATCATTGATTTTAACCCCTTCCTGCAGGTGCAGGGCGGTCTTTTGGAGAAAGATGATTCAGAGGATGAATTATATGGCGCTGCCTTTAAGAAACTCACTCAAAAATCAAACTAGCCAGCTTTTCAGATTTTTGCTTGTTGGCTTGATCAATACATGTATTGGTCTTTCACTCATCTTTATCAGTAAAAACCTCTTTCTTTTAGGCTACTGGCCCTCCGTGTGGATTGGAAACGGTGCTGGGGCGGCTGCCAGTTTTTTCCTGAACCGTTCCTTTACCTTTAGAAGCAATGCAGCACTGGGCAATGGCAGCCTCAAATTCCTTGCTGTTGTAATTGTTTCTTTATTGGCGGGTTATTCTCTTGGCAGGATGGCAGCCTTGCATGCTGCAGTAATCCTTCCTTCCGGCCCAGGAAATGCAGAGAATGATGCAGTTTGGATGGGAGCGGTCATCTATACCATGCTGAATTATTTGGGACAAAAATATATCGTTTTCAAGGTGAGGAGTACACTCTAAGGCATAGAGCAGCCATGCATTACTGCAGGCTGCTTTTTGTTCATGATTTTTAAAAAAATCCTGCATTTTCATTTTCAGAGAGAGGAGCGTAAGATAGTAAACAAACGTGAGTTTTCAACACACAGCCCATTACATGGCAAGGAATTTTGAACAAGAGCAGGAATAAACATAATAAGGCGGTGGAGCGGAGTAAGGTGCAGGCAGGATTGCCAGCAAGATAAATGATGTTCACCTGTAGCTGCAGGAACCTTTATGATACATGCAGCTCCGCCTCTTTTCCACAAAGAAAAATTTTTCAGGCCATATCTTTTTACCTGTTTCGATCCGTTATATAAGTGAGAGAGTGCTAAAAGGAGTGAGTGACATTGCTTAGCGAAGGAACAATGGATAAACCGGGCAGGCGTGATGGATGGGAAGACAAAATGAAGGAGCTTTACGGAGCCGTCTTGAAATACAGCTGTTTTGTTTCCCAGAATTCATGGGATGGAGAGGATATTGCACAATCGGTCCTGTTGAAGGCCTGGGAGCATTATAGGGACATGGAGCTGATAACCCCTGCGCTGCTCAATAAAATGGCCTATCACTGCTGGATTGATTTGATAAGAAAACGAAGCCGTGAATGTCTGCCTGGACAGCTGGAGGATAAAGAGGGGCAAGACTTTATCCCAAGAGAAATAACAGAGGAATCCCTCGGCAGGCTGACCCCCAAGCAGGCAGCAGCCTTTCTCCTTAAAGAAGGGTTTCTGTACACTTCGAAGGAAATAGCTGAACTCACAGGAATAAACGATACGGCAGTGAAAGCCGCCATTCTCCGGGCCAGAAAAAGGCTGGGCGGAAGTGATGAGGCAAATCCACTAACACAGAACATGTGGAATGAAGAGGAGAATATCAGGCTGATGGAACAGCTTCGTCTGGCATTGATAAAAAATGATCCTGCCGGGCTCATCCACCTCCTAAAAAGGCAGCAGACTTTCCAGCCCCTTCCAGCCCGGAAATCAGCTCCCAAAGCCGCTCTCTCAATGGCAGCATAATAAAATTATGTAAACAGGGAGTGGACGATATGAGTACAATTCCATATGTAATAGAGCAGTCTGGCCGGGGTGAAAGATCTTATGATATCTATTCCAGGCTGTTGAAGGACAGAATCATCATGATTGGCGAAGAAATCAATGAACATACAGCAAATAGTGTGGTAGCTCAGCTATTGTTCCTGGCAGCAGATAATCCTGATAAAGATATTTCGCTTTATATCAATAGCCCTGGAGGATCGGTAACCGCCGGCTTTGCCATCTACGATACCATGCAGTATATCAAGCCGCAGATTCAGACCATTTGTACCGGGATGGCTGCTTCCTTTGGGGCCATGCTGCTCCTGGCCGGGACCAAGGGAAAACGCTGCGCCCTGCCAAATAGTGAAATTATGATTCATCAGCCGCTTGGCGGCGTAAGGGGCCAGGCCACGGAAATTGAAATTTCCGCCAAAAGGATCTTGAAGCTGAAGCAGCACTTGAACCAGATCATATCTGAAAAGACAGGGCAGCCGCTCGAGAAGGTAGCGAGGGATACAGACCGGGACTTTTTCATGAGTGCTGAAGAAGCGAAAGCCTACGGCATTATCGATGAAATCATTTTCCCTGCCCAATAAGTAACAGGAAGCGGCATTTGCTGCTTCCTTTCTTGTTTTAGAAACATATTTCGGGAATATGAATTTTTTTCACCCTTTTTGTTGTATGATGAATAAAAAGAATATAAAGAGGGATGGAATTTGTCGATTGCTAAGTATGAAATATTTAATACAACAGTAGAAGCGGGCAGTCTCACCAAGGCAAGCGCCGCTCTTAACATTTCTCAATCGGGCGTGAGCCACGCGATCACGTCTCTGGAACAGGAACTCGGGTTTGCCCTGCTCATCCGGAATAAAGGAGGCATCAGGCTGACTCCTAACGGAGAAAGAATGCTTTCTTACATACGGGATATTCTCTATCTTCAGGAAAAAATGAGGCAGGAAGCGGCCGAGCTGAAAGGCCAGGAAATCGGTAAAATCCGTATAGCCGCATTTTCTCCCATTACAGCAGTATGGCTTCCAGGAATGCTGCATAAATTTTCGGAGCAATATCCAGACATCGTCGTTGAGGTAGCAGAGGGCCGCCAGGAGGAAATTGAGGCTTGGATTACCGCGGGTACAGTGGATTTTGGTTTTTTAATGGACCTGCCCTCTCCCTCACTTGATTTTCTTCATCTTAAGCAGGAGCATTTTTTCTGCATCATTTCGAAGGAGGATTTTCTCTCAAACCAAAGTTCGATCCTTCCAGTGCAGTTGAAAGGTCATAAGCTGCTGCTTCAAAGAACGTCTGCAGAAAAAATTAATAAAATCCTGAAAGGCGTAAAAGTGGCGGTGGATATTCCTTTTATATTGATGGATGATCAGGCAGTGATTGCCATGGCAGCTGCCTCCCATGGCATCGCCATACTCCCCGAGATATCCCTGCAGACCCTGCCGGATTCAGTAGCCAAGGTTCCATTCGCATCAAAAACAGCATTCACTTCCATCGGGATCAGTGCCCAGAGCATGAAAAACATGCCGCTGGCTGCTGAAAAGTTCATAGCAGCTGCGACTTTATGGCTGAACGAATATTATTGAACCTAAGATGCTTCCATATGCAAAAGTTGTCTTGAATGGAACTCCGTCTTTTGGTGAGCCTAGAAAAGAAGGGAGTGAATGATAATGGCTAAAGATGTACTTTGTGAAGTAGCTAATTGTATTCATAATGAAGGCGGCGAACGCTGCAGAGCCACTCAGATCTATGTTGTGAGCCATCACGGCGAACAGGCTGCAAACAGCCGTGAAACAGATTGCAAAACCTTCGAACCTTCAGGCATATAAGCAATACGACAGGGAGTTCTTATCATGGAAAAACACAAGCACTGGGAGCATGAAAGGGAAACCAGGACCTTATACGGGCTGCTGCCTGAGGAGAGTCTGGAATCTGCCCGCTTTGCTGTTTCCGGCAATACACATTTGAATGAGTATCCCCATCTTTCAGAAGAAAAGCTGGATGGATAGTACATGTACTTATGATGCATGTTGGTTTACCATATCTTTCACAAGCATTTATGCTGCCGATATATAACCTCAGGCTTAAAGCCGAAAGGAAGGGATGAGCATGTCACTCGAATGGTTTGACCGGGTTGCAGGGGAACTCCAGGATCATCTGGAATCCATCTGCCAAAAGTACGATCAAATGGGATATATGACTTTAGAAAGAGGATCTAAACATCCAAGGATCGAGTTTTATGTCGAAAGTGATGATACAGATTCTCCTGACGGAAGAGAGTACTTTTTCACTTTGAATTATGATCCCAATAATGAAGAATTCTATATGGATTCATTCGAACCAGAAATGCTTTCTGCCGCAAAAATCATTCTTTCTGATATAGAGGATATCGTGGATGCTGTCCATGAAGGTTTTCATGAGTATATGAATGGAGACGAATACAACATGGATGAAGAATCGGATTTCGATACAGATTCTGATGAAGATGAATTCGAGGTTCAATATCAATATGCTGATAATGAAGACTATTCGGGTGAAGATGATGGGTTGTATGCTGACAGTGAAGGAGATGGACTCCTTGAACAGGTGGATGTAGAGTGGGAAACACCTGAAGTCACCGCGTTCATGCAGGAAGACGAAGTAGAAGTAACCTACCAGTTCGGCATTGTGCCTGAAACCGGTGATGGTGTCCTCCGCCGCATAAACCGGATCTGGACTGAAGATGATGACCTCATCAAAGATGAAACCAATTTCATTTTCAGCAAGGAAGAAGCGAGTACCATAATTGCCATGATTGCAAGCAACATGGACTCCATGACTGAAATGGACTATAACTAAAGGATTTTTCCTTTGTTTATCTGCCGCTGCCCGAGTATGGGCAGCGGATTTTTAATGGCATAAAACATATTCACTTTGACACAGCTCATTCTAGACATGATCTATGTTTATACAAAGCTTTACATGAATTTACTGTGAGGATGGTAAAGTTCATACTTTTTCCTCATATGATAAATAAAGGGGATTTTTGTAGAAATAGAGAAGAAGTAAGGAAACGTATCAGGAGGTGGTAGATTTGAAAAAGAAGGTCATGGCAGTCAGTTTGACGGCAGTGCTCGTGTTCTCGGCCCTTTTTATGTTCTTTGCCGGCAGCGGGATAAAGCCCAGCGCGGGTGAATCCGGGCAGGAATTGACGAGGGAGCTTAATGCTCTGCTTAACAATGATCCTCTTTTAAAGGGAGCCTTGGCGGGAGTGAGTGTACGATCTGCGGATAGCGGAAAGCTGCTTTATGATCATATTGGGAATATAAGATTGAGACCGGCATCCAATATGAAGCTTTTAACCGGGGCGGCTGCGCTTAATGTCTTGAGTGAGAATCACAGGTTTTCGACTGAGCTGCTTTTGGATGGCTCTGTAAAAGGTTCAGTACTTAAAGGGAATCTCTATTTAAAGGGGAAGGGTGATCCAACACTTCTGGAGAAAGACCTGGATGCATTTGCAGCAGGATTGAAGAAAAAAGGAATAAAGACTGTCTCCGGTAATTTGCTCAGCGATGATACCTGGTACGATTCCGAGCGCTATTCACAGGATCTGTCATGGACCGACGAAATGGAGTACTATGGTGCCCAGGTTTCAGCATTGACACTGTCACCCAACGAGGATTATGATGCCGGAACAGTGATTGTCCATGTAAATCCAGGTAAGACCGCCGGGGCAGCTGCCAGTATTGGGATGGAGCCAAGGAACAGCTATCTCAAAATCCTGAATAAGACCAGGACCGTCCCTAAGGGAGAAGAAAAGAAAATCACCATAAAACGCGGGCATGGAAGCAATGTGATCACAATAGAAGGAACCCTGCCGATTGGAGCTGACCCCGCGAAAGAGTGGATAGCCGTATGGGAACCGGAAGGCTATACACTGAACGTGTTCAGGCAGTCTCTCTTTGAACAGGGAATCAGGATTACCGGGAAGCTGCAGGAAGGAACAGCCCCAAAGAAAGCGAAGGTAATGGCTGTACATAAATCCATGACACTCAGTGATATGTTCATACCTTTCATGAAGCTGAGCAACAATACGCATGCTGAGCATCTGGTGAAGGAAATGGGCAGAGTAAAAAAAGGTGAGGGAAGCTGGACAAAGGGATTAGAGGTCTTAAAGTCAGAACTGCCGAAATTCGGGGTGAAGACAGATGATCTTGTGATCCGTGACGGCTCGGGCATCTCACATGTAAATCTTATACCGGCAAACGAACTGACTGACCTCCTTTATTCAGTGCAGGACGAAGAATGGTTTTCTGCCTATCTGCACTCTCTGCCAACTGCGGGCATCAGTGACAGAATGACAGGCGGCACACTGCGGAACAGACTCAAAAAACCGCCTGTACTCGGCAATATCCATGCCAAGACTGGTTCAATAGCGACTGTAAGCTCTTTATCAGGATATGTGAAGACCAAGAGCGGAAAGAGAATGGTTTTCTCCATCCTTCTTAATAATCTCACCGACGGTTCAAAGGGTAAGATAATAGAAGATAAAGTGGCGGAGATTCTGGCAAAGCAATAATGATTTTAGAGAGAGCTGATTTCAGCTCTTTTTTCTATGGTAACGGTGCGGAGCTGCATGTATCAAGGCTTCCAACAGCCAGGTGCATCTTTTAGCCTGCCGGCATTTCCGCCTTACTCCGCCCCACCGACCCCAAAGGGTCCTGTCATCTTCATGGGCTGTTAGTAGAAACTAAGGTTTGTTTTATGCAGATCTTTGGTGAAATACATAAAAACAGGAGGCTGGGAGAAGATAATGTTCATTGAAATCGTAAGGAGATGGCAGAAGTGGAAGAACAGCAAAGCAGGAAAGCCGGGTTAAGCCTTTGGCCTCTTATTGCGTTGGTAGTCGGGTCGGTAATCGGCGGGGGGGCGTTTAACCTCCCGAGTGACATCGCCCAAGGAGCTCACAGCGGGGCAATTTTGTCCGGATGGCTGATTACCGGCACAGGCATTATTGCACTCGGACTCAGCTTCCAAAACCTGATGAATAAAGAGCCGCATCTTGACGGGGGAGTATTTGCCTTTGCCAGGGCAGGTTTTGGACAATTCACCGGGTTTGTGAGTGCCTGGGGTTATTGGTGCTCAGCGTTTTTGGGCAATGTGGCCTTTGCCACTCTTACCATGGATGCCCTGGGCTATTTTTTCCCCGTGTTCTCAGAAAATAAGCTGGTGTCGATTGCCGGGGCTTCCGTCATTTTATGGCTTGTCCACTTTCTGGTACTCCAGGGCGTCCACTCCGCCGCGTCTGTCAATGTGATCACCACAGTAGCCAAGCTGATACCGATCCTCCTTTTCATTATATTGGGAATGACTGCCTTCAAATTAGAAACCTTTTCGTTTCAATTCTGGGGCAGTCAGCAGGGAGGGATGAAGGATATCATGGGGCAGGTGAAAAATACTATGCTGATCACTCTCTGGGTATTTGTCGGCTTTGAGGGGGCCGTGGTGCTGTCGGGAAGGGCGAAGGAGCGGCGCGATGTCGGCAGGGCGACAGTCATCGGGCTTGTGAGCACACTTCTCGTATATGTGTTGATTACTGTCATTTCGGCCGGGATCATGAGCAATGAAGAACTCTCTGAGCTGAAAAATCCCTCGCTCGCTTATGTATTTGAACAGGCCGTAGGGAAGTGGGGAGCGGCCGTAGTCAATATCGGCCTGATCGTTTCCGTTTTGGGAGCCTGGCTGGGGTGGACCATGCTTGCCTCCGAAATTCCCTATATAGCTGGCAGGGAGAAGGTGTTTCCCAGCATTTTCAGCTTGAGAAATAAGAATTCATCTCCGATTTTTTCGCTGTTTCTCTCCAATTTGCTCATCCAGCTCTTCCTTTTAACTTTCCTGGTCTCAGACAAACCTTATCAGCTGGCTTACTCTCTCGCATCGTCTGCGGTGCTTCTACCTTACTTTTTTGCTGCACTGTACCAGGTTAAGCATTCCTTCATCCATCGGACAGAAGACAGTCCAAGGAATATTGCCATAGGCGTATTGGCCATGCTTTATTCCCTTTGGCTTTTGTATGCAGCCGGCCTGACTTATTTATTGCTGACTCTGATTCTGTTTTTACCGGGAATTCTTGTGTATCTTTTGGCACAAAAAGAATTTGGACAGCCATATTTCAAAAAAAAGGAAGGTGTGGCAGCAGCCATCATCTTCCTTGGAGGTCTGATTGCTCTATATATGCTGATCACAGCAGCCATTAAGATTTAAAGGTCACATTTCGTCCGGGGCCTCAATGCCGAGCAGACGCAGTCCCTCTTTAAGCACGATTGTCACTGCCTCTACCAGCATGAGCCTTGATGCAAGTCCTTGATCCGAAATAAGGATGCGTGTATTTCCATAATAACTGTTGAACGCCTGGGCAAGATCAATCAGGTATTTCGAAATCACAGAAGGTTCGAGCCTTGTGTAAGCACGGTCGATAACGGCCGGGAAGGCTGCGAGTTCTTTGACCGTCTGCCAGGCAAGTGGACTTCCGGTACCCTGGCTGGGTACCTGTTCCATTTCCATCTCTGCCTTCCTTAAAATGGATTTCGCACGCGCATGGGTGTATTGAAGATACGGTCCGGTCTCTCCTTCAAATTTGAGCATATCTTCAAGAGAGAACTCGATATTGTTCATCCGCTCATTCCGCAAATCATGGAATATGACTGCGCCGGTGCCGACCTGGCGGGCAACTTCTTGTTTGTTTTCTAGATGGGGATTCTTCTCCAATATGTTTTGCTGGGCAAGCTGGATGGAATCAGCCAGCACTTCTTCAAGCAGAACGACTTTTCCTTTACGGGTGCTCATCTTTTTGCCATCTTTCAGGATCATTCCAAAAGGCACATGTACCATTCCATCTGCCCAGCCAAAGCCGAGCTTCTTCAGGACAAGCTTGAGCTGCCTGAAATGTAAGGATTGTTCATTGCCGACCACATAAACAGCCTTTTCAAACTTATAGGTCCGCTGCCGGTAAATGGCGGCTGCCAGGTCCCGCGTCACATAAAGAGTCGCACCATCCGATTTTTTTATAAGTGAAGGCGGAAGGCCTTCTTCATCCAGTTTTACCACCATGGCACCATTATCTTCCACAAGCAGCTTCCGTTCCTCAATCAATTGGACCGCCTCGGCCATTTTGTCATTATAGAAGGCTTCTCCATTTGTGGAATCGAACTTCACATTCAGCAGCTCATATATTTTATTAAATTCTTCAAGTGATTCATCCCGGAACCACTGCCAGAGGGAAATGGCTTCAGGGTGGCCCTCCTCAAGCTTTTTGAACCACTCCCGGCCCTTTTCCTCGAGGGAAGGATCCTTTTCTGCCTCATCATGGAATTTTACATAAAGCTTTAGAAGCTCCCGGATTGTATCCTTCCGGACCTTTTCCTCATCACCCCATAGCTTATAGGCTGTAATCAATTTACCAAACTGTGTACCCCAGTCGCCAAGATGATTGATCCTGACAGGGGCATAGCCGCACTTTTCCATGAGGTTCGCTATGGAATTCCCAATCACTGTAGAGCGGAGGTGGCCCATTGAAAAGGGTTTGGCAATATTGGGTGAAGACATATCAATGGGAACAAGGCTGCCCTGTCCGATAGATAAATCGCCAAAGCGGGGTCCCTGCTCGCAGATGAGAGCAAGAACCTCATCCATCACGCTTTCCTGGTTTAGAAAAAAGTTAATATATGGACCGGAAGCTATTGCTTTCTCGATAAATTCTCCCTGGAGTTCAGGAGCTAGCTCCTCAGCTATGGATGCTGGTGACTTCTTCAGCTTTTTTGCGAGCTGAAAGCAGGGAAAGGCAAGGTCGCCATGCTCCGTGTGTTTTGGTGTTTCTAACAGCCGGCTGATTTCAGAGACGGACAATGACCCTCCCATTATTTTTTCAATTTCTTCAGCCACTTTGTTTTGATAATGTTCCATAACCATTCCTCCTTCATCTCTTTGAACCGTAACCAGTCCAATTCCGGCAGGCAGAGCAGCTGGAAAATAAAAAAACTCCGTCTCTAAATAAAGAGACGGAGTTATATCCGCGGTGCCACTCTAATTGTCCTAACAAGGACCACTCTGCTTGATAACGGGGCCATTACCCCCGGCTGCTGCATTTCAGAAGTGCGCTTCACAAAGCATGCAGATTCCAGGCTTCCACCATCCCCGGTTCGCTTTTTCTGCTTAGGCCATGCTACTTTCTTCGTCATCAATTTTCAGTATAGTTGATAAAATTATAGCGGTTAGTGAAGTGAGTATCAAGAGCTGCTTATGATTATTTAGGGTATGCTGGAAATTTTCAGCTGGACACTAGATTTTACATAATTTTCAAATAATGCTTGAGCATCAGGGCTCTCTGATTTTTAGTATCTTTTTTACACCTTTTAACATTAGAGAGAGTGATTTTTATGATCTCTTAAGACAGAGTCCGGGTCAAGAAAACTTTTATGACCGTTTATAATTAAAATTGAGTTGATTTAGGTCATAAAGCTTTTTGAATATTGAAACAAATCCTTAATGACGCCACCCATCCAGAACAGCTTTCCAGTACAAGAATCAATCCATAAATGGCCCTGAATACCGAAGCATCTGCTGATGTGCTGAATGATTTTTTATCAGCTGAATATACATGTCTATAAATCTAATATGAGTTTTGAATGGTATCCAACAAGGAAAGCAGGGGGTTAAGGTGAAAGTAAAAAAGGCAATCATCCCTGTTGGGGGCCTTGGTACCCGGTTTTTGCCGGCTACGAAGGCCCAGCCTAAGGAAATGCTGCCAATCGTGGATAAACCGGCTGTGCAGTATATCGTAGAGGAAGCAGTGGAGTCGGGCATAGAAAGCATAATATTTGTAACAGGGCGGAGCAAGAAATCGATTGAGGATCATTTCGACCGCTCCTTTGAGCTCGAACAGATGCTGTGTGAAAAAGGAAAGCATGACCTTCTTGAAGAGGTAAGGAAGGTTTCGTCGCTTGCCCATATTCATTATATCCGTCAGAAGGAGCCGTTAGGCCTTGGTCATGCGATACTTTGCGCAAGACAGTTCATCGGCAATGAGCCGTTCGCGGTTCTTCTTGGCGATGATGTGATGGTATCTGAAAAACCTGCGTTAAAGCAGCTGCTGGAAATTTACGATGTGATGGGCAGGCAGGTCATCGGTGTTCAGCAAGTGGCTCCGGCTGAGGTTTCAAAGTATGGGATCATCCGCTATCACAGCCGGACAGGTTCAGTCTGCGAAGTCGATGATCTTGTTGAAAAGCCTTCCCTGGACATGGCACCTTCCACTATGGCAGTTATGGGGCGGTACGTTCTAAAGCCTTCGATATTCAGAGTTCTTCAGCATACTAAAAGGGGTGCGGGGAATGAAGTGCAGCTTACAGATGCGCTCAGGAGGCAAAATAAAGCAGAAAGGATTGTTGCTGTGGAGCTTGCGGGTGCCAGATATGATATAGGCGATAAAATCGGCTATATCAAAGCTATTGCAGAGGTCGGGCTTTCCCGGCCGGAACTTCGCGGACAGCTGCTGCAATACTTTGAAAGCCTTTTGGCCCTGAAAGGGCAGTAAATGTTCCATAAAAAAAGGCGCCTGCCGCGCGCCTTTTTTTTGCTTTGATTCCTCTTACCAGCGGTGTGCCTTCGCATTGCTTCTCAGGATGGCTGTGGATCGGGAAACCTCCGTATGCCCATTTACCTGTGAATTGTAATGTTTAGGCCTTGTCCAATTATGGTGGAAAAGCTTTGAATGTGAATCCAGCTGTTCTCGATAACTCAAGACGATCACCTCATCTGGAAGATTGAAAAAGCATGGGATGCAGAAACATCCCTTCATATCGTTTGCCAGAATCCGTTTTGCATACATTGTTTTACATAGGAAATTCATTCGACACAATTCTGCCCAAACCACAGCTATTGTCTGAGATGGCGGTGCAATATTTGTAGAAAGAATCATACTTTATATCCTTTAATAGGAAAGAGCAGCTTGTTAAACTTGAAGTGACACCCAGAATCAGCTCATTAGTCCCTGTCTGGCCATGCCTTAGCCAGGGCAGGTTTCAGAAAGATATGTATCAAGGTGAACAAGCACTTTCTGGAGGAGGAAATGGGATGGAGCAAATAATCAGAGTTATACCGTACAAATTTTTAGAACAGGTCGAGGAAATGCCGGAAATACCGGAGGGAATTAAAGTCATTCAGGCACCGAGTGTCTGGGAGCAGACTAAAGGCAGGGGCATCACCATCGCAGTGCTTGACACAGGATGTGATTTTTCCCATCCAGACCTTAAGGAACGAATCAAGGGCGGAAGGAATTTTACCGCCGACGATAACAGCAATCCTGATAAGTTCATGGATTATAACGGCCATGGGACTCACGTAGCCGGAACAATGGCTGCATCCTATGACGAAACTGGTGTATCGGGTGCAGCTCCTGAAGCACAGCTATTGATCGTCAAGGTATTGGATAAGAACGGATCTGGAAAATATGAATGGATAAAAAACGGCATTTTGTATGCCATTGAACAAAAGGCAGATATTATTTCAATGTCCCTTGGAGGACCTGCCGATGATCCGGGACTTCATGATGCGATCAAGAAAGCAGTCGCACAAAATATCCTGGTGGTATGCGCGGCAGGCAATGAAGGGGACGGAGATGAAAATACCGATGAGCTTGGATACCCAGGCTGTTATAACGAAGTAATCAGTGTAGGGGCGATTGATTTTGAACGGCGTTCCTCAGAATTTACAAACTCCAACAAAGAAGTGGATCTGGTGGCCCCTGGCGAGGGAATCATCTCCACATATCCTGGAGGTAAATATGCAAAGCTCTCTGGTACATCCATGGCAGCTCCACATGTGGCTGGAGCCCTGGCCCTGGTCAAAATCCTTGCAAATGAAAGCTTTGGAAGGTCGCTCACCGAGCCGGAATTATATGCACAGCTGATCAAGAGGACAATTCCGCTGGGGAATTCACCAAGATTTGAGGGAAATGGGCTGGTATACCTGACAGCACCTGAAATCCTGAAAGAAGCTGTTAATAAGGCTTCCATTATCCAGCCGGCAGCCATCTGATGGATCAAAATCAAAGGGCACAATATGCAGAAGCGATGTACTTGCTTAAAAGTTCTGCACAGAGGCCGTACTATGAAGCCAGGGTGGATGATGAGAATAAACTGGCATACTATAATGGCTTTGACATCGGCGGCAGCGGGGTTCTGAAGAATCTTGCAAAACTGGTCAGCGATACTCACAGGCAGACCTTATCCTATGCACCTTACCGCCATTTATATCCATGGGTCGACCTGCATGAGAATATGACATTAAAAAGTATATACTCCGGTACGGGGATCGATCCGGTTTCTGCCATCGAGGCAGATATAGCGGCACTGAAACAATTTGGTGAGGCAGGTGTTCTTGCCGGAGATGTAAAGCTGAACTGCGAGCATGTTGTCCCTCAATCATGGTTTGGGAAGAAAGAGCCAATGAGAGGGGATCTGCATCACTTATTTGCGTGCGAGCCATCCTGCAACAGCAGGCGCGGAAACTCGCGCTATTATGATTTTCCCGGTTATCCTCCCCTCGCAATGGAAGTGAGAGAAGGGTGCGGGAAAGCAGAGAATAATTTCTTTGAGCCGCAGTATGGCAAGGGCCAGGCAGCCCGTGCCACTCTATATTTCTTTATCCGCTACGGCAGTGATTTTCTTGAAAGGGCAGATATGGACTTAATGATTGAATGGCATTTGAGCAATCCTGTCACTTTATATGAGAAACATAGAAACGCGGCGATTCATGAGATCCAGGGAAATCGGAATCCCTTTATTGATTTCCCGGATCTGGCCGGTAATATGAATATAGAGAATAATAAAAAGGCTGTCCAATAAAGAAGAAGCGGCACCGGGACGCATGAGTGGATTTTCTTCCATCCTAAGCATCCGGGTGCCAAATCTCATTTCTGGACCGCCTTTTCTATGTCCAGGGTTTATCAATATTGATGACATCGGCCAGTTCCTTGCTGCTATTGCGTCTCATCTTTCTAATTTCAGCCCTGTCTGCACCAGTTTCATGCAGTTTTTTTTCTTCAGGAGTCTGCGGGACTACAGAAGGTACAGAACATGGTTTTCCATTCTCATCCAGGGCAACAAATGTCAAAAATGCAGTTGCGGATATTCTCCGTTTACCCGTACCAAGATCCTCAGCTATGGCTTTTACGAAAACCTCCATAGAGGTTCTTCCTGTATATGTTACATAAGCTTCAAGACAGAGTGAATCATCCGGATAAACGGGTGCCAGGAAATCTACAGAATCAGTAGATGCAGTCACGACATCGCTGCGGGAATGTCTCCTGGAAGCAATGGCGGCAACCGCATCCATTTTTTTCATTAAAACTCCGCCAAAAAGAGTATTATGGTTGTTTGTATCATTGGGAAGGACTAGATCCGTATGGACCACTTTAGATTCGGAACAGAATAATTCTTTTTTCATCAGATCATCTCCACTAAATTGCTTTCCTTCATTATACCGCTAAAGAGACGTTTCGGAAAACGTGGGCGTCAGGATTGATATTATCGTGATACAGAGGATATTTTTTAGGGCCGGGAAGGGTATATTAAAACGTATTAAATTATATTACTAAAGGAGGATGATCGCATGAAGTCATTTGTCGTCAGTTTTCATCAGGAGGATAATGTGGATACGATGCAGATCCAAAAGCTGAGCAGTGAAGAATTCGATGAATCAGCAGCCGGCGGGGCCCGCCATCTTTTCGACCTGGATACCAATATCGGATATTTTGTGTTTATGGATGCCGAAGATATCGACGGAGATATTTCCTACATGATCGTCCAGTTCGAAGGTGAAAGTGAAACACCACAAGCATACTATTCTTTTTCGCTTGAAGACTTTTATGAGTTTACCGCTTTATTCCTGAGCGGCCAAAGTGAAGCGGAAGAAGATGAAGAACAGGAATATGGGCCGCTCCAGCATCTCGGCCATTTACTGCATCATATAATAGAAGAAGGCCAATCGCTCAATCCATAAGAAAAAGCCATCCAGTTGAACTGGATGGCTTTTTCTTATGCAAATCAGTCTGCATAAGTACGGTCACGGCGATTAACAAGCGGCAGGAACTTTAGTGAGTAGATGGCACAAAGACCAACGATTACATAAACGATTCGTGCAAGGACTGAATCTTGTCCTCCAAAGATGGCAGCTACTAGATCGAACTGGAAAAGTCCGACTAAAAGCCAGTTAAGTCCGCCGACAATTAACAGAATAAGAGCGATTGTGTTCAATGTTTTCATGTTTTAATCTCCTTGTTTAATATTTGTTTAAGTCTTGTACAATATTTAAATACCCGAGGGCAAGTGAGTTAAACATTACTGTAAGAACTTTTTAAATAAATTAACCGGTCAGTCCAACATTCTTTTTAAGGGGTCCATAACCTTTATGAAAGCTAATGTTCTTATAAACAAGTTTTTCCGCATGGCAGTAATGGGTAGGGAGAGGAATAGAAAGGAGAAAATTATTTATCTCACATTCATGATATTTTTGATCAAAACACTTGAAAGTCAAAATAGGTCAATGTATAATAAAAAC
This sequence comes from Paraperibacillus esterisolvens, assembly GCF_046237625.1. GTDB lineage: Bacteria > Bacillota > Bacilli > Bacillales > DSM-1321 > Paraperibacillus > Paraperibacillus esterisolvens. Next base: position 2,237,934 of record NZ_CP143545.1, on the reverse strand, counting down.
AGAAAGTCAAAGAAAGTCAAAGTCAATCAACCAATAATGAATGGATATATATAAGGAGGAGTCATTTGTGAATTGTGAAAAATGTCAAACAAACGAAGCCAGTGTTCAATTTAGAGTAATGTTTAATGGCAAAAACCAGGACTTCCATCTGTGCTCCCGCTGCTTTAAAGAAGAACGGAATAAATTAGGGGCTGCTATGGGCGGAGGCCAGTTCTCTCCTATGGGGAATTTTGATGATCTGTTTAAATCTTTCGGCATTAATCCTGAAGCTATGAACGGGCACTTCCAAAAAACTGAGGGTCAGGGCCCGAAGACTAAGCAGGGAGGAGGCGGACTTCTTGATCAATACGGCCGGAACCTTACAAATGCTGCTAATGCAGGATTAATTGATCCTGTCATTGGCCGTGAAGACGAAGTCAGCCGTGTAATTGAAATTTTAAATAGAAGAAACAAAAATAACCCAGTCCTCATCGGTGAACCTGGTGTTGGTAAAACAGCGATTGCTGAAGGGCTCGCACTCAAAATTGCTGAAGGAAAGGTTCCAATGAAGCTCCGCGGTAAAGAGGTATATATGCTGGATGTTGCCTCCCTTGTGACAAACACCGGAATCCGCGGGCAATTCGAGGAAAGAATGAAACAGCTGATCCAGGAATTGCAGGAACGTAAAAATGTGATTCTGTTCATAGATGAAATTCATCAAATCGTTGGTGCTGGTTCAGCAGAAGGTTCCATGGATGCTGGAAATATCCTGAAGCCAGCTTTGGCACGCGGTGAAATGCAGCTTGTAGGGGCAACGACCCTGGCTGAATATCGGAAAATAGAAAAAGACGCTGCGCTTGAGCGTCGATTCCAGCCCGTACAAGTTGACGAGCCGACTGTGGAGGAAGCCCTTGCAATCCTGAATGGGCTGAAGGACCGTTACGAAGCATACCATGCCGTAACGTTCAGCACCGAATCCCTTCAGGCAGCTGTCGAGCTTTCACACCGTTACATCCAGGACCGCTTCCTGCCGGATAAAGCGATCGACTTGATGGATGAAGCCGGATCCAAGCTGAATCTGACTATTGAAGGCGGACAGGAAGAGGATATCAAAGCCCGCCTGGCACAGATTCATATGGACAAAGAAAAAGCTCTTCAGACAGAAAGCTATGAAGAAGCAGCAAAACTGCGTGATGAAGAGGAACAGCTTGAGAAAATTCTTTCAGCCGGAACCGCAGGCAGCAAGCCTGTCGTGACTGTTGAACATATCCAGCAGATCATTGAACAAAAAACCGGCATTCCGGTCGGTAAATTGCAGGAAGACGAGCAGATTCGCATGAACCGCCTTCAAGAGGAACTATCCAAAAAGGTTATCGGGCAGGAAGAAGCAGTCAGAAAAGTGGCTAAAGCAATCCGCCGCAGCAGAGCAGGTTTGAAAGCCAAGACCCGCCCTATTGGCTCATTCCTGTTTGTCGGTCCGACAGGGGTCGGTAAAACGGAACTAACCCGTACACTTGCGGAAGAATTGTTCGGTTCAAAAGAATCCATGATTCGTCTTGATATGAGTGAATATATGGAAAAACACAGCGTTTCCAAACTGATTGGTTCCCCTCCGGGATATGTTGGTCATGAGGAAGCCGGCCAGCTGACTGAAAAAGTACGGCGCAAGCCATACAGCATCATCCTGCTTGACGAAGTGGAAAAGGCGCATCCAGATGTCCTGCACATGTTCCTCCAGATTCTTGAGGACGGCCGTTTAACGGACAGCCAGGGAAGGACCGTCAACTTCAAGGATACCGTCATTATCATGACTAGCAATGCAGGTGCTGGCGAAAAGCGCAAGGTCATGGGATTCGGTGCCAATTCAGCAGTCGAGCAGGCGTCCATCCTGCAGACGCTTGGCAGCTATTTCAAGCCTGAATTCCTGAACCGCTTTGACAGCATCATTGAATTCTCTGAACTGGACAGTGAAGATATCCTGAAGATTGTCGATATCATGCTGACTGACTTGTACCAGACACTCGAGGAGCAAGGACTTTCACTTGAAGTGACTTCTAATGTGAAAGGTAAAATTGCAGAACTGGGCTATCATCCTGCATTTGGGGCAAGACCGCTCCGCAGGGTTATCCAGGAACAGCTGGAAGATGGAATCGCAGACTTCATCTTTGAAAAGCCCGATGTGAAAGAACTTCGTGCAGAACTGCAAGATGGCAAGATTACAGTAGTGAGTGCATAAAAAAGAGGCCGTCCCCTTTTACGATAAGGGGGACGGCCTTTTTCTTTATATGACGGGTGCATTAATGAAAGAAAGTGGTCTGAGTGCCCTGGTTTCCTGGATGAATATAAAAGCATCATACCGGTCCGCAATGACAGAAGGAACATAGTTGCCAAACTGCTCATATTGCGGCTGATAGACCACACCGATGGCCCGGTGGCCGATTCTTTCTTGAAACAGATGCCTGTTTTTGTCCGTAAATTCAAGGATTTTATCGGACTGCCCGGCAGCGTTTAAAGCATATTCCCAGCTTCCTCTCATGGCAGGCGGCACATTTTTCACCTCGGAAGCAGCTCCCCATTCATCCGCTGCTATCACGGTTCCCCGATATGTGCCAAAACCAACGATGTATACATCTTCTTTAGGATTTTGTTCACGGATAAGCTGGCCGACATTGATCATCCCGGAATCCTTCATGTCTGTAGCACTGGCGTCTCCAACATGGGTATTATGCTCCCACACGACACACCTGCCTTTTTCACCATAATAGGACATCACTTCATTCAGCGCATCCACCATATGCATATCCCGGATGTTCCACGACTGCTCATCATGGACAGCCATCGTCCGGTAATAATTCTCTGCATTATATACGGCCAATGCATTCACCTGGATATTTAGATCTAGCTCTTCTTTATGCGGAAAATTTCCTTTTTTCTTTTGGATCTCCGTCAGAAGTCTGGACGTTTCTTCCATGCAGGTTTCTGAATAGATGCCCGCAGACACAGCATATTTTTCATTATCCCTGTTAAATGGCTCAAAGCAGCTGAATGCTTTCCTCGCACCTTCAAGCTCAGGAGAATCGATTTCTGTTAAATAGCGGATCACTTCATCCATGGATTCCCATAGACTGTAAACATCAATTCCATAGAAACCTACTTTTGGGGAAACTTCCGAGGAGGAGTTGTATTCCTTGATCCAATCTATCAAATCAATGATTTCCTCGTTTGCCCACATCCATGCCGGCCAGCGGTCAAAGCTTTTAAGAACTTCGCGTGCTGAACTTGATTCAGTATCATAGCCCTTAACATACCGGTTGACAGCCTGGCACGCAGGCCAGTCGCCCTCTACCGCTATAAAAGAAAACCCCTTGGTTTGAATTAATTTCTTTGTGATTTCGGCACGTGTTGTATAAAATTCCGATGTACCATGAGATGCTTCTCCCAGCAGTACAAACTTTGGGCTGCCCATCCTGCTGATTAAACCGTCCAGATCATCTTTGCCAGTGAGGGGGCAGGCTTCATTTCTTATTGACTTTATTAAAGACATCACTTATATTCCTCCTGTCTGCGATTCATCTTTCTGCCGGTATTCTGCACTGTATGAATTGGGCCCGGCATGCATGGAGAGCAATGTATCAGCATAGCCGACCAGCCTGTTGACCAATTCATCGCCAATTCCATAAACGAGCTGGAAATGGTTTTCACTGAATAATTCTGGATCATCCAGTATTACCGTAGTATTAATGAACATGTCACGATTGCCCCAAAGATTATAATGAACAATCGCTTTACCGGCAGCGCCGCCAGTAGCCGGGTCTTTAAATCCTGGTATAAAAACGTACCATTCTTCAGCCGTTGCAGACCTGAAATTTTTTGTGAAAGTCATTCGGCTTGTAACCTGGCGTATTGCTTCTGTCTGCTCAGTTTTAAGATTTCTTATATCACCCATTTCCTTATTCCCTCCTGAAAACCAGAAAGATTACCTAATTAGATTACCCTTTTAAAGATAATTAGAATCAGAACAATCTTTTCGGCTAGGAGGAAAATTGTTGATTCTTTTAAAGGAAAAGTGTGTGGGATAATGGAAGCAGAAGAGGTGAAATCTGAATAAGTAAATCGGATTTAAGGGTGAACTGTCTAAATTTATAAGCTGCATAGGCGAAAGAGGAAGGTATGAAATCTTGGGTATTGTCTGACACCGGGCTTTGTAATCTTACATACTATAGTAGACCAAAGCATCCAGCCGTGTAAGCACATCCTCAAGATATGCCGGTTCTTCAGGAAAGGGCTTTCTTAACGAATTAAGGACAGCCATAATTTCTTCCCCGGTCCCTATTCCGATGCCGTGGGCGAAATAAAGATCCACATCCAGAACGATGCAATTCTCACCCTGCCATTCAGGAGTATCCGGATGATAATCAGGGTTACGGAAGTAAACGCAGTCTCCAGGCAGAAAGTCCGTTGACCGGGATGTTTCCAGTGCAAGGTTTTTATTATATTCCCAATCAAATAAATACATCTCTTTGAACAGGCGGTCAAATCTCAATGGTCCCAAAAGGCCGGAAACGGCCTTGTAAAAAACGATGACCATGGCGGTTGCGCATTCAAAGGCATAGAGTTTCCCATTATGATAAATATCATCAATGGCCTGATGAGGGGATATGCCTTCCTTCAAAAAGAAGGCGCCGCTTTCATGCAGATTCCAATATTCAGGATTGCAGCGGGAGTTTTTGAATGTTTCAAACTCAGCGCCGCTGTCTGCCAGAAGTCTTGCTGCCCTCGTGATCAAAATTTTTGCTTCAAGCATGAATTCAAGCTCGGCCAGTGTGTTAAAACGGTAAACTTTCTTATAGCTGTTCATGAGTTTTACGATGCCGGCTTTTTCCCTGGAAAGCTTACTAATAAGAGCGCCGGGTTCGAACGGCCTTCCCCCGATTATAATCATGGTCCATTTGGCTCCTTCTCAAATCTTGTTTTCATATACATATGATTGGATCCGGTTTTTGGATTTTGTGCCAGGCTGGGGCCAGTACGGTGAATAAGCAGGGCGGCACGGGAAATAGTAAGGCTGTAGGAGTTTTTCGGGAGGGATAAATATGAAGTCAGGCTGTTACAGTGAATATGACCGGCTCAAGAGAGTCGTTTTGTGTGAACCAAGGTTTATGAAGATTAAGGATGTTATCAATGAAACCCAAAAGGTATTTGAGAATGAGGGCATCCATATCCAGACTGCCCTAAGGCAGCATGAGGAGTTTGTCAGAACCCTAGAGAAACTGGGCATTGAGGTGACACTCCTTCCATCCTTTGAACGATTTCCTGAGCAGGTGTTCACACGTGATATCGGATTTACGCTTGGACCTGAAGTATATGTGGCCGAAATGGGCACAGATATACGCTCTGGTGAAGTGGAAGTGCTGATGGAATGGCTGAATAAAGAGAATATTCCTTTTAAGAAACTTGCAGGGGATAAGATAGAAGGCGGAGATGTCATCATCGACCGGGACACTATTTTTGCTGGCATCAGCAACCGGACAAATATGGAATCAGTAGAAAAACTGAAAATAATGCTGCCGGATTTTGAAGTTATCCCGGTTCCTTTTACAGATACATATCTTCATCTTGATTGTGTATTTAATATCATTTCTCCGCATGAAGCCCTGATTTTTCCTGGGGAGATTCATGCAGGCCAGCTCGAGGTGCTTAAATCAAGGTACGAACTGATCGAGGTATCGGAGGAAGAACAATTTACACTTGGAACCAATGTTCTTTCTGTTGGAGATCAAAAAATCATTTCACTTCCAATCAATAAAAAAGTGAATCAGGAACTGAGAAGCAGAGGATATGAAGTGATTGAAGTGGATATCACAGAAATCATTAAGTCAGGCGGTGCCTTCAGGTGCTGCACAATGCCCGTCCTGAGGGAGAGGTAAAAAGGATATCTTATTGGGTTGCTCTTTTTGGCACCCCTTTTTTCATTCTGAGGATGTGAATGCTTGCATTAGAGCAAATTGTTAAAAGAATGGCATGAAAGAAAAAGGATGGGGTAAAGGGAATATATTATTTTACCATAAGGATGAGAAAATATGAGAGATGTCACACTACTGAGTATCATTCAGCATCATATTGCAGAGAAATATTTAAACCGTTCAGGGCTGGCCCATGCCATTGCCGTTTCCTATCATGCTTTCAATCTGGCAAAAGAACAGAAGCTTGATGTGGATATTGCCGCTAAAGCAGGCCTGCTTCATGATATCGGCCATTTCACTTGGTATAAGAATGGAAAATGGGATTATGATTTGTACAAAAAGAATGACATTCACGCCATCAAAGGGGCCGAGCGCGCTCATAAGCTGCTGATCAGACTCGGGGAAAATCCGATCCGGGCAAAAACGATTGCCCTTTCCATTCTTTTTCATACAGATTCCTTCCTGCCGTCGAATGATATCATAAGGACACCTATGCAGGAAATCGTTAAACAGGCCGATGAATTGGATGAAGAAAAAGGCGGCTTGCACCACTACCGTAAGATCAGTGAAGAACGGGCGAGGGAAAGCATTATCCGTCTAGATGCCATGATCGACCGGGAATGGAACTCCCAAAATTCCCTTAGTGAAAACGGGGAACAAAAACTATGAAAAGACTGCCAGCCGGCGCCAGCATCTGCATAAAATAACAGCCCGAAACGAAGGATAATTTAAAAATCCTTTAGAGGGTGTTGCCATTATGAAGCAGGAAATGATGATCGAAGAGTACAGGGCGGCATTTCAGCCGCAGATTTTAGATTTAATTTCCTACAGCAGGTCGAATACGGAATTCCGATTGAGCTTTCCGAACAGCCGGACCTCTATGCCATTCCTGAAGTGTATCAGTCGGGAAAGGGGAATTTCTGGACTGCTTATATGAACGGAACCATCATCGGGACTACGGCCCTTCAGGATATCGGGAATGACAGGGCGGCGCTTAAAAAGTTTTCGTGCACGAGGAATTCAGGGGGAAAACTTACGGCGTCTCCGCCGGCCTGCTGAGGACAGCCTTGCAATGGGCCGAAGAGAAATCTATTAAAGAAGTGCTGCTGGGAACCACCTCGGAATTTGTGGCAGCACATAAGTTTTATGAGAAAAATGGATTCATCAGAGCCGAAGAAAATCTCCCTGAGAATTTTCCAAAGTTAAAAGTTGATACAAGATTTTATAAATATATAATATAGATTACAAAGGGCTGCCCGGCAGTCCTTTATCCATTTAATACGCTTTCGCGGGAGGTTTCATTATGGAATTTATACTGGATCATCTCAAACCGGGTCTTGATGTAATATTCGTGGGATTCAATCCCAGCCTCCGTTCAGGCGAATCCGGCCATCATTATGCAAATCCCAATAACCGTTTCTGGAAGATCCTGTACCAATCCGGACTCACAGACCGTAAATATTCAAGTGAAGAAGATTATAAGCTGCTCGATATCGGCTATGGATTTACCAATATCGTCAGCCGCCCGACAAAAGCAGCGGATGAGATCACAAAAGAAGAATATGCCAGAGGACGGGAAGAATTAAAAGATAAAATCGAACGCTTCCGGCCGCATTGTGTGTGTTTTGTTGGAAAAGGCGTATATCTTGAGTATTCCCTAAGAAAAAAAGCAGGCTGGGGATTTCAGGATATGGATATGGTGAGCGGAGTGAGGGACTTTGCAGCCCCTTCCTCAAGCGGCCTGGTGAGGATTCCGCTAGAGGATATAGTAGGGGTATATAAAGAACTGGCAGATTATCTAAATGAGCGTAAAAATGGGTGATACTATGAATCTATTGGAGAGCTGAAATGAAACTCATATCATGGAATGTTAATGGCATAAGGGCCTGTGTTAAAAAAGGCTTCCTGGATTTTTTTGAAAACAGTAAGGCAGACATCTTCTGCATTCAGGAAACGAAGCTGCAGGAAGGACAAATCGAACTTCAGCTGGAAGGGTATCATCAATACTGGAATTATGCGGATAAAAAAGGATACTCAGGGACAGCTGTCTTTACCAAAATGGAGCCGTTATCGGTACAATACGGCCTGAGCGGAAAAGAACGTGAAGAAGAAGGACGGATTCTGACCATGGAATTCGGGGAATTCTACCTTGTGAATGTGTATACGCCTAATTCGCAGCGGGATCTGGCCCGGCTGCCATACAGGCTCCAGTGGGAAGAAGAGATTCTGGCCCATGTTCAGGAATTGGACAAATATAAACCTGTTATATTATGCGGTGACCTGAATGTCGCACATCAGGAAATAGATCTGAAAAATGCCAGGTCGAACCGTGGTAATTCGGGGTTCACGGCCGAGGAGCGCCAGAAGATGAGTGACTTCCTGGAGAGCGGTTTTGTGGACAGCTTCCGATATAAGTACCCGGACAGGGAAGGAGCCTATACCTGGTGGTCGTACATGAACAAGGTCAGGGAGCGGAATATCGGCTGGCGGATTGATTACTTTATTGTATCTGAAAGGATAGCCGGTTTGATCAAAGAAAGCCATATTCACTGTGAGATCCTGGGAAGCGACCATTGTCCGGTTGAATTGGAAATAAATCTGTAGACTCAAACCTCATGAAAGCAAGAAGATATTTTTAGAATATTCAACATTTTGGTTGGAGGATGGAGGTAAAAGCGTTAAAATGAATTCATGTTTGTTCAGGGTGAATGCCACTGACTGCACATATGGAAAGATTGTAATGAGAAATGAGGGATAAAGATGAAAGTACTGCTTGATCAAGAAATAGTGGAACGAGATATGGTGAAGGTGGATATTGAAGACAGAGGCTATCAGTTTGGTGATGGAGTTTATGAAGTGATCCGTGTTTATGAAGGAACTCCTTATACACTTGATGAGCATCTTGCCCGTTTTTACCGCAGCTCCGGGGAAATCGGAATCACTCCTCCTGCGCCATTGGAGGAACTGAAGCAGCAGCTATTGGAGCTGATCCAGGCTGACAATCTTGACGACGGCGGCCTTTATGTCCAGCTGACGCGCGGAGTAGCTCCGAGGAAGCATCAATATGAAAGCAGTATTGTGCCGCGCCTTGTTGCTTACCCGGTACCTTCAAAGCGCCCTGTGAAGGAGCAGATGGAGGGCGTGAAGGCGATTACAGAAGAAGATCTGCGCTGGCTGCGATGCGATATTAAGAGCTTGAATCTGCTTTATAATATTATGATTAAACAAAAGGCGCATGAAGCTGGTGCATTTGAAGGAATTCTCATCAGGGACGGCATTGTCACCGAGGGTACATCATCCAATATATTTATCATCAAAAACAGCACCATCCTTACCCACCCGTCAGGCAATCTCATCTTAAATGGCATTACCCGCACCAAGCTGCTGGAGATTTATGCTTCCAACGGATGGGAATGCAAGGAACAGCCTTTCACCGAAAGCGAGCTTCTGGATGCTGATGAAGTCTTCATGACCTCCACCACTGCCGAAGTAGTGCCAATCATTGAAATCAACGGCAGGAGGATCGGATCTGGAAAGCCCGGTAAACTCACACAGCAAATTAGGGAAGTTTTCCAGGCATCCATTGCACGTCAGGCAGTCCTGTAGCAACAAGGGGGGAAGTTAACATTTCCGGGTTATTTCCCGTCTTTAAGACTCTTCATATAAGAATCGGATTGTTTCAAAAAATGCTGAATCGATTTCATTTTTTTCAGGTCAGGGGCAGAAGCTGGATGTGAGCTTCTGTCCCTGATTTTTGTAATTTTTCCGCTCGAAGCATCCATTCCCGGCTTGAAAGCATGCTGATTGGTGATGTAGGTTCCTTCTGGTGCATAAAATCGGATGCCGACTTCATTTGCAGATGAATTCAGCAGGTCCCGGCCGAAGATCATTTCCTTTCCAAGGCTGATGCCCAGCAGGTTTGCGGCAGTCGGGTAAATATCCACCAGCCCTCCGGAAAGCGGTACTTTTTTTCCTGTTCCAATGCCGGGAACCTTTATCAGGAGGGGGATGTTCAAGTGATCCAGTACTTCATCGTATCCTCTGCCAAACAGAATTCCTGCCAGCTCTTTATCCTTTTTATTTTTGATCTGGAGTCCCTGATGGTCACCATACACAATGATTACAGACTCATCATATAAACCTCTTGCCTTTAGTTCCGAAAAAAACCCTCCCAAGGCATAATCCGCATAACTCACAGCTTCCAAATATGAGCCTGAAAGCGTGTTTTTAAATTTTGAAGGCAGTCTGAAGCTGTATTTCAGCTTTTCCGCAGGAAGTTTATAAGGAAAATGGCTGGATAAAGCAATAACATGGGCGTAAAACGGCTTTCCTTCTTCTTTGAACTGTGACAGCTTTTCCGCTGTCTTTAGATACATCTGCTCGTCTGAAGTTCCATATGAAATCACATCATCATCTCCGAAATACCTTTTATCATAAAATGAATCAAAACCAAGGGACTTGTACATTTCTTCCCGGTTCCAAAAGCTTACAGAATTTGCGTGAAAAGTGGCTGTCCGATAATTCTTTTTCCCGAGCTCCCTTGGAAGACCCGGCACCTTTATTCCTTCTGCAGCCGAAGACATCGGAACATCTCCAAGTGCATATATGGAGGTGTTGACCACGAATTCCGCATCTGAGGTATTTCCTTTCCCCACCTGGGTGTATATATGAGGAAAATAAAATGAGTTTTTAGCCAAATTATTCAAATTGGGGGTTACTTCCTGCCCAAATGCTTTTAAACCTACAAAAAAGTTCTGTACAGATTCCAGCTGAATGATGATTAAATTTTTCCCCCGGGCGGAAGCTTCATAGGACCGTTCACTGAGGCCGTCTGCCGACCTCCGCTCCTTGAGCGTTTCAGCGTTGATTATGTATTCTCCCCTGAAATGGTCCATGAGTCCGCTGCCAGCTTCCAGGAATTGATACCCAATCAGGCCAGTGCGGCTGTATTTTCCGATTTCACTGATTGAGCCGGCTGCCTGAAGCATGCCTGCTGAAATGAATAAAATGGCCGAAACTGCCGACAGGACGGGCAGTTTTTTATTTCGCATTCCCATTATTCCTGCCTTCCGGATGAGAAGCGGCAGGAATGGCAGAAAAGCAAAATCCGCGGCCAGAAAGATATATTCCTTCTTTACCAGTGCGAAGATGCTGTCAGAAATGGCTGCTGCCTGATTAAATTCGGAGAGCGATTTATACGTAAGGATGGCACCATAATAATCATAATAAAGTAAGGACCCCACGGTAATAAGGGTAAATAAAGCATTAAAGGATATTAAAAGCAGGAATGCGGCTCTTCCTCCAAAAAACATGATCAAAAGCACGGACAAGAAAATAAAAGCGATTTCCGATACAGTCCCAGCCAGGTGGAACCCATTTAATATACTGGTTTGTGAATAAATGGACTTTCCGGACATTGAAGTAAACGTAAGTATGCCAAAAAGCCAGATTCCTCTTCTCTCCTTCATGAGGCACCTCCCATAAACTTTTTACATATATACATCATTCCTCTAAATTTGGCTGTCTATAACAAGAGTCCCCGGGAAAGAATTGGACTAAAATGCTTATTTGTTGGGCAGGCTTACATAGAAAGCTAGATTAAACCAGAGGTGTTTCTATGATTATTTTCCTCCTGTTTCTTTGTTTGCTTGTTACAGCAGTCTATGGAATCATGACACATGGATGGATGGCAGCTGCTGACGCAGGGGTCTACACCTTTCTTTTAGGCGTCCAGGCTGTTTCTTTATTTTTTGTCGGTTATCAGACACTGATGAGCTATGCAGGATTAAGAAGAGTCAAGAAAGCAGAAATCCGAAATCCAAAGACAAGGTTTGCCGTATTGGTGGCCGCTCATAATGAAGAAAATGTGATTGGCCAGATTTGTGACAACCTGAAAAACATGAATTATCCGAAAGAATTGTATGATGTATATGTGATTTGTGACAATTGCAGTGACCGGACTGCCGAAAAGGTGAGACAAACAGGTGCAGCTGCGATGGAAAGGCATAATCCTGAAAAAAGGGGGAAAGGCTTTGGTCTGGAATGGATGTTCCAAAAGCTGTGGGACATGGAGGAAGAGGGGAAAGTTTACGATGCCGTTGTTATGTTTGATGCAGATAACCTTGTGAGCAGAGATTTTCTTCAGATCATCAATTCCAGGCTATTAGAAGGGCATGAAGTTGTACAGGGATATCTGGACTCCAAAAACCCGGAGGACACCTGGGTAACTAAATCCTATTCTTTTGCCTATTGGTCAACAAATCGTATTTACCAGCTTGTAAGGGAGCATCTTGGCCTGTCGGCGCAGCTTGGAGGAACAGGTGTGACGGTGTCGACCAAAGTTTTGAAGGAAATCGGCTGGGGAGCGACCTCGCTCACTGAAGACCTGGAGTTTACCCAGAGATATATATTGAAAACAGGAAACCGGGTGGCCTGGGCGCATGATGCCAAGCTATATGATGAAAAGCCGCTCGGGTTTGCACAGTCTTTCAGACAGCGGATCCGCTGGATGCAGGGCCACTTTGACTGCATGACCAGATATGCCTTTCCTTTGGTGATCGAGGGTCTTAAAAGGAGAAGCTTCATGCTCATTGATTCTGCCATTTATTTGATTATGCCATCCCGTTCAATCCTGGCTCTAATTTTAATGGCTGCCGGAATTCTTTCCTACACAGGCGTCTATCATCCGGACGGATATCTTGGCAGTTTAATTGACCGGTCCATTGTCCTGGATGGTTGGATTTATGGAATCTTTATGGCTGCTTACCTTTCCCTGCCGATTACGGGCATGATCCTTGAAAAGAAAGGACATAAGCTTCACTGGTTTCTCATCTCCTACCTGTTCGGCCTCTCCTGGATTCCTGTAACCATTCTTGGATTCATCAAAAAGAACCAGAGGGAATGGAGCCACACGGAACATACCAGGGCAGTAGCCATCGAGGAGCTTGAGATGATTTCCGAAGATGAAGAACCTGTTATGGATCCATCAAATTAGATGCAGCATTCATATATATCCAACAGGACTGCTGATGCCCATTGTTTCACACCTTCAAGAATATCCCATTTAGGGCTGCGAAAGTCATGCCAAACCTATGATAATCAACACCATACTCTAGTCCGTAGAACTCATTTTTCCAATTCCTGTTCTTCTTGCTACCATCCTTCCTTTAAGAGTTGCTACCATTGAATAGCGGCAGATTAGAATGAAAAGAGGGAGAACATGATCAAGAAAATGATAGCGGCTTTCTTGCTGACCGGTGCATTGTCAGGAATGGCGGTCACGTCCGGGGAGGCTGAAGAAGGAACTGTTTACCGTGTCGGGGCAGATTCACTGAATATAAGAAGTGCACCATATTCAGAAGCACCGGTCATAGGCTCTCTTTCTGACAAAACGAATGTGATTGTCGAAACCGTCCAGAATGGCTGGGCAAGAATTCAGTTTAATGGAAAACAGGGGTGGATAGCCTCTCAATTTCTATATTCTCCTTCAGCGCATAATTCGTTGGCAGAAGCAGCAGATGAAACGGGCAAAATAACTGTAAAAGGTACAGATGTGCGTCTCCGGACCGGCCCTGGAACGGAATACCGGATCATTGGGACAGCGGGGACTGGAAAAACCTATTCTGTTATATCAACAGCAAAAGGGTGGTTTCAGCTTAATACCGGTGACGGGCAAAGTGCCTGGATGTCCGGTCAATATGCCGGTACTGAACAAAATAGCCATTTGCAGAAAGCAGGCCTTGCAGGCAGGACTTTCATAATCGATGCCGGACATGGCGGACGGGATCCGGGAGCGACCGCTGTCAATGGCCGGCACGAAAAAGATTTCACTTTAAAAGCTTCCCTTGCACTTGCAGACCTGTTAAGGAGGGAAGGAGCAGAAATTATCCTGACCAGGAATGGTGATCGAGATGTCTCCCTTGAAGAGAGATCCGCCATCAGCAGAAGATCAAGTGCAGATGCGTTCATAAGCCTGCATTATGATGCGTTCGGCAGCAGTCTGGCCAGCGGCATAAGTACATATTATTATGACAGAGACAGCAGGCAGCTTGCCTCTGCCATCGGTGACACCCTTACAGCCTATTCGGGCCTGCCCGGAAAAGGGACTCATTTCGGTGACTTCCATGTTTTGAGAGAGAACGATAAACGCGGGGTCCTGATCGAACTGGGGTTTCTAACCAGTATGGGCGATATGAGCGCCATTGAGGCTCCAGCTTATAATCAAAAGGCCGCCTCAGCAATTGTGGAGGGGCTGAAAAAAGCCTATTAGTGACAAAACCTCCTGCCGCGGGAGGTTTTTCAAATTGCAGGCCGTCTATGCATTTTAGCTGTATAATTTGTTAAAGATACGATAGACCAAAATTACAATCAGAAAAGGGGAAGAGCAGTGGAAAATCGAATAAGCTGGAATGGACAAATGTCATTTACGGGTATTACACCATCAGGGCATCAAATCAAAATGGATGCTGCGCCAGAATCGGGCGGAACTAACTCTGGACCCAGGCCGACCGAGCTCCTCCTGAATGCGGCTGCCGGCTGTACAGCCATTGATATCATAAGCATCCTGCAGAAAATGAGGCTGAATCCCAATTCGCTGCAGGTTGTTATTGATGGGGAGAGGGCTAAAGAATATCCCCAGGTTTTCACCTCCATTCATATCCACTATATCCTTGAAGGGGAGCTCCCTGAGGAAAAGGTGGCCCGGGCAATACAGCTCTCAAAGGAAACGTACTGCTCTGTTTCGAACTCCTTGAACGGCAGAGTAACAGCCACTTACGAAATAAACGGCAGGCTGGGAGACAGGGAGCTTTAAACAGCGGCAATAGTTTATGAGACATAAAGTGGTTAATGGAGGGTGAGAGGATGAAACTTAGTATTTTAGATCAGGCCCCCATCCTTGAAGGGGCAAACGCAAACATTGCGCTGAATGAAGCGGCACGGCTCGCCGCCGCAGGTGAAGTGTTTGGGTATTCCCGGTATTGGATTGCTGAGCACCATGATATAGGCGGTCTTTCATGTCCCGCTCCGGAAGTAATGCTGAGTTATATTGGCACCAGGACCAATACAATCAGGATCGGATCAGGTGCTGTCCTGCTGCCGCATTATAAGCCATACAAAATAGCCGAAAGCTTTAACCTGCTGGCTGTCCTGTTTCCTGGGAGAGTGGATCTCGGAATCGGGAGGGCGCCGGGCGGATCGGCCGAGGCATCCATGGCATTATCTGATAATTTCCTTGAACAGGTTTGGAAGATGCCGGATAAGTATAGAGACCTTCTTCACTTTCTGTATCGGGACTTTCCCAGTTCTTCCATGTTTTCTAAAATTAAGGCTTCTCCCGTACCTGATATCCCGCCAGAGCCATGGCTTCTCGGAACCAGCAAAAAGAGTGCCCTGCTCGCTGCAGAAACCGGTTCTCCCTATGTGTTTGGGCAATTCATGAGCGATGTCGATACAAACGAGGTTCTTCGTCTATACCGGGAACATTTCACGCCGCGGAATTGTACTGATAAACCGAAAGTTATAGCAGCCGTCTCTGTGATCTGTGCATCGGACAGGCAGCGGGCCGCAGAAATCAGGCATGAAATGCAGAGGGTAAGAAAGCTGCTTGAACCGACAGGGCCAGCCGATGAAGAACGGGAAGCTCAAGATTCAAAAACTATTACCGGAAATCCAGAGGAAGTAAAAGAAAAACTGCTCTCATTTGCAGCTGATCATTCCCTTGAAGAATTAATGCTCATAACGATGGCACCGACATACAGTGAAAGAATGGAGTCCTACCGCCTGATAGCTGAGGAATTGCTGTAACCTTCATTAGAAAGAACTTTTCTCAAAGTATTTTATCGTCCTTCAAAAAAGGGAACACTAAAGATACATCGTGCTGATAATAAGGGAGGAGGAACACCATGCCAATAGTTACAGCGGTAGGTTTCGGGCAGTTTGAAGTTCCTGCCGGACGCAAGCTGGTCCTTGCACTGGAGGATAACGGAGTCGCAATCCTGCACAGGTGCGGGGGAAAAGCAAAATGCACCACATGCAGAGTAGAGGTATTGGAAGGGGATTACCAGGAGATTTCTAAAAAGAAGGCCTTGATGGCGGATCATATAATTGATGACCAGCTTCGGTTATCGTGCCAGATGGCTGTTTCAGGTGATATTACCATCAGGCCGATCAAGACCGTCGAAAACAGCGGACTGGATGCCGGACCACGACCAGAGGAATAAAAATAAACGTGTGTTCTTTACTCCAAGCCCATTCATGAACAAGAACTAAATAAAAAGAGGAAAAATACACTATGGCGGTGGAGCTGAACAGGGCGCAGTCAGCAATGCCAGATAGATAAATTATTTTTTTAACTGGCTGCTGAAAGCGATACATGCAGCTCCCGCATTTTCATGAAAAAAAGAGCATAAAACAGGGGGGATTCCATGGAAAGCAAACGTCTGGCAGGTGAAGAGGCAGCGGGATATGTAGAAAATAACATGATAGTCGGCCTGGGAACGGGGAGCACAATCTATTATACTCTGCTGAAGCTGGCTGACTTAATCAAGAATCATGGTCTGAATATCAGGGGAATTCCTACTTCGAAAGAAACAGAAAAAATTGCACTGGAACTTGGGATTCCGCTCCTTGCATTCAAGGAAGCGGAATCAATAGATCTGGCCATTGACGGGACAGATGCTTCCGACCAGCACCTCAATATGATTAAAGGAGGCGGCGGGGCGCTGCTCAGGGAAAAAATCGTGGCACATGCAGCCAAGAGATTTATCGTAGCTGCAGACCGCTCCAAGTTAGTCAGGAACCTGGCCAGTGTAAAACTCCCGGTGGAGGTAGTCCCGTTCGGTATGGAAATGACAAAAAAACATCTGCAGGCATTGGGATGTACAACCGAGGTCCGCATGAAGGGTGACAGCTCCTTTGTTACCGATAACGGCAATCATATTATTGATTGTTCGTTTAAGGAGATCAACAATCCCGGTGAACTTGAAAAGGAAATCAATTTGATACCAGGGGCCGTTGAAAATGGTCTTTTTGTGGGTATGGCGGAAAGACTGATTACCGTCAATGACAAAAGTAAAATCGTCTATGTAAAGGCGAAATAAGCTGGACCTTCCGGGTCTGGCTTATTATGAAAATCATGCCTCGCCGGCTGTCTTCAGCTGTGCCTCCTCAGTCCCTTCGTCCGGCTCCCGGCAGATCAGGACTTATAACAGGGTCCCGACGACCCCCATTGCCGTTATAAATATGGTAATGACAAAGCTTGATAGTAACGGACTGGGTACGACCGTTATGACGCAGATCAGCATGGCAAGGTTTAAGGTCAGTCCTGCAACCGGGTTTGGATGGAGGGGAGGCCATATAAAGGAAAGATCATGCTTCCGATCATGGAGCCTTAAAATGATTCTATATCCCTGATTCTAATTGCCCTTTAAAAAACATTAATAATCGTTTTTACAGCATCCCTATCAACGGTATTTATTGTGTGTAAGGAAAATATATAAGACTATCGGGCACTTTCCAACTCGATTTTAGAAAATCATAATGAATACAAAGAGAGTACTATGGTCTTCATAATCAAAGTTTTATGCAGAATTGCTAACTAGGGGTGGATAACATGTTTTATGGACAGCGGACAATATCCTTTCTATGGTCAGGCCTGACTTTGCGATTTGTGGATCAGCGCAGCATTATCATTCCTTACATATTCTTTTTCCTCCTGGCTGTCTGTCTGGAGGGAGTCCTCTGTTTCCTGATAGGGGCAGCGCTCTACTTTTCATTCTCTATACATAGTGCGCCGGACTGGCTGTTTTTATTTTGCGCTTTCCTCCATGCAGTCCTGACGATCTTTTCGATTTATATACTGAAGGATCTGTACAAAATTCATCTTAGCAGTGCACGGCATACTGGAAAAGAATGAAGCAGGTAATACAGTAGAAATGAGTTTACTGAATGGAAAAAGAACAGTGTGGTAATGACCGGTTTACTGGGAAACAAAGGAAAACCGGTTTATTTTCAGTATGAGCAGGACAAAGGGCATTCACTCGAAAATTCCTTCATCGGAGTATGATGGACTTATTTAGCAGGAAATAGAATTGAGAAAGTCCTCCATCAAGCATATGAAAGACCCTTTGGGCAGTGAATGAATCCGAAAAGTTACTCTTCAGGTGTATGAAAGTCAAAACGATCAAAATCACAAATGAAAATTACTGCAGCCATGCCGGAGAACCAGGGTTTCTTTCGCCGATCCCCTTAGCCGGCCCCCTTTTTACTCATCCTTCAGCCACCCGCTTCTAACATTGTCGAAACCTGTATAGACAAATTTTTTAAAATCTTGCATAAAACGCTTGAAATCGATTTCAATGTGAAGTACATTAAAATTGTAAACGGTTACTACAATAACTTGCATGCGATGCAAAAGGAGGGAAAAGGGGGATAGCGTTGTCCACTATTTCAGATGTGGCCAATTTAGCGGGACTTTCCAGGGCAACAGTTTCAAGGGTGATCAATAATCATCCCAATGTGAGCGAAGAGAAAAAAATGCTTGTACTGAAAGCAATGGAACAATTGAATTATGTGCCAAATACTACGGCACAGAGATTGCGCAACCAGAAAACAGATACAATCGCCATCCTGGTTCCTGTTTTGACCAATCCGTTTTTCGCTTATCTTCTTGAAGCGATGGATGCCGTCGCAACCCAGAACGGCCTTCAGCTGCTTGTCTGTCAGACGCGCTATGATATGGAAAAAGAGCTGAATTTCCTTGATCTTTTAAAAAAAAAGCAAGTGGACGGGCTCATCCTTACATCGTGTGAAAATGACTGGGACGTCATCTCTGAATACTCGAAGTTCGGACCGATAGTCCTCTGTAATGAACAGAGCAGTAAAGCCGGCGTTCCGGCCGTGCGGATGGATAATACGGAGGCTGCATACCTGGCGACCCGGCATATGATTGAGCAGGGCTGCAGAAAAATCGCTTATTCATTCGGCGAGAAGAAAAGCAGTGTAGCGCTTGAGAGGGAAACCGGTTTTAAACAGGCGCTTTTGGAGAACGGTCTTCCAATTGAAGAACAATGGTTTATCCATAATGTGTATGACATTGAAGATGGAAGACGCGTCCTCAGATATCTGGCTGGACTAAAAGACATGCCGGACGGAATTTTCACCGGCAGTGACCAGGTGGCAACCGGATTAATCATGGAAGCGAAGAAACAAGGCATAAGCATACCAGGCGACCTGGCGGTGGCTGGTTTTGACAACCAGCCCATAGCAAGCATTATCGATCCCCCCCTTACAACGGTGGCACAGCCTATCAAGCAGATGGGGACTAAGGCTATGGAGACGATGATAGAGGTAATCCTACATAAACAAGAACTGTCATACCAGGAGATATTATTGCCTTTTGAATTGATCGTCAGAGGTTCTACCCAGCGAAATTCAATTATCTAGGAGGTAACAATCTGTATGAAGAAGACTAAAAAGACGACAAAACTTTTAGCAGTTTTTGCAACATTATCTCTAGCGCTTGCGGCCTGCAGCAGCGACCAAAGCAGCACTGAAGGGAAAAAAGAAAAAGCTTCCGGCAGCAAAAAAGGCGAGAAAGTCACCATTACTTATGCACGAGGCAAGGATGTAACCAAAGGTACAGAAAAAATGGTTGAAGCGTTCGAGAAGAAGCATAAAAACATAGATGTGAAATTCAGGGAAATGCCGGCTGATACAGGACAGCAGCATGATGCTTATGTGACTACCTTCAACGCTAAATCCTCCGAGATCGATGTCATTGACATGGATGTTATCTGGCCGGCAGAATTTGCCCAGGCCGATTATGTTCTCCCGCTCGACCGCTTCATAGAGCAGGATGGCGTAGACCTTAAGGAATATAACGAGGGTGCCTTGAAGGCTGCCCAGTTCAACGGCAAGCAATGGGCACTTCCTAAGTTTGTGGATGCCGGACTATTATTCTATCGGAAAGATCTTGTGAAAGACTCCGAGGTTCCTAAAACATGGGATGACCTGCTGACACAGGCTAAAGCCAAAAAAGGCCAGGGCGGCACGAAGTTTGGCTATGTTATGCAGGCCAAGCAATATGAGGGGCTTGTGTGTAATGCAGTTGAATTTGTTGCGGCATATGGCGGCAAGTTCATCAATGAAAAGAATGAAGTGGCTGTAAACAGCCCGGAAACTATCAAAGGCCTTAAGAAGCTAGTAGAGATTGCTAAATCAGATGTGGTCCCTGGAAATGTGACGACCTTCACGGAGATCGAAACCGACCAGGCATTCATTGAGGGGCAGACAGCATTCCTCCGCAACTGGCCATATGAATATGCTAGTGCAAATGACAAGGAAAAATCAAAGATTGCCGGAAAAGTCGGTGTCGCACCGCTTCCAGCAGGAGATAAAGGTTCAGCAGCAGCGCTGGGCGGATGGATGGCAGGAATCAATAAGAACTCCAAGCATCCTAAAGAAGCATGGGAATTCCTTAAATTCATGGCAGGCGCAGAAGGACAGAAAATCGATGCCATCTACGGCGGACATGCTCCTACCATCACTAAGCTATATGATGACCAGGAAATCCTGAAAGCGAACCCTACATTTGCAGACAAAGGTTTCCAGGATGGTCTTGCTGCAGCTGTTTCACGTCCGGTTGCACCAAACTACCCGGAAATTTCTGAAATCATCCAAATCCATGTATCAAAAGCCATCGCCGGCCAGGAAACGGTCGAAGAGGCAGTAAAGAATATGGAAAAAGAAATGAAAGATAAACTAGAATCATAAGATCTTAGTTTCCAGCTGATTGGGACTGCCCGGCTTGCCTTCTCCTGCGAATGGGAAGGCAAGCCGGTGCAGCCTTAATTTATTTTCTTTAAGGTGGGTGAAATGATGAAAAATCCTGGACAAGATAACCTTGCCAAAAATAACAGCCAGCCTGCCCTTGAGCCCCTGAAAGCAGCTAAAAATAAGAGAGGTCTCAGCGAAAGCAGGGCCGGATACATACTTGTTGCCCCGGCAATGCTGCTCATACTTCTGGTGGCTGTCTGGCCGGTTCTGCAGTCTTTTTACTTCAGCCTGTTTGATCTAAAACTCAACTCTCCGGTCAAATCGGATGTTCATTTGAACTACAGTGTGAATCTTGTCAAATACCTGGATAGTTATCCTTTTTTGATCAGCACGATTGAAGATGAGATCGATCAAAACCATGCAGCAGACACACTGCAGAAGGCTAAGACACAGCTTGAAGATCTTGATGCCGAGCTTCAAAAGGATAAGGAAATCAAAGACAAATATGATCAGGTGAATGATAAGCTCCTCGCATTTGAACAGCCAGGAGAGGAAATCAGAATGGCGGAGCTCGATAAGGATGTGGCCGAAAAATACTTGAAAACCACCAGTTCTGTGGCTGAAACACTGAGGGAAACAGCGAAGGAAACCAAGTTTACACAGGAAAAAAAGCTGGTCGGGCTATCATCCAACATCAAAGACTCCATTATAAAGCCGAACTTTATCGGTTTAGAGCATTACAAGGAAAATCTGTCAGATTCGAGGATGTGGAAGGCACTCGGGAATACCGCGACGTTCACCGTGATATCCGTTGCCTTTGAACTTGTGATCGGACTTGCGATTGCATTATTGATCAACAAAGCATTTTTCGGACGCGGGCTGATCCGGGCGAGTATCCTCATACCCTGGGCCATACCCACTGCCGTATCGGCTGTAATGTGGAAATTCCTGTATGATGGACAGAATGGTGTTGTTGCCAAGATCTTTGAAGATGTCGGGCTCATTGACAAAATGAGCAGCCTGCTGGTAACAGATACCGGAGCCATGTTCTCTGTGATCTTTACGGATGTATGGAAAACAACTCCGTATATGTCTCTCCTGCTCCTGGCAGGGCTGCAGACTATACCGTCATCTCTTTATGAAGCAGCCTCCATTGATGGAGCCAGCAAATGGAAACAGTTTGTCAACATTACCCTGCCGCTCCTGAAATCGAGCATACTTGTTGCCCTTCTGTTCAGGACGCTTGATGCCTTCCGGGTATTTGACCTGATCTGGGTACTGACGGGCGGAGGGCCGGCCAATTCGACAGAAACCATTTCAATCCTTTCGTATAAAATTATGTTCTCGCAGACGAATTTTGGTGAAGGATCTGCACTTGCCGTAATTGTCTTTATCTGTGTGGCGATCATCTCGATGCTTTACATTAAGTTCTTAGGAAAAGATCTTCTTAATGATGGAAGGGGCAATTAGAGCAATCAGCGTTTTATCATAGACTTGTAGAAATACAAATTCCCTTAAGGAGTGAGAAAATGCAAAAGAAGCCTGGTCCCTTTTTCTATCTTTTTCTAGTCATTTTTGTATTCTTTGTGATGTTCCCTTTTTTATGGATGCTCATCAGCTCTGTCAAGCCGCTGAGTGAATTATTTGGAGAAAAAGCCTTTACTCCTTTTTCTGCCAATCCTACATTTCAGAACTATATATCGGTCTTTGTTGACTATCCGTTCCTAAGGTATTTATGGAACAGTCTGGTGGTCTCGACCATTACGACGTTGTATACGGTGTTCGTCGCCGCATTTGCTGCCTATGCGATTGCAAGGCTTCAATTCAGGGGGAAAACGTTCATTCTTGGGATTGTCCTGTCGGTAACCATGTTTCCACAGATCGCGACTATATCGCCCATCTACATATTCCTGAAGAATCTTGGGCTGACCAACTCTTATCTTGGATTGATCATTCCCTATACAACCTTCACACTTCCGCTGTCAATCTGGCTCCTGGTTACGTTTTTCAGGAAGATTCCATCTGATTTGGAAGAAGCGGCTAAAATGGATGGTGCGTCTCTTATGCAGACTTTTTGGAGGGTCATCATGCCGCTCGCTGTGCCGGGTATGTTCACCACAGCCATCCTGGTTTTCATAGCCGCCTGGAATGAATTTTTATTTGCACTTACTATCAACACAGAAGAAAAATACAAAACTGTGCCAGTCGGGATAGCCATGTTTCAGGGGCAGTTCACCATTCCATGGGGTGAAATTGCAGCTGCGACTGTCGTCGTGACCGTTCCTCTTGTCATCATGGTCCTGATCTTCCAAAGACGGATTGTATCAGGTTTAACTTCAGGCTCAGTTAAAGAATAGGAGTTTATTTAATATGATTAAAGTAACAGTATGGAATGAAAATCAGCATGAAAAGAAGAATCCGGCAGTACGGGACATTTACCCTGAAGGCATCCACGGGGCGCTGGCGGACTTCCTCCAGGAAGATTACGAAGTCAGAACAGCAACACTTGACGATGAGGAGCATGGACTGTCAGCAGAAGTTCTCGATTCTACCGACGTCTTATTATGGTGGGGACATATAGCCCATGACGAGGTTGAAGAAGCAGTCGTAGAAAGAGTCTGCCAGAGAGTGCTTGATGGAATGGGGCTGATCGTGCTTCACTCCGGCCATTTCTCTAAAGTCTTCAAAAAACTGATGGGAACTTCCTGTGATCTAAAATGGAGAGAAGCGGATGAGAAGGAACGTATCTGGATCGTGGACCCGGCCCACCCAATCGCAGAAGGCGTAGGGGAATATATCGAGCTTGAGAAGGAAGAAATGTACGGCGAACACTTCGACATTCCTGCCCCTGACGAATTGGTGATGGTCAGCTGGTTCGAAGGCGGAGAGGTGTTCCGCAGCGGCTGTACATACAAGAGAGGAAGCGGCCGTGTGTTCTATTTCCGTCCAGGACATGAAACCTATCCGACCTACCATAATGAAGCAGTACAAAAAGTGATAAAAAATGCGGTTAAATGGGCTGCTCCTGTAGAAAGAAGCCGGCCTGTATACGGAAATGCCCACCCGCTTGAAACTATTTCGGCTAAATAAGGAGGAAATGAAAAAATGACTATTTTAAAAATCGGTGTCGTTGGCTGCGGAAGCATAGCCAGGCACAGGCATCTTCCGGAATATGCGGCAAACAAACAAGTGGACATTGCCGCTGTTTGCGATATAGTGTTAGAAAGGGCCGAGGAGATGGCCGATTTATATGGGGCCAAAGCCTATAGAAACTATGAAGAAATGTTAAATGATGATGGCATCGATGCAATTTCGGTCTGCACGCCAAATTATCTCCATGCCCCAGTATCGATTGCCGCACTGAAAGCTGGAAAGCACGTATTATGTGAAAAGCCGATGGCAACTTCAAAAGAAGAAGCAGATGCCATGATTGAGGCTGCACAGGAAAACGGCAAAAAGCTGATGATTGCGCATAACCAGCGCTTTGTTCCATCTCATCAAAGAGCAAGGAAACTCATCAGCGATGGTGAGGCAGGCCGGATCTACAGCTTCAGGACTGCGTTTGGCCATCCTGGTCCCGAAGGCTGGAGTGTGGACGGAAAGAACAGCTGGTTCTTTAAAAAAGAAGAAGCATTTATTGGTGCGATGGGAGACCTGGGTGTCCATAAATCCGACCTGATCCGTTACCTTCTGGGCGAGGAAATCGTCGAAGCAGCGGCATTTGTCGAACACAGTTCAAAAGAAAACAGTACAGTGGATGACAATGCGGTCTGCATCCTGAAATCAGAAAGCGGGATAGTCGGGACGCTTGCTGCCAGCTGGTCTTATGGCAGAGAGGACAATTCCACTATTATTTTTGGGGAAAAAGCTGTCCTGCGTCTGGAGGATGATCCCGATCACTCGCTGATCGTCCAATATAATAATGGTGAAACGGTAAAATATGAGTTGGGACGGATCCAGTCAAACGAAGAAGGCGGCCAGAGCAGTTCCCAGGTCATCAATAAATTCGTTGAGAGTATAATAGAAAATAAAGAAGTTCCAGTAAGCGGGGAAGAAGGCAAAAGATCCCTTGGAATTATCCTGGCTGCCCTGGAATCTTCGCAAACTAAGCAAGTAGTAAGCTTAAAGGAAAAACAATTGATTTAAAAGATAGGTGATTATAATGACAAAGCTCCGCATAGGAATCATCGGTGCCGGAGGAATTGCACAAGGAAGGCATATCCCGACACTCATTAAGCTGCACGACCAGGTTTCCATTGAAGCTCTGTATGACCTGAACCCTGTAACCTCAGCAGAAGCAGCAGGAAAATTCGGTATCCCGGTAATTGCAGAAACATATCAGGAAGTTTTCGCTCATGTGGATGCGGTCGTGATTGCTACGCCTAATAAATATCATGCAGAAATAGCCATCGCCGCCCTGAATGCCGGTGTGCATGTTCTCTGTGAAAAGCCGATGGCATTGTCTGCGGCAGAAGGCGAAGCGATGATGGAGGCTGCGGAACGTTCCGGAAAGGTACTTTCCATCGGTTTTCATTACCGGTTCATGAAGGAAGCCATCGCCGCAAAAAAAGCCATGCTGGCAGGAGATGTCGGCAATCCGCTTGTGGTCCGCATTAAAGCTCTCAGGCGCAGGAGGGTCCCTGGCTGGGGCGTATTCACAAATAAAGACCTGCAGGGAGGCGGCAGCCTGATCGACTACGGCTGCCACTTATTGGATCTTGCCGTTTGGCTTATCGGCAATCCCGAAGTTGCAGAAGTTACCGGCACGGCCTATAACACACTGAGCAAGATTCCAGGACAGGTAAATCAGTGGGGAAATTTCGATCCGAGTACATTCAACGTCGACGATCATGTGACCGGTTATGTGAAATTTGAAAACGGAGTTTCACTCCTGCTTGAAACCTCATGGTCTAACAATATCAAGGAAAATGTTGTCGAAGAACTAAGCATTTCTGGGGACATGGGCGGTCTGGAAGTATTTCCGTTCAGCCTGAATTATGCCAAGAACGGCATGCTGTTCAACAGTGAGGCGGCATGGATTCCCGGCGAAGACGACCCGAGCCTGCCGCAGGCCCAGAATTTCATAGATGCCTGCCTGGGACTCGCTGAGCAGATCGTGAAGCCGGAAGAAGCCCTTCAGGTGACGCGGATTATCGAATCTTTATATGAAAGCAGCGAAACAGGTAAATCCATCAATTTTTTTTTAGAAAACAGGAAGGGTGAAGCAGCACTATGAAACTGGGAGTTTTCACCGTATTATTCGCTCAAAAATCCTTCGAGGAAATGCTTGACCGTGTAAAGGAAGCAGGTCTTGATGCTGTTGAGATCGGGACCGGGAACTATCCAGGAAATGATCACTGTCCGCTTGATGAACTGCTCGAGAGTGAAGAAAAGCGGCTTGCCTATAAGAAGGCGGTGGATGATAGAGGCCTTATCATCAGTGCGTTCAGCTGTCATGGCAATCCATTATCGCCGGATAAAGAATTCGCGAAGGCATCACATGATACTTTTGTAAAAACCGTCCAGCTTGCAGAATTGCTCGAAGTACCGGTCGTGAACTGTTTCTCCGGAATACCCGGCGACCACGAGGGAGCTAAATATCCGAACTGGCCGGTCGCTCCATGGCCAAATGAGTTCGGAGATGTACTGAGATGGCAGTGGGAAGAAAAGCTGGTTCCTTACTGGAAAGAATGGGGAACTTATGCTGAGCAAAAAGGAGTGAAGGTCGGCCTGGAGCTTCACGGCGGGTTCCTTGTCCATACTCCGTACACTCTGCTGAAGCTCCGCGAACTGACCAGTCCAGCCATAGGCGCCAATCTAGATCCGAGCCATCTCTGGTGGCAGGGAATCGATCCAGTTGCGGCCATTAAGATCCTTGGCAAAGAAAATGCAATCCATCATTTTCATGCAAAGGATACGTATATTGACCAGGAAAACGTAAACATGTATGGACTGACCGATATGCAGTCTTACGGAAACATCCAGACCAGGGCCTGGTCGTTCCGCTCCGTCGGCTGCGGGCACAGTGTCCAGGAATGGTCTGATATGATGAGTGCCCTCAGGACATTTGGCTATGACTATGTGGTCAGCATAGAGCATGAAGATCCGCTCATGTCCATTGAAGAAGGCTTTACAAGGGCTGTACAGAATCTTCAATCCGTTTTAATCAAAGAAAAGCCTGTTTCCATGTGGTGGGCATAATAGCTAGCGTGAAGAAACCTGATGCCTGCCATCAGGTTTTTTTCGTGGAAAAGGGGAGGAGCTGAATGTAACATAAGACTCCAAAACCAGGTGTATACATCTTGCCCTTGCCTGCATTCCTTCATGTGCCATTCTCAGCCCCCCTGCCCTATTGTGCTGGTTTCTGGTCTTGTCCAGGCTGCGTTCCATGTATGGTCTGCATATTTAAAACACATGTTTGTATATGGAAGAACAAAAGGTGTTCCCTTGTGCACTTGTGTCCATAGTACCGTATTTCCCCCTTGGGCGGCTGATACTGTTTTTTCGGCAATAATAGAGGGTATATGAGAAAGGTAGAAATGGACAGGTATATTTTTTAATCGGGATGCAAATATTACTTTGGAAATATATTGGAGCCATTCACGATAAATAAATGCATAAGGGGAAATGACATATGGCTTTGACACCAGAGCAGCGGATTGAATTGCATGGTTTTAATAACTTGACGAAATCGTTGAGTTTTAACATGTATGATATCTGTTTTACGAAGACGAGAGAAGAACGTGAGGCCTATCTGGAATATATTGATGAACAATATAATGCAGATCGCCTGACTCATATATTGAAAACAGTGGCCGATATCATCGGGGCGCATGTTCTGAATGTTGCCAAGCAGGATTATGTCCCTCAGGGCGCGAGCGTTACCGTCCTTGTATCAGAAGGGCCTGTCGTGGAAGTGCCGCATGAGTCTTACGATGAATCACCGGGACCGCTGCCGGATAATGTTGTCCTGCAGCTCGATAAAAGTCATATCACGGTGCATACGTATCCTGAATTTCATCCAGATGAAGGGATCAGCACTTTCAGGGCGGATATCGATGTGTCGACCTGTGGGGAAATCTCACCTCTTAAGGCGCTGAATTATCTTATTCATTCATTCGACACCGATATCATGACCATGGATTACAGAGTCCGCGGTTTTACCCGTGATATCAAAGGGCATAAATTGTTCATCGACCATGATATTGATTCAATCCAGAACTACATCCCGGTCAGCGTCCAGAAACTGTATGACATGATTGATGTGAACGTCTATCAGGAAAATATTTTCCATACAAAATGTAAGCTGAAGGATTTTGATTTGGATAATTATCTGTTTGGATATACAAAAGATACCCTCCCGGAAGAGGAGCAGAAAACCATATCTAAAAGGCTGCAGAAGGAAATGGATGAAATTTTCTATGGGAAGAATATACGGAACGGGATTCAGATTGAAGAGGAAGAAATCTAACCAGGCTGGCGCATGAGCGCCAGCCTTCCGTTATTTTTAAAAGATCTTCCACCATTTTTTATTATTTTTAGCAGCGGCGACTTCACGGAAACTTGTGACCATATCCTGAAAAACATCTTCCCGCTCCTGAATATTACGGTTGAACTGTTCCATATTTTTGTTAAAGGATTCGACAAGTGTTTCCTGGTCCTCCTGCAGGGAACGGGTCATCTTGATCAAGTCTTTCTGTGCTTTGTCCAGGCTGCTTGAAGCAGAGGTGATTAAGCTCTTATAATCCTTGGACGCAGTTTTGGAGGATTCGGAAATCCGTTTTGATAGCTGCTCATAGGTTCCTTTTGAACTTTTCGCAATGCTCTCGGACAGACTTGCGACAGTTTCGGAATGCCTGATGGACGCATCTGTGATGCTTTCAGCTATTTCTGTCAGCTCTGTTTTCCGTCTCTCATTTGCACGGCTGATGGATTTTGAAAGGCCTTGTACCGTCCTGAGCGAGCTTTCATGAATTCCATTTCGGACTTCCTCGAGCATCTCCCTGTTTTGTTTTTTTATTTCACTCTTAATCTCTGAAAGCAGATTCTGCTTGTATGTTTCAAGGGAGGAGAACAGCTCTTCCAAATTTGGCCCCGCCGGTACAGGGGTTTCTGCCTCAGCCTGCATGGCAGGAGAATTCTCAACAGGTTTCAGTGCGAATGATTCGGAATCTGTTTCAGAACTCCCTGACATATGTTTTGTCATGAGGATGCGGATCATATCCTTGCTGAGATTTTTTTCTCTCATTTCCTTAATTTTTGCAAGAAGCATGATTTCTGTTTCTGTATAGAACCTGGCTCCCTGCCGGGAGCGCGGAATCACAAGCAGGCCGTTTAAGTCTTTTTCCCATTGTCTGATCGTTCCTGTAGGTACATTGATTTTTTTTGATACATCTTTAATGGAATAAGCCTTCAAAAGCTGATTTTTGTTCATTTTGAATCTTCCTTTCATTCTTTTTATTATAAGAGAGCGATAAATTACAAGGTTATGCCACTATATTCTGCACCTTGATTCCCTTTTTCCTGCCAGGTGACAAAAGCTTTGAAAACTAGTGAGGATTCTCCATATAAATCGGGGATGGTTCAAAAATTGCAATGAGCTGTAGCGATGAAGCGAGAATTTAGGCGAAAGGAAGAGGATTTTACAAAATGTTAGGAAAGTGGTTTTGTCAGAAAAATGAGTATACTTGTTTGACAGAAGTCTTTTTCTTGCTTATAATTATCTCAGATTAAATTATCTCTAATTAGAGATAAAAAACATTTAGGAGTGATAGGAATGGCAAAAGCAAAGTGGGCATTGGATCCAGCACACAGCAGTGTTGATTTTTCTGTAAAACATATGATGTTTGCTAAGGTTAAAGGCAATTTTAACAAATTTGATGCTGTGATAGAGGCAGATCCTGAAGACCTGACAACAGCAGAGATCGATTTCACAATTGATACCACCAGCATTGATACTAGGAACGAGGATCGGGATGCCCATCTTCGCGGAGCAGACTTCTTTGATACTGAACAATTTGGAGCCATGACATTCAAATCAGGCACCATCACACGCACCCAGGGCAGCTCCTACACGATAACCGGCGACCTGACGCTTCATGGTGTCACACGCCAGGAAACCTTCCTCGTGACCTACGAAGGCAGCGGAAGTGATCCTTGGGGGAACATAAAGGCAGGATTCAGCGTAGAAGGGAAAATCAATAGAAGTGATTATGGACTCACTTGGAATACTGCCCTGGAAACCGGCGGTGTTCTGGTAGGCGACCAGATCAATATTTCACTGCAGCTGCAGGCTGCACAAGCATAAGTATAGGAAGGCAGGCAGCCACTTTTAGGCTGTCTGTTTTTTTGTTTAACAGTTAAAAAGTACGGGTAAAAATACGGATTATTACAGGTTAGATAAGGAGGAATGATCCTTGGCAGATATCAAAAGTATATTAAAAATGGCCATGGAGGAATGGAACACTCAATCCAATATGTTTGCCGGTCTGGATAGAGCCGTGAAGGGATTGACGGCCGGGCAGGCAGCCTGGAAGGACGATGAAACAGACAATTCAATTCAGGAAATCGTCCATCATTTAATTTTCTGGAACAGCAGATGGCTGGCCCGGTTCATGGGTCTGCCGGTGGAGGATGCGGGGGAGTTCAGTAATGAATCCACTTTCTTTAAGGATCAAACCGCTGTTCAGCCGGATAAAGCCTTGTGGGAGGGTGCTGTCGAGAAGCTGAAGCAGGTTCACATAGAATGGATCAGGGCATTAGAGGAATGTGATGAGGAAATGCTGCTCACAAGTGAGTCATCGGAAAGATTGAGGTGGGAGAAGATTATGGCAATGAATCTCCATTCGGCACATCATCTTGGCCAGATCATTCTCATCAGGAAGAGGCAGGGATCGTGGGAGCCGGTTGATTGGGATTAAAAGAAGCGGCCGGGAAACCCCAGGCCGCTTAACAATGCTTAATATGATTTAAAAGCTTCGGCAGCTATCTCAAAGGACCGGAGACGGGAACTGTGGTCATAGATCTGGGCATTAATGATCATTTCATCAGCCCCTGTGCTGTCGAGAAAGGTTTGCAGTTTTTCGGCAGCCGTCTCCCTGTCACCAATGATGGAAGAGCCAAGCTGCTGTTCCAGGGCAGCTTTTTCATATTCACTCCAGATGCCGTCCATTGTATCTACTGGAGGCAGGAGCGGTGAAGGGTTGTTCCGGATAAGATTTAAAAACTGCTGCTGCATGCTTGTTGCCAGCCGCTTCGCTTCCTTTTCTGTGTCGGCTGCTATAACATTCACACCAACCATGGCATGCGGCTCCTGGAGTACATCTGATGGAGTAAAGCTCTTCCTGTAGAGATCTAGGGCCCCAAGTGTGTTTTGCGGCGAAAAGTGGCTGGCAAATGCAAATGGCAGTCCAAGGCGTCCCGCAAGCTGTGCACTGAAGCCGCTCGAGCCAAGCAGCCAGACAGGAACATTCAGGCCTTCACCAGGTATCGCATGCACATGCCTTTTACTTCCGGTTTCAGGTTGGAAATACGCCCTCAATTCTTCAAGCTGTTCCGGAAAATCCTGGCCATTGCTATTTGGTCCGCGCCGGAGAGCATAGGCAGTCAGCTGATCGGTGCCGGGCGCCCTGCCGAGGCCAAGGTCGATCCTGCCGGGGAACAGGGACTCCAGTGTCCCGAATTGTTCTGCGATGATGAGTGGTGCATGGTTGGGGAGCATAATGCCGCCAGAACCGACCCGTATCGTCGATGTTCCTGCTGCCACATGGCCGATAACAAGGGATGTGGCAGAACTGGCGATGCCGGGCATATTATGATGTTCGGCCAGCCAATAGCGGTTATATCCCCATTTTTCTGCATGTCTTGCAAGATCGAGTGTATTCCTGAATGAGTCGGAGGCAGTGCCTCCTGCAGTGATTGGCGAGAGATCAAGAACAGAGTATTTAATATCCCTTAATGATTTCCCTTTTTTTTCGCTGGTCAAATCTATCATCTTCTTTCTTTACAAGCAGTATTGGAGTGGTCATGTATGGTCTATTCTATCAGCAGTTTTTCGTGCCTCAAAATATTATGTTTCTGTTAAGGAAAAACTACAAGAGATAGAACACTTGCATTGGGGTAACATAAATGGATGAAGGGGAAAGGGTGAACAGGATGAATGGAAAATTGCCTCCGGGACAGTTTGAAACCAAAAGCTGGCCGATCCTCCATCAGGGGGATGTGTATGAGTTTGAAGAAGAGAGCTGGAGTTTCCGCCTGTTTGGAAATGTAGAGGAAGAAGTCGAGCTGTCTTATCAAGAGCTGCTTAAGCTCCCGTCAGTTACAGCGACGACTGACATGCATTGTGTGACAACATGGTCCAAATTCGGCATCACATTTGAAGGAATTCCTCTCAGGGAACTGTTGAATCTTGTAGACATAAAAGAAGGAGTTCAGTATATCAAGGTTTACGGCTATTATGCCGGTGACCGTTTCGGCTATTCTGCGAACCTGCCGCTATCAGATCTGCTCGGGGACGATGCCCTGTTTGTGTACAGGTGGAAGGATGAAGTGAATGACTGGCAGGAGCTGTCACCAAAACATGGCTTTCCACTCAGGTTTATTCCGCCGCCAAGCTTTTACTTGTGGAAAGGGACAAAATGGGTTTCCGGCATCCGGTTTATGAAGCTGGATGAACCGGGTTTCTGGGAAGAGTTCGGTTATTCCATGACAGCTGATCCCTATAAAGAAGAACGATACCGGTAAACCAGGCGGTTTCTTTGACATAGTGTACTGTATTAATTTATATTACATTTAGCAATAGCATCATAACAAATAAAGTAAGTCTTGATGCTGAATGCAGCAGGAGTATAGAAAATAGTTTTAGATAAGGTGGTCAATACAATAGATGAATAACAGCGAGCTGAAAAAGAACGTACTGGATGCTTTTGAATTCAGACATGCAACAAAGGAATTTGACCCAGCGAAAAAAATTTCCGAGGACGATTTTCGCTTCATTCTCGAGACTGGCAGGTTGTCCCCGAGCTCCATTGGGATGGAACCATGGAAATTCGTCGTGGTCCAGAACCCTGAACTGCGTTCGAAAATCAGAGAGGTCTCCTGGGGAGCGCAGGGCCAGCTTCCTACCGCCAGCCATTTTATCATGATTCTGGCCCGCAGAGATGTAACATATGACTCGGAATACTTTGTGAGCCAGCTGCGGGAAACCAAGAAAATGCCCGAGGAGGTCATCACGGCCCTGACATCGAGGTACAAGGATTTTCAAAATGATTTTGGCCTGCTTGAGAATAAAACGGCACTGTTTGACTGGTCCAGCAAACAAACCTACATAGCCCTGGCGAATATGATGACGGCAGCAGCCATGATTGGTATTGATTCATGTCCGATCGAAGGCTTTGATGCAGACAGGGTAAACAAGATCCTGGAAGATGAAGATCTCCTTGAAAATGGGAAGCTCGGAATTTCAGTGATGGCTGCCTTTGGTTACAGAGCTGAAAATCCGTCAAGGGAGAAAACCAGGCGGAGCATGGAACAGATTGTTACCTGGGTAGATTGAAAACATGGTATTAATAGGAGGAAAGCAGATGAATGAAAAATACAAAATGCTATTTGACAGTGTAAATCTTGGAAAGGGAACATCCTTAAGGAACAGGATTGTGATGGCTCCCATGACGAATTTTTCTTCCAACGATGATGGCACAGTCAGCGAAGCTGAAATTAAATACTATGCACGCCGCTCAAAAGGCCCGGGCATGGTCATTACGGCATGTGCCTATGTGACACCGGACGGCAAAGGATTTCCTGGCGAAATTGGCGTACACTCAGATGAAATGATACCAGGTTTGAGAAAATTGGCTGACGCCATTAAGGCTGAAGGTGCCAAAGCTGTTCTGCAGATTTTCCACGGAGGAAGAATGTGTCCGCCCGATCAGGTTCCAGGCGGCGAGGTGGTCAGTGCAAGTGCTGTTCCGGCGGCTGCGGAAGGTGCTCCTGTTCCCCGTGAACTCACAGAGAAGGAAACAGATGAAATGATATCTGCTTTCGGAGCGGCTGCAAGGCGCGCTGCCGAGGCAGGCTTTGATGGGGTGGAGATACATGGCGCCAACGGATATCTCATTCAGCAATATTTTTCTCCTCATTCAAACCGAAGAGAAGACCGGTTTGGGGGAAGCCTTGAAAAACGCCTGACATTTCCTCTGGCAGTCGTGGATGAAGTGAAAAAGGCAGTGGGCGGCAGAGAAGATTTCATCGTCGGATACCGATTTTCACCTGAAGAGCCGGAAACACCGGGAATCACGATGGCGGAAACCCTCGTCCTCGTCGATGCTCTGGCCGGCAAGGGTCTGGATTATCTCCATATTTCCCTTATGGATTTCAAATCTCTTCCGAAGAGGGGTGTAGATGATCCGCGGACACGCCTTGAAATCATTCAGGACCGGGCAGGGGCGAAGCTTCCTGTCATCGGTGTCGGCTCCATTTATAAGCCGGAGGATGCACTTGCTGCTCTCCAGACTGGCGTCCCACTGATTGCGCTTGGACGGGAATTGATCATCGATCCAGAGTGGGTCCAGAAGATTGAGCAGGGTAGAGAAGAAGAAATAGCAACCGTGATCGATAAGGACAAACAGGAAGAATTGACTGTTCCCGGCCCGCTGTGGCAGGCCATCATCAACTCTCCCGGATGGTTTCCGGGAGTATAAATAGGGGAAACCCGGATTCTGAAGTGGAATCCGGGTTTCCTTTTGTTCATTTTTTCTTATCAGCCGCCAGGTCCTCAAGCTCGTCCAGTGTATCTTTAAATACCTTGAGACATTCCTCAATCGGCTTCTCATCCGACATATCCACTCCAGTATTCCTCAGGATAGAAATGGGATCTTTTGAGCCGCCCTTCATGAGCAGTTCTCTTTTTATCCTGTCCACAGCCGGCTTTCCTTCTCTTTTGATCTGTGCAGTCAGTGCTGTTGAGGCAGCGAAGCTGGTTGCATATTGATACACATAAAAATTATGGTTGTATAAATGGGGAATCCTTGCCCACTCCAGACCGATTTCTTCATCCCGCTTAACTGCCGGTCCATAATACTTCTGATTGAGCCTGCTGTAAAGGTTCTTCAGGTTTTCAGCAGTAAGGGGAGTTCCTGCTGCATCCATTTTGTGTATTTCCTTTTCAAACTCGGCGAACTGTGTCTGCCTGAAAAGGGTCGTACGGAAATCTTCGAGTCTCTGGTATAACAGCTGCATCTTCTTTTCTTTCGATTTTGCTTTTTTGTATTCACTGTCCCATAAGAGGTTTTCATTCAGTGTGGAGGCAGTTTCAGCAGTGAACGTTGCGTAGCCTGCATCCAGGTAATTCTGGGCTTTATTCGACATGACCGAATGCATGGCATGGCCGAGTTCGTGAGCAATCGTCGAAACGTCATTTTTGGTACCCTGATAATTCAACAGCACATATGGATGGGTATCATAAGCTCCCCACTGATAAGCTCCTGATCGTTTATCTTCAGTCGGATACACATCGATCCAGCCTTCCCTGAATGCCTGTTTGAGCATGTTTGTATAATCCGGTCCCATTGTCTTCAAGCCTTCGGTTACCATCTTCACGGCTTTTTCATAGGGGATGTATCCTGTACTCTCCTTAAGCAGCGGGGCATTCACATCGTACATATGCAGTTCCCTGACCCCAAGCAGTTCTTTTTTCAGTTCCATGAACCTGTGCAGGTCCGGAAGCCCCTTATGGACAACAGCTATCAGATTATCATAAACTTCTGGCGGTATGCTGTCTGACGCAAGGCTGGCGTCCCGGGCTGATGGATAATGCCTGATTTCCGCGTTTATAGTACTTGCCTTCACCTTAGCGCTTAGAATATTGGCATACGTATCCTGAAATCTTTCAAGTGTGCCATATAACTTGTGATAAGCAAGGCTCCGTTCCTTTCTGTTGTCGCTTTCCATAAAGCCGGAGTAATTTGACCGGGTCAGCTTAACCTTCCGTCCATCCGTTTTGATATAGCCAAATGACACATCCTTCTCCAGTGTCCCATAAACAGAGGGCGCTGTTCCGCCAAGAGGCGACAGCCTGGATAGAAGCAGTTCCTGACTGCCTGAGAGGGTATGGTCCTTATCTTTAAAGATATTTCTGAGAAAAGATTTATAGGGGCTCAGTTCTTTGCTTGCCGCGTATGTTTCCATCTTCCTTTTCGAAAGCCTGACAGCTTCAGGAGTAAACCAGGAAAGATGACTGGAAACTGCCTGGTACATATCCTCAGCCTTTGAAACGGCTGTTTGCAGCTGCGGCTTCCCTGGATCTGCATCCAGCTGCAGTTTAGCATACACATACACCTTTTCTGTAATTCGGGAAAGTACCGAATAATCCTGGATAGCATCCTTCATGACTCTTGGTGATTGAGATAGCCTGCCTTCA